>CAKKPP010000027.1:43128-56188 GCA_919901745.1 Chloroflexota bacterium | reverse complement strand
ATACGTGCCGCCGGCCTTGATCGCGGCGACGGCGCCCGCGTAGTCGGTCACGGACCCGGTGGCGCTGAAGTTGGCGGATGTGAGGCTGCCGAGCATCGGGCTGGCCGACGCCGTCAGTGGGAGCATGACCCCGCCGGCGACACCCGCCGCGCCGAGGTGGATGTGCGAGGCCGTGAGCGCGCCGGACAGCCCGCTGTAGCTCACCCGGTACCAGATGCGGGCGTTGTCGGCGCTGAAGACGACGAGACCCGAACCCGTCGCCGATGTCGTGACGGCGGGCACCTCCTGGGCGCCGTTGATCGTGGCGTCGAACGCGTCGACGGTCGTGACGAGGTTGCCGCGAATTTCGCCGCCGGGATTGGCCGCCGTGTGCAGGTTGAAATAGGTCGTTCCGGCCCTGATCGCGGCGAGGGCCTGGGCAAAGGTGGTCACAGACCCGGTCGCGCTGAAGTCGGCCGACGTCAGAACGCCGTCCATCGGGCTGGCCGAGGCCGCTAAGGGCAACATGACGCCCCCGGCCACACCCGGAGCACCGAGATGGATGTGCGCCGCCGTGAGGGCGCCCGAGAGGCCGCTGTACTCCACGTGGTAGGCGATGCTGCTGTCGTCGGAGCTGATCGCGACCCAGCCAACGCCGCTGGCGGCGGTCGCGACCGGTGGGACCTCCGAAGCCCCATCGAGAGCGGCCAGGCGGCCGCTGGGGTTGGCCGCCGCGGCGGTACCTGGGATTGCCAGCAGCGCCAGCGATGCGGCGGCGATGGCTGTTCGGAAACGCATCGGTTTCCCTCCTCCTTCTTGTTCGGGGCACGACCGGGCAGACGGGTCGCGGCGCCGACGCAGACAGATACGCCGGCGGGCGCCGGTCGGTTTATCGGAGCGAGAACCGCCGGTCGCTGCGAGGCGTATTCCGTGGCATGGGACCATCCGCCCTCCTACGCCCATTCGCGATCGTTGTGCTCCTCGGCGTGACAGAGCTCGCACCCGCGATCGTTCGAGGCGCAACCCACCAGGTGACGGCACAGAGCAGTCCCTATGTCTTCGCGCCGTCGCAGCTGACCGTCACGGTCGGCGACACGGTGACCTGGACGATGGCTCCTGGAGATCCACACACCGTGACGTCGGGCACCTACAACGCGAGCGGCGTCCATCCGGACGGCCTGTTCGATTCGAACACCCTTGTGGCGGGCCAGACGTTCAGCTACACCTTCACCGTGGCCGGCGAGATCCCCTACGTCTGCGAGATCCACGCGGACAGCGGAATGGTCGGACGGGTCGTGGTCCAGGCCGCGGCGACACCGCAACCCACCCCCGCGCCGACCTCTCCACCGACGTCAACACCCACGAAGCCACCGACGGCGCCACCAACGCCCGTGCTCACGGTCACGGCCTCACCCTCCTCGAACCCGACTCCGGCTGCAACCGAGTCCTCAGGGGATCCGCCTTCCACGTCGCCGACCGGGGTGCCGTCGCCAACCTCGGCCGCGGTCGCATCCAGCGGTTCGAGCCCTGAAGGCACCCACAGCCCCGCCGGCGGCGAACCGGGAGTCTCGGCCGGCGGAGGCGGCCTGGCACTCGCGATCGCCATGCTCATTGCGGTCGCGCTCGCGGTCGGCGTGGTCGTCAGGATGATCCTGGCAAAGCGTCGGCGAGCCTGACGTTCTGGCCGCCCGGCGCCGGATCAGTCGCGAGGACTGCGCACCAATCGGCCGCGACGTGAGATCGCGTGTGTCGCGAGTGCGGCGACACCCATTGCGACGAGCGCCCGCTCGGCAGTCGGCATCGGGCGGACCGCCGTCAGGAACTGGTCCGCACGGGCACGGTCGACGAGGCGTAGCAGGGCCTGGCCGCGCGGGGTAAGCACGAGGGTTCGTTGCCGTCTGTCCTCGGGCTCCTCGCGGCGCTCCACCAGCCGCCGTTTCGACAGTCCGTCCACGAGTCGACTGGTCGCCGACGGTGATCGACCGAGCACTTCGGCCAGCTCCCCGATCGTCGTCGTGCCTCCGTCGGCCAGGACGTACAGCGCCGCGAGCTGGGTGAATCCAAGGCGAAGGCCGCCAAGTTGGGAAGCAAACCCGACGACGAGCTCGCGCCACAGGGCGCGCCCCATCGCCACCCGCTCCGAAATCTGCCGCACGTTCTGGATCCGTGTTCCGGCGGCGACGATCGGCGCGGCCAGGTCCGCCTCGAACCTCCGGGTGATCGCCCGGACAGGTGCCGCCCGACGGGTGACCCGACGCGGACGCCCCGCTGATGGGGTGCTGCTCATTGCCAGAGCGTACATCGAAATCGTGCACGGATGCGTGCAGTGGCGCATGCAAAGCACGCTGGCGGACGCTCCGGGATGCGACGATCGGCGCAATGACCTCGTACGCATTCGTCTTTCCCGGACAAGGCTCCCAGTCGGTGGGCATGGGCCATGCGCTGGTCTTCCGCTCGGCGGCCGCCCGGGCCATCTTCGAGCAGGCCGAGACGGCGCTTGGTGAACCGATCGCACGCATCGCCTTCGAGGGTCCGGCCGAACACCTCGATCGCACCGAGAACGCCCAGCCGGCACTCCTCGTGACGTCGATCGCGTACCTGGCCGCACTGCGCGAGCGCTGGGCTGAGCTCGGCATCGATCCCGGCGAGCCCCGCTACGTGGCCGGCCACTCGATGGGCCAGTACTCGGCCCTCGTGGCAGCCGGGGCGCTGTCTCTCGAGGACGGTGTCCGCCTCGTCCGTGAGCGCGGGCTCCAGATGCAGGCGTCGGGCGGTGGCCGCGAAGGCGCGATGGCGGCAATCATCGGTCTCGACGACGCGGCCTTGCCGGACCTCATCGCACAGGCTGGCGTGGCGGGGATCTTCGGCGTCGCCAACCGCAACGCCCCGGGCCAGGTCGTCGTATCGGGCGAGCGAGGAGCGATCGAGGCGAGCGCCGAGATCGCGAAGGCCCTCGGAGCGCGCAAGGCGATCGTCCTCCCCGTGTCCGTGGCCGCGCACTCGCCCCTCATGGCCGACGCGGCGACGGCGATGACGCGCGTCCTGGCGTCGGTCGCCTTTCGGGATCCGGTACCACATCTCCTGGCGAACGCCGATGCGCGCCTGCTTGACACCGCCGAGAGCTGCCGCGCCGAACTCGTCGAGCACCTCACCACCGGCGTGGACTGGGTTCGTGCCGTCGAGCGGATGGCCGCCGACGGTGTCACGACCTTCGTCGAGGTCGGACCCGGACGGGTCCTCACCGGGCTCATCAGGCGGATCGCGCCGGACAGCGACGCGATCGCGCTCGACGACCCATTGGCACCGGATCGCCTGTTCATCCCCTTCGCCCCAGTGCCGGCCGCAGCCGGCGACCCCGCCTGACCGTCCGTTCCAGGGAGGATCCAGCCACCGTGCGAGCACCCGACTACAACCGCCGCGTCGTCGTGACCGGCCTCGGCGTCATCAGCTCCGTCGGCAACAACGTCGATACCGCCTGGTCGAATCTCCTGAACGGCGTCTCCGGGATCGGCACGATCACCCGTTTCGACCCGGCCCCGTACGACGCCAAGCTGGGCGGCGAGGTCAAGGACTTCGTCGCGTCAGAGTGGATGGACGCCAAGGCGGCGCGACGCAGTGAATCCAGCCTGCACTTTGGCGTGGCCGCCGCCAAGCAATCCCTCGCCGACAGCGGTTTCGAGATCACCGACGAGAACCGCACGGAGGTCGGCGTCGTGTTCGGTTCGGGGGCCGGCGGGCAGACCCTGATGATCGACAACTTCGCGACGCTCCACGAGAAGGGCCCCGACCGTGTCGCGCCCACGTTCATCGCCAACGCGCTGGTTGATTCGTGCTCAGGGATGATCGCCATCGAGACCGGTGCGATCGGCCACAACATCAGCATCGTGAGCGCCTGCGCGACCGGCACCCACAACGTGGCCGAGGCCGCCGAGGCGATCCGGCGCGGCGACTGCATCGCGATCCTGTCCGGGTCGACCGAGGCACCGCTCATCGAAGTCGCGCATGCAGGCTTCGCCAACATGCGCGGCCTCGGCATGCCCCGGCCGGGCGAGGATCCCGAGACGGTCACCCGCCCGTTCGACCTGACCCGCAACGGGTTCGTTCTCGGCGAGGGCGCAGCGGGCCTGTTCCTCGAGGATCTCGACCACGCCAGGGCACGTGGCGCCCACATCTACGCCGAGGTCGTCGGCTACGGTTCCGCGGCCGACGGCTGGGACATGATCCAGCCGATCGAGGGAGGCACCGGCTCCGCTCGTGCGATGAAAATGGCCCTGGATCGTCGCGGCGTTCCGGCCGACGAGGTCGACCTGATCAACCCGCATGGGACATCCACGCCGCTCGGCGACAAGCGCGAGACCGAGGCGATCTGGACGGTCTTCGGAGATCGTGCGGCACGCGAGCGGCACTCCCTGATCATCAGCGGGACGAAGTCCATGACCGGCCACATGATGGGCGGCGCCGGTGCGTTCGAGGCCTTCGCGACGGTCAAGGCCGTGGCTGAGCAGGTCGCGCCGCCGACGATCAACTATCGCGACTCCGACCCGGACTGCGACCTGTGGGTCGTGCCCGAAGCCGTCCCGATGCCCATCCGCTACGCGCTGTCGAACAACATCGGCCTCGGCGGCCACAACGGGGCCGTCATCTTCAAGCGCTACGACGGGGACTGAGCCGGGCCGCCCGCAGGCCGCGGCACCCGACGGTGGCACCGCAGCCTGGGGCTACAATCGCCTCCGACGCGAACGACTAGCCCGAGGTAGCTGTGCCCAGCCAGGATCCCGCCCGTCGTGCCGTGGTGACCGGCCTCGGTGCCGTCACCCCCATCGGCAACGACGCGACAACGTACTGGCGGAACCTCCTGGCCGGCGTGTCAGGGGCCGGACCGATCACGACCTTCGATGCGACCGGCTTCGACGTGCGCATCGCGGCCGAGGTCAAGGGCTTTGATCCGACGGTCGCGATGGACCGCAAGATGGCACGACGGATGAGTCGATTCATCCACCTCGGCGTCGCCGCGGCCACGGAAGCCGTCGAGGACGCCGGCCTGAACTTCGATGCCTGGACCCCGGAGCAGCGCGATCGGGTCGCCGTGGTGATCAACACCGGTGGCGGCGGGATGGAGGCGGTCACCGACGGCGACAGCGCCCTCCGCGAGAGGGGGCCCGGACAGGTCTCCCCCTTTGCCGTCCCGGCCATGTCCGGATCGATGGCTGCCGCCCAGGTCTCGATGAAGTACGGGCTCACCGGATCGGTCATCACCCAGATCGCGGCCTGTGCCTCCGGGGTCATCGCGTTCCAGGACGCGCTTCGGCTCATCCAGGCAGGTGAGGCCGATGTCGTGATCGCCGGTGGATCGGAAGGCCCCCTGCTGCCGATCGCGTTCGCCGCGCTCTCGAACATGGGCGCGCTGTCCAAGCGCAACGACGAGCCCGAGCGCGCGTCGCGCCCGTTCGATCGCGACCGGGACGGATTCCTGTTCGGGGAGGGTGCGGGCGTGGTGGTCCTTGAGTCGGCCGAGCACGCGATGGCCCGCGGGGCGACGATCCAGGCCGAGGTCATCGGAGCGGCGCTGACGGCGGACGCGTTCCACATCTCCGCGCCGGAGCCGACCGGGCGAGGCGCGATGATGGCCATGACCAAGGCGCTCCGGTCCGCCGGGGTCGCACCAGACGAGGTCGATTACATCGTCGCCCATGGCACGTCCACGCCGCTCAACGATGTGACCGAAACGAAAGCCATCAAGCGAGCGTTCGGCGACCACGCCTACAGGGTGCCGATCAGCAGCCCGAAGTCGATGGTAGGGCACCTTCTCGGTGCCGCCGGTGCCGTGGCCGGGATCGCGGCGGTCGGTGCCATTCGCGAGGGCTGGATTCCGCCGACGGCGAACCTCGAGAACCCGGATCCCGAGTGCGACCTGGACTACGTGCCGCTCGTAAAGCGCCAGGTGAAAGTGGACACCGCGATCATCAACGGCTTCGGCTTCGGCGGCCAGAACGCGGTCGCGGTCTTCCGGCGCTTCGAAGCCTGAGAACCGAACGGATCAGCCGGCCCGGCGGGCCAATCGGCGAACAGCAGCGATCGCATCGGTCGTCGTCATGGCGGCCCCATGCGGCGCACGCCTACTCGCTGAGCGAGCGGCCTTCGAAGGCGTCCATCGCGGCCGCCAGACGCGGCGGCACGGGGATCGGCCGTTCGGCGCGATAGTCGTAGGTGACGAGGACGGATTCGGACACGGCCACGAGTCGGGCCTCGCCGTACCGGCTCCTGGGAGCGGTGAGACGGTGCTCCAACCTGAAGCTCGTGCGTCCGCGACGCGTCGCTCGAGTCTCCACGGTGAGCGTCTCGCCGTAGAACGCCGGGGATCGATAGGTCACCCGGGCCTCCGCTAGGATCATCCCCTCGTCCACTCCGTGCACACCCACCGGGAGCGGCTCACCGCCGACCATTTCGTAATACGCGACCCGGGCGATCTCGAAATAGGTCAGGTACGAGGCGTTGTTGACGTGGCCCATGGCATCGGTATCGGCGAACCGAACGACGATGTCCTGGCGGCACGCGAAGTCTCCCGGGAGGTCGCGCGCGTCGGGCGGAACCTCGATCCGGGACCGGGGCGGGGCGACCGGTCGTCCGTCCATGGGCGGAGTGTAGGATGCCGCCGATGAACCGTGTCCGGATCCCGCCCTGGTTGCGTCGCGCCGTCGAGGCGGCACTCGTCGCAGGACTCGTGGCCACCGCCAATCTCGTCGGAGCACGGATGACCGCGGGCGCCGACATCTGGGCGCTCCCTGCGGGCGTCACCGGTGCGCTCATTCTCTCGCCATCGGTCTTCGCCCTGGCCGTGGTTCCAACCACGTATACCGTTGCGATGGCGGCGACGCGGACCGACGCGATCCTCGGAGCGATCGTTGCCTTCCTGCTCGCCGCCGACGTCACGGCGATCCTGGCGGCGGGGCCGCTCGAGGTCGGTACCTCCGGCGTGACGATGGCGGCCGGGCTCCTGGCACTCCTGCTCGCGCTGCCCGCGGCGATCGTCGGCACCGTGGCCGGTCAGGTCGTGGTCCCCATCGGATTTGGGCGGCGCGCCGGCGGCTGGGCGGCGGTCACAGCGGCCGTGGCCGCGGGCGCCGTCCTGACAATCCTGGCCGCGATCGCCTGATCGGCACGCGACGCGAGGACTACTCGACGATCAATGTCCCGATCATCCCGGCCTCGGCGTGGCCGGGCACGGTGCAGCTGATCCGGTAGGTGCCCGGAGCGTCGATCCTCACGCGAATCCGCTGGGTCTGGCCCGGCCGGGCCCCGGCATCGACATTGGCGAGCCCCTCGACACGCCAGTCGTGGAAGATGAGGTCGTCGTTCCTGAGTTCAATGACCACGAACGATCCTTCGGTCACGCGGATCTCGGCCGGCTCGAAGCGCAGGTCCACAGCTCGGACCTCGACCTGCTGCGCTCCACCATCGATCGCCCGGTCGGCGGCCACCACCCCGCCGGCGACGCCGACGGACGCGAGGGCGATCGCGACGAGGAACGATGCCTCGCGGAGTCGCGCGACCCACCCGTGCAACTGGCCGCGCGATGCACCCGGTCGGGCATCGAAACGACGGAGCCGGAGCGAATTGGTCACGACGGCGACCGATGACAGGGCCATCGCGCCGGCGGCCATCGCCGGGTTGAGGAGCACGTGGAACGCGGGAAACAGGATGCCCATCGCGACGGGGATGAGCAGGACGTTGTAGCCGAACGCCCAGATGAGGTTCTGGCGGATCGTCCGCATCGTGGCTCGCGACAGCCCGATCGCGGCGGCCACTCCGCGCGGGTCGCCACCCACCAGGGTCACGTCTGAAGCCTCGATCGCCACGTCGGCGCCGGTCCCGATGGCGACGCCAAGATCGGCCTGCGCCAGGGCCGGTGCGTCGTTGATCCCGTCACCCACCATCGCCACGACGCGCCCGAGTGCCTGCAACTCGGCGACCTTCGCGGCCTTGTCGGCCGGCAGGACCTCGGCCATCACCCGGTCGGCGCCGATCCCGACTTGCCGTGCCACGGCCTCCGCGGTGATCCGGGCGTCGCCGGTGACCATCCAGACGTCGATCCGCTGGGAGTGCAACTCTCGCACCGCCTCGGCCGCCTCGGCCTTGACCGGATCCGCGATGAGGAGCAGGCCGGCCGCCCGACCATCGATTGCCACGAACGCCGCCGTCTGGCCGTCCGCCGCGGCGTCCGACGCCTGTCCGGTCAGCGCCCCGAGGTCGATGCCACGCTCGACCATCAGGCGGACGTTCCCCACGAGAACCGCGCGAGCGGCACCTTCGATCGTGACCGTTCCTTCGACGCCGTGGCCGGCGATCGCCGCGAAGCCCTCGACCGCGCCGAAGCCCAGTTCACTCTCGCGGGCACGGGTCAGGATGGCCGCACCGAGCGGGTGCTCGCTGCCCTTCTCGAGGGAGCCCGCCAGGTCGAGAAGCGCGCGCTCATCGACCCCATCGGCGGTGACGATCGTCGCGACCCGGGGCTTGCCGAGCGTGAGCGTCCCGGTCTTGTCGAGCATGACCGCGTTCACCCGGTGGGCGTTCTCGAGCGCTTCACCGCCGCGAATGAGGATCCCCGCCTCGGCGCCTCGCCCGGTTCCGACCATGATCGCGGTCGGCGTTGCCAGGCCCATCGCGCATGGGCAGGCGATGACGACGACCGTGATGAACGTGGTCAGGGCAAACGTGAGGCGTGGCTCGGGTCCACCAAGGAACCAGACGATGAACGTCAGTGACGCGACGACGATGACGGCCGGCACGAACGTCTCGGCGATTCGGTCGGCGAGGCGCTGGATGGGCGCCTTGGAACCCTGGGCGCGCTGGACCATCTCGACGATCCGGGCGAGGGCCGTGTCCCGCCCGACCCGTGTCGCACGCATGACGAACATTCCCGTCGAATTGAGGGTCGCGCCGATGACCTCGTCGCCGACGCTCTTGGACGCCGGGATCGGCTCGCCGGTGAGCATCGATTCATCGACGGCCGAGGCGCCTTCGACGATGCGACCGTCCACCGGGACCTTCTCCCCCGGACGGACTCGGAGCAGATCGCCCGCCTGGACCTCCTCGAGCGGGACGTCGATGTCCTCACCGCCGCGGACCAGCCGGGCCGACTTGGCCTGGAGCCCGACCAGGCGGCGGATCGCCCCGGTCGTCTGGCCCTTGGCCCGCGCCTCGAGCCAGCGACCGAGGAGGATGAGCCCGAGGATGATCGTCGAAGAGTCGAAGTAGGTTTCCGGATGGAGCCCGGCCTCGTGGATGACCTCCGGGGCGAGCGTGGCGAAGACGCTGTAGGCCCACGCAGCCGAGGTCCCCAGCGCCACCAGGGTGTCCATGTTCGTGCTCGCGTGGCGCGCCGCGCGGATCGCCGCCCGGTAGAACCGACGTCCTGCCCAGAACTGGATGAACGTCGCGGGGACCAGGACGACCCGATTGATGTCGGCCATATCGACCACGGTCTGCGGCCAGAACATCGCGATCATGATCGCGACGGCAGCGCCGATGGAGACCAGGGCCTGGATGAGCAACGTGCGCGCCTCGCGGGCGCGCTCCACGGTCTCGGCATCAGGGGCGTCGATGAGACTGGCGTCGCGGACCGGCGTCGCCGACGGCTGTCGGATGTCGTAGCCGGCCGCCTCGATGGCACCCACGAGCTCATCCCTCCCGGCCGCGTCGGGCAGGTACCGAATCGTCGCGATCTCGGTCGCCAGGTTGACCGTCGCGTCCTCGACGCCGGGTGTCTTCTTCAGGAATCGCTCGATCCGGTTGACGCACGACGCGCACGTCATCCCGTCGATGGGCAGCTCGATCTCGGTGGGTGTTGACATACTCCCATGGAGTATAAGGACCAACAGCCCTCGCGGTCAATGACCGACCAGCGTCCGATCCGTCCGGTCCGGTTGGGGCACACTGGCAAGCAACGCTACAACAGGCTTGGGAAGGCGTCCCGAGCACAGCGCGGAGCGACCGTGAATCGAGCCCGACATGATCACGAGCCGGCATCCCAGGCTGCGGTCGCCGCAGCGGCCGACAATCGGGCATTCGACCGAATCCTGCGACGCCAGATGCGACACGGGCTGCGCCTGACGTCAGAGATCGCACTCGTTCCCACGCTGCTGGCCGCTGCCGTCCAGGCGATCCAGGTTGGACCCGCCCCAGCCACGCTCTATGCGGCGATCCTGTCGCTCGTGTTCATCGGCGTCCGCCTGGCGAGCAATGTCGCCACCGAGCGCTGGATCGATCCGCTGGCGGCCGGGTTCGGGTTGACCGGAATCGCTGCCCTGCTCGGCGCCATCGTCGTGAATCCGCCGGACACCGCTGCGTACATGACGGCGCTGATCGGCCCGATCCCGGTAGCCATGGCCATGTTCGTGCCGTGGCGGACCCCGGCCCATCTCGCCTGGCTGGCATGCGGCGGCGGGATCATCGTCATCGCGACGTTCGCCGCAAGCGGAGACTCGATGCTCTCGATGCAGCAGCCCGGCTTATTGGCGGAGCGGGTGATGCTCCACGTATCCTGATCCGGTGATCCAGAGCGCATTCGCCCAGGCCACGCTCGCGTCCCGGTTCGGCCCCGTCGAAATCGCGGCGACGCCGGACGGTCTCGTCGCGATCGCGTTTCGGACGACGCCGGAGGCGGTGGCCGCGGATGTCCGTCGACGGGCCGACGGCGCGGAATTCGCGGTGTCACATACGCCGGTCGGGTCGAAACGGAGACCTGACGCGGAGCGTTGGATCGACGCCGGGCGGCGGCAGCTGATCGACTACCTCGACGGGAGGGCGAAAGGATTCGACGTGCCGCTCGCCTTGTGGGGCGGCTCCGCCTGGGATCGACGGGTGCTCGAGGGTGTCCGCGGGATCCCATTCGGTACAACGCTCGGCTATGGTCAACTCGCGCGCGCCATCGGCTCACCGGGCGCCGCTCGAGCCGTGGGCGGGGCGGTCGGTCGAAACCCGCTGGCGCTCGTGATCCCATGCCATCGGGTCATTGCCGGCGACGGGTCGCTCGGTGGGTACGGCGGTTCGTGGCCGGCCGATCGCGACGAACTGCTCGACCTCAAGCGCGCCCTCCTCGAGCTCGAGGGGTTGCGCATCACAGGTCCACGGCCGGCCGCCTGATGGGAACCCTCAGAGCGTATCGATCGATTCTCTCGAACGGCAACCTCGTCAAGCTCCTGGCCGGCGAGTTCATTTCCTCCATTGGCGACTGGCTGTACCTCGTCGCCCTTCTCATCGTCGTGTACCAGGAGAGCGAGGATCCGGTTCTCCTCGGGGTGATCGGCGCCGCGCGCGTCCTCCCGTACGTCATCCTGTCCGTTCCCGCCGGCATCGCCGCGGACCGCTTCGACCGACGGCTCATCCTGCTCGTGACCGACCTCGCCCGCGGGGCCATCATGCTCGGCCTGGCGGCCCTGGTCGCGCTCGACGGTCCGCTCGAGGCGATCGTCGGCCTGGCGATCGCGGCCACGTGTTTCTCGTCCTTCTTCGGTCCCGCGATCGGCTCATATCTGCCGTCGTTGACCCGCGACGAGAGCGAACTTGGGCCGGCGAACAGCGCCTGGGCGACGCTCGACAACCTCGCCTTCATCATCGGGCCGGCGGTCGCCGGCCTGCTCATCGCGCTGAGCGGATTGACCCTGGCGTTCGTCCTCAACGCGATCTCGTTCACGTTCGTGGCCGCGGTCCTGTGGCAGTTGCCGGCCGGGCGATCCGGCGGGGCCGCCGCTACCGCGCCGGCCGTCGATCCCCCCGAGGGAACCGCCGCAGACTCGTCCCGGGTCGACGCCGCGGATGCGCAGAGCATGCGCCGCTACCTCGGTCCGCTGACCGGCCTCGTCGTCATCGACATCGTGGCCGCGGTCGTGTTCGGCGGGTTGGGCATCCTCACGGTCATCCTGGCGACCGAGGTCTATGGCTCGGGTGAGGCCGGGACCGGATACCTCAACGCGGCAATCGGCGTAGGCGGCCTGATCGGTGCGGTCGCCTCGGGCCCGCTCGTATTGCGGCGCACCCTGTCGCGGCCACTGCTGGCGGGAGCGGTCGGCCTCGGCCTGGGGATCGTCGCCCTGGGGGTCGCTCCAGGGCTCGGCCCGGCCATCGTGGCGATGGTGATTGCGTCCGCCGGCAGCCTGATCCTGGAGGTCGTCGACACCACGATCTTCCAGCGCGTGGTTCCCGACGCGGTTCGCGGGCGAGCGCTCGGGATCATCGAGACCGCGTCGACCCTTGCCTACGCTGCCGGCGCCTTCGCCCTGCCCGTCCTGTCCGCGGTGGTGGGCACGGGGCCGGTGCTGATCGTCGGCGGCGTCGCGATCATCGTGGCCGGGATCGGTGGGGTGGCCCTGCTCGGAGCCACCGCGACCCAGGCGCCACCGGCCTCGGCGATTCCCGTCGATCGGATCACGGGGTTGCCGATCTTTGCCGGAGTTCCCGCATCCCGGATGGAGGCGATCGTCGGCCGGCTGGAGCGCATCAGCGTCGCGGCTGGAGCGCGGATCGTTCGCCAGGGCGACGTCGCCGACCGCTTCTACATCATCGAGTCCGGCTGCTTCGAAGTGACCCAGCGGGACGCGGCCGGCGACTCCAGCGTCCTGCGTTCCATGGGGCCCGACGAGGTGTTTGGCGAAATCGGGCTTCTGACTGGAACATCGCGCTCGGCAACGGTCACGGCCCTCGACGATGGCATCGTCCTGGCCCTGAACGCCGTGGACTTCGAGGAGCTCATTGCAACTGGTGGTCCATGGCTCGGGCCGCGCCTCCTGGGACTGCGCCGAGGGGCCGCGGCGAACCGGGGGCGGTCCGCGTCCTGACCACGCGGGTGTCGCATAGGCGACGGTCCGCTGGTCCGGAATGGTTTGTTTCCGAAGTCGCCCCGCGGTAGGCTGTCGCTACTGCCCAATGGATCGAGCCGCCTGGGGAGCGGGCCCACGGGCACTACGAACGGAGGCTGCCATGTCCCATCACGAGAAGCCAGGGCCCCGCGAGGGCATCATGATGAAGAACTCCGACGACGATGTCGAAGGCCACGGGTTCAAGATGAAGATCGACGGGTCCGAGG
>CAKKPP010000027.1:0-43028 GCA_919901745.1 Chloroflexota bacterium | reverse complement strand
ACGACACCGAGGGCCACGGCTTCAGCGCGAAGCGCAAGGTCGACGGGTCCGAGGACGACACCGAGGGCCACGGCTTCAGCGCGAAGCGCAAGGTCGACGGGTCCGAGGATGACACCGAGGGCCACGGCTTAAGCGCGAAGCGCAAGTAGACAGGCTCACTCTCACGCAAAGCGCCCGCCCGTTCGGTGGGCGCTTTGTTGATTCCCCGGGGCGTCAGGCGTCGCGAGCGTTGTCCGCCGTGGCTGCCAGCAACGCCTTGACCTCGAACGGGGTGATGCGGGGGTGTCGTGCGCGGATCCGTGCCGCAAACCCCGCGATGTGCGGGGCCGCGAAGCTGTTGCCCGTCGCCACGATCCGCTTGCCGTCCTTCCAGGCAACATCGACATCGAGTCCGAACGCACCGAACTCCACGGGCGGCGACGGGTTGTAGAAGTAGGTCAGCGGGTCCGGCACGTCGTGGGCCGCCACCGAGACGACCGACGCGAACAGCGACGGATAGCTCTTGCCGGGGACGTTGTTGGCCGCCGACACGAGCAGCACGTTCGCGAAGTAGGCCGCATCGGCCAACTCGTGGAAGATCCCGAACAGGGCGTCGCTCTTCGACGACAGTGACAGGTTGACGACGGAGGCTCCCTGTTCGATCGCCCAGTCGAGTCCCGCGGCAAACACCGCGCCCTTCCCGCGATTGTCCGGGCCCAGGACCCGAATCGACACGAACTCCGCAGCCGGGGCCAGCGAATGGATGATCCCGGCACACGCCGTCCCGTGGCCCACCACATCGATTGGGTCGACGTCCTCGACGACGTTCGGCTCCCCCTCCTCGTCGACTTCCACCCTCATGCTGCGGACCAGTCGCCCGCCGACGGCCGGGTGATTTCGCTCGACGCCCGAGTCGATGATCGCCACCGTGATCCCGGATCCATCGCCACTGCCCCAGGCGACCTCGCGGCTGACCCGCCCGAGGGGTGCGATGTGGATGAGCCCCTCGCGATTGCGCGTCGCGAACGGCTCACTCCAGGCCGGGAGATCGAGATCCTGATCGCTCATCGCAGGCTGCCGACCACGACCCTCACCGCGAGCGGCGCTGCCGACCGAAACGAGCAGCCCGATCGTGCTCGGCGTGGCCGGCCAGCACCGCCAGGAGGTCGGCAACGAGCGCCAGCTGGTCCGGAGCCGCGGCCCTGACACGGGCCACCTGCTCGACGAGGGCCCACAGGTGCGAGAGATCTTCGCGACCGAGTTCCGCCGTTGCCGCGGCGACGAGCTCGTCGACGAGGGCCGCAGGACTTGTCGTGCGCGCCTCGGCGTCGTCCCCGTCGGTCGGCTGGAGCAGGCCGGAGAACACCGACGTGAGGAGCGCGCTGACGTCGCGTTCGACGCGGGTCGCGCTGATCGCCACGGCCGCCTGCCGCGCGAACACCGACGCAAGTTCGATGTCACGAAGCGAGAACGCTGCCTCGTCCCGTTTGTCGAGGACTTCGAGGACACCGATCGTGCCGTGATCGTCCGCGAGCGGGACGGCCACGATCGAGCGGGGCACGTACTGCGTGGACTCCGCAAAGGCGCGCCCAAACCGGGGATCGGCGCGAACATCCGAGATGGCGAGGGCCTGGCCGGACGTGTAGACGTAGCCCACCAGGCCCTGGTCCGGCGGGACGGCCAGACCCACGACCCCCTGCCCCTGGTCCCCGGCGGCCACCCGGAAGACCAGCCGATCGGTCGACGCGTCGTACAGCGCGATCGACGCGGCCTCGGCCTGGAACAACGCGACGGTGGCGTCGACAACCGAGCGCAGGACGCTCTCGCCGGCGCCGGGCGTGAGGCGCCGGGCTCCCTCGGCGCGCAGGGCGATGGATCGGAGCGCCGCGAGAGCGGCGGTGGAAAGATCCGGGTGCCGTTTCCTGGGAGTCACCCGCCGATCACCGCTCGGCGGACCTGGCGAGTCGGCCGAGGTCCGGGATGGTGATCGTCTCCCGGTCGATCCGGATGAGTTCCTGGTCGACGAGGTCGGCGAGCAGGCGATTCACGGTCTGGCGTGTGCCGCCGATCATCGCCGCGAGTTCGGACTGTGTGTACGGCCAGTTGAGCGTCACCGGCCCGCCGCCGGCCGCCGTTGCCTCTTCGGCCATCTGGACGAGCTTGCGGGCAAGTCGACCGGGCAGGTCCAGGAAGTGCAACTCCTCGACATGACCGGTCAGACGGCGCAGCTCACCAGTCAGGCCGGCAAACAGTGCCTGGCGCAAGGATCGGTCGGTGTCGATCAGCTGCTCGAACGGCTCTCGATGCAGCACGAGGGTCTCGGTCGGCTCGAGGGCCACGATCGATGCGGAGTGCGGCGCGCCGTCGAGGATCGCCAGCTCCCCAAAGAAGTCGCCCTTGCCGAGCGTTGCGATGATCGCCTCTTCCTCGCCGGCCGGATCGGGCAGCACGATCTTGACCGAGCCGGCCGCAACGATGTACAGCGAATCGCCGGGGTCTCCCTGGTGAAAAATCGTCTCGCCACGCCGGTAGCGCCGCGACCGCAGGCTCGCGATGCAGGCATCCAGGCTTTCGTCCGTCACCCGGGCGAACAGCGCGCACCTGCGCAAGGCGTCAGTGGCGATCTCGCGGTCGAGCGTGCCTGCCATCCGTCGGCCCGGAGCCTCCAGCTCGGTCGGTCCGTGGGTCGGGCCGTTCGCGCATCGTACCGCGTGTCGACATGCGCGAGACAGGAATTCGCCGCCCGACGAAGGTGATCGCCGAGCGGCGAGGAGGCGACCCGGAGCCGGCCACCGAGTGTGTCAGGCGTGGGCGGTGCCTTCGCCGAGCTTCGAGACCGGATGGACGGCGTGCCCAATGGCGCTCAGGACCCTCTTGATGGGACGGACCACCAGGCTGCCCAGCGAGCCCGTGGAGCCGTGAAACTCGATCGGGCGGGGCTGGGCGGCTCGCGCCGACCGGACGAGTCGCTCGCGCTGCGCCTCGGCCAAACGCTCCCGGATGCGGTCCTGTGCGATGTGCATCTGCATGTAGTCGTTCATCTCGGGTCTCCTCTCGCAGCCGGCGGGGGTTCCCTCGTCGGCGATCTCTTGGAGGAATGATCGATGCAGGCGACGGCGGTGACGAGCGAATGGCCGACCGCAGGAAGGTCATCCGGGCGCCCGGGCGCGGGTCGGTGCCCGGTCGGGTGAAGCGTCTGATCCGGTGACGTGTGGAAGTCGCCCCAGGCACGGCGCGGACGTCCGCTGGCCGACACCGTGAGGTGCGGCCGGGTTCAGTCAGCCGGCTGTCGGTCGGGTCATCGCGTCGGGGCGAACCCAGGCATCGAAGTCATCTCCGCTCACATGGCCGAGGGCCAAGGCGGCGTCGCGAAGCGACGTACCGTCGTGATGCGCCTTCTTGGCGATCTCGGCGGCCCGGTCGTAGCCGATGTGCGGTGCCAGCGCGGTCACGAGCATGAGAGAGCCGGACACGTGAGCGCCGATGCGAACGAGATCCGCCTCGAGGCCTTCGACGCAGTGCTCGCGAAAGGACCGGCAGCCGTCGGTCAACAGTTCGATCGCGTGGAGCAGGTCCAGGGCGATGACGGGCTTGAACACGTTCAACTCGAAGTTGCCCTGCGATCCAGCGATCCCGATCGCCGCGTCGTAACCCATGACCTGGACGCAGACCATCGTGAGCATTTCGCTCTGGGTCGGGTTGACCTTGCCGGGCATGATCGATGAGCCCGGCTCGTTCTCCGGCAGCCGCAGCTCGCCAAGGCCGGCCCGCGGACCCGAGCCCAGCCAGCGGATGTCGTTGGCGATCTTCAGCAGACTCGCGGCAAGCCCGCGCAGGGTCCCCGACGCGTGGACCGTCGCCTCCTGGCCGGCGAGCGCGGCGAACTTGTTCGGGGCCGACACGATCGGGAGCCCGGTCAGGTTGGCGATCCTGGTAGCGACACGCGTCGCGAATTCGGGATGGCTGTTCAGGCCGGTTCCGACAGCCGTCCCACCCAGCGCGACCTCGCACAGGCCGGGCAGCGCGGCCTCGATCCGGGCGATGCCGCCGTCGAGCTGGGCGACATAGCCACTGAACTCCTGCCCGAGCGTCAGCGGCACGGCATCCTGGAGATGGGTGCGCCCGATCTTGACGACGGCATCGAATTGCTCCCGCTTGGCGTCGAGGGCATCGCGCAGCGCCCGGACGGACGGCAGAAGGTCGTTCGTCAGTGCGGCCGAAGCAGCCACGTGGAGCGCCGTCGGGAACGTGTCGTTGGAGGACTGGCTCCGATTGACGTCGTCGTTGGGGTGGACGGGTGACTTGCCGCCGCGGGTTCCGGTTGCCGCCTCGTTTGCCCGCGACGCGATGACCTCGTTCACGTTCATGTTCGTTTGGGTCCCGCTGCCCGTCTGCCAGACCCTCAGCGGGAACTCGGCGTTGAGGCCGCCGGAAGCCACCTCGTCGGCTGCGGCAACGATGAGGTCACGTTTGGCGGGCTCCAGCTCGCCTAGATCGGCATTGACCTCCGCGGCCGCTCGCTTGAGCATCCCGAATGCCCAAACGATCTTCGTCGGCATCGAATCTCGCCCGACATCGAAGTGGTGGAGCGAGCGCTGGGTCTGGGCGCCCCAGTGATGCTCGGCGGGAACCTCGATCGGACCCATCGAGTCGGTCTCAGTGCGGGTGCGGCGCGCCTCCGTCATGCGCCCAGTATCGCCGACGCGACACGACCTCGACGGGTCGATCGAAATCGGGTATTGACCTTGGACCAACTCCAGGGTCTACGGTGACGCTGGTTCGCGATCGTCGGATGATCCCGCGGCCGAGCCGGAGGTTCTGGACATGATCAGCTACGGTTCGGATATCGTCATCGATCAACCCGTGGAAAAGGTGGCGTCGTTCGCCCTCGACCCCGACTCGCACACGCGCTGGATGGGCGACGTCGTGAACGTCCAGCGGCTGAGCGCCGGCGATCTGGCCGTCGGGAGCCGATTCCAGTACGCAATCCGGAAGGGTCCGATGGCGTTCGATCCGACGTTCCGCGTCACGGCCTACGATCCGGGCCACCGCGTCGAGTACCAGTCCGAGCCGGGCGGCCCGCTTGCCTGGACGGCCAGTCTCGAGTTCGAGGCCGTCGGTGATGATCGCACGCGCGTCCGCTCGACTGGGCGGATCGGCTTCAACGGGCTGCGCCGGCTCCTCGAGCCGCTCATGGCCGGCGAGGTGCGCGCCGGTGAGGCGGCCGAGCTGGAAGCGCTCAAGCGGGTCCTCGAGCAGGCGACGTGATGCGCCGACAGACCCATGAACTTCGAGCCTGATCTTGACATCGGAGCAACTCCAAGGTTGAGTGGCGGCATGCGAATCGGCGAGCTGGCGGATCGGGTGGGGGTTCCGGCGGACACGGTGCGGTTCTACGAGCGTGAGGGCTGGCTCCCACGGCCGTCGCGTCGTGAGAATGGCTACCGCGAGTACCGCGACGCGGACGTCGAACACCTGCGCCTGCTCATCGACCTGCGCAGGCTGGAACTACCGCTCGACGACGCTGCCCAGATCGCCACCTGGTGTCACGCCGGTCATTGCTCCTCGACGACGGAGGCGCTTCCCGGGCTCCTCGAGGCGCGCCGCGCCGCGGTCTAGGCGCGGATCGAGCGCCTGCGCCAGCTCGACGCGCGCCTCGCGGACCTCCAGAGCCACCTCGGGGACCACGCCGTGGCGCCGGGACGATCGCTGACGGTCGTGGACACCGGAGCGCCGTGCTGCAGCGCGGCCGGTTCGGTCGTCGACGTTGCCGAAGGCGGCTGCTCCTGCTGTAACGCGAGCGCGGACGTCTGAGCCCGGACGCCCGAGTGAGCCCGGACGCCCGAGCCCGATCGAAGCGCCGGTCGAGCGCGTAGGCTAGCGAGCGTGGACCTGATCGATCTTCGTTCGGACACCGTCACACGGCCATCCGAGGCGATGCGGGCCGCGATCTCCGCCGCTCCAGTCGGCGACGACCAGTTCGGCGACGACCCGACCGTCAACCTCCTGCAGGCGCGCATCGCGGACCTCCTCGGGAAGGAGGCCGCCCTCTTCCTGCCGAGCGGGACGATGGCCAACCAGATCGCGCTGCGCCTGTACACGCGCCCGGGCGACGACGTCATCGTCAGCCGCCAGAGCCACGCTGTCTGGCACGAGTCCGGCGCGGCAGCAGCGAACGCCGGCGTCCAGTTCACCGAGGTCGGCGCGGAGGGGTTGTTCACGGCCGACGACGTGGCGGCCGCGATCAAGGCACCGGGACACCTGCTCTACCCACCGACGACGCTGGTTGAGGTCGAGAACACCCACAACCGCGCCGGCGGCGTGATCTTCCCAACGGCCGCGGCCACATCCATCTGCGCCGTGGCCCGGGGCCATGGCATCGCCACCTACCTGGACGGTGCCCGCCTCTGGAACGCCGCGGGGTCGCTCGGCCGGCCGATCGGCGAGCTTGCGGCACCCTTCGATCTCGTCTCGGTCGCGCTTTCGAAAGGCCTGGGCGCACCGGGCGGTTCGCTGATCGCCGGCTCCCGGGACGACATCACGCGGGCCGTCCGCTACCGGCGCATGGCCGGCGGGGCGATGCGCCAGATCGGCATCTTCGCGGCCGCCGGCCTCTACGCCCTGGACCACAATGTCGATCGCATCGTCGACGACCATGCGAATGCCCGTCTGATCGGCGAGCGACTGGCCGCCAGCCCGCGCGTTCGGCTCGATCTCGCCACCGTCCAGACGAACATCCTCGTCATCGGCCTGACGAACGACGCGCCGGACGGCCCAACCGTCGTCGCTCGTGCCCGGGAGCGCGGCGTCCTGGTGTTCGCGTTCGACCCACGAACGATCCGCGCCGTGACGCACCTCGACGTCGATCGCATGGCCTGTCTGCGTGCGGCCGATGTCCTGGCAGACATCGTGAGCGGAGCCAACTAGGGCCGGCGGCTCGAGCTCTCGGTACTCTCGGTGCTCTCCGTGCTTCGGCTGCCCGAGCCGGCCCGCCTTCCGCGAAGACTCGGGACGAACTGGCGGGCGACGAACAGGACGTTGGCCGGCCGCTCGGCGAGGCGGCGCAGATACCACGGATACCAGTGCGTGCCGTACGCGATGAGGCTGCGCACCAGGTAGCCCTCCGTCCGAAGACGGCGCAACTCGTCCTCGCGGATCCCGTAGAGCATCTGGACCTCGAAGGCCGCGCGACCGATTCCCGCGCTGGCCGCCCTGTCCGCAATCCGCTCGATGAGCGCCACATCGTGGGTACCGAGGCCCACCCGCGTGTCGGTCGCGTGCCCGTTCACGATGAGCGCCACGGCTTGGGCCAGGTAGTTGGCGTCCACGTCGGCGCGCGATTGCGCGGCCACGTCGCGCGATTCGCTGTACGCACCCTTGACCAGGCGCACCGTCGGCCCCAGCGGAAGTAGCCGCTCGATGTCGGCCATGGTGCGATGGAGGTAGGCCTGCAGGCAGATGCCGACGTTCGCGTGCCGCTCGCGCAAGCGGACATACAGGCCCAGCGTCTCGTCGACGTAGATGCTCGACTCCATGTCGATCCAGACCGTGCCGCCTCCTGGGAGCCCCGCGGCATGGCTGCACAGGCGGTCACAGTGGATGAACGTGGCCTCGGGATCGATGTCGAGACCCAGCTGCGTGGGTTTGACGGAGATCTCGCCATCGAGGCCTCGCGCCGCGATCTCGTCCAGGACGCCCGTGTAGTGCCCCGCCACCTCGTTCGCCTCCGCGATCTGGGTCAAGTTCTCGCCGAGTCGCGTGAACAGCGTGCCGATCCCGTCCACCTTGAACTGCTCGGCTGCACGGATTGCGTCCGTGAGCTCCTCGCCCGGCATGAACCGACGGACCGATGCCCTGATGAACCAGAGCTGCGGCATGTTGGCCCGCATCCACTGGTTGGAGGCGCACCACAGGAGGAACCGTCGCATGAGGCGCTCAGGATAGCCGCGGCCGAGAAAGGGGCGGGCGGATCGCCGCGCTTATCCGACCACTGATCTGCGCACTGATCGTCCTAGGACCCACGGGGCATGGACCAGGGACCCTCTCGATCCGTAGGGTCACCCGGTGATGAGTCGACCAACGCGCGTCGCCTTGCTGGCGACCCTTCTTGCCGTGTCCGCGTTCGTGACAGCGGCAGCGCAGCCCGGCGCCGTTCCGATCGCCTCGGCAGCCGTGACGTGCGCCAAGTGGACGACCACCTACGCGGCACCGCCGACGATCCGTGTCTACCGCCACGCCACCGATACCGTCGACATCGTTCCGTTTCGAACCTACGTCGAGAACGTGCTGTCGTGGGAGTGGCCATCGACCTATCCGGCGGCCGCGCTCCAGGCCGGAGCCATCGCGGTCAAGCAGTACGGCTGGTACTACACGATCGTCAATCGATCCGCGTATGTGACGGCCGCGGGTGCCTGCTACGACGTCCGCGACGACACCAACGACCAGCTCTACGATCCTTCCCGCGTTCCGACCGCGAACCACCTTGCCGCGGTCGAGGACACGTGGCCGATCACGCTGCGCAAGAGCGGCCTGATGTTTCTGAGCGGCTACGGCTCCGGCATCAGCAGCGTGTGCGGCGCAGATGCGACGGCGACCCGAACACGCCTGGCCCAGAAGGGCGTGCGCCAGTGCGCCATCGACGGGTTCACGCGAGACGAGATCCTGCGAACGTACCTTGATCCGGGGTTGACGATCACCGACGCCGGACGCTGGTTCGGGCACGACCGCTTCGCGACCGCGGCGTCCATCAGTGAGCAGATCCATGCCCCGGGCGTGCCCGTGGTCTTTGTCGCCACGGGCCTCGACTTCCCCGACGCGCTCGCCGCCGGCCCGGCGGCTGCGCGCCTTGGGGGCCCGGTCCTCCTGGTGCGGCCCGACGAAATCCCTGCGGTGGTTGCCGCGGAACTGTCGCGCCTGGCCCCGGCCAGGATCATCGTCCTCGGCGGGACCGGCGCCGTCAGCGACGCGGTCGTTGCCGCACTCGCCACGTTCGCCCCCGAGGTGTCCCGGGTGTCCGGCGCGGACCGCTATGCGACGGCCGCGGCAACCTCGGCGCTTGCATTCGAACCTGCCGTCCCGATCGTCTTCATCGCCACGGGCAGCAGCTTCCCCGACGCGCTCGTCGGAGCGGCTGCCGGCGCGCGGCTGGGTGGCCCTGTGCTGCTCGTGCCGAGCGATCAGATCCCCGAAGCCGTCGCTGCCGAACTGACCCGATTGCAACCGCTCGCCATCCGCGTTCTGGGCGGTCCATCGGTCGTGGGCGATGCTGTGCTTGCCGCGCTGGCGGCCTGGGCCCCGGACGTCGCTCGACTGGCCGGAAGCGACCGGTATGAAACGGCGGCTGCCGTGAGTGCGGCGGTCAACCCGACCGGTGCCGCCACGCTCTTCCTCGCGACCGGGACCAACTTCCCCGACGCCCTCGCCGGGGGCGTCCTGGGCGCTCCCATCCTGCTGGCGCGGCCGGGCGCGGCATCGGTCGGTGCGTCCGTCGCCATGGAGATCGTCCGCCTGGCACCCGGCACCTTCGTGGCTCTCGGCGGACCGGGAGCCATCCCCGACGCGACCATCACGACCGTCATTGCCGCTGGGGTCGCGCAGTAAGCTCCCGCCACCCGTGCAGGCCTGCACCGGCTTCCGTGCAGGTGAGGCGCGGTCGCAGGTAGGCTGGGCAGATGACCTCCCCTACCCCCGGCTATGACGAGCGGGGCCTCCTGATCGAACTCGAGCCGGAGGCCGGTCGGCTCTACGACCGCCACGCCGCGGTCGCCCAGGAATGGTTCCCGCACGATTTCATCCCGTACCGCCTCGGGCGCGACTTCGACAAGGACCCGTGGACCCCGGATCAGCCCCGTCTCACCGGCGTTGCCCAGACGTCCTTCGAGATCGGGCTCCTGACCGAGGACAATCTGCCCAGCTACCATCGGCTCATTCACGGGATGTTCGGCCGCGGCGACGGCGCCTGGATCAACTGGGTTGGCCGCTGGACGGCGGAGGAAGGCCGTCACGCGATCGTCCTGCGCGACTATCTGACCGTCACCCGCAACATCGATCCGATCGCGCTCGAACGCGGCCGCATGGCCCAGCTCCAGCAGGGCTACGATCTGGACTCGCCCGATACGCTGCACGGCCTCGCGTACGTCACGTTCCAGGAGCTGGCGACACGGATCGCGCATCGGAATACGGGCCGCTACTCGGACGATCCGGTGGCCGACCGGATCATGGTCCGCATCGCCGCCGACGAGAACCTGCACATGGTCTTCTACCGCGACATCCTGTCGGCGGCCCTCAAGCTCCAGCCGTCGGCCGCGGTCTGCGCGATCGTCGACGAGGTCCTGCGCTTCAAGATGCCCGGGGCGGGGATCCCGGGCTTCGTGCGCAAGGCCGCCCAGATCGCGAAGGCCGGCATCTACGACCTGCGCGTCCATCGCGAGGAGGTCCTGATGCCGATCATCCGCCACTGGAAGATCTTCGAACTGACCGGCCTCGACGCCGCAGCCGAAGAGGCTCGGCGGCGGCTCGCGGAGCACCTCGAGAAGCTCGATGCGGCGGCGAGGCGATTCGAGGAGCGGCTGGCCTCCTCGACGACGCCGAGACTTTCGTCGAGCGGCGGCTGACCGGAGAGGTCGGTCGAATCCCGTCCGCGGACCTCCCAGGAGCGGACGACGCTCGAGCCCGGGGTCAAACCAGGAGCGCGCCCGCACAGGCCAGGGCCGCGCCAGACCAACCAGGGCCGCGCCCGGCCCTCGATACCGTCGGTCAGCGCGCCCAGAACACGTGGGTCACGACCTGGTCGCCGTTCCCCAGATCGAGCAGGTAGACGCCGCCGCGTCCGCCGTTCGTGGTAGCCACCAGGCGGCCCCAGCCGCTCGAAGCCGCTTCCGCGGCGCCATTGCCCCCGCCTGGGCCCGATGGAGCGGCCGCGCCGACGGTCGTCGTGCTGTCGAGATGGGCGTAGATCATGGCGAGCTGCTCGTAGTCGTGGTCGTTCGGGTGCTCATTCGACAGCGGGCCATCCGGGTCGCTCGTGTAATCCATACAAGTCCCGCCATTGGCATTGCCGAACGTCTCATCGGTATGACCGAGACCGAACGTATGACCGACCTCCTGGCACATGACCAGGTTCCGCCACGCGGGGGTGTTGTACGCCGCGGTCTTGAAGTAGGTGTCGTTGAGCTTGACGTACGCCTTCGTGATGTGACTGCCGCTCACGCTGATCGAGGCAAGGCCAAGCCAGCCGTTGTTGCCGTACGAAGCGTTGCACACCTCCACCCGACCGGTCGTCGCGCGACACTTCCGGGCCGTCGTCCCGCCGGCCACGATCGTCGTGTCTAGCACGGTCGATACGCTCCAATCAACCGAGGTCGTCGCGAGATACGAATCCCAGGCCGAGGAGACGTTGTCGCCGAGCTTGAGCGTGAACGGATTCGCCGTCCGGCCCCAGTGGTAGTTCCCCCAGGAGTGGGTTGCTGAGGCGGCGGCGGGAAGGATCAGTGCCAGCGCAAGGCCGGCGACGAGGATCGTGCGGAAGCGAGTGGAACGCGACATGGCTGGTTGGCCCTCTCAGGTTCGTTCGCCGGCTGCGGGTCCGGGTGCGGGCAGTATGCATCGTCGGACAGGACAGTGATCCACTCCATTCGCGTTTTGGCGGTGCCGTCGGACACCGGAGTCCGGCATCATGGGGCACATGACGACCATCTTCGACTTCGGGCGCTTCGACGCGCTGACCTTCGACTGCTACGGCACGCTCATCGACTGGGAGCGCGGCCTCGCCGCGGCCCTGCGGACGGGCCTGCCGGAGCTCGCCACGACCGTCTCGGACGACGAGCTGCTCGAGGCGTACGCCGCGCATGAGGCGACGCTCGAGGCAGGGCCGTACCGGACCTATCGCGAGATCCTCGGTGTGGGCCTCGCGGGCGTCGCGCGCGACCTGGGACACGCGGCCCCGTCGAGCGATGCCGTCGATGTGTTCGGAGGCTCGGTCGGCGATTGGCCGGCGTTTCCTGATTCGGCACATGCGCTCGCGCAGCTCAAGGCGCGGTTCCGGCTCGGCGTCATCACCAACTGCGACGACGATCTGTTCGCGCTCTCGAACCAGCGGCTGGGCATCACCTTCAACTGGGTGATCACCGCGCAGCAGGCCGGCTCCTACAAGCCGAGCCCGGCCAACTTCGGGCTGGCGTTCCAGCGGATCGAGGTTCCGCGCGAACGGATCCTGCACGTGGCACAGAGCCTGTATCACGATCATGTCCCCGCCAAGGCACTGGGAATGTCGACCGTGTGGATCGACCGCCGCCACGGACAGCCGGGCGCCGGGGCGACGCCGGTCGCGTCCGCGGCACCGGACCTGACCTTTCTGGATATGGCGTCCTTCGCGGAGGCCGCGACCACGTAGCCACGGGTCGGGCCGGGGCGGAACGCGCTGCGGCGACGCGAGGCGGAACGCGGTGCTGCCAGGTGCTGCGGCGACGACCGCGGAGGGCTCCTCACAGCCTCAGAGGTGAACCGTCTCGCCTTCCCGCGCCCCGAAGACTCCGATCTCGGGCACCGCGGCAGCGGTTTCGGCAACGATCCGATCCACCGCCGCGTCGTCGTGGCCGGGGTCGTGGTGAAAGGCCGCAAGTCGTCGCGCGCCGACCAGCCGGGCGAACGCCGCCGCCTCGAGCGACGAGGAGTGTCCCCAGCCGATCCGCTCGGCTCGTTCGTCCGGGCTGTACTGGACATCGTGGACCAGGAGGTCGACGCCGGCCGCGATGTCGGCGCCCGAGGTCCAGCGCGTGCCGTCACGCCGGTCCAGGTCCCCGGTCAGTGCCGGTTCGTGGTCCGACAGGTAGGCGAACGTGGCGGCTCCATCGCGAACCCGATAGCCGACCGTGGGCCCCGGGTGGACGATCTCCGCCCCGCACACTTCGAGACCTCCGATCGACACGGGAACGTCGGGGGCGTTGTGGAAGTGCACGTCGGAGTCCGCGTCGCGCAGGCGGATCGGGAAGAGCGGCGGCGACAGGTAGCGGCTGAGTCGCGTGCGCAGATCCTGTGTCGCCGACGGTGGGCCCCAGATGTGGACCTCGAGGCCGGGCCGGAACAATGGGTCGAAAAAGCCGAGTCCCTGGATGTGATCCATGTGCAGGTGGGTGAGCAGGATGTCGACCCGGGTGAGGTCACGCGAGAGCGCGGCACCGAGGCGTCGAATGCCCGTGCCGGCGTCGAGGACGATGCACGTGCCGTCTGAGCCGGTGACCTGCACGCACGCGGTGTTGCCGCCGTAGCGAACCGTCTCCGGTCCCGCGCTGGCCAGCGAGCCACGCGTTCCCCAGAACGTGACCTTCACGCGTCGGCCGCCGTTTCCCAGAACATCGCGACCGCCCCGATAAATCGTCCGCGACCGCCCTCGAGCGGGAAGGCCGTGATCTCGATCCGGCGCTCCACACCGTCGCCGCCCGTGATCGTCAGGGGACCGTGCGCCGGCCGGCGATCACGGATGGCGCGGACCAGGGGCAGTGAATCGACGTCCGTCCCGTGGCCGCCCTCATTGCGTGCCGTGAACGCGGTCGTCCACTCGGCGAAGGGCATCTCATCGATCTCGTCGAGCCGGACGCCGAGCAGCTGTTCGGCGGCCTCGTTGAGGTAGGCGAGGTCACCGTTGGCGTCGACGAGGAAGACGGGGATCGCCAGCGAACTCGAGAGCTGGCGAAAGAGGATCAGCTCGATGGGTTCCTGCGCCATGTCCGCCTCCAAACGGAAGTCCGTGCCCGTCATCGTCGCACCGGACCGACCGGTGTCAACGCCGGATCAATCGGGTTGGTGCCTGAAGAACGGGGTGTATTCCGGCGCGAGCGGCGTGGCGCCGCGAATGATGTCGGCTGCCTTCTCCGCGACCATCATCACCGGCGCGTAGATGTTCGCGTTCGTGACGTACGGGAAGACCGACGCGTCCACGACACGCAACCCGTCCAGGCCATGCACCCGCAGCGTCAGCGGGTCGACCACGGACGCGGCGTCCGTGCCCATCCGTGCCGTGCACGAGGGATGGAGGGCCGTCTCGGCGTCGCGCGCAACCCAGTCGAGGATCTCCTCGTCGGTGTTGACCGTCGCGCCCGGTGACAGCTCCCCGCCGTTGTAGGCATCGAATGCGGGCTGGGTCAGGATGTTCCGCGCGACGCGGACCGCCTCGACCCATTCGCGGCGATCCTGTGCCGTGGACAGGTAGTTGAACCGCAGGGCCGGGTGCGCCCGCGGATCGGTCGATGTGATCTTCACGGACCCGCGCGCATCCGAGTACATGGGCCCGACATGAACCTGGTACCCATGGCCCTTCGGCGGGGACGACCCGTCATAGCGGATGGCCAGCGGCAGGAAGTGGAACATCAGGTTCGGATAGGCCACGTCCTCGTTGGAACGCACAAAGCCGCCGCCCTCGAAGTGGTTCGTGGCGCCTGGGCCGCGGCGGAGGAACAGCCATTGGAAGCCGATCCACGGCCGCCGCCACTTCTCGAGCGACGGCTGCATGGAGACCGGCTGCGTGCTCCGGTACTGGATGTAGACCTCGAGATGGTCCTGGAGGTGCTCACCGACGCCGGGCAGGTCGTGGACGGGCCGAACGCCGAGCGCCTCCAGTTCAGTGGCCGCGCCGACCCCCGAGAGCTGGAGGAGCTGTGGCGTGTTGATGGCGCCGCCGGCCAGGATCAGCTCGCCTGCCTCCACGTGGCGCGCCGCGCCGAAGGTCGGTTGGTAGTCGACGCCGACGGCCCGCCTGCCCTCGAAGCGGATTCCGGTCACGAGTGCGCCGGTCCGCACGGTGAGGTTGGGGCGCCCCAGGACGGGGTGCAGATAGGCCCGGGCCGCACTCAGGCGGCGGCCGCGATGGATGTTCCGGTCGAACGCGTTGAAGCCCTCCTGGCGATACCCGTTGACGTCGTCGGTCAGCTGGTAGCCGGCCTCCTGGGCAGCCTTGAAGAAGGCCGTGAACAGCGGGCTGGAGGCCGGTCCGCGCTCCAGGACGAGCGGACCGTCGTGGCCGCGGAACGGGTCGTCCGGGGCGGCGGCGAGGGTCGTTTCCATGCGCTTGAAGTACGGCAGGCAATGCGCGTAGTCCCAGGTCTCCATCCCCGGATCGCCCGCCCAGCGCTCGTAATCCAGGGGATTGCCGCGCTGGAAGATCTGGCCGTTGATGCTGGACGAACCACCGAGGACCTTGCCGCGGGCGTGGTAGACGCGCCGGCCGTTCATGAACGGTTCCGGTTCCGACTCGTATTTCCAGTCGTAGAACCGGCTGCCGATCGGGAAGGCCAGCGCGGCCGGCATGTGGATGAAGACGTCGAAGGGCCAGTCGGAGCGACCGGCTTCGAGGACCAGGACGCGGGTCCCCGGGTCCTCGGTCAGTCGGTTGGCCAGAGCGCAGCCCGCGGAACCGCCGCCGATGATGACGATGTCGAAGCGCTCCCTGCTCATGAGGTCGATGCTAGCAGCGTGGGGAGCGCCGGGGCGGGCGGGCCCGACGGATGAACCGCGACCGCATCGGGTGGCCGCCATCCATTTGAGGACAGGATCCCCGGGCATCGCCTACCCTCAGCCGGTGACCCGGATACCGCTCCGACAGCGCGACGCGTGGCTGGCTCTGGAACACCACCACGCACAGATCGGCAACGTCCACCTGCGCGAGTTGTTCGCGGCCGATCCGGGACGAGGCGACCGCCTGTGGATCGAGGCCGCGGGCCTCTATGTCGACTTCGCCAAGCACCGCATCACGGACGAGACGCTCAGCCTCCTCGTGCGCCTGGCCGAGCAGTCGGCGCTGCGCGACCGGATCGACGCGATGTTCCGGGGCGATCGCATCAACCGAACGGAGGATCAGGCGGTCCTGCACACCGCCCTGCGCGCGCCGCGTGGGTCGATCGTCGAGGTCGACGGGGAAAACGTCGTCCCGGCCGTCCACGAGGTGCTCGACCGGATGGCCGGTTTCGCGGAACGAGTTCGGACGGGGAGGTGGACCGGGCACACCGGCAAGCGGATCCGGACCGTCGTCAACATCGGGATCGGTGGCTCGGACCTGGGCCCGGTCATGGCCTACGAGGCGCTCCGCCACTACTCGCAGCGGGACCTCGCCTTCCGTTTCGTCTCGAACGTCGATGGGACCGACTTCACCGAGGCGGTCCACGAACTCGATGCCGCGGAGACCTTGTTCATCGTGGCATCGAAGACGTTCACGACGCTCGAGACCCTCCGAAACGCCCGAACGGCCCGTGCCTGGCTGCTGGCAGCTCTCGGCGACGAGGCCGCGGTTGCCCGCCATTTCGTGGCCGTGTCGACGAACGCGGCAGAGGTCGCCGCATTCGGCATCGACACCACGAACATGTTCGGGTTCTGGGACTGGGTCGGCGGCAGATACTCCATGGGATCCGCGATCGGGCTCTCGACGATGATCGCGATCGGGCCGAACCGGTTCCGCGAGCTGCTCGCGGGCTTCCACGAGATGGACGAGCACTTCCGGACCGCGCCCCTCGAGGCCAATCTGCCCGTCCTCATGGGCCTCCTGACGGTCTGGTACACGGACTTCTTCGGGGCCGAGACCGTCGCGGTGCTGCCCTACGACCAGTACCTGAAGCGATTCCCGGCATACCTCCAGCAACTGACGATGGAGTCCAACGGGAAGCGGGTCACCCTCGACGGGGAGCGGGTCGACTACGCCACGGGGCCCATCTTCTGGGGCGAGCCGGGCACGAACGGCCAGCATTCGTTCTACCAGCTCATCCACCAGGGCACCCGGCTCATCCCGGTCGATTTCATCGGCTTCGAGCGCTCACTCAATCCGATCGAGGACCACCACGACCTGCTCATGGCCAACGTCTTCGCCCAGTCGGAGGCGCTCGCCTTCGGCAAGACGGCCGACGAGGTCCGTGCGGAGGGCACTCCCGAGCGGCTCGTGCCCCATCGTGTGTTCGAGGGCAACCGCCCGTCGACCACCATCCTCGCCGAGCGGCTCGACCCGGCGACCCTCGGCCGGCTCGTCGCGCTCTACGAGCACGGCGTGTTCACCCAGGGCGTCGTCTGGGGACTCGATTCGTTCGACCAGTGGGGGGTGGAGCTGGGCAAGGTCCTCGCGACACGCGTCGCGGCCGAGCTGCGCAGCCCCGAAGAACCCGATCTCGGACATGATTCGTCCACGAATCGGCTGATCGGCCGCTACCGGCGCGGTCGGGTCAGCTGAGCCAGCAAGGAGCGCACTCCATGGAACTCGGCATGATCGGACTCGGGCGGATGGGCGCCAACATGGTCCGCCGGCTCACCGCCGGTGGACACACGTGCGTCGGCTACGCCCGCAGCCCGGAGACGGTGCTGGGCCTCGTGGCCGAGGGCATGGTCGGGTCGATCTCGATCGAGGACCTCGTGTCCAAGCTCCAGCGTCCGCGCGCGGTCTGGCTGATGGTCCCGGCCGCGGTCGTGGACGCCACGATCATGCAGCTCCTGCCGTTCCTCGACGAGGACGACATCGTGATCGACGGCGGCAACTCCTGGTACCGCGACGACCTCAACCGCTCGAAAGCCCTCATGGAACGCGGGATCCACTACGTCGATGTGGGGACGAGCGGTGGCGTGTTCGGCCTGCACCGCGGCTTCAGCCTGATGATCGGCGGCGATCCGGCAGCGGTCCAGCGCCTGGACCCGATCTTCGCGACGCTCGCACCGGGCATCGACGGCGCTCCTCGCACACCCGGTCGAGAGGGCCTCGCGAATGGCGGGACGGCCGAGCAGGGTTACCTCCACTGCGGTCCATCGGGTGCCGGCCACTTCGTGAAGATGGTCCACAACGGGATCGAGTACGGGATCATGGCGTCGTACGCCGAGGGGCTCAACATCCTCCAACATGCGAACGCCGGGGCCCAGGGACGGGCAGTGGACGCGGAGACGTCGCCGCTACGAGATCCCGAGGCCTACCAGTACGAGTTCGACCTCCGCGACGTGACCGAGGTCTGGCGGCGCGGCAGCGTCGTGGCCTCGTGGCTCCTCGACCTCACCGCGACGGCGTTCCTCGAGAGTCCCACGCTCGAGGGCTTCAGTGGCCGCGTCTCGGACTCGGGCGAAGGGCGCTGGACGATCGCCGCAGCCATCGACGAATCGGTGCCGGCCCCGGTGCTCAGCGCTGCCCTCTTCTCGCGCTTCGCCTCCCGCGGCGAGGGCGACTTCGCCGGCAAGGTCCTGTCGGCGATGCGCCTCCAGTTCGGCGGCCACACGGAGCGTTAGGTCGCGGGCGAGGCCACCTGGCTGAACGAGTCGTCGGCTGCCCCTTCGATCGAATCACCAAGGCGCGGGACGGCCAGCCCGATCCGCAAACTGAGATCGCCCGGTACGGCACGGATCCACGGCTCGCAGCTTGATCGGATCCGTTCGGCATAGGCGGCTGCGCCGGCCTCGCCGGTTTCGAGGAGCATGACCGAGAAGGCGTCGGGCGCCAGGCGAGCCACGCGATCCGACGAACGCGCTCGACGCCGCAGTGTGTCCCCGAGCGGTACGGAGTAGCGCTCTGCCGCCCGCGGGTCGGATCGGCCGGTCGACGCCCGGGTCGGTGGTTGGGCCGCGGCCACCGACTCGGACGCGGGCGCGATCCGTACGGCAACCATCGCCAGCGAACGTCCATGCCGGTGCCAACGGGCGGCCTCATGGCGGATCGTGGCTTCCCACTCGCGTTTCGAGAGGATGGGGATGGCGCGGGTGGAGCCAGGATCGTCGGCGCCGGGTAATCCACGTCGATCGGCGATTCCTTCCGTCGCAGCGGCGAACGACGAACCGGCGACGGGTGCCGTCGTCGTGCGCGTTCGGGATTGGCGTCGATCCCATGCATTGGAGCGCGCCGGCGCCTCGCTGGGTTCCGTCGGGTCGATCGTGGCGACCGCCGATCGCGGCAGGGCGGACTCGGTGTCCGCCTCATCGAACGATCGAGCACGCTCCGAGGCTTCCGACACGAACGCCTCAGCCGCGCGGGCGAGCCGATCGTCGTCGTCGACCATCATCGAAGCAGATTCATCCATCGAAGCAGTTTCATCGTCCGGCGCCGACCAGCGGCATCAGATCCCGCCACCATGAGCCCGTCGGGCCGGACCCATTGGTGCTCCCCGGATGCGCGATCTCTCGGGCAAGTGCGCGGAAGTCGTGGGCGACGTTGCTGTCGGGTGCGTACGCCACCACGGGTATGGCGGCCGCCCATGCCTCGGCGATCCGCACGCTCTCGCGAATCTGGGTCGTCGTGACCATCTCGCGATACTCGCGTTGGAGTTCATCAACGATGTCGCGTGAATGGCGGGTCCGATTGGTCCGCGAAGGGACGATCCGCACCGAATCAAGATGCGGGTTGAGCGCACCACGAAGCCGGACCACCTCTGCCAGCACCGGGCCGACTCCCGTCATGGAGATCGCGTGCGTTTCGACCGGGATGATGACCTCGTGGACGCCGGCCAGGGCGCCGACGGACAGGAAACTGAGTGACGGCGGGCAGTCGACGATGACGAAGCTCCAGCGACGGTCGAGTCGCTGAATCGATCGGGCAACCGAGACGGTGAGGTCGCCGAGCAGCGTTCGTTCGGCTGTCGCGAGCCACGGCGACGAAGGCACCAGGGACAGACCCGGGAACTGCGTCGCGACGGCGGATCGGCCGAGTTCGCGGGTGCCGACCATCAGGTCGAAGGCCTCTCGCCCGGCCGGTCTGACGCCGAGCGCCTCGGTCGCGCTCCCTTGCGGATCGAGGTCGACAACGAGCACGGGCTCGCCGGCCTCGGCGAGGGCCGCGGCCAGATTGACCGCGGTCGCGGTCTTCCCGCTTCCCCCCTTGCGGCTGATGACGGCGATCGTTCGCAACGACGTCCTCGACGCTTGCACGACCCGCGCTGGACGGGTCGCGGGTGATGTGCTACGGCACCGAGTGTTCACTGCGATGCTGCAGGACGGATTGTACGGCGAATCGCCCGCAAGATGTGGTCCAGTGAGTTCCGGTGCGGTGGGTGAGGTGGTGGCGTCGTGCGATCCGTTGACGTTCGGTCCATCGCCCGTCCATCGCCTGGATCGGCTGACGGCGTTGCGATCGCGATGCTCAGAAATAGGCCTTGAGCGGGGAGGCAGACGGGCCTCTGATGCGCGCGTCCCGGCCCCGTCGGACCGGGCATCCTGCGCTTCGGTCGATGTGGAGGAGGATCCACCAGATGAGATCAGCGCTTCGGTTGTCCGCGATCGGTTTCCGCCGGCGCGTGGTCCCGCGCCGCTGACTGGCGGCTACCCGTCGTGCGACCGCGAGGAGCCACGGCAGTGCGCGAGCGGTCGTGGGCAGCGCGTCCTTGCGGCGCCAGGCGATCGCGAAGGTCTCGGCGACCACATCCTCCGCGTCGACCTCGCCGGCGGTCCGTCGAAGTGCATAGGCGAGCACGCGACGATGATGGTCCTCGAAGGCTTCTTCGAAGCGGGCTCGGTCGGCCGCAGACGGGGTCCTCATCGGACGCGTGACGCGCGCGTGGGTTGCTTGGTTCCGGGGCAGCTCGCCTCGCAGAGGCCCGATATGGTTCGCGAGACGATCCGGCCTGAGGAGAGGAGCAGCTGTGCCGAACGACGAGTTCCGCGACGTGGCGAGCGACGCCTTCCGCGACGTGGCGATGACGGTCATCTACGGAGTCGATACGTGCGAAGACACGACGCGGGCGAGGGCGCGATTTGATGCAGCCGGTCGCGCCTTCCGATATGTCCGGCTCGACGTCGATACGGCCACGCGCCAACGTCTCCACGACCTTGGACTCGTCTCGACGCCGGTCCTCGTGACACCTGCCGGCACCGTCTCGGTCGAGCCATCCGACGACGAACTCGACGTGATCATCGCCGCGACGGCATAGAACTGCCGCGCCCGGCGCGCCCGGATGCGCGACGAGGGTGTTCGCTATCTCGCCTCGGTTCCCAGCCGTGGGTCGACGTGGACCTTGGGTGCTGTCGAGCCTCGCAGCGCTCCGGCGAGGACGTCGGGCACGGCTTCGAGTCCAACCGTGGCACCGACGATCGGGTGCGGATCGACGGTCCCGTTCGCATAGCGCTCGATCGCGTGGACGAGACCCGGCGAGCCGCCGAGCAGGCCGACGGCGGTCACGTCGCCCAGCGCCAGGTCGCGGGTATCGATCCGGCTCGGGGTCCCCGCCAGGCCGATGTAGACGACTCGCCCGCCGGGCTCGACCGAGCGAAGGGCCGCCGCAGGGACGCCCTCGTCGTCGGTGGCGTCGATGACCGCCTGGAACGCCGCAACCGGAACGTCGTTCGGCGCCCACGTCGTCGATACGCCGAACTGACGGGCCAGCTCCAGGCGCGCCGCCCGCCGGCCGACGAGATGGACATCCGCGCCAGCCGCCGACGCAAAGGCCGCGGCGAGCAATCCGATCGTGCCGCTACCCCAGACCAGCACCCGGCGCCCGGGGCCGGCGTGTGCCGCCGCGGCCGCGCGCCAGGCGTTCCCGCCCGGCTCGACAAGAGCACCGGCCGAATCATCGACTGCGTCGGGCAGCCTGAGGAGGCTGATGGCTGGGACCAACAACCGTTCCGCGAGAGCGCCGGCGAAACCCATCGAGATCCCCACCTCGACGAGCGCACGGCATACGTGGCTGCGGCCGTCGGCGCAGCGATCGCACCTCCCGCAGGCGAGCATCGTGTCGCCTGTAACGCGGGCACCCACCAGGGCGGCATCCACGCCGGCGCCGACCTCGCGGACGACACCGACCCACTCGTGACCCGGACGAAGCGGGCAGCTGGCCCGACCGTTGTGCAGGTAGGCCATCGTGCCCGAAAAGAACTCCTGGTCCGTCCCGCACAGGCCGACGCGCCGCACGTCGACGACCGCGTCACCGGGACCCGGGCGCGGGGCGGCCACCTCCCGAACCTCCGCCCGACCAGGTTCCACGAGGACGAGTGCGCGCATGGTGCTCACGAAACGGACGCGACCTCCTAGGATGCGCACACTACCGTCACGGAGCCAGGGAAGTCGGATGACCGAGCGCATGGGCAAGCGACGCAGCCAACGCTGGTACGCGGGGACGGATCGGAACAGCTACATCCACCGGGCGTGGATGCGGCGCGGCCTTCCCGACGACGCGTTCGACGGCCGCCCGCACGTCGCGATCGCGAACACGGCGTCTGCGCTCGTCCCCTGCAACATGCACCTCGGCGACATCTCGCGGAGCGTGGCGAATGGGATCTGGGAGGCCGGCGGCGTGCCACTCGACCTGCCGGTGATGTCCCTCGGCGAGACCCAGGTCCGCCCGACCGCGATGCTCTGGCGCAACCTCGCCGCGATGGCTGCCGAGGAACTCTTTCGAGCCAATCCGATCGACGGCGTCGTCCTGCTGGGAGGCTGCGACAAGACGATCCCCGCGCTGCTCATGGCGGCAGCCTCGGTCGACCTTCCGGCGGTGGTCGTGCCCGGCGGGCCGATGCTGACCGGCCACTTCCAGGGCGAACCGCTCGGCTGCGGCACCGACGTGTGGCGCCTCAGCGAAGAAGTCCGTGCCGGCACCCTGGATCCACTGGTGTTCGCAGCATCCGAGTCGTCGATGATTCGCAGTCCGGGCCACTGCAACACGATGGGCACGGCGTCCACCATGGCGATCATGGCCGAGGCGTTGGGCATGACGATGCCCGGCACCGCCGGAATCCCGGCCCCCGACAGCCGGCTCCTCGAACGGGCCCAGGCAACGGGCCGGCTGATCGTCGACATGATCGATGCGGATCGGCGACCGAGCCAGGTGATGACCAAGGCTTCGTTCCTCAACGCGATCGTGACGCTGGCCGCCGTCGGCGGCTCGACGAACGCCGTGGTCCATCTCCTCGCGATCGCCGGTCGACTTGGGGTCGACCTGTCACTCGACGACTTCGACCGAACCGGTTCTGGCGTCCCGTTGCTCGTGGACCTGCAACCCGCGGGTCGGCATCTCATGGACGATCTCTTTCGGGCCGGGGGCCTGCTGGCGGTCCTGCGCGAGGTCCAGGACATGCTCGACCCGGGTGCGATCACGGTCACGGGCAAGCCGTTCGTGGATCATCTCGCCGACGCCCGGATCTGGGATTCCGAGGTCATCCGTTCCCGCGCCGAGCCGCTGCTGGGCGAGGGCGGCATCGCGGTTCTGCGCGGGTCGCTGGCGCCAGACGGCGCCGTGATCAAGCCCGCCGCGGCGTCAGCCCATCTCCTCCAGCATCGCGGCCGCGCGATGGTCTTCGACAGCATCGAGGACGCCACCCGCCGGCTGGCGGACCCGGACCTGGATGTCGACGAGGATTCGGTGCTCGTGTTGCGTGGCTGCGGCCCGAAGGGCTACCCCGGGATGCCGGAGGTGGCCAACCTGCCGCTGCCGGCGAAGCTCCTCGCCCGGGGCGTGCGCGACATGGTCCGCATCTGCGATGGCCGGATGAGCGGCACGGCGTACGGCACGGTGGTCCTGCATGTCGCCCCCGAGGCGGCGGCGGGCGGGCCAATGGGTCGCGTTCAGACCGGGGACATGATCGTCCTCGACGTGCCCGCGCGTCGTCTCGACGTCGACGTCCCAACCGACGAGCTGGCGCGCCGCTCGCCGGCTCGGGACGCGGTCGGCGCCTTCGCGAACCCGACGCGTGGCTGGGAGCGGCTGTACATCGATCACGTCCGCCAGGCGGACACCGGAGCCGACCTCGATTTCCTGGTGGGTCGCAGCGGGCACGACGTTGCCCGCGAATCGCACTAGCCGCCGGCCTTCAGGCACGATCGGCGGTCGCCGAGGCCGCCCGGAAGGCCTCCACGGTTCGCCGGACCCCCTCGACGAGCGGCGTCGGTGGAGACTGGGCAATGATGCCGGCCGTCTCGGACTCGATGCTCGAGGGGAAGGGGAGCTGGCGGTCGTCGAAGGTGATCCGACCCGCAATCTCGGGCACGACCGTTTCGATCGCCGCGACGACCTCGGTCATGTGCACCTGGTCGCCGGCCAGGTTCAGAACCGCCGCACCGCGGAAGTCGCTCCGGGTCGCGTCGACGAACGCCCGCGCCACGTCCTCGACGTACTGCATTCGAGAGATTCCACCGAACGGAATGTGGAAGCCCTCGCCGCGCGCGGCCGCTCCCATCGCGACGGTCGGCGCCGACGTCAACCCGAAGTCGCGACCCGGGCCGTACACGATGTACGGCCGGAGCCCGATGCTCGCGACGCCGCGATCGGCCCAGTACACGGCCGCCGCCCCCTCGTTGGCGCGCTTGTACACGCCGTAGAGCGTGGCGGCGTGACCGCCGAGGTCGCCGTGCCCCTGGACGCCCGCGTCCGCTGCGTCATACACGGCGATCGAGCTGGCATAGGCGAGCGGACCCCGCAACTCGACCCTTGCGGCCGACTCCAGGATGACAGCCGTTCCGACCACGTTGACCTGAGCGCCCAGCACCGGCCTTGCCGCAACGGCCGGCACCTGTAACGCGGCGAGGTGGATGATGGCCTCGATCGCGTGGTCCACGACGACGCGCTCGACCATCGCGGCGTCCGTGATATCGCCCTGGATCCGGGTCAGGCCGTCGGTCCGAGAGCCGGCCAACGCGACCCGGAGGCGATGATCATCGGTGCTGGCATCGAACGCGACGACCGCTGCGCCGTCGTTCAGCAGGGTCCGCACGACCCACGAACCGATGCAGCCGAGGGCCCCGGTCACGAGGTATCGCTGCGGGACGTCGTTCAGGGCGGTCACGTCGATGTTCTCCTGGTCCAGGCGCTCCGGCGTGGTCGCCGCGACCGAACGCGAGCCTACACAAGTCGCTCCAACGATGCACCGCGCGAAGAAGCGCACACTGTCCGGCATGACGACAGAATCGCCGCCGGCGACGGACGGACATCGTGCACCTGAGACCGGTCCGGAAGGCTTCGCGGGTCTCGGGATCGGTGAGCCGCTCCTGACGACCCTCGCGGGTCTCGGCTATGAAGAACCCACGCCCATCCAGCGTGAAGCGATCCCGTTGATCATCGCGGGGCGGGATGTGCTGGCTCAGGCCCCGACCGGGACCGGCAAGACCGCGGCGTTCGCCCTGCCCATCCTGGCGGGGCTGGAGGCCGGTCGCGCGCCGGCGGCGCCGGCCTCCGCGCTCGTGGTGGTGCCGACCCGTGAGCTCGCCATGCAGGTCGCCGAGGCGTTCCAGAGCTACGGCAAGACGCTCGGCCTGCGCGTCGTTCCGGTGTACGGCGGCCAGCCGATCCACCAACAGCTGCGCGGCCTGAGCCGCGGCGTGGACGTGGTCGTCGCGACGCCGGGTCGCGCGGTGGATCACCTCAAGCGCGGCAGCCTCAGCCTCGACGCGGTCCGGGTCGTCGTGCTGGACGAAGCCGACGAGATGCTCGACATGGGGTTTGCCGAGGACCTCGACTTGATCCTGGCTGCGACGCCCGCCACCCGCCAGACGGTGCTCTTCTCGGCGACGATCTCGGCGACGATCGCCAGGATCGCGAAGCGCCACCTGCGCGATCCGGCGCGGGTCAGTGTGCACGCGGATCGTGCGGCCGGCGCTGGGGTCGCGAAAGTGCGCCAGACGGCCTACGTCGTGCGCCGGCCGGACAAGCTTGCCGCCCTTTGCCGGATCCTCGACGTCGAGGACCCGACCTCGGCCTTGGTCTTCGCCCGAACGCGGGGCGAAGTCGACGATCTCGCGGCGGCGCTCAGCGGTCGCGGACACGATGCCGCGGCACTCCACGGCGGCCTGGTCCAGGAGGGCCGCGACCGGATCATGGGTCGCTTCCGGGACGGTTCGCTGGACGTGCTCGTGGCCACGGACGTGGCGGCCCGCGGCCTCGACATCGACCACGTGAGCCATGTCGTCAACTACGACGTGCCGCCCGATCCTGACCAGTACGTCCATCGCATCGGTCGCACGGGCCGCGCGGGCCGTGAGGGCGTGGCGATCACCCTGGTCGAGCCACGCGAGCATCGGCTGCTCCGCAACATCGAGGCGGCGACGCGGACGAAGCTGTCGATCGAACGGCTGCCGACCGTCGCCGACATGCGTGAACGCCGAGCAGACATCCTGCGCGGCAACCTGCGCGAGGCGCTGCTTGCCGGAGGCCACGATCGGTTTCGTGGCGTGGTCGAACCGCTGACCGAAGAGTTCGATCTCGTCGACCTCGCCCTGGCCGCTGTCTCGCTCATCGAGGGCGCCAGTCTCAGCGAGGAGGATGAGGTCGAGCTGCCGACGCCGTCACTCCACGAACCAGCGAACCGACCAGGTGCAGGCGGCAGCGGAGGCCCTGGCGGTCGACCGCGACCGGGTGGCGGGCCCGGCGGCCCGGGACCGCGGGCGCGCCCCGGGTTCCGCGGTCCTGCCGGGGCGCCAGTTCCGCGGGGTCGCGGGGTCGTGCCGCGCGGACCCCGACCATCCGGCGCACCTCATCCCTCGGTCCCCGACGGCGACTGGGTGCAGCTCTGGGTTGGAGGCGGCCGTCGCGCCAACATCCGACCGGGAGATCTCGTCGGCGCCATTGCCAACGAAGCGGGCGTGCCCGGTTCGGTGGTGGGTGCGATCCAGCTCTTCGACGACTTCGCACTGGTCGACGTCCAGGCCTCGGTCGTCGACGGTGTCGCCGACGCCCTGCGCGGCGCCCGGATCCGCGGCCAGCAGGTGCCCGTCCGGCGGGAGCGACCGCGCTAGGTTGCAGTCTTGCGACCCGACACGAAGTGTGGCGCCAGCCGCCTATCGCGGGGTACCCAGTGGCTGTTCGATCGGCACGCTCCAGCCGATCAGCTCGCAACCGAGATAATGCGGCGCACGCTCACCCGGTGTGCAATCCCCGCAACCCCAACGGGTGAGGCCGCCCTCGTCGGGCAGGAACGCGACGTCGCACGAATTCTCCGACGGATCGCAATGCCGACCGTGGCACGCACAGGCGCAGTGCATCCAGTGCTCGCAGGTGCAGCGCGCCGACGGGGAGGGAGACCGCAGAACGCTCGACGGGAACGGGCCTGACGAGTTCATCCCAAGTCTCCTGGCCGCACCATCGGTCCGCGTCAGGTTGGGCGAACGGCCGTGGTCTCCAATTGTCCCTGCCCGGTCAATGCCTGACGGCGACATGCCTGGGGCGACGGTGCGAGGCTGGTGACAACATCCGCGCTCAGCGGTTCTTCTGCGCCACGCTCGCAGCAGTCCAGCGCGTCTCCGGCAGCGGCCCAAGGGAAGGATGCAGGCCGATCTCGGCGGCGATGGCCATCGCGCGCTCGTTGGCGTTGCTCGCCCGTCCGGCGCGGGCCGCGAGGAGGGCAGCGTCGGCGAACGCGTAGGCGGCCAGCAGGCGGTACCCGACCGCGTCGAGCTCGCCCGCGGCGGCCTCCACGCCGCTGCCGTCGGGGTCGGACACCAGGCCCCCGAACCAGCGGCCGCGGATGCGCATCATCGGCCCCGAACTACCGGCCGTGACCTCGAGGAACGCGTTGGTCGCGCGGGCGAGCCCGTCCCGGTCATCGAGCCGGAGCGCCATCCGGGCGACCCCGCGCGCGACCGCACTGAACGCTTGTTCCTCCCGCGAGAGGCGTTCGAAGACCGTTTCGAGACCCCGGTAGGCCCGAAGTGGGTCGTCCGCCCAAGCGAGTACCGCATCAAGGTGGGCGGTCCAACCCTGGCCCTCGGCGCTCCTTCGCCCAGCGCGGGAGAGCGCGGCCCACTCACGCATCGCCAGTTCGCGGTCGCCGCGGAGGAGATAACCCCAGACAAGACCCTCCCGCGCCTGCGACGCAAGCTCGTCGTCTCCGGCGCGCCGGGCGGCGTCAATCGCCTCGGTGGCGAGCGCCACGCCCGCGTCGAGCCGCCCGATATCCTCCATCTCGTAGCTGAGATTCCCGGCGAGCCAACCGATCGTGGCAAAGGCCCCATCGCGCCGGGCGAGGGCGAGACCCTCCTCGAAAATCGGCACCGTCTCCGTCCACGACTCCCCTCGATCGGACTTCGTCAGCGGCAGATTGATGTAGCAGCGGGCCAGCAACGCCCGGTCGCCGGCCGTCCGGGCCATCTCAAAGCTCTCCTCGATGAGCGCGAGGCCGTGGTCCATCTGACCGATCTGGGTCTTCGTCAGGCCGAGATCGTGGAGCGCCCAACGCAGGGCGTCGTCCGAGCCGCTCGCGCGAGCGTCGGCGACCGCCCGTTCCAGGATCGGCGCCGCGTCAAGCGGGGAACCGGTGCGCCAGAGCGTCCAGCCCAGAACCCGCAGGAGGTCAGCCCTGCCCCGACTGGGCGGTCCCGGTTCGAGTGCGGTGATGCCATCCCGAAGGATGGTCTGGGCACTCTCGACCTCGTTCGTTTCGTAGACTGCCTCCGCGAGCGCAGCTTGCAGTCGGGCGCGGAGCTGTCGGTCGTCGTCCGTCAACTCCGGGCTGCCCTCGAACAGACCGACGGCCTCAGAGAAGAGGGCGGCGCGCTCTGCGGGGTCGGCCTCGTGCCAGAGATAGGTGTAGTAGTCGGCGGCGAGCTGAGCTCGCTCGCGGGCGGGCACGTCCAAGAGCTTCGCCTGGTCGATGGCCAGCACCTGCCAGCGCTGGGCCGCCGGCAGCGCCGAGATCGACGCCGCCCGCCGCGCCGCCCGGGCGGCGGCGCGGTAGGTGAGATCGCGCAGGCCGCGCAGGACTGGATCGTCTGGCGAGCCCGCCAGCTCCTCCTCGTAGACGAGCGCGGCCGCGAGGTGACCGGCGACGAGCTCGGCGAACTCGTCGATCCGATCGGCCAGCGTCGCCTCGGCCCAGCCGGCGACCTCGGCGTGCAGGGTCGCCCGATCGCGCTTGGGCAGCGAGTCATACGCCACGTCGCGGACAAGGACGTGGCGGAAGCCGAACTCCGCGGCGCCGGCGAGCGAAGACGGTTGGCGAGGCACCACCAGCTCCTTGACCCGCAGTCGACGCAGCAGGTCGCCGGTCGGGCCCGGACCGAGACGGCTCAGGTGCGCCAGCAAGATGTCCCAGAAGATCCGCCCGATAACCGCCGCGTTCTGGGCCAGGCGCTTCTCGTCGCCCGGCAGCCCATCGAGGCGCGCCGCGAGCACGGCCTGGACCGAGGACGGCACCTCGACCTCTTCGACGGGTCGGGCCAGCTCCCAGGCCCCGTCGGCCAGGCGCAGGACGCCGCGATCGACGAACATCCGGATGAGCTCCTCGGCGAAGAGCGGATTGCCCTCCGCCAGGCCGACGACCCGCTCGCGGATGAGCGCCGGCAGGCCGCCCGCCATCAGACCGTCCAGGAGCGACCCCGTCTCGTCGGCGCTGAGCGGCTCGAGCACGATCGTCGATGCATTCGAGATCCCGCCGGCCCAGGTCGGTCGGCGGTCGAACAGCTCGTGGCGCGCAAGACAGAGGATGGTGATCGGGCCCTCGCCCCAGCGCGCGAGGTACTCGATGAAGTCGAGCAGCCCCTCATCAGCCCAGTGGATGTCCTCGAGCACGAGCACGAGCGGTGCCGCTGCGGCGACAAGTCCCAGGTACTGACTCCAGCCGTCGACGATCCGATCGCGCGCCAGCGCTTCTCCCTCGAGGCCGAGCGTTGCCAACAGGGCGCTACGGACCTCCGTCCCCGCGTCGTGGTCGAGTTCGGCCAGCCGGGCGTCAAGCTTGGCGATGACGATCGACGGCGCGTCATCGTCCGCCGAACGGATATCGGCCTTGATCGCATCGGCCAGGGCGGAATAGCTCGCCTGCGCGTAGGAGAGGCAGCGGCCCTTGCGCCAGTGGAACGTTTCCGGCAACCCGTCGAGGTACTTCTCCAGCTCCCAGGTGAGGCGTGACTTGCCGACGCCAGCGGCGCCGACGACGGTCACAAGCTGCGGTCGGCCGTCGGCGACGGCACGGCGGATCGTCTCCTTGAGGAGGGCAAATTCCTCGTCACGGCCGATGAGCGGTGCCTCGATGCCAAGGGGGCTGCGCACGCCACCTCGGCGAGCCTTGACCGTCACCGCGCGCCACGCCACCACCACGTCCGCCTTGCCCTTCAGTTCGACCGGCGGCAGTTCCTCGTACTCGACCAACTCGCGCGTCGCTGCGTAGGTCGCTGCACCGACGATGACCGCGCCCGGTTCCGCCACCGATTGCAGGCGCGCCGCCGTGTTGACGGCATCCCCGGTCACGAACAGGTCGCGAGCGCCCGAGGCACGATCGAGGTCGACGAGGACCTCGCCGGTGTCGATCCCGATGCGCAGGCGCGGCCGCAACGCACTGGACCCACCGCCGTCCGCCAGGCTTCCCAGCGCGGCCTGCATCTCCAGGGCCGCCCGCACGGCCCGCTCAGCATCGTCTTCGTGGACGTGCGGCACGCCGAAGACCGCCAGCATCGCATCGCCGGCGAACTTCTCCACCGTGCCCTCGTAGCGACGAATCTCATCGGCAAGACGCTCGAACACGCGACCCATCAGCCCGGACACGACCTCCGGATCGTGTGTCTCGCCCATCGACGTGAACCCGACAAGGTCGGCGAACAGCATCGTGGCGACCTTGCGCTCACGGTGCGTCTGCGCCGTTGTCGAGGCGGACTCCGCAGTCCGTGTCACGGCCGCCGGCGTGCCGCAAGCCTGGCAGAACGACGCTCCTGCGGGCAGGGCCGCAGCACAGTTTGCGCACAGCATGTCGACGGGCGTGCCGCAGCCAGGGCAATAGCGAGTGCCGGGCTCGAGCGCCCGACCGCAGGAACGGCAGTTCACCGCGGCATGGTAATCCTCATCCGTTGCCGTCTTGTCGCGCCCACGCGACCCAACCTAGACAGGGACCTCGACGAACGTCGCGCTCTCGTCGGAAATCACCCGGTAGGTTCGAATCGGGAAGTCGGACGGGCCGCGTTCGCGGGCGCCGGTTGTCACGTCGAACTGGCTGCCGTGACGCGGGCAAGTGAGGATGGTGCCCTCGAGGACGCCGTCCGCGAGTGACGCGCCGGCATGCGGGCACTCGTCGCGAATCGCGCACAGTTTCTCGCCGATGCGCAGGATCGCGATCGAACCACCGGGAGCGTCCGGCAACCGTCCCACGAGCCCGTCACCTTCGCGCTCCATCAATCGGACCGCGAGACGAGTGACGGCGGCCGCGCCGGCCTCGCCGGAACCAGCCTCGAGCGCCTGCGCGAGGCGGGCGACGAACGCACCGCGATTCGCGACGAGATCCGCCCCCGCGGCCACGGCACCGTGCCAGAGTTCCTGGTCCGGGAAGCCGATCGTGCCGGCCAGCAGCGTCGACGGCCAGCGGCGGCGGTAGGCGACGATCCGATCGACCGCGCCCGGCGCCCCGAGATCGACGACGACCGCGATTGGCGCCGCGCCGCCGGGCGCCAGGCGAGGGTCGTCGGCGCGGACGAGCGCATACCCACGTCGCGTCACCAGGTCCGCGAGCCGCGCGACGATGATCCGATCGTCCAGGTCGGCGACGAGCAGGCCTGCCATGACGATCAGCCGGACTCGCGGGCGAGCGCACCGAGTCGTTCGGTCATGCGCAGGTTCCGGCGCGCAGGCACTCAACGAGCAGGCGGGCGACGGTGCGGCGGGCGGTCATGCCGTGATGGACTCCCAGGGGAAGACGAGTGTATGGCAGGGAACGCTCGCAGCGCTGTCAGCCCTGCATGTCCAGCAAGTCTGAGACGAGCGGCTTGATCCAGGTCGCATAGACCGCCGGCCAGCTGAGCTGCGTGCGCGTCCGGACCGCGAGCCGATGCATCGCGTCGGCTGCCAGCCGCTCCTCCACAAGCCGGGCGACCTCGAGGGACGACGCTCCGAGATCGAAAAAGGTCGCGCCGGTCGGCGCAACCTCGCGCAGCGCGGGAATGTCGGCGCACACGATCGGCAGCCGCGCGATTGCCGCCTCGAGGATGGTCAGGCCGAATCCTTCGTCATGGCTCGGCAGGAACAGCACATCGGCGATGCGGTAGAGATCGCGAACGACGGCTGCTGCCACCCGACCGCGCTCGTGGTCGGACAGGATCGTTGTCGAGGCCGTGACGGCCAGGGACTCAGCGAGGTCGCGGAGGCGTTCGCGATAGGCGCGCGATCCGAGATCGTGCGGGTCCAGTGCGCCGGTGATGACGAGCCGCGCACCGGGTGCTGCGACACGCAACTCAGCGATGACGTGGAGGGCGAGCTCGAGGTTCTTGCGCGGCGTCATCCGCGATGGGGTGAACAGGACGGGACCGACGCCCCGTAGATCGTGGTCGTCCACGAGGCGCCGCGTGGCGGGATGCAGCCGCAGGTTGTCGGCGATATCGATCCCGTTCGGGATGACCCGGATGGCCCCGGGCGCCAGTCCGGAGACACGGGCGAGATCGCGGCGACGCGTTTCGGACACCGCGACCCACGTTACGCCCGGCCATGAGCTCCGGATCAGATCCCACGGCCATCCGCGATGGAGATCGCCGACATAGGACGGCATCGCCGCAGCCACGTCATGCGTCCAGGCGACCATCACGGGAGCTCCCGGGCTCGTGGCGATCTCATGGAGCGCGGCCGTAAGGGGCAGATTGAAGTGAAGCGAGCCGACGTTGTGGATGATGAGCAGGTCAACGCCGCGAATGGCTCCGCTGAGGTCTCGAGCCAGCTCGCCGGCGAGGCGCCCGAACTCGGGCGGGGCGCGGCCCGCCGCGAGCTCGCGGCGTAGGCCGACGACCCGCGCGTTCCGAGAGTCGATCAGCGGGATCCGGACCAGCTCAACCCGCGAGTCGGTCGATCGACCGCGGCCGACGATGATTCGGACATCGTGGCCGGCGTCGGCGAACAGCCGGGCATGTGCTCCGAGGACCGCCTCAACGCCGCCAACGACCGGCGGAGCCGTGTAGTGCAGCAAGGCGATCCGGCGGGTCACGAGTCAACCAGCGGCGCCGAAGCAGTCGACGATGAGGTCCGCGATGTGACGCTCGAGGACCGTGAATGAGAAGTGCGCCAGGCCGACCTCATAGTTGCTGGCAGCCCACGTCGCGGCCTCGGCTCGGTCGTCGAGGAGTCGTCGGGCCTGGTCGAGGGTGCCCTCGCTGATGTACTCGTCGAACCAGACGACGCGGAAGCCACGCGGCCGCAGGTCGACCTCGTACGTCGAGTAGTTGTTGACGAGGATCGGACGGCGGTGGAAGACGGCCTCGAGGAACGCGTTCCCGAAGCCTTCGAACTGGGACGGATAGGTGACGAAGTCGGCCGCCTCGTACAGCTCGTCAAGGGTGTACCTGCGTCCCCCGGCCGGGTTCGGCTCAGCGCTCTCGACCACGAGGTCGGCCGCCAGCACGAGCTTGACGCCGAGCAGGTCGGCGTACTGGCGGATCCGCTGCTCGTACGCACCTCCCTCGTCACCCGCGGAGTGTGAGATGACGAGTCGAGCTGGCCGGTCCAGCCGACGTGCGAACTCGATGGCGTGCTCGATGCCCTTGCGCGCGACGATCCGCGTCGGCTGAAGGAGGAGCAACTCACCGGCGGCGAGTCCAAGGTCGGCGCGGGCCGCGGCGATCACCTCGGCCGACACCGGCAGCGGGGGGCGATCGAAGTCCATCGTGTTCGGGATGACGCGCGCCGTCACACCGCGACGCGAGGCCAGCTCGAGCGCCTGGATGGAGTTGATGACGACATGTCTGATCGGTGGGTGCACCGGCGGGAACGCCGCGGCGATGATGTCGGCGACGGCGTTGACCAGGAACCGTTGCCGCTCCCAGGGGAGGTCGTGGTGGTGGGCGATGGTCGGAATGCCCGTTTCGGCGATGAACTCCGAGATCGCCAGGCCGAGCGGCAGGTTCAGTGGAATAGCGGAGGCGTTCTCGATGACGAGCAGGTCGAGCTGGAACGTCCGGCTGAAGGCGTACAGCTTCGACTTCAGGTGACCCTGCAATTCCTGGATCCGCGTCGATACGGCGGGCGGTCGGACGACGACGGTCGACCCATGGGCCGCGGCAAATTCGGGGGCGACGCCGTGCGAGGCGAAGACGGCTCGGTTGATCGCGGCGATGTCCGGGTGCCCGAAGAACGCCTCGGGGATGACATGCGAGATGGCGGCGGGCCGGTCGGAGACTCCGGAGAAATAGAAGGCTCGATGACCGAGCCGCTCCATGACCGTGGCCCACTTGGCGGTCTCGAGAGAGACCCCGTCGGTGCCTGCGAATCGGGTCGACACGAAGCCGACCCGGCGTGGTTCCGTCGTGCCCATCGCCGCTCCTTCTCAGAACGTGAGAAGCATGACACTGAATGAGGGGAGGCCGCAGCCAGCCCGCAACGACACCGCCCCGTCGCGTCAAGCGAGACCGGGTACCGTGGGAGAACGCGCGCCGTCCAATAGTTCGCTCGTCGGCCCGGAGAGACGGGCCACGGGGCTCGCCTCTCTCGGGCCGTGTCCCGGGGTGATCCTCAGTTCACCGGGCAGGCAGGCGTGTCAAATCCACCGTCTCCCACGGTGAGTGGGGCATTGCCCACATCGCGCGGGATGAGGCCACCCACCGGTCCGCCGTTCGTCCTCGAGGCAGGCGTGTCATTCGTCTGGTTCGCCCCGTCGCCAGCGACACCCACGCAGCGCAGCGGCGTGATGCCGTGGACGTGGGCGAATGCCGACCCGACCATGGTGACCATGAGTGTCGCGGCAAGCAACAGGCTGAGAGTCAAGCGTCGCACCGTTCACGTCCTCCGTATTCGATTCAGTCCGATGTTGGAGATACGCACGGCAGCGGCATGTCGGTTTCGCCAGGACAAGACTTCCTGAGATCCGGTCCAAAGAGCACGACGGCAGGACCATGTGGCTACGCGGTAACGAGCCATCGGGTTGTCGACCTTCGCGAGGATCGAACCCGTGGGAGCCAGACCTTGTGCAACACCCGGGCGCGCGGTTTCGGCCTTGATCCTGGGCGAATCGAGACCGCTACACTGGGCACGCAGTCTGGATCGTTCCTGCTGAGACCGGCTGTTCTGCGCCCGACTGGAGGGGGAGGCATGGGGGTTCGGTTCTGTCCACGTTGCGGCACGCAGCGCTGGCCCGAGGCGCGCTTCTGCAGCGGATGCGGGTTTACCTACGGCGACCTCGAGCCCACGACGACGGCCACCGACGCAACGCCGCAACCGGGGCCGGCCGAGGCACCCGGGTCGCCCACGCCCGGATCGCGAGCGCCCGGATCGCCCGAAGTCGGGTCGCCCGAGGCTGACGGGTCCAGATCGGACTCGGGCTGGACGGGACCTGGTTGGTCGAACCAGGAGCTCATCGACGCGATCCATGCGTCCAATGGACGCACCCGGCGTCTCGCCAGCCTGTCCTTCGCGTTGGGCGGGATGATCCTTGTCAGTGTCGCGACGGTTGCCGCAGCGTTTGGTCTTCCCCGGCCGGCCAGCGGGTTCATTCCGCTCAGCACACTCCAGGACGCGTTCGCCCGACCAGCGGATTACGTCCCGCTCGTCGTTGCCCTGGCGGCAGCGACCGTCGGTCTGGCCGTCGCCGAGCTCTTCGCATCGAGGACCGTCAAGCCCGCCGTTGCCGTCAGAGTCCTCCTCATCGCCGGATTGATCGTGGGCGGTGTCGGCGTCGCGCTCCTTGGCCGGATCGGGTATGACGCAGCGGGCGCCATCCTCCCGGGCCCGATCGTCCTGATCAGCGGCGCTGCTGCCACCCTGTCTGCCGCGCTCGTGACGGCGGTGATTCGTGACTAGGCGACGGGTGCCCGCGTGGGAGTTTGCGCCGGCCGGGCCGATCATCGCGGGGCTCCTCGTCGTCTTGCTGAGCGCGACCGGGAGTTACGCGGCACTGGTCGTCACGGGCCCGGGCCCCGCTGCTACCCCGGTCGGATCGCCGGCTCCAACGTCCGCGACCGAGACGGCGTCGCCCTCGGCGACGGTGTCCGTGCCACCCGAGGAAACGCCCGTGATGACGCCGTCCGCCTGGCGCTCGGCGGACATCGATCGTTTGATGCTGGCGGTCCCGAAGGCGCTGGCCGGTTCCTGCACGATCCTCTCGCCGGCGATCTCGGACCCACTGCGGTCCGCCGACGCCATCGCCGCCGTCAACTGTCACGCGGCAGGAAGCCCCCAGGAGGTCACCTACGAGCTTCTGCCCGATACCCCAGCGACGCAGAGCGGATACCGGGCGCGCGTCGCCTCATCGAGTGTCGTGCCCGGGTCAAGCGGCTGCTGGAATGGACGACCTGGTGAGGTGGACTACTCATACGGTCGGGCGCTCTGCTGGATCGACGCGGCCGCCGGCCTGACCCGCGTGGTCTGGATGGACGAGCGGGTCCGCGTCCTCGCGTCCGCCGCGGCCACGCCAGGCGACCTGCAGGCGCTCGTGGACTGGTGGTGGAATGCGGCCATGCTCCAGCCGAACCCGACGAGTGCCGGCCTCACGCCCGACGAGCAGTTCGTGATGGACCAGGTCCCCGGGTGGTTGCGCCCGTCCTGCAAGGCATATGACGCCGCGGCGGACGCGGCCGCTCACGCGGGTGTCGCCGATCCGGTCGGAGACCTGGGTGCGATCGACTGCCTGCCCAACGACACGCTCATCGAGGATGTCGGGTGGTTCAGATTCACCACGCCGGCTGCGCTCCAGGCCTGGTATGGCCGACGCATCGCCCAGGTGGGAGTCTCGGCGAGTTCGGGCGGGTGTCTGGACGGTACTCCCGGCGAGACGGCATGGAGTGCGGGTCGGATCGCCTGTTACCGCCGCGCATCGAACAATCGGGCCGCGATTCGATGGATCAACGAGCGGGCCGGACTGTACGGGGCCCTGAACGCCACGAACCCTGACCTGCCGGCCCTCGTCACCTGGTGGCAAGATGGCGGCCTGCCATGACCGGCTCGTCAGGGTTCATCGGCGGCGGACTGACCGATGCCCGAGTCCGATGCGACGCGATGACCTGATCGCGTGGTCGAGCTCAGCTGCCATCTTCGGATACCGCGGCGACACCGTCCTGGATCCGGTGCAGCTGCTCGATGTACGCTCGCAGGGCCGGCTCAGAGAAGCCGTCCAGCCAGGCCTTCTCGTTGCGATGAACGATTGTCCGGAGCTCCTGGAGGACGGCGAGGCCCGCTGGCGTGATCTGGACGACCAGGCTCCGCCGGTCGGCCGGATTCGCGGAACGGCGGACGAACCCACGCTGCTCGAGCGAGTCGAGGAGACCGGTCACCGTGGCGCGGGTGACGATGAGCCGCTCACCAAGCTCGGACGGAGACATCGACCCTTGGTCGCGGAGGATCCCCAGGACGAGACCGCCCGCGGCGCTGACGTTGAGCGGACGGAGGAGTCGCCCGATCTGATCGAACAGCATGTCGGCCGTGCGGATCGTGTTCATCACCGCCTCGGTCGCCAGAACGTTCCCGTCCGGTGTCTGGTCGTAGAAGTCGTCGGGCATCTGGATCCTTGTCACGAGATGCATGATACGGCTATTGACAATACGGTGCCTAACCATATAGTTAGGCACCTAATGACCAGCCACCAAGGCTCGGTCCAGGGCGAAAGGATGGCGTCCAGCGATGACGAAGGTGATCGTCCAGCACCACGTGGCCGACTACGACCGCTGGTTCCCGGTGTTCACGGAGCACGAGGACACTCGTCGCCGGCACGGCGCGACCGGCCACTCGGTCAGTCGTGAGGTGGCGGACCAGAACTCGATCGTGATCGTGAACGAGTTCGCGACGATCGAGGGCGCTCGGGCGTTCTCGCAGGACCCGTCGCTCCCCGCGGCGATGGAGCGCGGGGGTGTCGAAGGGCGGCCGCAGGTCTGGATCGTCGAGGAGGCCGACGCCAGGCTGTACTGAGACCGACCACAGGGCGGCCGCGGAGCATGCGCCCGCGGCCGCTCACCTGCCCCAGACCGACGGAATCGGTCCGCCGCCCGGTCGCGATATCGACGGAGTGGCGCCTCGGCCGTGACGACCAATATCGCCAAGCGGTTGAGGCCGTGGTGTGCTACAATGTCGCACATGGAGCGCGTTGGGGTCCGTGAACTGCGGCGTCAGGCAAGTGCCATCCTGCGACGCGTGGCTGCGGGCGAGACCGTAGAGGTCACGGACCGTGGGCGTCCCGTCGCCCTCCTGCTACGAACGATGCCGAGCGGCCTGGCCAGATTGGAACGAGAGGGACTCCTGCGTCGTGCGGAGGCCGACCTCCTGGACCTCATGCCCGTCCATCTCGCGCCAGATGCCACGGCGCCATCGCAATTGGTGGCAGAGGGACGTGCTGATTGAGCGCGCTGTACCTTGATAGCTCGGCCTTCGTCAAGCTCGTCGTCGACGAGACGGAGTCCACGGCAGTTCGGACGTTCCTCGCCGACCGCGCCGCACGCCGCGTTTCCTCAGCCTTGTTGCGCACAGAATCGCTGCGCGCGATCCGTCACCTTGGGCCGGATGCCCTGGCGACGGTCCGAGAGGGTCTGCGCCGCGTCGACCTGATCGGGATCGACGATCGGATCCTCGACGCGGCGGGCACCCTGGAGCCGCAGGTGCTCCGAACACTCGACGCCATCCACCTCGCGACCGCATTGGCTGTCGGTGACGATCTCGAAGCGATCGTGACGTACGACGAGCGGATGGTCGAAGCGGCCAGGCTCATGGGGTTGCCGACAACCACGCCGCGCTAAGAGTCCGGTGGCGACGCATCCTTCTTGGCGAATGCCCCTGCGACGTGCGAGTGGAACGGTTCGGCAAAGGACGTCTCGTTCTCCGACCAGAAGCGAGCGTAACCCGGATTCGCTGCAACCTGGTTCCTGAAGAAGACGTCTTCACCTTCCCAGAGCTCCTTCGGGACCGACCGGTCGCGGTGCTGGTAGTACAGGTACTCCCACCCATCGATCTGCAGGAAGATGTGGCTACTGCATCTGAGCCACTCGGCCTCGTTCAACGCCTCGGGCGTGACCAGGCCAGCACTCATGATGCTCGCCAAGCCTTCGTTGTCGGACCAACATCTCCCAGGGACGATGTTCGATCATCAGCGCGTTGTAGTGCGCCTGGCTGCGGAGGAGCTGCGTGTTGTGGCGGGCCTGCTCCCGCTGTCCCCGGAGCTGCCGGTAGATGGCGATGAACGTGATGGCGATGAACGTGATGGCGAGGACGATCCCGCTGACCGCCGTCCAGAACCACTCCGAGCCCGGCCCGATGAACGCCATCCCGTCGGTGTTGCTGAACTTCACGTCCGCTCCCTCCATCCTGCTGCCACGATGGCGTGACGATAGGGAGCGCAAGGTCAGCAGACCAGGGGAGCCGTGAGCCAAGACCACCTGGTCGATGCGCAGGGCTACCGTCGGATCCGGCGAGCGACAACGGAGGCGCCGAACATCAGATTGGTCGGGGCGAGAGGGATTGCGCCTCCAGAACTCAGATACCGCAGGGCCTATTGCTCATCAATCGCACGAACCCTCGCGTCGAAGCTGATGACCAGCCGGCATGACCGCCTCCCCCACCCTTGGCGTTCAAGGATCGTCGGCCACGCTGACGTCGCCCCCGTCGAACTCGTCCCGAACCCGCGCCCTTGGCACCTTGATGTTGGGGGAGTCGGCCCGGGCCTCAGCGGGACCGGGCCGACTCGAATGCGGGCTCCGCCGCGAGACGGGCACCGATCCGGATGAACCGGTGGCCGACCGCCTGGCGGAGAGACTTGGATGGCTGGCGGGTCTGACGCAGGAGCTCGGCCGTCGCAATCTCTCGCTCGATCCGCTCCCGTGCCAGCTGCCCGTGCAGCTCGGGTATGAACGACATCGTTATCACCTCCTTTCATCGTTCTCGGCGACGACTTCCCCGACGTCGTCGACGAGCGAGCAGCCGGCATGGGTCGGGAACACGTCTTCGGCCATCGCCCATCGTGAGGGTCGTCGGTCGACCCGTATCGCCGGTGTCCTTCGGATCTGGCGAAGCCGTATCTCGGCGCCGGTCTCGACGCATCGCTAGACCTCGTCGAGCGCCGGGTCAGACGCGAGCGGCAGCGATCGCGCTCAGTAGAACGGTCTGCGGTGGAAAGTCTTCGCAGTACTGGTAGCGGTGGGCCAAAGCGATCCGCCCGCCCGGGGCGATGATGAACTCACCGGGAAGTTGCCAAGGATCGTCGACGACCGCGCGCTCGGTCCCCCGACGCGGCGCGAACCCTTTCTCCACCGACTCGCGGTCATCCGGCCGCCACGGGAAGTCGTGGAGGACCTGGGATGGCGTACCCTCGAGTAGGCCGAAAACCTCATAGGCGCGCCGATCCGGATCGCACAGGATCGGGAACGGGTAGCCGCGCCGGGCGGCGACCTCGGCCGTCCGCTCCGGCTCGCCCTGGGCGACTGCGACGGTTGCGGCACCCGCTTCAGTGATGGCCACCAGCTCGCTGCACAAGAGATTCCAGCGCTCCGACAGGCACGAGCAGCCGAAGTGGCGGAGAAAGATGAGGTGGACGGGCCCGACCCGCCACCACTGGCTCAATCGGCGGACCTGACCCGACGCATCGGGCAGCTCGACGTCGGGAGCCGCATCGCCGACCTGCGGCGGGAGGCTCGTCCACCGGGTTCGCTTCGGGCCGGCAAGCCAGGCCGTCAGCCATTCGGCCTCGGCGGCTTCGTGCTGGTCACGAATGGTCGGATCCATCATCGACCTAAACCGAGATCGAGACCTCGTAGGTCTCGCCTGCGGGGTGGCCGGCGCGCTCGTGAACACGCTGGACGGCCTCCTTGCTCGGGCCCTCGGCGAGGCAGAAGACCTTGCCTGAGACCGGGTCCAGCCACGCCTGTTCGAAGTGGACGCCTTCGTCCTCTTCGATCGCCAAGTCTGCGGCATGCGCGTCGGCCAGCTGATCTGCGGTCACTCCCACGAACCCATCGTGGATGTCCATGAACTTCATGTCGTCTCTCCATCGGCCGGACTGTGGCCGGCTGTCGCGACGACCCTATGGACGCTGCGTTTGGCCCGGCGTTTGTGGAGCGGTAGCGGACGCAAGAAGGGCGGCGAGGTCCGGCATCGGGCCACGGGTCACGATCCGGGTCGCGTCATCCAGGTGCTGCCCATCCTCCCCGCCCTGCAAGACGACGAGGTCCGTGAGGATGGCCGCCTCCGCCCAAGCGTACGAACCCGGCTGGATCCGGGCACAACGCAAGCCGTCCTGCAGGAGGTCGATGGCCTTGGTCGTATCGCCTTCCCGCTGTGCGACGAGGGCCATCCCGCGCAAGGAGATGGCAAGCCAGCAGGGATCGTCGATCTCGCGCGCGAGCGCGAACGCCTCGCCGAACGTCTCGGACGCGGCCCGGATCTCGCCTGTCGCGAGTTGCGACTCCCCGAGCATCGCGATCGGCCATGGAAGCAAGGCGAACCAGCCCGAGTTCCGGGCTTTCGCGATGGAGGAGATCGCGCTCGCAAGGCCGAGCGTCGAACGACCGGTCCTGATCTGCAGCCGCGCCAGGAAGGACATCGCATAGGCATACCAGCGCTCATCCCCGGCGGTCGAGAGCTCCTCGATGGCAGAGCTGAGCGTCGCCTCGGCGACGGCGAAGTCGGCCCGATCCGATTGGCAAGCACCCAGGATGGTCCGGGCGCGTCCGACCGCGAGCGGGTCGCTGATCTGGGTCCCGAGCGCGATCGCCCGGCCCAGGGCGGCTTCGGCCGCCCCGTAGTCTGCGCCGAGGAAATGGAGATATCCGATCTCGCGTTCGACTTCGGCCTCAAGCTGCCGATCGTCCAGCGCACGAGCGAGCTGGAGGGCGGTGCGCAATAGGGTCTCGGCCTCCCGGTCGCGGCCCCGGATCGTGTGCGCCAGAGTCGTGGCGAGGTCCACAGTGGCGCGAGCTTCGAGGGAGCCATCGCCACTCCCCGTCGCATCGATGGCTGCCCGGCGCCCAAGGCCGATCGCGGAATCATAGTCACCTGCCTCGAGCCGGACGCGGGCGAGGTCGAGCAGCACCCGTGCCTCGACAGCACCGGGGAGCGTCGGGCTCGACGGCCGTTCCGAGCCAGGCCGACCGGGCGGCGCGGAGGCACGTTCGAGCGGACGGGAGATGGTCGCCGGCGCATCCTCGTCGAGTTCGGCGCGATAGAGCTTTCGGACGCGTTCCACGTACGCGCGAGCGCCCGGCCGGTCGCCCTGGCGGACGTGGCAGTCAACGATCAGCTCATGGATCGCGTCGTCGAATGGGTCGAGCGCGGCGGCTCGATCGGCGAGGACGCTCGCCCGACCCGGGTCGGTCGGGGCGAGGACCGTCGCCGCCCAGCGGAGCATTTCGGCCGATGCGGAGCGGAGGCGGGAGCGTTGGAGGGTCAGCCAGCGGTCGAGATCGGGCGCATCGTCGAACGCGAACCCTTCGAGGAGCTCTCCACCTACCAGGACGTCCACCCTCGTCGTGTCGACTCGACCCGACACGAGGGCGTCGATGTCAACCTCTAAGGTGGCCCGGTCCGCGATCGTGAATCGGCCGTCTACCTCCTCGACGAGCGCAGGCGCGATCGCCCGCCGGACCTGGAGCAGCGCCCAGCGAACTGCGGCAAGTGGATCGTCCGCTTCCGGCCAGGCTCTTTCGGCCAGCTCGCGGCGCGACGGACCGGTCGATTCCAGGAGGAGGAACGCCAGCAACGCCCACGGCTTGCGACCGGCCAATCGGCGACGCTCACCGTCGACCTCGATCAGAGGATGCCCAAGGAGCTGGACCCGAATCGTCACACGGGAGGCCTCATGTCTTCGTGGCGCCTTCCCTGATCGCGAACTTCAGCTGCCTCTGGTGATCCCGAGCGGCGCGAGTTGCCATACCCGTTCGCAGTCATCGATGCTCCAGACCGCCATGGGCGGCTCCGGCCGCCGAGGCGTGGTTGTCTGGACATCGTGTGGCTACGGTAGCCGACAGCCCGATTTCTGACCGCCTGCTCGCATGGTGTCGGACAAAGCGGCGCGCACATCCGGCTGGATTGTCGTGATCGGCCGCGCCGGTCAGACGCAGCGAGACCAGTCCCCGCTCATGCCACCTCCCGGGTACCCAAACGGGGTCGTGTTCTACCTCCAACCGGGACACCGAAATGCGTCGGTGCGACTGCGCAACGCCCGTCGAGGCCGCGATGAGCCTGAACAGTAGAACAGATGTTCTGGTCGGGAACCCTGTTTTATCTGCGTGGGAAGTTAGGCCGTGATGTGCCACACGAGGTGGC
>CAKKPP010000026.1:21367-34957 GCA_919901745.1 Chloroflexota bacterium | reverse complement strand
GTCCGTGACCGACTACGCGGGCGCCGTCGCCGCGATCAAGGCCGGCGGCACGTATTTCAACCTCCACACGGCCGCCAACCCTGGCGGAGAAATCCGCGGGCAGATCGGGGCTGCCGCCCCGGCCCCGACACCGGCGGCGACGACACCAGCGGCCACGACGCCGCCGACCTCCACGGTCGACGGGTTCGGAGCCGCGTCGGGAACGGCACCGATCCTGATCGCCCTGGGTCTGCTGGCCCTGGCGATGTCGACGGCGCTGGTCATCCGCGAGCATCGGCCCGGGTCGCGCTGACGACAACCGACACGGGGGAACGACGGTGGGCGGGCTCTCGGCCCGCTCGCCGTCAACTCGCTCGCCGTCAACCGCAGAATCGGCGAACGGCGTCGTACAGGACGGGGAGGCCCCAGCGGAGGGCGGAGAGCGAGATCCGCTCGTCCACCCCGTGGAACCGCTCGAAGTAGCGCTCCTCCGGGAGCATCAGCAGCGGCGAGAAGCCGTAGCACGGAACGCCCAGTGCAGCGAGGTGCTTGGCGTCGGTGGCGAACGGCATCATCGTCGGGACCGGGATCGCGTCCGGGTCGTGATCGAGAATCGTCGCCTCGAGCACCCGGTAGAGGTCGGTATCGATCGACGACTCAACGGTTCCGCCAAAGATGATGAGGTCCACGTCGCAGACCGCGGCGAGGTCCGATCCGAGCCGATCGACGACATCGGCCCGCATCTGCGCTTCACTCGTGCCGGGCAGGACGCGGCAGTCGATGTCGATGGTTGCCCGGCCCGGGATGACGTTGTACTTGATGCCGGCACGTACCACGCCGACCGAGATGGTGTCGCGAAAGAGCGCCTGGAGGGCACGCGCGGTCTGGGGCTCGACGAGCCCTGCAGCGGCGGGGTCGGGCGTCCGGGCGGGGTCGACTCCATCGCCCATCGCGCTCGCCAGCAATGCCTTCGCGGTTTCGGGCGGCAGATGGCGCGAGAGAACGTCGAGGAAGCGGCGCATCGGGTCGGTGATCCGCGGTGCACCGGGTGTCGCCAGCCGTCCGATGACCCGCGCCGCGACGACGGCCGCGTTGTCCTCGCGCGGCATCGAGCCATGCCCCCATGTGCCATGAACCGTGATCCGGTAGACCGCGAACCCCTTCTCGGCCACCTGGATCGGATAGAGCCGCCGGCCTCCAACCTCGACCGAGAACCCCCCCGATTCGTTGAGCGCACCGGCCGCGAGGAGCCATTCCGGATGCTCCCTCACGATCCAGCCGATCCCCTCATGACCGCCGGCCTCCTCGTCGGCCGTCGACACCACCAGCACGTCGCGCCGGAGCCCGGGCACCGGATCGCCGGCCGGGTCGAGCCCGGCGGCGCGAGCGCGCTCGGCGAGGAGCCGGACCACGGCGAGTTCCATCGCCAGCAGGTTCTTCATGTCGACGGCGCCTCGACCCCAGACGTAGCCGTCCTCGAGGTGGCCCCCGAACGGATCGTGCGACCACTCGGCGGCCGGGGCCGGGACCACGTCGAGGTGGGACAGGAGGAGGAGCGGGTCGCCGCCCGTGCCGTCACCCCGCAGGCGCGCGGCGACCGATCCCCGCCCGGGAAAGGGCTCGACGACCGTGGGCTGGAGGCCCGCCTCGGTCAGGGCGCCGGCAATCCAGCGCGCTGCTCGCAACTCGCCGTCCGAGCCGGGAGGATCCGGTGGGTTCACGGAGGGAATCCGGATCAGCTGGCGGAGGTCCTCGACCATGCGCTCATGGGCACGATCCCAGGACGCTTCGGTCAAGTCGGCCGCGCGGGGCAGGTCGAGCACAGCCATCAGCGCGTCCCTGCGCCCGTCAGCAGATTGTCGAGGATCCCGAGGACGAAGCCGGCGAGCACCAGGGTCACGACCATTGCGATGAGCAGCCGACCGTAGAAGCGGTCCTGGCGCCGACCCCCCTCGGGCTCTGGATCGCTCCCCCCCGCAATGTACGGTGCCGAGAGGCCGCGCTCCCGGGCCAGGGCGGCCCGCGGCGAATCGTAGGCGGCCGGATCGGGTGGGAGTGGCGTGGGCGCCGGCCCAGTCCCGGGCGTGGCTTCGTCGCTGGTCACCCGATCATCTTGCCCCATCGCCCGGCCATGCGTGACCGACCACGGTCGCGCCAGCGGGTCAGCCACCCGTGATCGGCGACGCCTCAGTCGTGGCGGCGGTCGAACCAGGGCCGACGATGGGCGAGGCACGACGCTCGCCGAGCATCGTGGCCAGTCGCTGGCCGGTCGTGACGGCCCCGTCCGATGCGGATGACACGAGGGCGGCGTACTTGCCCATGACGCCGCCCGGGTAACGCGGCGCGGGTGCCGACCACGCCGCCGCGCGATCGACGAGCACATCCGCCGGCACGTCGAGGTCGAGGGCCTTGCGCTCGACGTCGATGACGATCGTGTCGCCCTCGGCGACCAGGGCGATCGGTCCACCGAGCGCCGCCTCGGGAGCGACGTGGCCGATCATCAGGCCGTGGGTCCCCCCCGAGAACCGACCGTCGGTGATCAACGCCACCTGGTCGCCCAGGCCCTCGCCGACGAGGGCTGCCGTGACCGACAGCATCTCCTGCATTCCGGGTCCACCGACCGGCCCCTCATAGCGGATGACCACGACGTCCCCGGCCCGGATCTGCTGGGCACGGACGGCCTGGTAGCAGGCCTGTTCCGAATCGAAGACGCGGGCCGGACCGCGATGCTCTCGCCGCTCGTGGCCGGCGAGCTTGACGACGCAGCCGTCCGGGGCCAGGGATCCACGCAGGATCGCCAGGCCCCCCACCGGCTTGATCGGTCGCTCGATCGGGACGACGACGTCCTGGCCCTCGGTCTCCACGACCGCGGCGGCGATCTCTGCGATCGTTCGACCGTCGACCGTTGGCGCATCGCCGTGGACGAGGCGTCGCTTCAGCAGCTCGCGCATGACGAGCGCGACCCCGCCGGCGTCGTGGATGTCCGCCGCCGTGTAACGCCCACCGGGCTGCATGTCCGCGACGATCGGCGTGCGGTCGGCGACCTCGCCGAATTCGTCGATCGACAGCGGGATCCCGAACTCGTGGGCGATCGCCAGCATGTGCAGGACGCCGTTGGTGGAGCCACCGGTCGCCGCGATCGAGGCGATCCCGTTTTCGAGCGCTCGCCGGTCGACGATGTCCTTGGGTCGGACGTCGCGCCGGACGAGGTCCATGACCAGCTCGCCGGCCGCGCGGGCAGCCGCGTCCTTGGCCGGATCCTCGGCCGGGATCCCGTTGAGGCCGGCCGGCGAGAGGCCGATGAACTCCATCACGGTGCTCATCGTGTTGGCCGTGAACTGGCCGCCACACGCCCCGGCCCCCGGGCAGGACACGTTCTCGATCTCGTACAGCTCGTCGAGGGTGATCTTCCCGGCACGGTACGCGCCGATCGCCTCGAAGACGGTCACGACCGTCGCGTTCCGCTTGCCCTTGTACGTGCCGGGATAGATCGTCCCGTTGTAGAGCGCGAGGCCCGGGACATCGAGGCGGGCCAGGGCCATCGCCGCGGCAGGGATCGTCTTGTCGCAGCCGACGAGGCAGACGAGGCCGTCCAGCAAGTGGCCGCGCACGACCAGTTCGATGGAGTCGGCGATGACCTCGCGGCTGACCAGCGATGCCTTCATCCCCTCGGATCCCATCGACACGCCGTCGCTGACTGCGATCGTGTTGAATTCCATCGGCGTGCCGCCGGCCGCCCGGATGCCCTCCTTGACGAACTCCGCCAGCCGCCGCTGGTTGTAGTTGCACGGCATCGTCTCGATCCAGGTCGTGGCCACGCCCACGAGCGGCTTGGCCAGGTCCTCGTCGGTGAACCCGATCGCCTTGAGCATCGCCCGCGCGGCGGCGCGATCGGGTCCGTCCGTGAGCGCCGCGGAGTGACGCTTCGCGGGATCGGACGGTTGGTCGTACGGGTGGGGGCGGTCGGACATTCCGGCGAGTCCTCTGCGGCAACGGTTCGGTGACGACAGTCTAGGTGTAGTTCAGCTAGGCGCGCCCGCCGCGATCCAGCCAGGTGTGCACGATCCGCGACAGCGTCTCGAGGGACACCGCGCCCTCGGCCAGCGCCACGTCGTGGAACGTCCGGATGTCGAAGCCGGGCCCGAGGCGATCGGTGGCTTCGGCTCGCAGCCGCAGGAACTCGAGCTGGCCGAGCTTGTAGCCGAGCGCCTGGCCGGGCCAGACGATATAGCGGTCGACCTCGTTCTCGATGTTGTTCAGACCGAGAGCGGTGTGGGCGGTCATGAACTCGATGGCCTGCCGGCGCGACCAGCCGAGGGCATGGATCCCCGTGTCGACGACCAATCGGCACGCCCGCCAGGCGTCGTAGGAGAGAATCCCGAGCCGGTCGGTGTCGCCCGAATAGAGGCCCATCTCATCCGCGAGGCGCTCGGCGTACAGGCCCCACCCCTCGGCGAACGCGGTGCTTCCGAGGTTCCGCCGGAATGCCGGGAGGTCCGCCCGCTCCTGGGCGAGGGCAATCTGGAGATGGTGCCCGGGGATCGATTCGTGGAAGGCCAATGCCTCAGCCTCGTAGCGCGGTCTGGTCGTGGGCTCGTGCGTGTTGACGTAATACCGGCCGGGTCGCTCTCCGCCGGGAGCCGGCCAGAGGTAGTACGCGATCGTCGAGTCGGGCGCCTCGTGATCCGGGATGGGGGCGACCTCACAGTCCGCCCTCGGGAGCCGACCGAACCACGCCGGGATGGCGGCGCGGGCTCGAGCCAGCGAGCGTTCCGCGCTGGACACGATCTCGTCTCCGGTCGAAAAGTAGAGCGTCGGATTCGATCGAAGTGCGTCGAGGGTCGATGCCAGGTCGGGAGTCCCGAGAACCCTTGGACCGAGCGTTGCCCACTCCGCGTCGATGCGGGCCACCTCGTCGAGGCCCGTCCGGTGAATGACGTCGGGTTCGATCGCACGTGTCACATGAAGGCGGATGAATTGCCGGTAGGCGGCCTCGCCGCCCGCGACGTTGGCAATGCCCGGTCGATCCGACGATCGGGCCACCGGTCGGATCTCCTGTTCGATCAGCTCCCTGTATCGACCGAACGCGGGCCGCACGATGTCGCGGACGGCAGCGCGCAGATCTCGAGCGAACCCGTCGCGTGCCACTGTCGACCAGGACGATCGGTCGTCGCCGAGCGGCGCCAAGAGCGGCCAGTCCTCGAGCGGCAGGTCGTCGAGCGCCCGCAGCTGATCGATCGTCCGTCGGACCGGCTCGATCGTGGCCACTCGCCCGGACGCGAGGCCGAGCCGAAGGTTGTCCGTCTCCTGGTCGATGTACGGCCCCATGGCGCGCCACCGCTCGACCATCGCCGCGGCACGCTCGGGCGTATCGGCCACCTGGACCTGGGGCAGGTTTGGCAGCGCGACCTGCGGTCCGTTGAGCGGGTCGACCGACCAGGTCTCGAGGCCGGCCTCGAGACCTACGATCTGACCGTCGATCTCCTCGAGGAGCTCCGCGCGAGTGACCCAGTCCGTTGCGTCCGAGAGCGCGAGCACAGCCGCGCGGAGCGAACGGAACGCCGCCGCGGAGTCGGCCATGGCCCCCGGCGAGTGATCTTCCAACCGGTCGTCGTATCGATGGTCGCCGAACGTTGTTGCCGCGGTCGGATTGGACGCGAGGTATGCGTCCCAGAACGCCTCCGCGAGCTGGTCGAGGCCGGTCGGTTCGATGGCGCGCTGGGCCGACATGCGCGCATGGTACGGGCTGCGGCCCACCCCCGGGCGATGCGTCGCGTGTCAGCGAATGCAGGCGCCGGTGGGGACGGCGCCGGCCCGCCCGACGGCCGGAGCCACGCGCGTGGCGACCTCCGCCGAGGACAGCGCGTACCCGACCGACGGGTCCACCCGCGACTCGGCGAAGATCACGCCGCCGACGGTCCCGTCGGCGAGAATGAGCGGCCCGCCTGAATCGCCGCGCTCGATCTCGGCGCGAAGCTCGAGGATGCGCCGAACGACGGGGCGGGTTCCCGTGAGATCGAGGCCCTCGGCGTCATATCGTCCCGAGATCGCCGCCGGCACGATGCTGAGCGAGCCCCCGCCCGGAAAGCCAAGCGCTGCTGCCACGGTGCCCCGGGTCGGTTCCACGGTGGCGAACCGGAGGCCCGCGGCTCCCAGGCGCGGAGCGTACAGGACCGCCACGTCCAGATCGCCGTCGAACAGGACCGGGGTCGCGTCGACAAGGCGTCCCGAGAGGGTTACCCGGATCGTGCGGGCGCCGGCGATGACGTGCGCGTTGGTCACGACGTACTCGCCCGCGATCGCGAACCCCGTCCCCTGCGATTGCACTCCGCAGGCTGCGGCGGACACCTTGACGGTGCTCCGGACCGCCGCTCCGGCGATGGCGACCGCGGACGTGTCGTCGGGCACGTCGACCGGTGCGGCCGGGATGGGCTCGAGGCCAACGAACACGTCGGGCAGCCCCGACGCATCGAGGAGGCGCCCGAGTTCGCTCGCCAGCTGGGTCGGTGGCGGCAGGAGGCGCGCCATCGTCCGCATCGCGGTCGACGTCTGGGCGACCCCGGTGAGTGGCGGCACGGCACCCGCGGCCAGCACGCCGCCCGTCAGCCACACGATGAGGACGCCCTGGGCGAACCCGACGAAGCCGCCCAGGACGTCGTCGGCCGCGGCCGCGAACCCGTCCCCCATCCTGGCGGCCGCCCGCCGCCCGACCGCCGAGCCCAGGGCCTCGCCAAGGCCCACTGCGGCAAGCAGCGCGATCAGAACCCCCAGCGCCCGATGCGTTGGCTCCATGTCGGGAAGGAAGCCGATCGCGATCGGAACCACTGCGGCCGCGAAGACGACACCGCCAATCGCGCCCAGCAGGCCCCCGACCTGGGGGACGGCGCCCGAACGAAAGCCGAGGACGATCGCCAGGACGAGGATCGTGATCGCGATCAGGTCATAGACATTCACCGGCCAGATCGTCGCACAGCGCGGCCGGGCACCTCACCGCGCCGCGCTCGGGTGCGGGTCAGCCGATCGTCACGCGGACCGGTTGGGCATCGCCCTGTCCGGCTCGAATCGTGTAGGTTCCCGGCGCGAAGACCCCGAGGTCGACGACGGTCGTCTTGATCTGCGCGATCTCGATGCAGACCTGTCCCGCGTCGCCGGATCCCTCGCGGACCGTCAGCGTGATCGTCGTTCCGTCGACGCCTGTCAGCACCGAATCGAAGACGTGGCACGGCTCGACTCCGCTCGTCCAGGTCAGCCGGGCGGCGATCCGATCTCCGTTCGAGCGTACCTCGATCAGGTTGATGTTCACCGGATGGACGTCGCGCTGGCCAGGTCGCGGCACGAGGTCCACTGGCTCCCCTGCACCCGGGTCCGGCAAGATACCGCCGGGGCCGCGCGTGACCGGTTCGTCGGGAGAGATGGTGGCCGGAGCGTCGCTGGCGGGCGGCCCGGGCGTCGGCGCCGGTGCGGCCGGTGCGGCAGTGCAGGCCGCGACGATCAAGGCGAAGGCGACGAGTCCGATGAGGACGAGCGAAGGTCGGGTGGTCATGGGCGCCTGACGCCGGCACCCTCCGGTGGGTTCCCGCCGTTCAGCGCGATGCGTGGATCGTGTCGATACGGGCCGGGTGCCGTTCCTCGTAGTGCGCGATCGCCGCCTCCCGGGTGAGCAGGTAACCCATCTCGTCCGTCCCGGCGAGGAGCATCAACCTGGAGAAGGGATCGACATCGAACGGGAGGTCGACGTCTCCCGGCAGGTGCACCCGCTGGGCCTCGAGGTCGATGGTCATCGTGGCGTCGGGATCGGACGCGACGAGTTCGAAGAGCTGGCGATGCTGTTCCGATTCGACGACGATCGGCAGCAGGCCGTTCTTGAGGGAGTTGGAGCGAAAGATGTCGGCGAAGCTCGTGGACAGGATGGCCCGGATACCCCACGAAGTCAGCGCCCACGGTGCGTGCTCGCGCGACGAGCCACTCCCGAAATTGTCGCCGACCAGGAGGATCTGCCTCCCGGCCATCTCGGGGCGGTCAAGCACGAAGGGCGGCTCGCGCAGCGCCCCACCATCGTCGAAGCGCCAGTCGCGGAACAGGGCTTCGGCGAGCCCGGCCTTGTCGGTCACCTTGAGGTAGCGGGCCGGCACGACCTGATCGGTATCGACATTCTCGGCGGGCAGCGGAATGACCTTCGAGGTGAACGTCGTGAATCGCTCCGTCATGGTCAGCGCCCTCCCAGGAGGCCGGCCGCTTCGATGCCCGGCAGCGACCGCGGATCCGCGACCACACCGGCAATGGCGCTTGCCGCCGCGGTCAACGGCGAGGCCAGGAACGTCCTGCCGCCGCGACCCTGCCGTCCTTCGAAGTTGCGGTTGGAGGTACTGACCGCGTACTGCCCGGGGGCGAGTTGGTCGCCGTTCATGGCGATGCACATCGAACAGCCGGCCTCGCGCCACTCGGCGCCGGCAGCGCGGAAGATCTCGCCGAGACCCTCGTTCTCGGCCTCCCGCTTCACTTCCTGGCTGCCCGGGACCACCATCACGCGGACCCCGGCGGCCACCTTCCGATCTCGCAACGCCGCAGCCGCGAGGCGCAGGTCGCTGATGCGGCCGTTCGTGCATGACCCGATGAAGACCACGTCCACCTTCTGGCCGAGGATGGCCTGCCCAGGCCGAAGGTCCATGTACTCGAGCGCACGTTCGAGGGCTCGCCGCTGTGCAGGATCAGCCAGGTCCGCGGGTGCCGGGACGCGCGAGGTGATCGGGATGCCCATGCCCGGATTCGTCCCGTAGGTGATCATCGGCTCGAGCGCCGCCGCATCGATCGTCACGGATCGGTCGTAGCGCGCCCCGTCGTCCGTGGGCAGGGCCCGCCAATCCTCAACCGCGGCGTCCCATCGATCACCGGCCGGCGCGTGCGGGCGGCCAGCGATGAATTCGAAGGTGGTGTCGTCCGGGGCGATGAGGCCGGCGCGGGCGCCACCCTCGATGCTCATGTTGCAGATCGTCATTCGCTGTTCCATCGTCAGCGCGCGGATCGCGGCGCCCGTGTACTCGAAGACATGGCCGGTGCCCCCGCCGACCCCGATCCGGGCGATGAGCGCAAGGATGATGTCCTTGGCACTCACGCCGGGCGCAAGACGGCCATCGACCCGCACCTCATAGGTCAACGGTCGGCGCTGGAGGAGCGTCTGGGTCGCAAGGACCATCTCGACCTCGCTGGTGCCGATCCCGAAGGCAAGGGCCCCGAACGCGCCGTGTGTTGCCGTATGGGAATCGCCACAGACGATCGTCATCCCGGGCTGGGTGAGGCCGAGCTCGGGGCCGATGATGTGGACGATGCCCTGGTTGGGGGACCCGAGACCATGGAGCGGGATCCCGAACTCCGCACAGTTCTCGGTGAGCTGGTGAACTTGCGCGGCAGCCATCTCGTCGGCGATCGGCAGACTGCGGTGGTGCGTCGGGATGGAGTGGTCGGCCGTCGCCACCGTCTGGCCGGGGCGGCGCACACGAACGCCGCGCGCACGAAGACCGGAGAATGCCTGGGGACTCGTGACCTCGTGGACGAGGTGCAGATCGATTCCGAGGATGGTCGGGGCGTCCGGCTCCTCGGCAACGACATGGTCGTTCCAGATCTTGTCGATGATCGTGCGCGGCTGGTCCATGACGTGCGGCTCCGATTCGGCGGTCAGGGCAGTGGCGTCGGTCAGGGCAGTGGCGTCCGTGGCTGGGGTCCCGTGGCGCGACAGCGTATCAGCCCATCGCCCGTCACCCTCCACGTGCAGTTGGCATGGAAGACGAGGTCGGCGCCGAAAGTCCCAGCCGGCCCGGACCACCGGGGCAGCCTCAGGGGGTGAACCGACGGCGAGACTGCTCTGGACGCCCATGGAAGTCACCTCAGTAGCTCCCGCCCACGAGACCCACGCTGCACCTGCCAGGTCCGACCGCCCCCAGCGCGAGCCGTCGTGGGTTCCGGCTGTTCGCGGCTGGCTGGTCCGCGGTCCGCTCGGCCGTCCCGTGGTGCGCGTCCTCACGTTCACCGGGTTCCTGGGTCTTCTTGCCCTGGTCGGGCTCGTCTTGGTGGCTCCCGACCTACCGTCGACGGCTCCGCCGTTTCTGATTCCGTGGCCGGTCCTGGCCCTCCTGTTCGCGTCGGCCGAGATGTTCGACGTCCAGGTTCACTTTCGGCGGGAAACACACGCCTTCTCGCTGAGCGAGGTCCCCCTTGTCGTCGCCCTGTTCTTCCTGGGGCCGATGGAATTCATGGCCGCCTACCTGTTCGGCTCGGGAGCCGCCCTCCTGTGGCAGTCGCGCGAACACCCTCTGAAGGTGGTCTTCAACCTGGCCAACTACGCGTTTACCGGTCTCGTTGCGCTCACGGTGTTCCACGCCCTCGTACCCATGAGCCCGCAGATCGGCCCGGCACACTGGGTTGCCGCGTTCGTCGCGGCCCTCGGGGCGAGCGTCCTCGCGGCCACGACAATTGCGACCGCGATCTCGCTCTCGGGCGGTGCGCCGCAGTTCCAGAAGTTGCCCGAGATGATCCAGTTCGGCGCCCTCGTCGCGCTGGCCAACACGAGCCTGTCGCTCCTGGCGGTGACCGTACTCCAGGCGGACGCCCAGTCGATCTGGCTGTTGGCCATCCCGATCGCCACGCTGCTCACCGCGTACAAGGCGTACGTATCCGAACGGGAAAAACACGAGCGACTCGAGCTGTTGTACGAATCGAGCCGAATCCTGCACAACTCGCCGGAACTGGACTCGGCGATCGTCGCGCTGCTGGACCACGCGCGTGAGATGTTCCGGGCGGAGATCGCCGAGATCGTCCTGTACGCCCGAGGTGATGACACCGCCGCGCTCGTGACGCGCTCCTATCACGAGCTGCCGCCCGAGGCGATGCAGCCAGTCACGGTGCCTACGACGGACATGGTCCGTGAACGTGTCTCCGTCTCGACCCGCCCCTTCTTTCATGGCCCGACGGATCAATGGCGTCGCCAGCCAATCGCCATTCGACAGGCGATGACGTCACGACTGGCCGGCGAGAATGGCCTCATCGGCGAGATCACCGTCGCGAACCGGCTCACCGAGGGGACGCGTTTCCAGGCCGACGACCTCCGTCTGCTGGAGATGGTCGCCAACCAGGCGGCGATTGCCCTCGAGAACGGTCGCCTCGAGCAGAGCCTCACTGAACTGTCCAACCTCAAGGAACAGCTCCGCCATCAGGCCTACCACGACTCGCTGACGGGCCTGCCCAACCGGGCGATGTTCGTCGAGCGGATCGACGCCCGGCTGGCCGATGGCCACCGACCCGAGGAGACGATCCCGGCCGTGCTGTTTCTGGATCTGGACGACTTCAAGGTGGTCAACGACACGCTTGGCCATCAGGCGGGCGATCGGCTGCTCGTTGGTGTCGCGGAACGCATCGAGACGTGCATCAGGACCGGGGACCTTGCAGCGCGGCTGGGCGGCGATGAGTTCGCGGTCCTCCTGGAGGACGCCCCGGGTCTTGAGCGCGCGTTCATGGTGGCCCAACGAATCCTCGACGTCCTGCGCGCTCCGTTCGTGATCGACGAGATGGAGCTCGTCGTCGGGGGCAGCGTCGGGATCGCCGTCCCGCGCGACGCAGCCGACCGGGGGGCCGACCTCCTGCGACATGCGGACATGGCCATGTACACCGCCAAGGCGGAAGGGAAACGCCGAGTCGCCGTCTTCGATCCGATGGTCCACTCCGCGATCGTGGCGCGCCACGAGCTGAGCCGGGAACTGGCACGCAGCATCGACCACGGCGAGCTCCTGGTGCATTACCAACCCATCCTCAACCTGCACAACGGCGCGCTCCTGGGGATCGAGGCGCTCGTCCGCTGGAGGCACCCGACGCGCGGGCTCGTCGGACCCGATGAGTTCATCCGGCTGGCCGAGGACACCGGCGGCATCGTCGACCTGGGTCGCTGGGTGATGGCCGAGTCGTGTCGGCAGGCGGTCCGCTGGACCCAGCTCGGCCTGCTCGCGAAGTCCTCCTACATGAGCGTCAACATCTCGGCCCTGCAGGTCCGCCTCGACGGATTCGTCGAAGACACGCTCGGAATCGCCCTTACCGCCGGGCTCGATCCCGGCCGCCTCGTGCTTGAGTTGACGGAGACGGCGATGTTTGGCGACGTCCAGGGCACGATCGCCTCGCTCGAGGCCCTGCGCCGGCACGGCGTCCGAATCGCCCTCGATGACTTCGGCACCGGGTACTCGTCGCTCGGGTATCTGCGGCGCTTCCCGGTCGACATCCTGAAGATCGCGCGCGACTTCATCGTGGACGGCAGGGGGAACGCCGAGGATTGGGCATTCGCGCATGCCATCGTTGCGCTCGGCCGGTCACTCAGCCTCGCGATCGTCGCCGAAGGCATCGAGGATGCCGATCAACAGGCCCGACTGCTGGCTCTCGGCTGCGATCTCGGCCAGGGGTACCTGCTGTGCCGCCCGATGGACGACCTGGCGCTGGAGGCCTGGCTCCGAGTCCGCCTCCCGACAGCGCCCCGCCCCGCAACCATCACGCCCAGTCACACCGTCCAGGTCACCCTGTGAGGTTGGATCCATGTTCCTGATCTACCCGATCATCGCGGCCGTCGTCATCGGCCTCCTGCTCGGCGGTCGGCCGTCGAACCTGGGCCGCGTTCAGCTTCGCTGGAGTGCGGCCATCGCGGCGGGCATGGCCATCCAGGTTGCGCTCTTCGTCGAGCCGGTGACCGCACGGATCGGCGACCTTGGGCCTCCGATCTACATCGCGTCCTCGCTCCTCGTGCTGGCCGCCGTGATCCGCAATTGGCGCCTGCCTGGCCTGGCGATCCTGGCCGTCGGAGCGGCGTCCAACCTGGCCGCGATCCTGGCCAATGGAGGGTACATGCCCGCTTCGCCCGAGGCGCTCGCGGCCCTCACTCGAGGCGACAGTGACGTGTACTCCAATAGCGCGATGATGGGTTCGCCGATGCTCGCTCCACTGACCGACATCTTCGCGATGCCGGCGTGGGTCCCGTTCGCGAATATCTTTTCGATCGGCGATGTCCTGATCGGGATCGGCGTGGCCACGACGATCGTCCTCGGCATGCTCGGCCGGGTCGACCCTTGGAACGACATGACCCCCGCGTCCCCCGACCCGGCGAGCCCGGCTGCGGTCGGCGGTGCGTGGACGCACTGACCCAAAGGCACCCCGCCCATAGGACTGCCGGCCCATGGGGAACTCCCCCAAATGCCCGTACGTTCCGCGGTGAGGACTGACATCCTCCATCGACGGTCTCGTCCAGGGCAAACCCGCCGCGAGGCGGGGACGCAAAGCCAGGGATCTGTGAACTTCGCAGGCCGCCCGGTTACCGGACTCGAGGTGAGGCTCACCCTAGTGAGGTACCGAATCGTGAAGGCGAACCTGGCGCGCTTCACCGTGGTCTTGACGCTGCTCGCGTCGATGGCCCTCAGCCTGGGCGCTGGAATCAAGTGGTCCGCGGCATTCCGAATGCTGGGGTTCTAGTCATGGACACCAAGCCCATGACTGCCACGACGATCCCTCGTCGCGATGCGGGGCCCGTCTCAGGGCACCGCTGGTAGCCGGCGGCTTCGGCCGCAACGCTGCACCGATCATCGACCG
>CAKKPP010000026.1:0-21267 GCA_919901745.1 Chloroflexota bacterium | reverse complement strand
GGCCGCAACGCTGCACCGATCATCGACCGCCGGGCGACCGGCGGTCGATCTCGTTGTCCCGGTGGATCGCACTCCGGACGCACCATGGCCCGGGGCGTCGCCGCACTGGCCCATCTGCCGACGCTCTCCCCGTACCACGGTCCCACACCGCGCAGGCGCGACCTGCGGTATGAATTGCCTAGCCCGGGGTCTCCACGCGGGCTGGCGAACCCAGCACGCATCTGAACGGAGTCATGGACGACGATCAGCGCCGATTCGAAGCTGAATTGGCGGCGGCAGACAGCCTCCGCCTCGTCCGGTTGCGCCTGTGGGCAGCCCTGCTCGTCATGTTCACGATCCCGATTGCCATCGCCACCCCCGTCCTGTACGGGCTCGCGATCGGAAACGGCAGCCCGATGGTGCTGCCGACCATCCTCATCGCCGGAGCCTCGATGGTGCTCGGCGTTGTCACGGTATGGCTGGCCCGGCGGGTGCTCGAGCCGGCGGAACGGCTGGATCAGGCGAGGATCTGGCTGGGCGAAGCCTACCGGCGCGCGCGCGAGGAGTCGCTGCGCGACCCGCTGACGGGCCTGGGCAACCATCGAGCCTTCCAGGACGAACTGGACCGCCAGATTGCGAGCGCCGAGCGGTACGGCACCGACGTGGCCGTCGCCCTCATCGACCTGGACGACTTTGCCCGGATCAACGACCTGGGTGGACACGCGGTGGGCGATGCGACGCTCCAGGCGGTCGCTTCGCTCTTGTCCCATGCGCTGCGGAAGTCGGATGGCGTCTTCAGGATCGGCGGCGACGAGTTTGCAGTCCTGCTTCCGCACACGAATGCCGACGGGGCTGAACTGACCACGCGTCGCATCCTTTCCTCGGCCCTGGTGATGGCCGCAAGCCCCGTCGTGCCGGCCGGCATCTCGTTCTCGGCCGGGATCTCTGCCTACCCACAACTCGCAAGCGACCGCAGCATGCTCTATCGCCAGTCAGCATCGGCCCTGGCGTGGGCCAAGCGCCACGGCCGAACCGCGGTGACGATCCACGACCCGGCGCGCTATCCGGCCGGCAGTCTGGACCGGCCCGCGTCCGAACTCTCCGCGTTGGTGGAGCGCGTCGTCAGCCTCCGCCCGCTGCGGGCGGTGTTCCAGCCCATCTTCGCGGTCGACGACGGTCGCCCCGTCGGCTATGAGGCACTCATTCGACCGTTCCCGGAGTCGGGCTTCGCGGATCCCGGCAGCCTGTTCCTCGCGGCCGAGATGAGCGGACGAACGATGGACCTCGACCTTGCCTGCATCGAAACGGCCGTGACCACGGCAGCAGAGCTCGGCCTCGCGGGCTATATCAGCCTCAACATCTCCCCGCGGACCCTCGAATCGGTCGACTTCAGCGTCGGCCACCTGGCCACGATCCTGCGCGGCCACGAGATCGACCCGTCTCGGGTGGTCGTCGAACTGACGGAGCGCGAGACGATCGAGGATCTGCCACGACTCCAGGCCAACGTGGCCGGTCTGCGCCGCCTCGGGATGAGGATCGCGGCCGACGACGTGGGAGCCGGCAACGCCGGACTGCGGCTCCTGAGCCAGATCCGCTTCGACATCGTCAAGATCGACGTCTCGCTCATCCAGGGCGGTGTCCATCAGGCAACGTCGCTCGAGGTGGTCCGGACGATCCGCGACCTTGCCGCGCGGACGCGATCGACGGTCGTCGCCGAAGGCGTCGAGACGGCAGACCAGCTGCGAATCTGTCGCGACCTCGGGCTGTCCGCTGCGCAGGGATACCTGCTCGGTCGGCCCTCCGCGGAGCCGCCGCGAGACGCTCTCGATCTCGACCAGATCCTCGCCGACGACCCGTGGGCAATGTTGAACCGCTCCAAGGTCCCCGCGTGATCGATCCCTCATCGATAGGTACAGGTCCATTTGACAGATAGGTAGGAAGCTATACACTATCGCCCGTCACGGCACTACTTCGGCCGACGGAGGGGGGAGGCTCGCGGAGGGGTGGAGGCTCGCCATGCTGTCGCGAATCACTCGTGCGCTCTTGGTCCCTGTGCTGCTCATGCTTTCTGCAGCCAGTGTGAGCGGGGTGACCCCGACCACCCTGGAGCCACTCGGGGACGAACCAGCGACCCTCACCGAAGAGGAGGCCCTTCTCGTCGATGCGCGTGCATACGCCGAAGGCTTTGGAGTCTCGGTCGACGAAGCTCGCAAGCGGGCAGAGGCCATATCACAGATTGACGCCACCGCCGAGATCCTCGAATCGGGGGCGCCTCTTCGTTTCGCCGGGGGTTACTTCGAGCACACTTCCAACATTCCGAGCCGTGCTTCGATTCAAGGGCAACGCACCACTACCACCGTCGATCGCTGCTCTTCTTCGCGAGAACGATGGAGTCTCTGTGGAAATGGGTGCATCAAATACGCTGGTAGAACTGCTTGCAGGGCAAGCGAGGATCGCGCAAGAGGTCCACGCGAATTACCCGGACATGGGCATCGAGATTGATGTCCGAACGGGATCCGTTGGCTTGATTGGTCCGTACGAGTTAGGGTCAGAAGAGTTGTCCAACCTCACAGCGCTTGCTGGAGTGGCCATGATCGCGCAGGTGGCCCCTCCCGCCCGCCCCGAGCACACGTACGGCGGAAAGAACATCAATATTGGGGCGTACCTTTGCACTACTGGCTTCACGGTGAAGGATGCTGTCTCGGGCCTCACGGGTGTCCTGACGGCCGGCCACTGCGCCGTAACAAATACGGGCACCTATCGCCAAAATACTTCGATTTCGTACCAAGTTACCTTGGGGGGTGTTCGCTGGGATGCGAACCAAGACTTCTCTTGGTGGCAAAACGCCAGCCATACGGTTCTCCCGCAGTTCTGGGACGGCACCAGCCTGCGACAGCAGACGTCGGTGAAGTCGCTAAACTCTATGGTGGGCAGTCCGGTCTGTCATTTTGGAGCCTGGACAGGCTACAGCTGCGGGTTGACCACGTCCGTCAACTACGACCCCGGACCGACCTACTGCAATGGCGGCCCCTGTACTCCCGTTTGGGTTCGAGTGGAGGACCTCTCCGGCTACAACATAAAGTGCCATGGCGGCGACAGCGGCGGTCCCTACTTCTTTGCATCTGCGGCGTGGGGAATCCACTCTGGCGGCGCACACACGGGGGCTGGCGGGGAGGACTGCGTATTTACCGTCATGTTCTCGGCCGAAGGCCTGACATGGGATGGCGTCAACACACGCATACTGCTGCCCTAGGCCTGACGCGGGTCTCGGCGGTGCCGTACGTCGTACTGCTGTCTGTTGCCGTACTCGCCGGATGTGGACCGATCGTCCCGCCCTCTCCGGCCGACTTCGTCCCATCGTCGGAGCCCTTTGTTCCGTTGAGTATCTCGCTGCCGATCCACCCGAACACCGCGACGAATGACGCCCTCGTCATGGGCACGCTTCAGGCCGAGGGCAGGTGCCTATTCGTGGTCACGCCGGACGGCACGCGATTGGGCGTAGCCTGGCCAGCTGGCAGCAGGTGGGACCCAACCCGCAATGTGATCTCCGTCAAGAACGTCGAGGCATCGATCGGGCAACAGGTGGCAATCGGAGGCGGATCCGCAGACGTAACTCTTGAGAACATCAACCGGACGACCTGGATTAGTCGCCCGCGGTCGGAATGCCTGGGCGATGGCTTCATGTTCGCTGGATCCCTTTCTCCCGAGGCTCCGCCTTCCCCTGCGCTGTGACCAGAGCGCGGCCGCCGCTCTGACGCGACCGGAGCGGAGGCAGCCCGACGTGGAGAAGGGACGGGGGGGATACCATGGCCTCGGCCCCTGGCGGCTCAGGGATTTCGTGTCCGCGACTCGAGGCCAACTTGCCCAGCCTGATGTTCACAACCAGGTCAAGTTTCAGGCCGCGATCATGGCCTGGCTGATGTCAGTCATCGAAGGTCCGGTCGAGACGACGCCAGGCGAGCGCCAACGGACTCCGGCGGGCGAGCTCGACGGGCAAGGCCGGGTAGAGCTCGATCAGCCCCGAAGTGAGGACGCGACCGTGACCAGCTAGAGCGCCCGTTCCCGGACCCCGAGACTGTGCTGGAGCCGCGGCTCGAGCCCGAGGGCGACATCGAGCGGCACAACCTCGGACCCACAGGCTCGACAGCGATATCACCGTCGGCGCAGGTCGACCTCGCCAGCCAAGGTGACCAGCCGCCGCGGCGCCCGACCGTTCGCCTTGAGCGTTCCGCCGCACAGGCAATCGGTCGGGACCGGGAGGGCCGCCTCGAGCAGTCGCACGAGTTCGGCCCAGAGCCCCTATCCGGCCTCGGCCAGGGCGGCATCGATCGCCCGCTCGAGCGAGCCGAGATCGGCGTGCTCGGCACGCAGGGTGACGGTCAACGGGACGGTATGCTCCACGTGAGCCCCTTCAGTGCTGGTGATCTGAACATCTCCAGCCTATGGACGGGGCTCCTCGTCTGTCGCCTGGTCCAGCACAGACGTCTGGATGCTTACTCATCGCTCGGCATGGGTTGCGCGATCGAGCGGCGGCCCGTAGACTGCCGGGACCGTCCCGGGCTTGCCGGGCGTCAGCGCCACGCGGAGTCCAGCATCGTGGGTCTGTTCAACGGTCGGGATCGTCGCCCAGTCGCCGTCGTCGTGACGACGGACGGCCGGCACGTCCAGATGCCGATCTCGAACCTAGACTTCAGCGACAACTCGCTCCTCTCCCTTGTTCGCTCGCTCGTCGTCGGGCTTGAAAGCCTTCTTGGCTTGATTACCGGCAGCCGGCGGGAGAACGGAGGAACCCGGAGGAACGAGCGCCGCTAGCGCCTCGAACCACCGAAGACCAACGGGACCCCTGCCGGGAAGGCGGGGGTCTTGTCGTTTCCGGAGACCGGCAACGGCCCTGAACCAGGAGGCCACCCCAGGATGACGACCAGACAGAGCGACCCGGCCCATCCGCCGAGTCAGGCTGCACCCCCTTCCGACCCGGCAGCGCGCCCGCGTCGAAGCCACGTGCCGGGCGATGGGACCGACCATGCCCGACGGGTCGAGAAGGCCCGCAAGGACATGCTCCACGAAGGGGCGTCCGCGACCGCCGGCCGGCCGGCGCTCAAGCGAACCCGGATTGGCGCCGATGTCGTGTGCGAGGCGCTTCTCCGCCAGGGCGTCGAGGTGTTCTTCAGCTATCCGGGTGGCGTGATCCTGCCGCTGTACGACGTCCTCGGCGACTACCCGCAGCTGCGCCACGTCCTGGTGCGCCATGAGCAGGGCGGTGCCCATGCCGCCGACGGGTATGCCCGGGTGACGGGCAAGGTCGGTGTCTGCATGGGGACCTCGGGCCCGGGGGCGACGAATCTCGTCACCGGGATCGGAACCGCGCTCCTTGACTCCATTCCGATGGTCGCCATCACCGGCAACGTGCCGGCTGCCCTGATCGGCAAGGATGCCTTCCAGGAGATCGACATCAACGGCATCACGCTGCCGATGACAAAGCACAACTACCTCGTGCGCAACGCCGACGACCTGCCGCGGGTCCTTGCGGAGGCATTCCACATCGCTCGAACGGGCCGGCCGGGACCGGTTCACGTCGACATCACCAAGGACGCCCTCCAGCAGGAGACACGCGCCGAGCATCCGACCGACGACCAGGTGATGGCCGGCCTGCCCGGCTTCCGGCCGAACCTCGACGGCCACGGCCGTCAGCTCAAGCTGGCCGCGCTGGAACTGGCCCGCGCAAAACGGCCCGTCATCCTGGCGGGGCATGGCGTCCTGCACGCGGAGGCGTGGGACGACCTGCGCGCCTTCGCCGAAAAGACCCAGATCCCGGTTGCCTGGACGCTGCTGGGAATCGGCGCGATCGACGAGACCCATCCGCTCGCCTACGGGTTCATGGGGATGCACGGCTGGAAGCACGTCAATCGGGCCATCCAGTCGGCCGATCTCCTGTTCGCCGTGGGGATGCGCTTTGACGACCGGGTGACCGGCAACGTCCGGACCTACGCCCCGTACGCGCGGATCGTGCACGTCGACATCGACCCGGCCGAGATCGGCAAGAACGTCGCGGTCGAGGTCCCGATCGTCGGCGATGCCGGGCGGGTCCTGCGGGCCCTGTTGCCGATGGTTCCCGAGGTGGACCCGCTCGCGCGCGCCGACTACTTCGCGGAACTGGCCGACTGGAAGGCCGACTCGGAGGGATCGAGCTGGCACGGTTCGGGTGCGTGGCGCGACGGACACCTGTCTGCCGACTACGTGGTGAGCCGCATCGGTGAGCTGTCTGGACACGAAGCGAACTACGTCGCGGACGTCGGCCAGAACCAGATGTGGCTGGCCCGCTACGCCGGGTTCCGGTCGCCGAACAGTCACGTCAGCTCGGGCGGCCTCGGGACGATGGGCTTCAGTGTGCCTGCCGCGATGGGCGCCGCCCTGGGTCGACCGGATCGCGAGACCTGGGCGATCACCGGGGACGGTGGCTTCCAGATGACCTTCCAGGAGCTGATGACCCTCGTCCAGGACCACATTCCGGTCAAGATCGCCCTCTTCGACAACAAGAAGCTCGGGATGATCCGTCAATGGCAGGAGATCATCTACGCGGGGAACTACCACTCGGCGCACCTGCTGGGGCCGGACTACCTCAAGCTGGCCGATGCGTTCGGGATCCCGGCCTTCAGCGCCGCGACTCCCGACGAGGTCGACGGCGCGATCCGCGCCGCCCAGGCGGTCGATGGGCCGGCCCTCATCTGGTTCCAGATCGCCGAGGAGCAGAATGTCTTCCCGATGATGCCGGCCGGCAAGGGCCTGTCGGACCTCATCGAGAACTGGGGCGGGGCGGACGAATGAGCAGCGATCCATCGCGCAACGGGGTCCAGCCGGAGCCGTCCGCCGCGCCTGCGGCACCGGCGCATACGGCACCCCCCCCGCGGGCGCTCCCCGGCGGCGGCGTGTCCCGCGCCCACCGGCTGGTGGCCCTCGTCGTCGATCGACCCGGAGTCCTGAACCGGGTCGCCAGCCTCATGCGAGCGCGCAACTTCAACATCGACTCGCTCGCGGTGAGCCGAACGGACCGTGCCGACATCAGCCGGATGACGATCACTCTCCATGGCGACGATGTCGCCGTCGAACAGGCCGCCAAGCAGTTGTACCGCCTGATCGACGTCCTCAAGGTCCAGGACGTCACCAGCGAGCCGACGGTCGAGCATGAGCTCGCGCTGGTGAAGATCCGTGCGACCGATTCGACGCGCGCCGAAATCCTCAAACTCGTGGAAATGAGCCGCGGCCGGGCCGTCGACGTCTCGGCCGAGGCGATCATCGCCGAGGTCAGCGGGCCGGAGACCGATGTCGACGCCTTCGTGGCGCTCGTCCGCACGTACGGGATCAAGGAGCTTGTCCGGACCGGGGCCGTCGTGATGGCTCGCGGTGCGCAATCCATCGAGGAGGCACTCAAACGATGACCGCAACGATGTACTACGACAACGATGCGGACCCGGCCGCCCTGAAGGATTCGACCGTCGCGATCATCGGCTACGGGAGCCAGGGCCACGCCCACGCTCGCAATCTCCACGAGTCGGGCGTGAAGGTCGTGGTGGGTCTTGCGCCCGGCTCCAAGAGCCGGGCACTCGCCGCCGAAGCTGGTCTGGCGGTGGCCGACGTTGCCGACGCGGTGCGCCAGGCCGATGTGATCATGATCCTCGTGCCCGACACAGCGCAGAAGGCAGTCTACGACACCGAGATCGGGCCGAACCTCAGACCGGGCCAGCTCCTGATGTTCGCCCACGGCTTCAACATCCACTTCGGGCGGATCGATCCGCCGGAGGGCGTCGACGTCGGGATGGTGGCCCCGAAGGGCCCCGGCCACCTCGTCCGCAGCGTGTACGAGGCCGGCGGCGGCGTTCCGGCGCTGTTCGCGATCCACCGTGACCCGACGGGGACCGCCCGTGCCCGCGTCTTCGCCTATGCCCGAGCGCTCGGCAACATGCGCGCCGGCGTGCTCGAGACGACGTTCAAGGAGGAGACCGAGACCGACCTCTTCGGGGAGCAGGCGCTGCTCTGCGGCGGCGTGTCGGCCCTGGTCAAGGCCGCGTTCGAGACACTCGTCGAGGCCGGTTACCAGCCCGAACTCGCCTACTTCGAGACGATGCATGAACTGAAACTGATCGTGGACCTGATGTACCGCGGCGGGCTCAACTTCATGCGGTTCAGCGTGTCGGACACGGCGGAGTACGGCGACTACGTGTCCGGGCCGCGGGTCGTCGAGGGCGCAAAAGCCACGATGCGCGACGTCCTCTCCGAGATCCAGAGCGGTGCCTTTGCCCGACGCTGGATCGAGGAGAACGACACCGGCCGGCACGAGTTCGAGCGTCTCCGCGCGCAGGACCGCGATCACCAGATCGAGCAGGTCGGGGCCGAGCTGCGCTCAAGGATGCCCTTCCTCAACCCCGTGGTCGTCCGTGCCGGCGAGGCCCAGGCTGGAGCCGGCGCCCAGGCTGGAGCCGGCGCCCAGGCCCTTGCCGGCAACACGCAGGCGGCGGCCGGCCCCGCTCCTGCCACGACGGCAGCCGGGAGAGCCGACTGATGCCGCCCGCCGCGTCCCGTTCGTCGGGACCGTTCGTCCCTGCGGGAACCGTTCGCGTCTTCGACACCACGCTGCGTGATGGCGAGCAGGCGCCCGGCGCGGGGCTGACCGCGGCCGAGAAACTCGAAGTTGCCCGTCAGCTCGTTCGGCTCAAGGTCGATGTCATCGAGGCCGGCTTCCCCGCGGCATCACCGGGCGATTTCGACGCGGTGCACCGGATCGCGCGCGAGACCAGGGGCGTGGCCGTTGCCGCGCTGGCCCGCTGCCGCGACGGCGATCCGCAGCGGGCCATCGAGGCCATCCGCGTCGCCGAGCGGCCGCACCTCCACGTGTTCATCGCGACCTCGGACATCCACCTCAAGCACAAGCTCCGGATCGACCGTGACCAGGCACTGGCCGAGGCGCGGAAGTGGGTTGCGTTCGGGCGCAAGATGCTCGGGGCCGACGCCGAGATCGAGTTCAGCGCCGAGGACGCCTCGCGCACGGATGTCGACTACCTCATGCGGGTGTACGAGGCGGTCGTGGAAGCCGGGGCGACCACGATCAACATCCCCGACACGGTGGGGTATGCGATCCCGTCCGAGTTCGGCGCACTGGTCGCCCGGGCCGTCGACCTCCTGGGCCGCGACGCCACGGTGAGCGTCCACTGCCACAACGACCTGGGGCTCGCGACGGCCAACACCGTCGCGGCCGTGCAGGCCGGGGCACGCCAGGTGGAGGTCACCATCAACGGCCTCGGCGAGCGCGCCGGCAACGCCTCCCTGGAGGAGGTCGTGATGGCGCTCCGGACCCGGCCAACGCAGTTCCCCGATCTCGTGACCGGCGTCCAGACCGAGCAGATCACGGCGGCCAGCCGCCTGGTGAGCTACCTGACCGGGTTTGCCGTCCAGCCGAACAAGGCGGTCGTGGGCGGCAACGCGTTTGCCCACGAATCGGGCATCCACCAGGACGGTGTCATCAAGAACCCCCTGACCTACGAGATCATGACCCCGCAGTCGGTGGGCCTGACGGGCAGCCAGCTGACGATCGGCAAGCTGTCGGGTCGACGCGGCCTCCAGGGCAAGCTGCGCGAACTCGGGCACGATGTCGAGGGCGAGGCGCTCGACGCGATCTACCGCCAGGCCATCGCCCTCGCCGACCTCAAGAAGGAGGTCACCGACGCCGACCTCCTGGCGCTCGTCGAACAGCGTGCGTCCGAGGTGCCCGCATCGGTGTCGATCCTGGGCTGGAGCGTGACGTCATCCCATGGCGGCAACGCCACGGGGACGGTCTCGCTGACGGTCGCCGGCGAGGAGCGAGGTGTCGAGGCGACCGGCAACGGCCCGGTCAACGCCCTGTACTCGGCGGTGGATCAGGCCCTCCAGCCCGTCCTCGGCTGGCATCCGGTTCTGACCGAATACGAGATCAAGGCCGTGTCGGCGGGAGAAGATGCCCAGGGTCAGGTCCTCGTTCGCTGCCGGCGATCGTCCGATGAGGGTCCCGGTGCCCTGATCGTGTCGGGCCACGGCCTGTCCACGAACATCATCGAAGCATCACTCGAGGCCTACCTGGTGGCGGCGAACAAGCTCCATGGAGCTGAGATCAACGGGGTCTCGGTTGCCTTCATCAGTGGCCGGACGGTCGAGGATCCTTCGTGACGGAGGACGGCCTCCACGCACCTCGGACGGACGGGCCGGCGGCGACCGCGTACCGGATTGCCACGATTCCCGGTGACGGCGTCGGCCCCGAGGTCATCGCGGCCGGTCGACGCGTCCTCGATGCTGCCGGGGATCGGTTCGGCTTCGCGATCTCGTGGTCCGAGCTTGTCGCGGGCGGGATCGGGATCGATACCTACGGTGTCGCCATCCGCGACGACGACGTCGCGGCAGCGGGTGCGGCCGACGCCGTCTACCTCGGAGCGGTCGGCGGTCCACGCTGGGACGACCCGAACGCGGCCGTACGCCCCGAGCAGGCGCTGTTCGCATTGCGCGGCGGGCTCGGCCTGTTTGCCAACCTGCGCCCGGTCTCCGTTCATCCCGCGCTCGTGCCGTCGTCGCCGCTCCGCCCTGAGCTGCTCGACGGCGTCGACCTGCTCATCGTTCGCGAGCTGACCGCGGGTCTCTATTTCGGCCGGCCGTCCGAGGAGCGCCGCGACGCGACCGGTCGCCACGCGGTCGACACGCTGACCTACACCGAGGCCGAGATCCGGCGCGTCGTTCGCCTTGCGTTCGAACTCGCCCGCGGCCGTCGGGGTCGCCTGACGAGCGTCGACAAGGCCAATGTCCTGGCAACGTCCCGGCTGTGGCGAAAGGTCGTCGAGGAGGTCCGTCCGGACTTCCCGGACGTGGCCGTGACCCACCAACTCGTCGATTCATGCGCGATGTTCCTGGTCAAGTCGCCGGCCGCGTTCGATGTCCTCGTGACCGAGAACCTCTTCGGCGACATCCTGTCCGACGAAGCCAGCGTCCTCGCCGGATCGCTCGGGATGCTCCCGTCCGCGTCGCTCGGCGAGCGTCGGACCGCGCACGGCATCTTCGGCCTCTACGAACCGATCCACGGGAGCGCGCCCGACATCGCGGGCCAGGACAGGGCCAACCCGATCGGCACGATCCTGTCCGGCGCGATGCTTCTGCGCTGGTCGCTGGGACGCGGCGATGTCGCCGACGCGCTGGAGGCCGCCGTGGGCCGTGCCCTGGACGACGGATGCCGCACGGGCGACCTGCTGCCCGGTCCCGGTTCAGCGGTGCTCGGCACGCGGGCGTTCGCCGACGCGGTCGTCGAGCGCCTGGCGCCGGCAGCAACGACGGCGCAGGCCGGTCGATGACCACCTCCGATCGCGCGGATACCCCGAGCGTGGTGCCCGTCACGCTGTACGACACGACCCTGCGCGACGGCACCCAGGGCGAGAACATCACCCTGTCGCTCGCCGACAAGCTGCGGATCGCGCGGATGCTCGACGAGTACGGGATGCCGTACATCGAGGGTGGCTGGCCCGGTTCCAACCCCAAGGACATCGAGTTCTTCAAGGCCGCCCGCACCATGACCTGGCAGACGGCGCGCCTGGCCGCCTTCGGGTCCACCCGCCATCGGTCGAACACGGCGGCGACGGACCCGAACCTGCGCGAGCTGGTGGCGGCCGAGACGCCGGTCGTCACGATCTTCGGCAAGAGCTGGCTGCTTCACGTCACCGAGGTCCTGGGCGCCACGGCCGCCGAGAATCTCGACATGATCGCGGACAGCGTCCGGTTCATCGTCGAGCGCGGGCACGAGCTTGTCTACGACGCCGAGCACTTCTTCGACGGGTACCTGGCCGATCGCGACTATGCGCTATCGACCCTGCGGTCGGCGCGCGAGGCGGGCGCCCGAACGCTCGTCCTGTGTGACACCAACGGCGGGACGCTCACGAATGAGCTCGTTGGCATCGTCGACGACGTCCTCACCTCGCTGCGTGCGGATCCAGGCGCTCCGCCGGTCACCTGGGGCATCCACACCCACAACGACGCCGAGCTGGCCGTGGCCAACTCGATGGCCGCCGTTGCTGCCGGGATCCGGCACGTTCAGGCCACGATCAACGGGTACGGCGAACGGTGCGGCAACGCCAACATGGTGAGCATCCTGGGGAATCTCGCGCTCAAGACGCCGCACGAGCTGGTGCCGGCCGGCGGCGGCTCGTTGCCCGGTCTCACCGAACTGTCGCGCTCCATCGCCGAGATCGCCAACCTCAACCCGAACGATTACCAGCCCTATGTCGGTCGGTCAGCCTTTGCCCACAAGGGCGGGGTGCACGGCGCCGCGGTGGCCAAGGTCGAACGGAGCTACCAGCACATCGAGCCGAGTGCCGTGGGCAACGCCGGGCGCCTTGTCGTGAGCGAGCTCGGCGGCAAGGCAAACACGCGGATCCGGGCCGAGCAGCTCGGTCATCAGCTGGATGGCGACCTGGACCCCGGCGCATTGTCGCGGCTGATCAAGGAGCTCGAGGCGGACGGGCTGGCCTTCGAGGGCGCCGAGGCATCGTTCGAGCTGCTCATCCGCCGCCACCAGGCGGGCTACGAGCCGCCGTTCCGCGTCGTGGACTTCACCGTCATCGTGGACCAGCGCGACGGCCACGAACTGCGCGCCGAGGCGACCGTCAAGGTCGAGGTCGCCGGTGAGGTCCTGCATACCGCTGCCGACGGCAACGGTCCCGTCAACGCCCTCGACGCCGCCCTGCGCAAGGCGCTCGGGGCGTTCTATCCCGGGATCGACGCGGTGCACCTGTTCGACTACAAGGTCCGGATCATCGACGGCGCGTCGGCCACGGGCGCCCGAACCCGGGTGATCATCGATTCGGCGGACGGGACGCGAGAGTGGTCGACGATGGGTTCGGACACGAACATCATCGCCGCCTCCGCGATCGCCCTTGCCGATTCGCTGGAATACGCGATCTGGAAGGGTGCGGCCGAACTGCGCCGCCGCGACGAACGACACTTCACGACACCGACTCGCACGCGACGAGGCAGCCCTTCGAAGCCCCCCGCTGTCAACCCCGAAAGGTGACCGACATGTTCAACGCCGCCGGAGCCGAACCGGGCGCCCCAGCCTCGCCTACCCTCCATCTGGCCCGCTGGACGATCACGTCGGGCAGCAATGTCCAGAGTCGCGGCGCCGTCGTCATCGCCTCCGGCGACCACCAGTGGGAGGCATCGTCGGAAGGCAACGGAGCCGTCGACGCCCTCCTGCGGGCGGTGGACGCGGCGCTCCACGACGTGTTGACCGGGCATCCACGACTCGTCGCGTACGACGTCCACGCGCTGGGCGAGGGACCCGGCGCGGAGGGCCGCGTCACGCTGACGATCGAACCGCCGACATCGGCCCAGGGGGCCCGCGGGGCGGGTCGCTACGACGGCTCCGCTCAGGGCACCAACATCATCGCGGCCTCCGTCGACGCGTACGTCCAGGCCATCAACGCGATGCTCGCTGAAGCGCACTGGGCGGGTGCGGCCGACTCGGCCGGGAACGAGCGGCGGCGACTGGCCCGTGAGGCGACCCCGGGCCGTGCCGAAGTCGACAAGGACGTCGGTCGTGAAGCGTCCATCGACTGGTTCGATCGCTGATCTGGAGCCCACATTGACCCCGGCCCGTCCGAAGGTCGCGTTCCAGGGCGAGCCGGGGGCCTTCAGCGAGGAGGCCGCGCGGCGCTTCTTCGCCGATCCCGAAACCGTCGCCGTGCCGTCCTGGCGGGCCCTGTTCGAGGCTGTGCGTGACTTCGACGTGGATGTGGCCGTCGTCGCGATCGAGAACTCCCTGGCCGGATCGATCCGGGAGACCTACGATCTGCTGGCCGAATTCGAGCTTACGATCGAGGGCGCGACGAGCGTCCCGATTCGTCTTGCGTTGCTGGCCCTGCCGGGTGAGACGCTCGAGGGCATCGAACGGGTGTATTCGCACGCCCAGGCCCTGGCCCAGGTCGATGCGTTTCTCCGGACTCGCCCGTGGCAGGTCCTGACGACCTACAACACGGCGGGAGCCGCTCGCATGATTGCCGATGGGGGAGAGCGACACGCTGCCGCGGTCGCGTCGCTGCGGGCTGCCGATGTGTACGGTCTCGAGGTGCTCGCCTCGGACATCCAGGCGGGTGACGGAAACCGGACCCGCTTTGCGGTCATCGCCCGTGGGCCCCTCGACCCGCTCTGGATCCGGCCGGGCTCCACGGCGGTTGACGGGGCATTCATGACGACGCTCATGTTCGCCGTGCGCAACGTACCCGGGTCCCTCCATCGCTGCCTCGGAGCGTTCGCCGACCGCGGCGTCAACCTGTCCCGACTCGAGTCGCGTCCATCGCGGACCACGCGCTGGGAGTATGTGTTCTGGGTGGACCTCGATGCGGGACCGAGCGACCCGCGCGCAATCGCCGCTCTCCTGGACCTGCAGCGAGAGGCCGCGATGGTTCGGGTGCTCGGCTCCTACCCGCGCCCCGCGGAGGATGACTGACGAGATCCGGACGGAACGGAGCGGCTTGGGGCCCTCACGGCGGTCGGGGGACAGCAAAACGGCCGGGGGCATCCCCGGCCGTCTTTGGTCGGCATTGCCAGACCCCGGGCCCGTCAGATGGCGCTTCCGCAGAACCTGCACTTCGAAGCCGCCGCCAGGACCGACTCCCTGCAGAACGGGCAATCCTTCATCGCCGGCCCCGGAGCCGCCTCTTCCTCGACGAACATCTTCGACAACCGCCAGACCACGAACGCGATGATCACGAATGCGATCACCGCGTTCAGGAACGCGCCGTATCGAATGGCCACCTCGGAGTTGAGGTCGATCTGGAGGCTGGCGAAGTCCACGCCACCGAGCAACAGACCGATGGGCGGCATGATGATGTCGTCCACGAGCGACGTGACGACCGTGCCCAGCGCGGCACCGATGATCACGCCGATGGCCAGCGCCAAGGCGTTGGTCTTGAGCAGGAATTCCTTGAATTCACCCATCATGGGCCGGTCCTCCGTCGCTGTGTCCGGTTTGCCGGGGCCGCCCCGAGTGACGGGGCGGTCCGGCCCCAGGATGGCTCCCGGACGATCAGTGCTCGACGACCGTGGGCAGGGCCCTCGCCAGCTCGATCCAGCCGGTGACGGTCTCCTCGGATGGCACGCGCCGGACCATGTTCGGGCGCGCCGCATCGACTTCCTGGAACGTCTTCGCCAGGTTGGCCGCGTTGCGCTGGGCGAGCTCGGCGGGAGAGTCCACGCCGGCCGCCTCGAGGAGGTCCGAGTACTCGGATCCGACGCCGCCGATCCGCATCAGGTCGGCGTGATTGACCCACTCGAGGATCATGGCGGTGCTGATGCCCGTGGTCTCTGAGAGGGCCTCGCGCCCGGCGCGCTTGCCTCCGCTTTCGAGCAGGGCCTCGGTGGTGGTGACCCCTGCTTCGGTCAGCTTTTCCGCATAGACCGGACCGATGCCCTCGATCTCTTCGATCTTCATTCGATGCGTCTCCTCTCGATTCGAATTCGGGTCCTGAATGATACCCTCGACCCTCGACCCACGACTCCGGTGACGCACACGCGAGGGACCATGGACGACGCATTTCGCCAGGCCATGAGCAGGGGCTACGCCCTGTCCGAGCCGGGCATCGTGCTGGGCTCGGCGCTCATCGATGGAGAGCTCTACAACGACACGCGGATCCAGATCCCGCTCTCGATGCTGAACCGTCACGGGCTCGTCGCCGGCGCGACCGGGACCGGCAAGACGAAGACCCTCCAGCTCCTTGCCGAACAGATGTCGGCGATCGGCATTCCCGTGTTCGTGGCCGACATCAAGGGCGACGTGACGGGCATTGGCGCGCCGGGTGACGCGACGAACCAGCGGATCATTGACCGCTGCGCGTCGATGGCATGGGAGTACCTCCCGACGGCGTACCCGACCGAGTTCCTGTCGCTGTCCGGAAAGCTCGGAGCGCAGGTGCGGGCCACGGTCAGCTCGTTCGGCCCGCTGCTGCTCGGCAAGGTGCTCGATCTCAACGAGACCCAGGTGTCGATCCTCGCCCTGATCTTCAAATACTGCGACGACAATGACCTGCCGCTCCTCGACCTCGACGACCTCGCGACGACCTTGAAGTTCCTGGCGTCCGATGAGGGCAAGCCCATCCTCCAGGAGTACGGCGGCATGTCGGCGGCGTCGGTCGGCGTTCTGCTCCGCTCGATCATCGTGCTCGAACAGGAGGGGGCCGATATCTTCTTCGGCGAGCCCGAGTTCGACGTGATGGACCTGATCCGGACGACACCGGACGGCAAGGGCGTCGTCACGCTTCTCGAGCTGTCCGACGTCATGGACAAGCCGCGCCTGTTCTCGACGTTCATGCTCTGGATGCTCGCCCAGCTGTACGAGACGCTGCCCGAGGCCGGCGACCTGCCGAAGCCGAAGCTGTGCTTCTTCTTCGACGAGGCCCACCTGCTCTTCGATGATGCCTCCGATGCGCTGCTCGACCAGGTGGAGCGGACGGCACGGCTCATCCGATCGAAGGGGGTGGGCGTCTTCTTCGTGACACAGACGCCGAAGGACGTGCCGTCGGGAGTCCTCTCGCAGCTGGGCAACCGTGTGCAGCACGCTCTGCGAGCGTTCACGCCCGAGGATGCGGACGCCCTCCGAAAGACGGCTCGAACCTTCCCCACGACCGAGTTCTACGACGTCGAGAAGACGATCACCTCCCTGGGTATCGGCGAGGCCCTGGTCACCGTGTTGTCGCCGAAGGGCGTCCCGACGCCGCTCGCGGCCACCCGCCTGATCCCGCCGGCGTCGTTGATGGCGCCGCTGGATCCGGTCCTGTTCCACGGTCGGATCGCGACAAGCGACCTCACTGCCAGGTACAGCGACAGCGTCGATCGCGAGAGCGCCCACGAGATGATCACCGCGCGGCTGGCCAGGGCCCGCGCTGCGGCCGCGGAGGCGGTCGCCGCCGAGGCGGCTCGAGCAGGCGTCCCGGCACCCACCGCAGGAACAGGCGGGACGCCGCTGACCGCGGCTCAGCAGACGCGTGAGATCGCCCGACAGGCAAGGGAATTGGCGGCCGCCCGACGACGAGCCGAGACAGAGCGCAAAGCCGCGGCCAAACGGGCGCGCGACGATGCTCGCGCCCGCCAGCGGTCCATCGACAACGTCGTCCGCCAGGGGGGCCGGGTCGTCACGTCGAAGATCGGACAGGACCTGATTCGCGGCGTCTTCGGGACGCTGTTCGGTGGCGGCAAGTAGAGCCGGCAGTCGCGATCCGGCCCTCGACGCGGTCCTTTCGACGCGGTCCCTCGACGCGGCGCCGCCCTGAGGCGGCCCCATCGGGCTACTCGATGACCAGGCCCTCGGGCAGGGGTTCCCTCGGGGCGGGATAGCTCGGGTTCAGATCGTCGATCGTGTCGGCCAGGATGTCGGCCACGGCGAGGTTGCGGAACCAGTTGCGATTGGCCGGGATGACGTACCACGGCGCCCACGGCGTCGAGGTACGAGACAGGACCGCTTCAAATGCCGCTACGTAGTCGTCCCAGCGCGCTCGCTCGTCGAGGTCGCCCATGGAGAACTTCCAATGCTTGCGCGGGTCGTCGTAGCGGGCCTGGAACCGCTCGCGCTGTTCCTCGCGCGAGATCCACAGGAAGAACTTGACGATGGTCGTACCGGAGTCCGCAAGCCGCTGCTCGAACTCGTTGATCTGGTCGTAGCGCTTCGACCACACGGATTTCGGAACGAGGTCGTGGACCCGGACCACGAGGACATCCTCGTAGTGCGAGCGGTTGAAGATCCCGATCTCGCCCTTCGCCGGCGTGCGCTGGTGAACACGCCAGAGGTAGTCGTGGGCCAGTTCGATCGGCGTCGGCACCTTGAACGAGGTGACCGAGCAGCCCTGGGGATTGAAGGCACCCATGACATGGCGGATCGTTCCGTCCTTTCCGGCGGCATCGATCCCCTGCAGCACCACGAGCACGGAGCGATTGGCCTGGGCCCATAGCCGGTCCTGGAGATCGGACAGCCGTTCGAGACCGGCCGCCAGCTCGAGACCCGCCGACTCCCGGTCGTGGCCGTGCGAGTCTGAAGGGTCGATCCTGTCCAGACGGACCTTCGTCTTTGGCGTGACGAGAAGGGTGTCTCGCAGTGCGTGTCGGCCTGCCATCTCGGGCTCCCGTTTGGGCCTCGGTCGCGGGTGACGTGTACGATGCCACCGTATCGCACCGAACCGACCCGCGGCGCCGCTCCGAGCTTGGCGCCGCTCCCGATGATCGAGCGGAGATCGCCCCGATGGCCACGATGACCGGCACCCAACCCCACCCGATCTTCCTTGCCGGGCGATGGGTCGATTCACCGGATCCGCTGATCGTCGCAAACCCGGCCGACCCGGCGAACCCGGTGGGTTCGACCTTCAACGCCACTGACGCGCAGTACGACGAGGCGGTCGACGCCGCCGTGGCGGCGTTCGAGGTCACGCGGACCCTTCCGGCCTACGAGCGAGGCGCGATCCTGCGCAACATCAGCAGCGGGATCAAGGCCCGTCGCGAGGAGCTCGGGCGGCTCATCGCCCTGGAGGCGGGCAAGCCGATTCGCGACGCGCTCGTCGAGGTGGATCGGGCGTCGCTCACATTCCGGCTCGGCGCCGAGGAAGCGGAGCGGATGACCGGGGAGATGATCCCGCTCGACCTCATCGCCAGCAGCAAGGGGCGCGTCGGCATCACGCGTCGGTTCCCGATCGGCCCGGTCGCCGGGATCAGCCCGTTCAACTTCCCGCTGAACCTCGCGGCCCACAAGGTCGCGCCGGCGATCGCGGCCGGCTGCTCGATCGTCCTCAAGCCGCCGTCGAAGGACCCGCTGACGATGCTCACGGTGGCCGAGATCATCGAGGAGGCCGGGGCACCCGCCGGTTCGGTCAGCGTCCTGCCGATGACCCGCGAACTCGGCGACAGGATGGTCGCCGACCCCCGCTTCAAGCTGCTGAGCTTCACCGGCAGCCCGGCGGTTGGCTGGCGGATGAAGGAACGTGCCGGCAAGAAGAAGGTGATCCTCGAGCTGGGCGGCAACGCCGGAGTCATCGTCGACCGATCCGCCGATCTCGACTGGGCCGTGCGCCGGACCCTCATCGGTGCATTTGCGTACGCCGGTCAGGTCTGCATCAGCGTCCAGCGCATGTTCGTCCACGCCGAGATCTGGGACGCGTTCATGGAACGCCTGGTCGAAGGAGCGCGGAACCTCAGGGTCGGCGACCCGCTCGACCCGCAAACCGATGTCGGTCCCATGGTCGACGACGCCGCCGCGCTGCGGACCCAGCGCTGGGTCGACGAGGCGGTCGCGATGGGTGGCAAGGTGCTCATCGGCGGGAAGGCCGATGGATCGTTCTTCGCGCCGACCATCCTGACCGACGTCCCAGGGACGGCCCAGGTGTGCTCGAACGAGGCCTTCGCTCCGCTCGTCGTGGCGTTCCCGTTCACCGACTTCGGGGACGCCATGCGGCAGGTGAACGACAGCTTCTTCGGCCTCCAGACGGGCGTATTCACCAACGACCTGGCCAATGCCTGGCGCGGCTTCAACGAGCTCGAGGTCGGCGGCGTGATCGTCAACGACGTCCCGACCTACCGGATCGACCACATGCCCTACGGCGGGGTCAAGGATTCCGGCCTCGGCCGGGAAGGCCTGCGCTGGGCGATCGAGGACATGACCGAGATCCGGATCATGGTGATGGCACAGCCGAGCTGACAGCGAAGGGACGACTGGATGGACCTCAACATGCACCACGGCGGCCACGGACACGGCGAGGGCCCTGGAGAGGGTGAGGCCCTCGACCCGGTGTGCGGCATGACGGTCGAGATCGAGACGGCAACGGCGAAGGAACTGCACGTCGCCCACGACGGCGTCGACTACTACTTTTGCGGCCGCGGCTGCAAGCTCGACTTCGGCGACGACCCGCAGAAGTACCTCGATTCATCGTACATGCCGTCGATGTGAGGTCGCCCCAGCGATCCTGCTGAGCCGCGTCCGCCCTCCGGCGTCCGCCGACAGCCGACCGCCGACCGGCGTCCCGCGTCGTGCGACGCCGCCATGCCGCCCCGCCGCCCACCGCGCAGACTGGGCGGCAATGGACCTGACCCTCAGTCCGGCACAGCGCGAAGTCCGGGATCGAGCGCGGGCGTTCGTCCGCGACGTCCTCCAGCCGCGCGAACGGGAGTTCGAGCGGGCCGGTGGTCGGGTGCCGCGCGACTGGGGGACCCCGATCCGGCGCGCGGCGATCGAAGCCCGCCTTCATGGCGGCTCCTTCCCGCGCGCTCTGGGCGGCCAGGGCTGGACCGCCCTGGAGCAGGTTCTGGTGCACGAACAGCTTGGTCAGGCCACCGGAGGACTGTGGTCCTACATCCCGGGCGCCTACAACGCTCTGATTCACTGCGACGCCGAGCAACGCCGCCGGTATCTCGATCCCAGCCTGCGTGGAGAACGTTCAGGGAGCTACGCGATCACCGAGGACCTCGCGGGATCCGATGCGCGGACGCTCCTGTCCACGGCGGTCCGTGATCTCGCCACCGGCGAGTGGGTCCTCAATGGCGAAAAGTGGTTCGTGACCGGACCCGACGATACCGACTTCATGATCTTTCATTGCCTTGCCCGCGACGGCGAGGACCTGCAACCGACACTCTTCCTCGTCGACTACGACACCCCGGGCGTCCGTGTCCAGGCGGATCCTGACTACACCCACACCTTTGCCGACCGGCACCCGCAGTTCGTGCTCGAGGACGTGCGCGTGGGCGCGTCGGCCATCCTCGGCGGCATCGGCCGAGCGGATGCGTTGACCAACGAGTGGTTCGTGGAGGAACGGATCCATATCGGCGCCCGCTGCTCCGGGGCGATGGAGCGGCTGCTCGAAGAAGCGGTCGCATGGGCCACCGGTCGGGTCCAGTTCGATCAGCGGATCTACGACTTCCAGGGCGTCAGCTTCCCGCTGGCTGACTCGGCGGCCGATGCCTCGGCGGCCCGGCTGCTCACTCGGGAGGCCGCCTGGCTGGCCGATACTGGCGCCGACCCGAAGGTCGTTCACGCGAAGGCGTCGCTGGCGAAGTTGTTCGCGTCGGAGGCCGCGTTTCGCTGTGCGGACCGAGTGGTCCAGGTGTTCGGAGGCCGCGGCTATATGCGCGACACGGCCGCCGAGCGATACCTGCGCGAGCTGCGCGTCGACCGGATCTGGGAGGGCACCTCGGAGATCCAGCGGGTGATCATCGCCCGTGCCCTGGAAAAGCGCGGCGTCGACCGCGTGATCGGCTAGG
>CAKKPP010000025.1 GCA_919901745.1 Chloroflexota bacterium | reverse complement strand
CGGACCGTCGGCGCCGGCGCCATCGTCACGATCGTCGAGTAGGCACGACATGGCAAAGCAACGGATCCGGATCCGCCTCAAGGCCTACGATCACCGACTGCTCGATCAGTCGGCGCTTCAGATCGTCGAGACCGGCCAGCGCACGGGAGCCGATGTCGTCGGACCTGTGCCGCTGCCGACCCGGATCGAAAAGTTCACCGTCATCCGCTCGCCGTTCATCGACAAGGACAGTCGGGAGCAGTTCGAGATCCGCACGCACAAGCGGCTCATCGACATCCTCGACCCCACGCCGAAGACGATCGATGCGCTCAGCCGGTTGTCGCTGCCCGCGGGCGTCGACATCGTGGTGAAGATGTGACGTCGCGATGAGTATCGGACTGATCGGCCGCAAGGTCGGCATGACCCAGGTGTTCGCGGACGACGGCACGATGGTGGCCGTCAGCGTCGTGGCCATCGAACCCAATATCGTCACGCGGCTCCGAACGAGGGAGCGCGACGGGTACAGCGCGGTGCAACTCGGCGCCGAGGTTGCCAAGCGCCTGACGAAGCCCAGGCTGGGACAGCTTGGGTCGCTGCCGAAGCTCTCCAAGATCCGCGAGTTTCGGGTGGACGACCTGGCCGGCTATGAAGTGGGTACGGCGGTCGGGATCGACGACCTGTTCGCCACCGGCGACCTCGTCGACGTCACCGGCATCTCGAAGGGCAAGGGCTTCGCCGGCCACATCAAACGCCATCACTTCTCCAGCGGACCCAAGACCCATGGCTCGGACCACCATCGCGAGCCGGGCTCGATCGGCCCAGGCACGACACCGGGTCGCGTCTACAAGGGCGTCCGGATGGCCGGACACATGGGTGACGAACGCGTGACCACCAAGAAGCTGCGCGTTGTGCGCACGGATGCCGAACGGAACCTGCTGCTCGTCAAGGGGAGTCTCCCCGGACCGCGCGGCTCGTTGATCCTCGTGAAGAAGGCCTGAGATGCCCCAGACCACCCTGTACGATCGCTCCGGCGCAACTGTCGGCACGGTCGAACTCAGCGACGAGCTGTTCGCCGCGCCGATCAATACCGCCGTCCTGCACCAGGTCGTGACGGCCCAGTTGGCGGCGCGTCGCATCGGCACGCACGATACGAAGACCCGCGGCGAGGTCCGCGGCGGCGGAGCGAAGCCATATCGGCAGAAGGGGACCGGCCGCGCGCGCCAGGGTTCCAAGTCTGCGCCGCACTATCGCGGCGGCGGTGTGGTGTTCGGGCCGCACCCGCGCTCGTACGTGCAGCGCCTGCCGCGCAAGATGAAGGCACTCGCGCTGCGCGGTGCGCTCACCGCCAAGCTGGGCGACGAGGCGATCAAGGTGATCGACTCCTTCGGGCTGGAGGCGATCAAGACCAGCGAGATGGCCGCCGTGCTGAAGGCGCTCGGCGCCGCCGGTCGCGTGCTGGTGGTCTCCCCGGGCGGTGATCGGACCCTGCGCCTGTCGCTGCGAAACCTGCCCACGGTCAACCTGATCCAGGCGGACTCGCTGAACGTCGTGGATCTGCTCAAGGCCGACTTGATCGTGATCGAGCAGCCCGCGCTCGCGCGCATCGAGGAGGTGTACGCGTGAGTGCCCTGACCGCGCCCGAGATCATCCTGAGCCCGGTGATCAGCGAGAAGTCCAACATGGAGGCTGCGCGCGGAAAGTACACCTTCGCCGTGCACAGCCGCGCCAACAAGATCCAGATCAAGGCGGCGATCGAGGAGCTGTACAAGAGCGAGAACGTCAACGTCGTCGCGGTCAACGTGCTGACCATGAAGGCGAAGGAGAAGCGACGAGGTACGCGTGGAGGCCGCCAGGTCGGCTACACCACCCCGTGGCGCAAGGCGATCGTGACACTGGCCCCCGGCCAGAAGATCGAGTTCTTCGAAGGGGTCTGAGCCATGCCGCTGCGCAGTTACAAGCCAACCTCGCCGGGCATTCGGTTCATGACCCGCTCGACGTTCGAGGAGATCACGACCGACCAGCCGCACAAGCCGTTGCTGGAGCCGCAGAAGCGGATGTCCGGACGCAACAACGCCGGACGTCGTACGGTTCGCCATCGCGGCGGCGGCGAAAAGCAGCACTATCGCAGGATCGACTTCAAGCGCGACAAGGTCGGCGTGCCCGCTCGCCTCGCGACGATCGAGTACGACCCCAATCGTTCCGCCCGGATCGGCCTGCTCCACTATCGGGATGGCGAGAAGCGCTACATGCTCGTCCCCAACGGGCTCAAGGTCGGCGATGTCGTGGTTGCCGGGCCCGATGCCGAGGCGCGGGTGGGGAACGCCTTGCCGATCCACAACATCCCGCTCGGAACCACGATCCACAACATCGAGCTCGTACCCGGGCGCGGCGGCCAGATCGTTCGGTCGGCCGGCACCTCCGCGCAGCTCCTCGCCAAGGAGGGCGATTACGCCCAGGTGCGCCTGCCGTCGGGCGAGGTCCGGCGGGTCAGCATCCGCTGCATTGCCACGGTCGGCCAGGTCGGCAACCTCGATCACGAAAACCAGAATCTCGGCAAGGCAGGTCGCGCTCGCCATCTCGGCCAGCGACCTGAGGTCCGCGGTGTGGTCATGAACCCGCGCGACCATCCACATGGCGGCGGCGAGGGCAAGTCCCCGACGGGGATGCCGCCCAAGACGCCCTGGGGCAAGCCTGCGATGGGTTACCGCACCCGCCGGTCTGCCACGACCGGACGCCTGATCGTCCGATCTCGGCACCGGAAGTAGGGGAGGTAGGAAGACATGTCCCGCTCAATCAAGAAGGGGCCGTTCATCGAGGCCCGCCTGTTCAGCCGCGTCGAGGAGATGAATCGGCGCAGCGAGAAGAAGGTCGTCAAGACCTGGTCTCGTGCATCCGTGATCTTTCCGAGCCTGATCGGGCACACGATCGCGGTCTACAACGGCAAGAAGCACGTCCCGGTCTACGTGACCGAGAACATGGTCGGGCATCGGCTCGGTGAATTCTCGCCCACCCGCACGTACCGCGGGCACGGCAAGCACACCGACCGCTCGACGGCGTTGAAGTAGGAGCCGGAACGTGCGTGTATCAGCCACTGCCAAGTACCTTCGCGGCTCGACCCGCAAGGCCCGCCTGGTCACCCGGGCGATCAAGGGCCGCGGAGTCGAGGAAGCCGCCGCGCTGCTCTCGTTCATGCCCCAGCATGCCGCCCGCAACATCGCCGCGGTGCTGAAGAGCGCGACCGCGAATGCCGAGAACAACCACAGCCTGTCCGCGGAGGACCTGTACATCGCCGACGCGCAGGCCCAGGAGGGCCCGTCGATCAAGCGTTGGCGGCCGCGGGCACAGGGTCGGGCGTTTCCGATCCACAAGCCGATGACGCACATCACCATCGTCGTCGCGGACCGGGAGGCCTGATCGATGGGACACAAGGTCCACCCCTACGGGTTCCGCCTGGGCATTTCGCGCACCTGGACGGCGAAGTGGTATGCCGACAAGGAGTACACGACGCTGCTCAAGGAGGACATCACGGTCCGCAAGCTCGTCGAGCAGCGCCTGGCCAACGCGAGCGTGAGCCAGGTCGAGATCGAGCGCGGCATCAATCACGTCACGGTTACCGTCCACACGGCCAAGCCCGGGATCGTGATCGGCCGGGGCGGCCAGAACGTCGAGATCCTGCGCCAGCAGATCGGGGCGCTCACGCTGCGCAAGGTCAAGCTGGAGATCAAGGAGATCCGCCAGCCGGAGCTCGACGCCCACCTCGTCGCCATGAACATCGCACAGCAGCTGTCGCGGCGGATTGCCTTCAAGAAGGCCATGAAGCAGGCCATCCAGCGCTCGATGAAGGCCGGCGCCAAGGGGGTCAAGATCGCCGTTGCCGGGCGCCTCGGCGGCTCCGAGATGGGCCGTCGCGAGTGGGACCGCGAGGGTCGAATTCCGCTCGGCACGCTCCGTGCCGACATCAGCTACGGCCAGATCCACGCGCATACCACGTACGGCCGGATCGGCGTCAAGGTCTGGATCTATCGCGGTGAGATCGCACCCGAGCGCGGGCCCCGCGAAGCCGCCGCCGGCATCGCCGGTCAGGGGGCCTGATCATGCTGATGCCGAAGCGCGTCAAGCACCGCAAGGTGATGCGCGGCCGGATGTCCGGGATGGCCAAGGGCGGCACCGACGTGTCCTTCGGTGAGTACGGCCTGGCCACGCAGGAACCCGCCTGGATCACGAGTCGGCAGATCGAGGCCGCCCGGCGCGCGATGACCCGTTCGGTCAAGCGCGGCGGCAAGATCTGGATCCGGATCTTCCCGGACAAGCCCGCGACCAAGAAGCCGGCCGAGACGCGGATGGGCTCGGGCAAGGGCGCGCCGGACCATTGGGTCGCGGTCGTCAAGCCGGGTCGGATCCTGTTCGAGATGGCCGGCGTGGGCCGCGAGGAAGCCGTCGAGGCGATGCGCCTCGCTGCCCACAAGCTGCCCGTCGCCACCCGGGTGGTGACGCGCGACTCCGTGAAGGAGGCGACCGATGGACATCGATAAGGTCAGGACGCTCTCCGACCGCGAGCTCGAGGACGCCTTGAACCAGGCGAAGCAGGATCTCTGGGGATTCCGCTTTGCATTGAAGACACGCCAGCTCAAGGACTACAGCACGATCCCGCAGACGCGGCGTACGATCGCCCGCATCCTGACCGTCCAGCGCGAGCGCAAGCTCGCGCAGACGGCGTGACCGGAGACAGCCGAATGACAGGAGCAGACATCCCGGTGCACGGCAAGCGCAAGACCAAGGTCGGCAGCGTGGTCAGCGACAAGATGGACAAGACGATCGTCGTGTCCGTCGAGCGGCTGACCCGCCACCGACTGTACAAGCGGGTCATCCGCCTGACCACGAAGTTCAAGGCCCACGATGAGACCAACGACGCCCATGTCGGCGATACCGTGCTCATCGAGGAATCGCGACCGCTTTCGGCGACGAAGCGCTGGCGCCTCGTCAGCGTGATCCAGCGCGCCGGCGACCAGGGCGTTCCTGCGGACATCGTCAGCGACGAAGCGGAGACGACCGAGGCGATTCACGCGGCCGCCCACCCCGGCCGGGCGCACGCGGAGCCTGAGGCCGCCGAGCGCGCCGAGCTCGCCGCCGTTCCTGGCGTGCCCGGGGCCGAGGGGGCCGACGCATGATCCAGCCCGAGTCACGGGTCAAGGTCGCCGACAACACCGGCGCCCGGACGATCCAGTGCATCCGTGTCATGGGCCGCTCGCTCAAGACCACGGCCGGTGTTGGCGACGTGATCGTCGCCAGCGTCAAGCAGGCAATTCCGAACGCAGCCGTCAAGAAGGGCGACGTCGTGCGGGCCGTCATCGTGCGCACCGCCAAGGAATACGGTCGCCCCGACGGAAGCTACATCCGGTTCGATGAGAACGCGGCCGTTCTCATCAACAACCAGGGCAATCCACGCGGGACCCGGATCTTCGGACCCGTCGCGCGTGAGCTCCGCGATCGCAACTACATGAAGATCGTGTCACTCGCGCCGGAGGTGCTGTGATGACCCGACCCGGCGCGGCAAGGCGCGTCACGAAGGTGCCCGAGATCCGCAGCGGAGACACCGTCGTCGTCCTGTCCGGCAAGGATGCCGGCAAGCGCGGCGTGGTCGAGCGCGTGATCCGCGATCGCCAGGGAGCCAAGAAGACGCGCACCAAGTACGCCTCCAATTGGGAGCGGACCTCGCCGCTCGCGACGGTGACCGTGGTCGTCGGCGGTGTGAACATCGCCAAGCGCCACACCAAGCCGCGCCAGTCCGCGAGCCAGTCCGACCGAGCTCCGCGCATGCAGCACGGCGGCATCCTCGATATCGCCCAGCCAATGTCGATCGGCAAGGTCATGGTCGTCTGCCAGAAGTGCGACCGGCCCACCCGAATCGCCCATACCCAGCTCGAGAACGGCAAGCGGATTCGCGTCTGTGGCCATTGCGGTGAGCCCCTGGAGGTGAAGTCGTCATGACCACGCGCCTCGACCAGCGCTATCGCGACGAGATCGCTCCGGCGCTGCTGAAGCAATTCGCCTATGCCAACCCGATGCAGGTCCCACGACTCAGCAAGGTCGTCGTGAACATCGGCCTGGGTGAGGCGTTGACCAACGCGAAGGCCCTCGATGCCGCCGTGCACGACTTGACCCTGATCACCGGCCAGAAGCCCGTGATCACCAAGGCCCGCCGTTCGATTGCGCAGTTCCGAATCCGGACCGGCAACTCGATCGGCGCCAAGGTCACGCTCCGCGGCGGACGGATGTGGGACTTCGTCGACCGGCTGACGGTCCTCGCCCTGCCCCGCATTCGCGACTTCCGGGGAATCCCCGCGAAGTCGTTTGACGGGCGCGGCAATTATTCGCTCGGCCTGCGGGAGCAACTCGCGTTCCCGGAGATCGACTACGACAAGGTGGACCGTCTCCGCGGGCTGGAGATCAGCATCGTGACGACGGCGAAGACCGACGAGGAGTCGAAGCGTCTGCTCGAACTTCTCGGCATGCCCTTCGCCTCGTAGGCGCGGGGAGGGAGACCATGGCAAAGAAATCGATGATCGCCAAGGCGAAGCGTTCGCCCAAGCATCCCGTCCAGGCCTACCACCGTTGCGTCGTGTGTGGCCGGCCGCGGGCCTACATGCGCCGATTCGCACTGTGCCGGATCTGCTTCCGGGAGCGCGCGCTCCTCGGCGAGCTCCCCGGCGTCACGAAGTCGAGCTGGTAGGGAAACCGATGAACATTTCCGATCCGATCGCAGACATGCTCACGCGCGTCCGCAATGCCTCGCGCGCCCACCACGGCGAGGTCATCGTGCCCGCGTCGCGAACCAAGCGCGAGATCGCGCGCATCCTCAAGGACGAAGGCTTCATCGCCGATGTCAGCGAGGAGCAGCAGGGGCCCGCGCAGGTGCTTCGGCTGACCCTGAAGTACGTCGACGGCAAGGCATCGGTGGTGTCCGGCCTCAAGCGAATCAGCAAGCCCGGGCTCCGCGTGTACGCCGGCAAGACCGACATTCCGCGCGTGCTGGGCGGACTCGGCATCGTCATCGTCAGTACGAGCCAGGGAATCATGACCGGATCGCAGGCCCGCAAGGCCCAGCTCGGTGGTGAAGTCCTGGCGTACGTCTGGTAGGCGCCGATGTCGAGAATTGGACGCAGCCCCATTGCCGTTCCCGCCGGTGTCGACGTCGTCCTGAGCGGACGGACGGTCACGGTCACGGGGCCCAAGGGCACGCTCAGCCGGTCGCTTCACCCCGACATGACGGTGGCGCGTGAGGCCGACGCCTTGCTGGTCACCCGACCGACCGAACAGAAGATGCACAAGCAGCTCCATGGCCTGACCAGGACGCTGGTGAACAACATGGTGGTCGGCGTCACGACGGGCTACCGAAGAGCGCTCGAGATCAACGGCGTCGGGTACCGGGCGGCGCTCGTGGGGCAGAAGCTCCAGCTCAACCTGGGTTACAGCCATCCCATCGAGATCGACCCACCGGCCGGCATCGGATTCGAGCTTGACAGCCCGACGCGGCTGGCCGTCGTCGGCATCGACAAGGAACTCGTCGGCCAGGTTGCCGCGCAGATTCGCTCAACGCGCAAGCCGGAGCCGTACAAGGGCAAGGGCGTCAAGTACGCCGGCGAATACATCCGCCGCAAGGCCGGCAAGGCCGGCAAGATCGGCGCCAAGAAGTAGACATCGAGGTTCGCAAACGATGACCCAGGTCGCCAGCCGCGGCGCCGCGCGCCGCAAGCGCCACCACCGGATTCGCCTCCACCTGGAGGGGACCGCCGGTCGGCCGCGCCTCGCGGTCTTCCGCAGCCTCAACCATATCTACGCGCAGGTGATCGACGATACGTCCGGCAAGACGCTTGCCGCGGCCTCGACGATCGAGAAGGAGCTGCGAGGCTCCAGGGAAGCCAAGATCGAAGAAGCGAAGAAGGTTGGCCGGCTCGTTGCCGAGCGGGCCCGAGCCGCGGGGATCGAGCGCGTCGTCTTCGATCGAGCCGGGTTCCGGTACCACGGGCGCGTCAAGTCGCTCGCCGATGCCGCCCGTGAAGCCGGCCTCGAGTTCTGATCAGAAGGAGCAGACGTGGCAAAGATCGACCCGAACAAGCTCGCGCTCGAGGAGCGCGTCGTCCAGATCAACCGTGTCGCCAAGGTCGTCAAGGGCGGCCGGCGGTTCAGCTTCAGCGCGATCATCGTCGTCGGTGACGGAGCCGGCCATGTTGGCGCCGGGCTCGGCAAGGCCGGCGAGGTGCCGGAATCGATCCGCAAGGGCGTCGAGGACGCCAAGAAGAACCTGATCCGCGTCCCGATGGTCGGCACGACGATCCCGCACGAGGTCCACGTTCGCTACGCTGCGAGCAAGGTCATGCTCAAGCCTGCCTCGCAGGGCACCGGGGTCATTGCCGGCGGCGCGGTTCGCGCCGTGGTTGAAGCTGCCGGGATCCGCGACATCCTGTCCAAGATCCATGGCTCCACGAACCCGGTCAACGTCGCCCGGGCCACGATCGAGGCGCTTCGAAGCCTGCGCACGGCAGAGGAGATCGGCGCCCAGCGCGGCGTGGCCATTTCAGCCCGGATCTCGGGTCAGCCGATGCCGTCGGAGGCATCCGATGGGCGCTAGATTGCGCGTCACGCAAGTCAAGAGCACGATCAGCCACATCGCCCGCAACCGGGCGACCGCGCGCGCCCTCGGCCTGCGCAAGATCGGCCATACCGTGGAGGTCGCCGATAACCCGGCGACCCGGGGCATGGTTCGCCAGATCCGATTCCTCGTCTCCGTCGAGGAGGTCGCCGGCCCCGACACCCAGGAGAAATCATGAAACTCCACGATCTTCGCCCGGCTGTTGGATCGCGCAAGAAACGTCGCCGGGTTGGCCGCGGGATCGCGGCCGGCCAGGGCAAGACGGCCGGACGCGGCACCAAGGGCCAGAAGGCCCGTGCGGGTGGGTCGATTCCCGCACGGTTCGAAGGCGGACAGACGCCGTTGCACGTGCGGATCCCCAAGCTGCGCGGTTTCAAGAACAAGTTCAAGGTGGAGTACGAGATCGTCAATCTCGGAGCGATCGGGCGTCTCGTTGAGCTCGGCGCGTTCGAGGCCGGCGCTGTTCCGGGCTCAACGAAGAAGCCCACGTCTGTGCCTGCCCCGATCACGATCAACCAGGAACTCCTGCGCGCTGCTGGGCTGGTCCGAACGCTCAACAAGCCGCTGAAGGTCCTCGGGACCGGCGAGATCGGCGCCCCGCTGTTCGTGGTGGCCGACGCCTTCAGCCGAACCGCCGTGGCCAAGATCGAGGCAGCCGGCGGGTCCGTTTCGGTACTCGAGTTCCCGACATCGCCGATGGCGGCCATCGGGCTGACCGACGCGCCCGCACCGATCGACGTGGCGGTGGCGGACCTTCCGGTCAAGCCGGCCAAGTCGACCAAGGCCAGGCCCGCGAGTGCGACCAAACCCGCCAAGGCCATCACTGCGACCAAGGCCAGCGCGGCCAAGGCCGGCGCGGCCAAGGAGGACGTGGTCGAGCCGGACGCGCTCATCGCGGCCGAGGCTGAGGCAGAGGCTGAGGCCGTCGCGGAGGTCGAGACCCAGGCGTCGGCGACCGACGCCGTTGACGACACCGACACAACGGAGGCGTAACCCGCCGTGTTCGAATCCCTGCTGAACGCCTTCCGTGCGCCGGACATCCGGCGCCGAATCCTGTTCGTCCTCGGGATCCTCGTCGTCTATCGGCTCCTTGCCCAGGTTCCACTGCCCGGCGTGGACCGCGAGCAACTGCGGGCCTATTTCGAGAACAACTCGGCCTTCGGCCTGCTCGACCTGTTCGCCGGTGGCGGCCTCTCGTCGCTGTCCGTGGTCGCGCTGACCATGAATCCGTACATCAACGCCTCGATCATCATGCAGCTGATGTCGGGCGTCGTGCCCCGGCTCCAGGCGCTCAGTCGCGAAGGCGAGTACGGGCGGAACAAGATCACCCAGTACACGCGCTATCTGACCGTGCCGATGGCGCTGCTCCAGGCCTTCGGCATCCTCAGCGCGTTCAGCGCCCAGGGCATCATCGTCGGCGGCTTCAGTCTCGATAGCCTTGCCTCGTGGACCCAGATGATCACGTTGATCGCCGGCGCGATCGTCCTCATGTGGCTGGGCGAACTGATCACCGAGAAGGGGATCGGCAACGGGATCAGCTTCATCATTTTCGCGGGCATCGTCAGCCAGGCACCGTCCGCGATCGGGGCGTTCCTTGCCAACCCCAACCTCCGCGACATCCTGCTGTTCGGCGTGCTCGCCGTCGTCGCGGTGTTCGTGATCATCTATATCCAGGAGGGCCAGCGGCGCATTCCGATCCAGTACGCAAGTCGCGTGCGCGGCCAGAAGATGTATCGCGGCGGCCAGACGTTCCTGCCGCTCCGGGTCAACCTGGCCGGAGTGATTCCGATCATCTTCGCCGTCAGCATCCTGCAGTTCCCGGCGCAGCTCTCGCTCTATTTCACGGGCTCCCCGATCACGGTGGTGGCCGACGTGGCCCGGGCGATCGGGGGAGCGCTGGCGTCGACGACCATCCAGTACGCGATCCTGTACTTCCTCCTGACGGTCGGATTCACCTATTTCTACACGGCGTTCACGTTCAAGCCGGACGAAACCGCTGAGCAACTCCGCAAGAACGGCGGCTTCATTCCCGGCATCCGACCGGGACGGCCCACGCAGGACTACCTGGCGCGCGTCGTCTTCCGGATCACGGTTGCCGGCGCGCTGTTCCTCGGCACGGTGGCCGTCGCCCCGGTCGTGATCGGACTGCTCGACCCGTCGCTGCAGGGCATCGCCCTGGGCGGCACGGGTCTGCTCATCATCGTCAGCGTCGTCGTCGAGACGATGAAGCAGATCGAGGCGCAGCTGATGATGCGGAACTACGAGGGATTCATCCGGTGACGACGGTGGTCCTCCTCGGCGCCCCCGGCGCCGGGAAGGGCACACAGGCGGTCCTCCTCCGCGACCGGCTCGGGATTCCGCATATCGCGACCGGTGACTTGTTCCGGGCCGCGGTTCGCGACGGGAGCGCCCTCGGCGTCCAGGCGCGGCGATACATGGAGCGTGGTCAGCTCGTCTCCGACGAGATCACCGTGAAGATGTTGCTCGACCGTCTCGCCGAACCCGACGCGCGGGATGGGGCGATCCTCGACGGCTTTCCCCGGACCCGAGTCCAGGCCGAGGCCCTCGACGCGGCTCTTGCCGCGGCCGGCTCGCAGGTCGACCGGGCGTTGCTCGTCGAAGTGCCGGAGCGGGAGCTCGTTCGGCGCCTGGCCGGGCGCTGGATCTGTTCGATGTCGGGCCATGTCTACAACCTTGCCGCGAACCCCCCGCAGATCCCGGGCACGTGCGACCTCGACGGATCCAACCTGGTGCAGCGCGCCGATGACAAGCTCGAGACCGTCCAGGCACGACTCAGACAGCAACTCGCGGCGCTGGCCGACGTCGTCGACCACTACCGCGACGCGAACGTGCTCGCGGCGATCGATGGCCTTCAGCCGATCCCCGACGTGACCGAGGCCCTGGTCGCGGCGCTGGCCGCTGCCCGGTCGGCCGGCTGAGGCGATCCAGGATGGTGTCCCGCAAGTCACGTCGCGAGATCGAGTCGATGCGCCGGGCCGGTCGGCTCGTCGCGGAAGTCCTCGCCCTCGTCGAGGCCGAACTCAAGCCGGGCGTGACGACCCGCGAACTTGATCGGCTCGCCGAGCGACACCTCCGGGCGGCCGGCGCGACCCCGTCGTTCCTGGGCTACCTGGGCAATGGACGATACGGCAAGGATCCGCACGCGTTTCGCGGAACGATCTGTGCCTCGATCGACGACGAGGTGGTCCATGGGATCCCCGGCGACCGGGCGATTCGGGGCGGCCAGATCGTGTCCATCGACGTCGGCGCGATCGTCGACGGCTGGCATGGCGACGGCGCCCGGACGTTCATCGTCGGGTCGGTTCCAAGCGCGACGGCTGACCTGGTGGAGGCCACGCGAGCCGCGCTGATGGCCGGAATCGCGGCAGCCGTTCCCGGCAACCGCGTGGGTGACATCTCGGGCGCGATCGAGGACGTCGCGGTCCCCGGCGGCTACGGGATCGTCCGACAGTTTGTCGGCCACGGGATCGGCACGCAGATGCACGAGGAGCCACAGGTCACGAACTATCGGACCGGCGCCCGCGGCATCCTGCTCCAGCCGGGGATCTGCCTGGCCATCGAGCCGATGCTGACGCTCGGCAACGAAGAGGTTGAAGTCAAGGCCGATGGCTGGACCGTCGTGACGACGGACGGCTCGATGGCCGCCCACTTCGAGCACACGATCGCCGTGACCGACAACGGTCCGGAGATCCTGACGATGGTCTGAGCCCGGCGGTTGCCGGAATCAGTCCGCGTCTGATAGGCTATACGTTCGTGTGTCGGTCCTCTGGACCGGCACTCAGCGTGAGAAAGGGAAGCACGAACGCCCGTGGCCAAGCGAGATGCGATCGAGGTTGAAGGAACGGTCGTGGAACCGCTCCCGAACACGATGTTCGCCGTCGAGCTGGAGACCGGCCACCGGGTTCTGGCCCATATCAGCGGCAAGCTTCGGATGAACTTCATCCGGATCCTGCCTGGTGATCGGGTCAGGGTGGAGCTTTCCCCATATGACCTGACCCGCGGCCGGATCACGTACCGGCTCAAGTAGCCGGGCTGAACGGCTCAAGTAGCCGGGCTGAACGTCGCCGCCACCGCCTGCATCGGCACCACGAACACGATCGAGGACCCGTTGAAAGTCAGAGCTTCCGTCAAGACGCGTTGCGACAACTGCAAGGTGATTCGTCGCCGCGGAACGGTCATGGTCATCTGCGCCAACCCCAAGCACAAGCAGCGGCAGGGCTGATCGATGGCACGGATCGCCGGCGTCGACATCCCGCGCGAAAAGCGCGTTGAGATCGCCCTCACGTACATCTTTGGACTCGGGCTGCCGACCAGCCAGAAGATCCTGGCCCAGACGAACATCAACGCTGACACGCGCGTCCGCGACCTCACCGAGGAGCAGGTCAACCGGCTCCGCGAGGTCGTCGACCGTCGCTACAAGGTGGAGGGCGACCTCCGGCGAGAGGTCGCGCTCAACGTCAAGCGCCTGATCGAGATCGGCTCGTATCGTGGGTCGCGCCATCGACGCAACCTGCCGGTGCGCGGCCAGCGGACCAAGACCAACGCTCGCCTGCGACGCGGACCGAAGAAGACGGTCGGCGTGCGGCGCAAGAAGTAACGAGGGACAGCGACAGGCATGGCCGAACGCAAGAAAGCTGTCAAGCAGCGCCGTCGAGAGAAGAAGAACGTGCCCCAGGGCCACGTTCACATCCAGGCGTCGTTCAACAACACGATCATCACGATCACGGATATCAGCGGCGCCGTCATCAGTTGGGGCTCGGCGGGCACCGCCGGCTTCAAGGGATCCCGCAAGAGCACCCCGTATGCGGCGGCCCTCTCGGCCGAAGGAGCCGCGCGCCGTGCGATGGAACACGGGATGCGCCAGGTCGAGGTCTACGTCAAGGGTCCCGGCGCCGGGCGTGAGCAGGCCGTCCGGTCGCTCCAGGCGGCCGGTCTCGAGGTCTCGGCGATCACCGACGTCACCCCCATCCCCCACAACGGTTGCCGCGCTCCGAAGCGGCGCCGGGTTTAGCCGAGTCAGGAACTGATGGCCCGATACACCGAGTCTGTCTGCCGGCTGTGCCGCCGCGAGGGAGCCAAGCTCTTCCTCAAGGGCAGCCGCTGCTATTCCAAGAAGTGCGCCTTCGAGCGGCGCCCCAGTCCGCCCGGTCAGCACGGCGTCCGCCGCCGCAAGGTGAGTGAGTACGGCGTGCAGCTTCGAGAGAAGCAGAAGGTTCGCCGGGTGTACTCGGTGCTGGAGCGCCAGTTCCGGAACTACTTCGTCGTTGCCGAGTCGAAGCCGGGTGTGACCGGCGAGAACCTCCTCCGCCTCCTGGAATTCCGTTTTGACAATGTCGTCTTCCGAATGGGATTCGCGACCTCTCGGGCCCAGGCCCGACAGCTTGTCGGCCACGGCCACTTCCAGGTCAACGGCCGGCCAACCAACATCCCGTCGTTCCAGCTCAAGCCGGGAGATCGGATCGAGGTCCGCGAATCCCGCCGTGTTCGTGACCCGTTCAAGACGGCGAAGGAGACGCTTCGATCCCACCAGGCTCCCGAGTGGCTGAGTGTCGATGCCGCCAAATTGGCCGGCACCGTCAATGAGCCGCCGCGCCGCGACCAGATGCCCCTCGACCTGAACGAGCAGCTCGTGGTCGAGTACTACTCGAGGTAACCCGCTTCCATGATCGAACTCGACAGCCCACAGATCGAGCCCATTGAAGAAGTCGGCGCGTACGCGAAGTACGAAGCCGGCCCGCTTCAGGCCGGCTATGGCGTGACCCTCGGCAACGCCCTCCGCCGGGTCCTCCTGTCGTCGCTGGAGGGCGCCGCCGTGACGTCCATCCAGATCCGCGACGTCTACCAGGAGTTCTCGACGATTCCGGGGGTCAAGGAGGACGTCACCCAGATTGTGCTCAACGTCAAGAAACTCCGCCTCCGGAGTTTCGTCGCGCATCCGGTCCAGCTGCGCCTGATCAAGAGTGGCGCCGGCGCCGTCACGGCCGCGGACATTGCCGAGTCGGCCGATGTCGAGATCACCAATTCGGATCTCGTGCTGATGACCCTTGACGCCGACGACGTGACGATCGAGATGGACCTCACGGTCGAGCGCGGCGTCGGCTACCTCGCCGCGGAACGCGCTGAGGCCCTGCCGATCGGAGTCATCGCGGTCGACGCGATCTTCACGCCCGTGCGCAAGGTGAACTACTGGGTCGAGAGCATGCGCGTCGGTCAGGTGACCAACTACGACAAGTTGACGATCGAGATGGAGACCGACGGAACCGTCTCGCCGGAGGAGGCGCTCAGCCGGTCGGCCGAGGTTCTCGTCAACCAGTTCCGCCCGTTTGTCACGATTGGAGCGGCGGCAACCCCTGTCGACCGTGCGGCCGCGGGGGTACCGCAACTCCCGCCGAACATGCTCGACATGCCGATCGAGGAGCTCGACCTGCCGATGCGGGCGTACAACTCGCTCAAGCGGAACAACATCGTGAAGGTGGGTCAGCTCCTCCAGCTCAAGGACGACGATCTGCTGCGCATGCGCAACTTCGGCAAGAAGTCGCTCGACGAAATGAAGGAACGCCTCATGATGCGGGGCTTCATTCTGCCCGAGTCGCTGGCTCCCTCGGACGGTCTCGACGCGGATGGCGTGGACGGCGACGAGTCACTCGACGACGAGGCAGAGGCCTGATCGTGGCCCACCGAGTGGACGGCCGCAAGCTCAGTCGCAAGCATGGGCCGCGCATGGCGCTGTACCGCAGCCTGACCGTCGCGGTCCTTCGCCACGAGCGAATCAAGACGACCGAGGCCAAGGCCAAGGAAGTCCGCGGACAGGTCGAGAAGATGATCACCCTCGCAAAGCGCGGCGACCTCTCGGCACGCCGGGCCGTCGTCGCCGTCTTTCCGGACGAGCCGCTTGTCATCGACAAGCTGTTCAATGAGATCGCCCCAAAGTACGCCGATCGACCCTCCGGATATACCCGGATTGTGCGCATCGGGCGGCGGCTGGGCGACGCCGCCGAGATCGTCCAGCTCGAGCTCGTCTGAGGTTGAGATGGACGCCCGACAGGGCGTCGACGACAGCGCCCGAGAGGGCGCGCCTGGTCGCTTCCGCGCCCGGGTGGAATATGACGGCACGGACTTCTTCGGGTTCCAGGCGCAGCCTGGGACACGAACGGTCCAGGGGGTGCTGGAGGACGCATTGGCTCGCCTCAGCCATGGGGTGCGCCGAGCGGTCGACGGCGCCGGACGGACGGATGCCGGAGTGCATGCCACGGGACAGGTGATCGCTTTCACCTATGCCGGGCGGCTCGCGGCACCGGAACTGATGGTGGCACTCAACGGAATCCTGCCGAGGGATGTCGCAATCCGCGACCTTCGGACGGCTCCGAAGACGTTCAACCCCCGGCATGCGGCGCGGTATCGGGAGTACCGCTATACCATCTGGAATGGGCCGCGCAGTCCAGGTCGGGAGCGAATGGCGCTCCAGGTATGGGCCCCACTCGACACCGCCGCGATGGCGCGGGCCGGGTCGGTCTTCGAAGGCCGGCACGACTTCAGCGCCTTTGGGGGAGCGGATCGTCAACCGGTTCGGATCGTTCACTCGGTCCGGGTCCGGCGAGCGGGCCGGCTCGTCACGATTGACGTCCGGGCCAACGCATTCCTGAGGGGAATGGTGCGCCGCATGGTGGCCGCCCTCCTGGAGGTGGGTCGAGGCAAGATGGATGAGATGGCGGTCGCCGCGGCCCTGGCCGATCGACGACCGGCCCTCGACGGGGCAGCTGCTCCGGCGCTGGGCCTGTGCCTGCGACGGGTCGCCTTTGGGCGTCGAACGAGCGAAGCGAACGGAGAATACGAGGAACGATGAACGCGAAGACCCACGCGGTCCGCGAAAGCGAGATCGAACGACGCTGGTACGTCGTGGATGCGGCCGACCAGACGCTTGGGCGGCTCGCCTCGCGCATCGCGCGTATCCTCGAGGGCAAGCACAAGCCGACGTACAGCCCGAACCTTGACTCGGGCGACCACGTGATCGTGCTCAATGCGGGCAAGATCACGGTGACCAGCGACAAACTCGAGTCGAAGCTCTACATTCGCCACAGCGGGCACCCGCAGGGCCTCAAGCAGGAGACCCTCGGCCACCTCCTGGCGCGCCGCCCGGAGGAAGTCATCCGGCGGGCCGTCAAGGGCATGCTGCCACACACCCGCCTCGGGGCTCAGCAACTGCGCAAGCTCAAGATCTACGCCGGAACGGACCACCCGCATCAGGCCCAGCGGCCTGAGCCGCTCGCCTGACGAGGAGAAGTCGCCCATGACCACGCTGTCCTTCTTTTCGGGTACCGGACGTCGCAAGACGGCCGTCGCCCGTGTCCGCCTGTTGCCCGGAGATGGCGAGATCGTCGTGAACGGTCGGTCCCTCGACGAGCATTTCGGGAATGCGATCAACGAGGTCGACCTGCGCATGCCGTTCCGTGTCACCGGGACCGAGGGCCGGTTCAACGCCATGATCAAGGTCGAGGGCGGTGGGGTGACCGGTCAGGCGGGGGCCATTCGTCACGGGATCGCACGGGCCCTCCTCGAGGTGGATCCAGACGCGAACCGGATCCCGCTGCGCCAGGCCGGATTCCTGACGCGCGATCCGCGCATGAAGGAACGCAAGAAGTACGGCCTCAAGCGCGCCCGGAAGGCGCCGCAGTACACCAAGCGCTGATCCGCGCGGGGCGAGCTCGATCGCCATGGCGACTGCCGATCCGCTCCGCGGTCGTGACCTGCTGAGCATCGCCGACCTGTCCGTCGCCGAAGTCGAACGTGTCTTCGACCGCACGACGGCGCTGAAGGACGAGTTTCGCCGGACGCGCCGGCACGTCGGGCCGCCGCTGGCCGGGCGAACGCTCGCCATGCTGTTCCAGAAGCCCAGTCTGCGAACGCGCGTGACCTTCGAGGCGGGCATGGCCCAGCTGGGAGGTCATGCGATCTATCTGACCAACGACGTCGTTCTCGGTGCCCGCGAGAGCGTCCGTGACGTGGCCCGGAACCTCGATCGGTTCGTCGACGCGATCGTGGCTCGCACAGGGCCCCACGAGGTGGTCGTCGAGCTGGCGGCGCAGGCCACGGTTCCGGTGATCAACGGCCTGACGCTGCGCGAGCATCCGTGCCAGGCGTTGGCCGATGTGTTCACGCTTCGCGAACGCTTTGGGTCGCTCCGCGGCGTCGTCCTCGCCTTCGTCGGCGATGGCAACAACGTCTTCCATTCGCTCGCCCTCCTGGGCGTTGCCCTGGGCATGGAGGTTCGCCTCGCGAGTCCGCCGGGATACGCTCCGAATGCGCGAATCGTCGACCGCGCGCGGAGTATCGCTGCCGCGGGCGGGGGGTCCCTGATCCTCGGCGTCGACCCGGCCGAGATCGTCCGCGAGGCGGCCGTGATCTACACCGACGCGTGGACGTCGATGGGCCAGGAGGCCGAGGCCGAGGAGCGCCGTGACGCGTTCGCCCGCTATCAGGTCAACGCCGATCTGCTCGCGATCGCCAACCGGGACGCCGTCGTGATGCACTGCCTGCCCGCCCATCGCGGAGAAGAGATCACCTCGGATGTTCTCGACGGCCCCGGCAGCATCGTCCTGGACCAGTCGGAGAATCGGCTCCATGTCCAGAAGGGCCTCCTCGCCGAGATCCTCGGCGACCCGGTGGACTGATCCGGACGTGGCCGACGCGCTGTTCGACCGCTACAAGGACGCCCTCCGCCGCGGCCATGTCGCCGCGCTCAGGGGCCAACTCGAAAAGGCACTGAACGCTTACACCGAGGCCGCGACGATCGCACCGGAGCGGGCGCTGCCGCTCAACGGCATGGGCACGACACTGCGTCGACTGGGGCGCGACGGTGAGGCGCTCGCCGTCTTCGATCGCGCCCTCGAACGATCCGCCGCGGACATCGACGCGCTGGCGGGCCGAGCAGACGCCCTGGTCGCCCTTGGCCGCCGGGTCGACGCGGCGGAGGCGTTCGTGGCGCTGGCCGAGGTTCACGACGGTGCAGGTCGTCAGACCGAGGCCGGCGACGCGGCTCGCCGCTCCCTCGAACTCACCGAACCGCCCGACCGAGGACGCACCGTGGCTCGCATCGTCGGTCGGATTCGTGGGGCCGACATGAGCGATGCGACCAGGGCCGTCATCGCCCGAGCACTGCGCATTCTCGAGCAGCCGGCGACGACCCCGGCGACGACCGACGACGCGATCGCGTCGTCGGCGGACATCGTGGTTGTCGATTCTCCCTCCAGCGGCAGGCGGATCGCGGCGAGCGAGCCGGCCGACGAGGATCTCGGTGCCGGGCCCGGCGACCCACTCGAGCGGATCGCCGCGGCCGATGCGGCCTTCGACGCAGGAGATCCGGCGACCGCCCTCGCGGCCTACCGGGAGGCCGTCGCGAGCCTGCGCGTCGATGGCCGGTGGCGCGTCGCTCTCGACGCGTGTTCCCTGGCATTGGCCACGTCGCCGACGAGCGGACAGCTGCACCTGGACCTTGTCGAGCTCTACCTCGACGCGGGCTGGATCGCGCTGGCCGCGGACAAGGTTCGCCTCGTCGGCCGACTCGCCGAGCTCGATGAGGACCACGCGACGCGAGATCGTCTGTGCGCCGTCGTGCGGACGCACTTTGGCGACGATCCATCGCTGATGGCCTTCTGTTCCTGAGCGTCGACCGGGCCCTCTCCCCGGTTCGAGAGGGGCGCGATGCTACACTGCCGAGCGATGCCGCAGCTCATCGAGTCGATCCTGGACCAGGTCCGACCGACAACACTGCTCGACATCGGGATCACCGCCCTCCTGATCTACTGGCTGTTCAGCTTGATCCGCGGGACCCGAGCGGTTCGGCTTGTGATCGGCGTGACGGTCCTGTTCCTGGTCTATGCCATTGCCCAGGAGCTCGATCTCCGGCTGCTGACACGAATCATGGAAACGGGTGCCGTGGTCGGCCTGTTCGCGCTCGTCGTCGTCTTCCAGCCGGAACTCCGTCGTGCCCTGGAGCGGATCGGGCGGTTCGGGTCGATGGCCTGGCTGTTCGCGGGATCCGACAACCGCGCCGTGGACCGCGTCGCATCGATCGTGTCGGGCGCGGCGTCCATCCTGTCCCGTGAGGGCCACGGGGCGCTCATCGTGCTCGAACGCGAGACCGGGCTCGAGGAGATCGCCGAGACCGGGGTCATGATCCATGCCGAGCTCTCGGTCGACCTGTTGCGCACGATCTTCTTCCCGAGAACCGCGTTGCACGACGGTGCGGTCATCGTTCGCGGCGATCAGGTCCTCGCGGCAGGCGCGCTCCTCCCGCTGGCCGAGATGACCGTGCATACGGAGCGCTACGGCACGCGCCACCGGGCTGCCCTCGGAATCACCGAGCAGACCGACGCCGTGGTCGTCGTCGTGTCCGAGGAGAACGGCCAGATCAGCCTGGTGGAGCGGGCGCGAATCGTGCGCAACCTGGGCGAGGCGCAGCTGACCCGGGCAATCGTGACCCTGCTCAGCAACACCAACGGCGGCGGGCCGCTCGGGCGCCGCAGCACACGTCCACCGGACGAAACCATGTCCTCGGCCGAGCAGTCGCCCACGTGAATCGCGCCGCCCGGTTCCTCGTCCATAACTGGCCACTGAAGCTCGGGGCGGTGATCCTGGCCACCCTTCTGTACTCCGGGCTGGTCCTTTCGGAGAACACCCGGACATTCACGGGATCCGTCCCGATCGAGGAGGTCAACCAGCCCTCGTCGGTGATCCTGCTGACCAACCTTCCAGACGTGGTGCGGATCCGCTACTTCGCCCCGAATGACGGGATCCGCCTCGACAGCTCGAGTTTCCGGGCGACGGTCGATCTGTCGGCCGTCGACCCGACGGCCGGGCGAGTGTCGGTCGCCGTCCGCGTCGAGGCGATCGACCCCCGGATCCAGATCCTCGACGTTGAACCGAGCCGGATCAACATCCAGGTCGATGAGGTCATCCGACGCGAGGTCCCAATCGAGGTGGACACCGGGGACATCCCGCCCGGCCTCGACGTTCGTGAGGCGCAGCTGTCACTCGGCAGCGCGACCGTTGTCGGCCCGTCGTCGGTCGTCAAGCGAGCTGCGAGGGCGGTGGCACGGGTGCGAATCGACCCCTCCGGTATCGACATCGACCGCGACGTCGACCTCATCGTCCTCGACGAGCTTGGTGAGCCGCTCAGCCAGGTCGATGTCGAGCCCTCGTCGGTCCGCGTCACCATCGCCGTCTTCACCGACCGGCAGACGCGATCGCTTGCCGTGAATCCCATCTACACCGGGACGCCGGCGGCCGGATTCGAGGTTGCGGCGGTGACCGTCGAGCCGGTCATCGTCGGTGTCGAGGGCGACGCCGACCAGCTGGCCGCACTGACCCGCCTGGACACCCAGCCGATCTCGATCAGCGGCATCTCGTCCGACCTCGACCGAACGGTCGCCCTCTCGTTGCCGGCCGGCATCCTCGCGCTCGGCGTTGACGAGGTTCGAGTCACGGTGACCCTTCGAGCGGTGACTGCCACGCGCACGTTCAGTGCCGGGCTCGTGGTCGCCGGCGCGAACTCGTCGCTGACCTACGACCTGTCCAGCGACCGCGTCCTGGTCACGATCGGCGGGTCGGTCGCCGACCTCGATCGGCTGACCGCGAGTACCTTCACGGTCAGGATCGACGTGTCGGGCCTGGGCCCCGGCGTGCATGAAGTGCCGCTCACTCCGAACCTTGCGGCCGGACTCACCCTCGTCGCGGTGGCCCCGGACACGGTGTCGGTGACGATTGCCAGTCCGCCGCCGACGGGGTCGCCGGTCCCGTCGCCCGTGCCCTAGGCGCTGCCCGATGCCTCGACTCTTCGGTACCGACGGCATTCGCGGCGTCGCGAACGTCGACCTGAAACCGCCGCTCGCCTACGCCCTCGGGAGGGCCACCGCCCATCGACTGGCCGGTCCCGGTGGGACGCTCGTCGTGGGCCAGGACACGCGCCGGTCGTGCGACATGTTCGTGGCCGCCATCACGGCCGGAGCGACCAGCCTGGGTGTCGACGTCCATCGGCTGGGCGTCGTTCCGACCCCGGCGCTCGCACATGTGGCCGGTGCCGGCAACTTTCCAGCGGGGATCATGGTCTCGGCGTCGCACAATCCGGCCGACGACAACGGGCTCAAGGTCCTGGGGCGTGGGGGCCGAAAGCTGGACGACACCGTCGAGGACGAGCTGGAACACCTCGTGTGGCAGGCCGACGAGCTCGGCGGGATGAGCAACGCCGACCTCGGCGTTGCGATCGATGCCCATGACCTGCTCGGGCGCTACGTCGACGATCGGCGTGTCATCGCCGCCCAGGTCGGCGCCCACGGCCTGCGGGTCGTGCTCGACTGTGCCAACGGCTCGGGCGGCGTGGTGGCGCCGGAAATCCTCGCGACCGCGGGCGTGCTCGTGGACACGATCCACAATGCGCCGGATGGCGCCAACATCAATGTCGATTGCGGGGCCACCGCCCCGGGGGCGATGGCCGCCCGCGTCGCGGAAACCGGCGCTGACGTTGGATTTGCCCTCGACGGTGACGCGGATCGGCTCATCGCGGCCGATTCGTCCGGGGCAATCGTGGACGGTGATCAGATCCTGGGGATTCTTGCGCTCGACCGACTGGCCCGCGGAGCGCTGCCCAACGGCACCCTCGTGGTGTCGGTTCTCTCCAACGGCGGCCTCGAGGCGGCCGTTCGCGCGGCGGGCGGGACCGTCGTGCGGACCCCCGTCGGGGATCGCTACATCCTCGATGGGATGGAGGTCGCCGGCGCGGCACTCGGCGGCGAGAAGAGCGGCCACGTCATCGTGCTCGATCGGGCGACCTCCGGGGACGGCATCGTGACCGCCCTGGAACTCCTACGGGTCATGGCGGCAACGGGTGAGTCGCTGGCAACCCTGGCGGCGGCCATCCCGATGCTGCCCCAGCAACAGCGCGCGACGCCGGCCCGTCACAAGGACCAGTGGGAGGGAGATCCCGTCCTGCAGCGAGCGATTGGCGAGGCCCGCGAGCGACTCGGGCAGACCGGCCGGATCCTCGTCCGGCCGTCCGGCACGGAACCCGCCCTGCGGGTGATGGTCGAGGGGCCGGACGCCGACCTGGTGTCCGAGCTGGCCGACGCGCTCGCGAGTCTCGCGGGGGAGCGGCTAAACTGACCGTCGGTGCTCACCCGGCAAGACCATCTCGTCCGGCACCGGCCGGGCACCACGGAGGACCTCCCCAGGATGTGCGGAATCGTCGGCTATACAGGGCCTCGATCCGCGGGGCCGATCCTCATCGAGGGCCTCAAGCGGCTCGAATATCGCGGCTACGACTCGGCGGGGATCGCCCTCGTCGACGACGCCGGCGAGTTGTTCGTCGAGAAGCGCGCCGGCAAGCTGAGCAACCTCCAGACGGCGATCGCCGACCGCACGCCGCACGCGGCCATCGGCCTTGCGCATACGCGCTGGGCGACGCATGGCCGACCCAACGATCTCAATGCGCACCCGCACGTCGACTGCACGGGCCGGATCACGGTCATTCACAACGGGATCATCGAGAACTTCCAGGAGCTGCGTGATGGCCTCGCTGCGCGGGGCCATCGCCTGGCCTCCGACACCGACACGGAGGCCATTGCCCACCTGATCGAGGAAGCGTACGAGGGTGACATCGCGGTGGCCACCCGTGCCGCGCTCGCCCAGGTGCACGGGGCCTACGCCCTCGTCGTGATGCACCGGGACGAGCCGACTCGGCTGGTGGGTGGGCGGCACGACGTCCCACTGGTCGTTGGACTCGGCACCGGAGAGAACTTCCTCGCATCCGACGTCGCAGCGATCCTGGCCCATACCGACCAGGTGATCTTCCTCGAGGAGGGTGACGTCGCCGACATCCGGCCCGGCGGTGTGACCCTGACCGATCTCGCCGGCGCCACGATCGATCGAGCCGTCCACACGATCACCTGGACGGCCGAGGCGGCGGAGAAGGGCGGCTACGACCACTTCATGCTCAAGGAGATCCATGAGCAGCCGCTCGCCCTGCGCCAGGCCATTGCCGGCCGGCTGACGCGCGACGGGCGGATCGTCGTCGAGGAGCTCGAACCGATCGCCGACATCCTGGGCGAGATCCAACGGTTCGAGCTCGTCGCGTGCGGGAGCGCGTACTACGCGGCCATGGCGGCCGCATCGGCCATTCAGACGTGGACCGGTCTGCCGGCCCGGGCGACCGTCGGCTCCGAGTTCCGCTACAGCCCACCGCCGCTCGATGCCCGAACGCTGGTGATCGCGGTCACCCAGTCCGGCGAGACCGCGGACACCATCGCCCCGACCCGGCTCGCTCGTTCCCACGGCTGCCCGATCGTCGCGGTCACGAACACGGTGGGATCGGCAATCACCCGCGAAGCGGCGGCGGTCCTCTACCTGCAGGCCGGCCCCGAGATCGCGGTGGCCGCGTCGAAGACGTTCGTGACGCAGGTGGCGACCCTGATCGTGCTGGCGGCGGCGATCGCCGCTCGACGCGGCACGCTCGCCGAGGCCGACGAACGCGCGCTCGTGGCGGCCCTGCGTGAGCTGCCGGACGCCGCAGAGCGAGCGTTGACCCTGGCCGCGCCGATCGCGCCGGACGTGGCCCGGCGGTACGTCAACTCGCGCGGGTTCATGTTCGTGGGTCGCGGCGCGACACTCCCGGCGGCCCTGGAGGGAGCCCTCAAACTCAAGGAGGTCAGCTACGTCCACGCCGAGGGCTATGCGGCCGGCGAGTTGAAGCACGGTCCCATCTCGCTGCTCGACGCCGAGTGTCCGCTCGTCGCGGTTGCGACTCGCTCGACGGTGTACGACAAGCTGATCAGCAACGTCATGGAGGGCCGCGCCCGCGACGCGCGGGTCATCGCCGTTGCGACCGAGGGCGACCGGCAGATCGAACGACTCGTTGACGACGTGTTCTGGGTCCCCGACACGCATGAACTCCTGTCGCCGATCCTCGCCGTGATTCCGCTCCAGCTGCTGGCGTACCACGTGGCAGTCGCGCGCGGCACCGACGTGGATCAGCCGCGCAACCTGGCCAAGTCGGTCACGGTCGAGTAGGGACGTGGCCGGGCGGCAGGAGGCTGATGAGACCGTGGTCGCACCCGCCTCGGACCACGCCGCGACCGCCCCTGCCGGCACCACCGAACTGGGGATCGACATCATCAAGGTCGATCGAATCCGCGAGACGCTGAGGCGGTTCGGGACCCGCTTCAGTCGCCGGGTGCTCACCCCGCTGGAGCAGCGCTACGTCCGCGATCGCCCCGAGACGATGGCCGGGCGGTGGGCGGCCAAGGAGGCGGTGAGCAAAGTGCTCGGGCTCGGGGTTCGCGGGATTGGTTGGCGCGAGATCGAGATCGAGCGGATGCCGACCGGCCAGCCGGCGGTCCGGCTGCACGGTCGGGCGGCGGATCGCGCCGAACAGCTCGGCATGGAACGGATCGCCGTCTCCATCAGCCACGAGGCGGACTACGCGGTTGCCATCGCGTTCGGGATCCGGACGGCGGGTGGGCGGTACGTGTTCCCGCTCGATATCGAGGAGCGCCTCGATGATCGCGAACGGCGCGTGCTGGCGCGCATCGAGCGGATGCGCACGCTGGCCGGGTCGGACACGGCCGCCGAGTCGGACACGGCCGCCGAGTCGGCCACGGCCGCAGGGTCTGTCGATGGCGTCGAGCAACACGCCGATGGTTGAGCGCGCCGAAGTCGGCTTCGGCCGCGGACAGATCAGTCGCGCCGATGTTGCCGGCGCGACCCGGATGGACGACGAGCTCGCCGCATCGCTCCTGCCGCGGCGGCCCATCCGCGGCCACAAGGGCACCTTCGGGAAGCTGCTGGTGGTCGCCGGCTCGCTCGACTACGCGGGCGCCGCGCTGCTCGTGTGCCGCGGTGCGGGTCGTGCCGGTGCCGGCCTCGTGACGCTGGCCGTGCCCGAGTCGCTCCAGCCGCTGTTTGCCGCCAAGGTCGTCGAGGCCACGACCATGGCCCTGCCCGAGGGCGACGGCGCTGCCGTCGATCCCGGGGCGGCGCTGTCGCGCATCCTCGATCACGAACACGACGCCCTCGTGATCGGGCCAGGACTTCGACCCGGCCTGGCCACCGCCGAGCTGGTCCGCGCCCTCGTCGGGATGGCCGGCGACGCCGTCGACGGGCCGGCGAGCCCCGCCGCCGCGCCGGCGGACCACGAACCAGCACCCGCCGTGCTCGATGCCGAGGCCCTCCGCTCGCTGGCCTCGAGCGATCGCTGGTGGGAGTCGGTCCGGCGGCCGTGCGTCCTGACCCCGCATCCGGGCGAGTTCTCCCGACTCCGCGCCGGGGGCGGCGGTGACCCGGTCGACGACGGTGACCTGTCCGACGACGACACCGCGCGCGTCGCTGCGGCTCTCGACGCCGCCAGGCGATGGGGCCAGGTCGTCGTTCTCAAGGGGGCCAGAACGGTCGTTGCCGCGCCGGATCAGCCAGCAGCGATCGCCGAATTCGAGAACCCCGCGCTGGCGACGGGCGGGACGGGTGACGTTCTCGCCGGCGTCATCGGCGCCTTGCTGGCCCAGGGCCTCCGACCATTCGACGCAGCCCGGCTCGGTGTTCAGCTGCACGGTCTCGCCGGTGAGGCGGTACGTGAGCGGTTCGGCGACGCCGGGCTCCTGGCGTCGGATCTGCCCGACGCGGTTGCCCTTGCTCGCCGGCGTCTTGTCGCGGTGGCGAAGCGGGCCGAAGGCGTGCCCGTGGGGTTTGGTGCCCGGCGCTCGGTGCCGGACGCGAACCCCCGATCCTGATCGAGGCATGGAGCGACGAGCGATCGAGGTCCGCCTGGCCGACGCCGGATTCCCGCCGTTGCCGCGACTTGCCTGGCTCGAGATCGACGTCGACGCACTCGCGGGCAATCTCGCGGCGGTGCGCCGTCTCGCGGGGCCGGGCGTTCGCGTGGAGCCAGTGGTCAAGGCCGACGCCTATGGACACGGCGCCGTCCCCGTCGCGCGCCGGCTCGAGGATGCCGGGGCCGACGGACTGTGCGTCGCTGCGGTCGACGAGGCGATCGAGCTCCGGCGGGGCGGCGTCCGCCTCCCGATTCTCGTGTTGTACCCGGTTCCGGCGGCGTACGTCGCGGCCGCGGCCCAGGCGCGGATCGCGATCTCGACCGGTGGTGGGCGTGGCCTGGAGCAGGTCCTCGAGGCCGCCGCAGCGCGGGCCGCGCGCGGCAGGCGGGCCCTGGTGGTGCATCTCGAGGTTGACACCGGACTCGGCCGCGGGGGTGTCGTGGGCGACGACGCTGCAACGGCCGCGGCGGCCATCCGGGCGACACGCGGTGTTCGCCTTGGCGGGCTCTGGACCCACCTCCAGGCGGCCGAGGATCCGCGGCGGACGGGGCTGCAGATGAAACGGTTCGCTGCCGCCGCCGATCGCCTCAGCGCGGCCGGCATCCCGCTGCCTCGGCGCCACGTGGCCGCGAGTGGAATGTTGCTGTCGGGCATGGTGGTTGCCCACGACGCGGTCAGGCCCGGCCTGTCGATCTACGGCATCGTCCCCGAGGAGCTGGGCCCGAGTCCGGAGGACCGTGCCGCGGCCGCCGGCCTTCGGCCGGTCCTCTCGCTGCATGCACGGCCCGTCCGGGTGGTGGATCTGCCGTCGGGGTCGGGGATCGGGTATGGACCCACCTTCGTGACGATCCGACCGAGCCGGATCGCAACCCTGCCCCTCGGCTACGGCGATGGCTGGTCCCGGGCCCTCTCGAACCGGGCCGAGGCCCTCGTGCGCGGCCGGCGCGCCCCGATCGTCGGCAATGTCTCGATGGACGGGATCACGGTCGACGTCACCGATGTTCCGGGTCGCCCAGTCGACGAGGACGACGAGTTCGTCCTGATCGGCCGTCAGGGCGCCGAGCGGATCTCCGTCCTCGACGTGGCGCAGCGCCGCACCACGAATACGTGGGAGGTGGTGACGGCCATGGCCCGGCGGCTTCCCCGGGTGTACCATGCGGCCTCCGAGGCCGTGGAAGTGCGCAGCCTCGCAAGCGGGGACCGTTTGTGGCGCGCATTGAACTCTGGAACGGCGACATCTGCGACCTGGAGGTCGACGCGATCGTGACCGCCGCCAACCCCAGCCTGTGGATGGCGACCGGCGTCGCGGGCGCGATCAAACGAGCCGGCGGTGACGAGATCGAGTTCGCGGCCGTCCGGCAGGGGCCGGTCGAGCTCGGCTCCGCGATCGTCACCGGGGCAGGTCGACTCGCAGCCCGGGCCGTGATCCACGCCGTCTCGCTCGACCGGGACCGACGGACCAGCGGCCCGACCATCGAGGCGGCAGTCCGCAGCGCCATGGCCCGCGCCCGGGAACTGGAAGCAACCGGGATCGCCTTTCCGGCGCTCGGGACCGGGGTCGGAGGCTTCCCGCTCGAGGAGGCCGCGCGGATCACCGTCCGTGCCGTCCGCGACGAGTTGACGCGCTCGCCCAGCCTTCAGGACGTGATCTTTGCGCTGCGCGGAGCGGCCGCCTATCGCGCGTTCCAGGTGGCCCTCACCGAATCCGCAGCCGAGCCGGAGCCGGCGGGCGCGCGCGCGGCCATGTCGACGACGCCATCGGCACCGGGATCCGGCTCGTGATGCTGCCCATGGAGCCCGGCGACGAGCTGCGCGACGCGCTGGTCGAAGAGGTCGCGCGCGAGATCCAACTGCGCGGCCTCACGGCGTCCGCGGTGAGCTTCCTGCACGCCAGTCGACCCTATCGGCCGCTCGGCTCGGACGCGATGCTGTTCTTCGATCCGGTCCTGCGCTCGCTGTTTGGGGGCGGCCTGGCCGGGGCCTCGGCGATCCTGGCCGACGATGCCGGGATCGAGCAGCTGATCGAGCGACTCGAGGAACTCTACGAGGAGGCGTCCTGGGACGCCTGATCAATCGTGCCCGGCGCAGGCGTCCGATCGCCGCGGCCGGGTAGCATGAAGCCCGTGATTCGGGACCCGCACCCGCTGTTCATCGTGGACCGTGGCAGCGCCACGACGGCCGCCGCCCTGGTCGCACGGGTCGACGACCGGCGACGATTGCTCGCGTCGATTGCCGCACCCGCCTCGATCCCGGTCGACGCCGTCCTCGAGCACCTCGTGGCGACCCTCCGGTCTGCCGATCCGGACCTCCTGTCCAACCTCCGGTTCCCGGCGGACCCGATCACGTCCGGGGTTCGGCTCGAGGCGGTCAGTCGACCGCCCCGCACGATCGCCGTGTTGACCGCGACCGTGCGCGGACACGCGGCATTGGCCAGCGTCGTCGCCAGAAGCGGTTGGAACCAGGTCGGTGCGACGATCGAACAGGATGACCCGCGCAGCGTGGCCGCCCGTCTCCTCGATCCCGCCGTGAGCGCGGTCCTGGCTGGAGCCGATCAGCGGGCCGGCGCCGACGAGCGCGGCGGTCTGGCCGATCTCAGCGCATTGATCGCTGCCGTGGCGACCCGCCGGCCCGACCTTCCGATTGTCCTGGCCGGCGCGATGGCCAACCACGAATCGGTGATCCGCGGGACATCGCCGGATCGAGTCGACGTGCTCCCGGCACCCGATGCTCGCAGCGGCACGCCGCCGGGAGAGCACCTCCGCGAGATCCTCGTTGGGGTGGGTCGCCGCGATGATGACGCTCGATGGGGCCTCGCCCGCTCGACGGAGCTGCTTGCGAGCGTCCTCGATCGACGCGTCGAACTGCTCGAGGTCGGGATGTCCGGGGGCCTCCGCGCAGCCGCGAGTGTGCCGGCGGCAGGCCGGCCATACGATCTCGCGGCGATCACCTCGGCCGGCGCCGCGCTCGTCCCGGCACGGATCGACGAGGAAACCATCGATCGCGTTGCCACCTGGTCGACCGAGCACGTGGACCGGCATCGCCTGCGGGACCGCCTTCACGAGCTCCGAGCGCATCCATGGGCCGACGCCGCAGGAGACGGCGCTCGCCTGCGCATGGCCGCGTTGCATGCCGCCCTGGCCCATCTGATCGAGCTCACGCCGGACCTGTCGGCGCGACCGTCGCCGGACCTCATCGTGGTTGCCGGTGGAGCGTGGGCCGTCGCGCCGGCCCCGATCATCGCTTTGGCCGTCGCCGACGTGGTACGCCGACCGGCGGCCGTCCAGGTCGCCCATGACCACGCCCGAATCCTGGGTGCCATCGGCACGATTGCCGATCGCGCCGAAGCGCAGGCCCTGATCGCGGACCTGGTCGACGACATGCTCGCGCCACTCGGGAGTGTGGTGATCCCCGGCGGACTGCGGACCGGCCTCCCGGCGGGCTCGGTTGTCGTCAGCGGCTCCGACCGGCCGGCCCGGGTGGAGCTCGTGCCGGGCGGGCTGGCATTCGTGGACCTTCCGCCGGGGATCGTCGCCACGGCCGATTTCGAGTTCCGCGGCCCGGTCGTGCTGGGTGCCAGCGGCCGCCGGTTCCAGGTCGAGCTCGCGGGGGGACTGGGCGGGCTCCTCGTCGACCTGCGCGACATCCCGCTCCGCCTGCCGGATCGGCAGGACCTGCGGCGCGAGCTGCTCGCCGGCTGGCAGGATCCGCTGTGGCAGGAGCCGGCCTGGCTGGGCGGCGGACCATGATCATCGAAGCCGGCGTCCGCCCGGCGCCGGGGTTAGCGCCCGGGCTGGAACTTGTGCCTGTGCGCACGGTCATCGCAGCGCCGATTGACGGCTTCCTTCGCCTCCGGCCGGGTGATCGGCCGCTCGTGACGGCCGGCGAGGCGTTCAGTGTCGGCGCCGCCCTCGCCGATGCGCTCCGCGACGGCGAAACCCGCGAGGTGGCGCGAGCCGATCCCGCGGCTCCCGGCCCCGATGCCCGGCCGGGAGATCGCTGGTCGTCGCTGGTGGGCGAAGGGCGGCCGGATGGCGACGTTGGATCGGCCGAGCTGTTGTACGAGGTTGCGGGCCGCTGGCGAGTGGCGGCCGGCGATCTGGTGGATCGCGTCGAGGCGCCTGTGTCCGGGATCGTTCGGGACGTTCGGCCGGGTGTGGGCATCAGGATCACGGTACCGGCCCGCGGCCTGCCCGGGACCGAGGCCCTCGGTTCCCCGGTGCGCGGTCGGCTGGAGATCGCCGCGCCGGCGGGGGGCGAGTTGCGGGCGGGCGCGATGGACGTCGGCCGCCGCGGGACCGTCCTCGTTGTCGGGGCTCGCGTCGACGCCGAGGTCCTCACGCGGGCCCGGGCGATGGGTGTTCGCGGGATTGTCGTCGGCAGCCTTGCCAGCAAGGAGCGCCGCGATGTCCTCGCGTCCGACGAGCGCCAGGCGGCCGCCCGGCATCGGATCGAACCATTTGGCGTGCTCGTGCTGGACGGCTCCCTTCGGCGCCCGATTGCCACCCCGCTGATGGACGTCCTGCGGGCCCTCGCCGGTCGCGAGGTCGGCATGCTGATCGACCCGCCGACGCTGGTGATCGACGATCCCGAGGTCGCGCTCCCGACGCCCTCGCCCGAGCTCGTGCGGATCCGGAGCGGTCCTCACGCCGGGATCGAAGGCCGCTGGCTCGGCCTCGCGGGCGTCCGGCGCTTTGCCGCGGGCGTCCATCTCGAGGCCGGTCGCGTCGCGCTTGCCGACGGCACGACCCTGACCGTCGCTCTTGCCGATCTCGAGCGATTTCAATGAACGACGATGCCGAGCCGTGGTCCGCTCGCGAACGGACCCTTGTGAGCGCGGACCCGGCGACGACGATCGCCCTGGCGGCCGACCTCGCCGCGTCCGCGCAGCCGGGCGACCTGATCTGCCTGTGGGGCGACCTCGGTGCCGGCAAGACCGTCTTCGCCAAGGGATTCGGTGCCGGGCTGGGTGTGACCGATACGATCAACTCGCCGACGTTCGTCCTGATGTCGGAGTACGAAGGCCGATTGCCGCTGTTCCACCTGGACCTGTATCGGCTGGCTGACGCGACCGATGCGTTCGCCGGGGGCCTGATCGATGACCGCCAGGCAGCCGGCGTGACCCTCGTCGAGTGGCCCGACCGAATGGCCGCGGCCCTCCCGATCGGGCGACTCGATGTGGTCATCGATGGGGAGGGCGATCAACCTCGTCAGATCCGCCTCTGCGCCGGGACGCCGGGCCTCGCTCGATATCTGGACGCGGTCTCATGAGCGGATCCCACGACGGACGTCGGCGCGCGCTGCTGGCGTTCGATACGTCGACGAGTCGGTGCATCGTGGCGACGGCAACACCAGCGGGTACGCTCGATGGGTCGACCATGTGGCCCGCCGGATATCGGCACGGCGAGACGCTGCTCCCGACGATCGGTCGCTTCCTCAGCGAGCAGAACATTCGACGTTCGCGGCTCGCCGGGATCATCGTGGGGACGGGCCCCGGTGCGTTTACCGGGCTCCGGGTCGGCCTCGCGACCGCCAAGACACTGGCGGCGTCGATGCGCCTGCCCCTTGTCGGGGTGTCCACCGCCGAGGCCCTGCTCGATGCGGCCGGAGCGGCCGCCGCGGCCGACGCCGGCGACCGAACGGCACGCATCGGTCCGTTCGTCCTCCTGCTTCCCGCCGGTCCGTCGGATCGACTCGTGATTCGACATGGTGAGCCAGCGCGGCTTGTACCCGGTGGAAGCGATCCCGACATTGCCCCGGGAGAGACGCTGGTTGCGCTCGACCTGCCCGAGCGCGCACCGGTCGACGCGCTCGTTCGGGGCGAGGCAGCCTTTTCCCGGCTTGCAGCCGCGCTGGTCGGGTTGGGCGCCGAGCGGCTGGCACGCAACGACGTCGACGACCCGGCTCGCCTCGTGCCCGAGTACGTCACACTGCCGCGCGGTGTCACTGCTCTGGAAGGAGAGGTTTCGTGGTCGCGCGACCCCCGCTGAAGCTCCGGATCGAGCCGATGCGGGTCGACGATCTCGACGCGGTCCACACGATCGAGCAGGACAGCTTCAGCACACCGTGGCCCGCGCATGCGTATCGCAGCGAACTCGAGTCGAACCGGCTGGCCACCTACCTCGTAGCCAGGGTGGGGGATACGGTCGTCGGCTTCGCAGGCATGTGGTTGATGGTCGATGAGGCGCACGTCACGACGTTTGCGGTCCACCATGCCTGGCGCCGCCAGGGCATCGGCCAACGCCTCATTGTCGGCCTCCTGGATCTCGCCCTGGAGCGCCGGGCGAGCGAGATGACGCTCGAGGTCCGCCTCTCCAACCTTGGCGCTCGCCGCCTGTACGAGAAGTACGGGTTCCGGCCTGTTGGCCTGCGCCCGCGCTACTACAGCGACGATCGCGAGGATGCCCTGATCATGACCACGCCACAGCTCGACGATCCGGCGCTGATCGCCCGACTCGATCGCCTTCGGGCCGAACTGGACGCCGCTCCACCCCCCGCAGCCCCCGAGACGTCCTCGTGAGCGGCCCGCTCGTCCTGGCCATCGAATCGTCATGTGACGAGACCGGGATCGCCCTGGTCGAGGGCGGTCGTCGGATCCGCGCCAACGTCGTGGCCAGCCAGGTCGCCATGCACGCCGCGACCGGCGGGATCGTGCCGGAGGTGGCGGCCCGGGCACACCTGCGCTGGGTCTTGCCCGTCCTCGACGAAGCGTGGAACGATGGTGGCATCGAATGGTCCGACCTGGATGGGATTGCGGTGACGTACGGCCCGGGCCTGGCAGGATCGCTGCTCGTCGGCATCAACGTGGCCAAGACCCTGGCCTGGGTCCACGACAAGCCGCTCGTCGGAGTCAACCACCTCGAGGGCCACGTCTACGCGGCCTGGCTGCTGGATGCCGACGAGGAAGAGCGTCCGGAACCGGTCTTCCCGCTCGTCGCCCTGGTCGTGTCCGGTGGTCACACGTTCCTCGTGGAGATGACCGACCATCTGACCTACCGCCTCCTCGGCCAGACCCTGGACGACGCGGCAGGCGAGGCGTTCGACAAGGTCGGCCGCCTGCTCGGGCTGGGCTACCCGGGTGGCCCAGCGATCATGCACGCCGCCGCGCGCGCCACCCGGCGGGACGCCACCTTCCCGCGTGCGTGGCTCGGCGACTCCTGGGACTTCAGCTTCTCCGGACTCAAGACCGCCGCGCGACGAATCGTCGAGGAAGCCCGGCGCGATGCGAGCCTGACCGACGTGAGCGAGCCGCTTCCCGACGCGGTTGTTGCCGAACTCGCCTCCGGCTTCCAGGACAGCGTGGTCGACGTCCTGGTGACGAAGACGATCCGGGCCGCCGAGGCGACGGGTGCCTGCTCCATCGTGATCGGCGGTGGTGTTGCCGCCAACGCGGTCCTGCGCGACCGCCTTGCCGCGGAGGCCGAGGCTCGTGGGCTGCCGCTCATCGTGCCGCGGCCCGGGTTGTGTACCGACAATGGGGCGATGATCGGAGCTGCGGGTGCGCGCCGGCTGGCGGCCGGCGAACGCTCCGGGATGGACCTCGACGCCCGACCGTCGTTGCCCCTCGCCCGGCGCCGATGAACCGCGACCTGTCCGCGTCCCCGCGGATCGATCCCGCCGCGGTGCGCCGCGTCCTGCGGGAGGCGGGCCTGCGAGCTCGGTCGCAGCTGTCGCAGAACTTCCTGGCCGATCCCGATGTCCTTGAGGTCATCCTGGCCGAGGCCGATCCTCGGCCGGGAGGTCGCGTCGTCGAGATCGGCCCGGGGCTGGGAATCCTCACGGACGCCCTGCTCGACGCGGGCGCGGCCGTCACCGCGATCGAGCTGGACCGCGGCCTCGCCGCCTACCTGCGCGATCGACATGCGGCCGCGCTGGGCCTGGCCGACGACGCGGGACCGAACACGCCCGGGGCGCTCAGCCTCATCGAAGGCGACGCTCTCGACCAGGACCTCGTGCGTCTCGTTTCGCCGCCGTACGACGTCGTGGCCAACATTCCGTATCACATCACGTCACCGATCCTGCACGCGCTCCTGGGGACGTCGCCCCGGCCCCGCCGGATCGTCCTCATGGTTCAGCGCGAGGTCGGGGAGCGGGTTGCCGCACCACCGGGGGCGATGTCGTATCTGTCGGTGTTCGTCCAGTACCACGCCCGGGTCCGAGTCGCCACCATCGTCCCGCCGACGGCCTTTGAGCCGGCTCCCAAGGTCGCGTCGGTCGTCCTGGTGCTCGAGCCGTACCCCGACGACGACCGCCTGACCGACGCGGACGCCGAGGATGAGCTCTGGCGCCTGGTCCAGGCGGGATTCCGGGAGCGGCGCAAGATGCTCCACAACGTCCTGGCGCGGCAGCTGCCGATCTCCACGGAACGGGTCGACGCCGCGCTTGCCGCCGTCGGCATCGCCCCCGAGCGGCGTCCGCAGACGCTCGCGGTGGGCGAATGGCTCGCCCTCCGCGAGGCGGTGGGCCCGATTGGACCGGACGCGCGCGGACGGAAGACGCGATGAACCGCGCGTTGGCGCCCGCTGTCCGTGTGGCCCCGGCCAAGCTGAATCTCACGCTCGCCGTGATCGGACGGCGATCCGACGGGTTTCATTCCCTTCACTCGGTCATGGTGCCGCTCGGCCTCGCAGACCGGTTGTCGGTCGCCGTTCTTCCGCGCGGCACCGACACCCTGCACGTCAGCGGCTTCGATGCGGGCCCCGATCCCGCGAACCTCGTCCTGCGCGCGGTGGCGGCCGCTCGATCCGCGGTCGGCCGATCCGATCCCACGCCGCCGCTGGCGATCAGGCTCGACAAGCGGATCCCGGTCGCCGCGGGCCTCGCCGGCGGCAGCAGCGACGCCGCCGCGGCACTCGACGCGTCCCTCGAGGCATGGGGTGCGACCCTCGACCCGGTCACATTGATGGCGACCGCCGCGGCGATTGGTTCGGACGTTCCGTTCTTCCTGGCTGGGGGACCGGCACTCGTCGAGGGACGCGGCGAACGAGTGACGCCGCTGCACGGGCTGCACCCTGCCTCGCCTGCCCCGTGGGTGCTGCTCGTCACGCCTGCCGTCCCCGTTTCGACGGGCGCGGTCTTCGCCGCATGGTCCGCCGGAGCGATGGGCGAGCCCGGGGTTGTTCGCCGCACGTCGGAGCACTTCGCGTCAGAGTTCGGGAGCGGCATCTCTCGATCGGCGTTTCTGGAGCGCGCCGGCGTCCTTGCCGCGGCCAACGATCTCCTGCCCGCGGCGGCCGCCGTCATGCCCGAGCTGATTCCCATCCGCCGGCGTCTGATGCGACTGCTCGGCCGCCCGGTCGGCCTGTCCGGGTCGGGCCCCACGTTGTGGACCCTCTATGCTGCGGAGGGCGATGCGACGAGCGCCGCCGACCGCGTTCGCGATGCCGTCGCGGACGGCTCCATCCCGGCGCCCGGTGGCGCCCCGTTCATCGAGGCCACGCCACTCGCCATCAACCCACCCGCCGTGGTCGGCCCGGCCGACGGCCCCGACTTCCCCGATCGACCACTCATGGAGGACCGCCCCACATGACCCGTGACGCCATCGCCACAGCGAGCGCCCCCGCGGCGCTCGGCCCGTACAGCCAGGCAATCCGTACCGAGTCGCTCGTCTTCTGCTCGGGCCAGGTTGGCATCGACCCTTCGACGGGCGAGTTGGTCGAGGGCGGCGTCGCGGCCCAGGCGGACCGCGCGTTGACCAACCTGACGGCGGTGCTCGACGCCGCAGGCGTCGGCTGGTCGGCCGTGGTGAAGACGACCATCTTTCTGGCGGACGTGGCCGACTTTGCCGCCGTCAACGCGATCTACGCCCGGTTTGTGCCAGACCCGCCGCCGGCGCGATCGACCGTCGGCGTGGGCGGGCTGCCGAAGGGCGCCCTCGTCGAGGTCGAAGCCATCGCCCAGGTTCGCTGATGCCGCGCCGGCCGCCCACGATTGACACTCCGCTCAGGACGCCCCTACGATGCCGCGTACCCATCGATGACTGAACCCCCCGAAGCGCAGGACCTCGCCCTCGTTGGGAGCCTGCGTCAGACCGCCGACCTGCTCCAGCGCCGCCCGTCGTGAACCCCCCCAGTACCGGGTCGCTCCGGGTGGTCGCAGTCGTGCTCGCGGCCGGGTTGGGCACGCGGATGCGATCTCGCCTTCCAAAGGTTCTCCACCCCTTGTGTGGCCGGCCCATGTTGGCATTCGTCCTGGATGCCGCCGAGCGGGTGACCGGAACGCGCCCGCTGGTGGTCGTCTCGCCGGCAACCGCGGCGGTGCGCACGTCGTTCGAGGATCGTGTCGACTACGTGCTCCAGGAGGATCCACGCGGAACCGGTGATGCGCTGCGGGTGGCCATCGCCGCGGTCCCGCCGGATGTCGATGAGATTCTCGTGCTGTCGGGTGACGTGCCGCGCGTGACCGTCGGCCTCCTTGCCGACTTGCTGGAGCAGCGCCGCCTGGATCATGCAGCCCTCGCCGTGGTGGCTGTCGCGGCCTACGATCCGTCGGGCCTCGGGCGAGTGGTGCGCAACGACGCCGGTGCCGTGGAGCGGATCGTCGAGGAACGCGACGCCAGCGACGATGAACGCGACCTGGTCGAGATCAACGCCGGCCTGTACGCCTTCGACGCGGCCTGGCTGCGCGGCCGCATCGGCTCACTCGTGCCGTCGCCGTCAACGGGTGAGATCTACCTCACCGAGCTGGTGGCGCTGGCACGGGCGGATGGACGCCTCGTGGCCGCGCTCGACGCCGATGATGACGGCCGCCTGACCGGGATCAACGATCGAGCGCAACTCGCCCAGGCCGAGTGGGACATGCGAACCGAGATCAATGAGCGCTGGATGCGCGACGGCGTCACCATGCGCGACCCATCGACCGTGTACCTGGATGCGGCCGTCGAGCTGGCCGGCGACGTCGTCCTCGAACAGAATGTCGTTCTCCAGGGCACCACCCGGGTGGGGGAGGGAACCGTCGTGGGTGCCGGCAGCCAGATCATCGACTCCACCATCGGCCGCGAGTGCCAGGTCTGGGCGAGCGTCGTCGAGCAGTCGACGATCGAAGACGGAGCCACCGTCGGCCCGTTTGCCCACCTGCGACCGGGGAGCGTCGTCGGCCCCGGCGCCCAGGTCGGCAACTTCGCCGAACTGAAGAACACGCGCCTCGGCGCCGGGGTCAAGCAACACCACGTGAGCTACCTCGGGGATGCGGAGCTGGGGCCGGGTACCAACGTCGGGGCCGGGACGATCACCGCCAACTACGACGGGACACGCAAGCACCGCACGACGATCGGCAGCCGCGTCTTCCTCGGCGTCGACTCGATGCTGGTCGCCCCCCTGGAGATCGGCGACGATGCGAAGACCGGTGCCGGAGCTGTCGTCACTCGCGACGTCCCGGCCGGGAAGCTGGCCGTCGGCGTCCCCGCCCGGATCCGTGAGCCGCGGCCCGTCGCGGTTGAGCCTGCCGCGGAGGAGGACGGCGCCGTCGAATGAACGAGACCCTCGTGGAGCTCCTCGTGATCGCTGTCCTCGTTCTCGTCAACGGGGTGTTCGTGGCAGCCGAGATCGCCCTCATCACCGTGCGGCGCAGTCGCCTCGAACAGCTTGCCGAGGAGGGCCGTCGCTCGGCACTGCGCGTTCGCCGGCTCGTCGACGACCCCGGGCGGTTCCTCGCCGTGATCCAGCTGGCCATCACGTTCGTCGGGTTCCTCGCCTCGGCATTCGCCGCGATCACCCTGGTGGCGACGATGGCAGCGTCGCTGCGCACGCTGGGCATCCCGACGGGCTACGCCGACGGCGTTGCCCTCGTTGCCGTGACCGTCCTCCTGTCCCTGTTCACGATCGTGTTCGGGGAACTGGTGCCCAAGTCGCTCGCATTGGCCCATCCGGATCGCTTCGCTCTCGTCCTGTCGGGGCCCGTCGACCTCCTCAACCGCGTGCTCTCGCCGCTGGTGGGCGTGCTGGCCGCGATCACGCGCTGGATCTCACGGCGCCTCGGTGCCGACGTGCCGCGCGAGGCCCAGATCACCGCCGAGGAGCTCAAGCTGATCGTGGAGCGCGGGGGGGAGCAGGGAATCCTTGAAGCGGAAGAGGAGCAGATGATCAACGCGGTCATCGAGCTCGGCGAGCGGCGCGTCCACGAAGTGATGGTGCCGCGCGTGGCGATGATCACGCTCGCGGCGACTGCGACGCTGGAGGAGGCGATCGACGCCATCGTCGGTGGCGGGCACTCGCGCATTCCCGTGTACGAGGACTCGATCGACGAGATCGTCGGGATCCTCTACGCCAAGGACCTGCTGCGGTTCCTGAAGGACGATTCCGGCCCCCGGCCGGCGCTGCGCACCCTGCTGCGGCCGCCGGTGCTCGTGCCCGAATCGATGACGATCGACGATCTCCTGCACGAGCTCCAGCGACGCAGGGTCCACCTGGCCGTGGTCCTGGACGAGTACGGCGGCACGGCGGGCCTGATCACGATCGAGGACCTCCTGGAGGAGATCGTCGGTGAGATCCAGGACGAGTACGACGTGGAGGAGCCGCTCATCGTGCGCCTGTCTGCCGACGAAGTTCGGGTCGACGGGCGCACCGACGTGGACGAGTTGGCCGAAATCTTCGACGTGAACCTGACCCTCGAGGACGAGGAGGAGTACGACACCGTGGGCGGGCTCATCTATCACCGGGTGGGCGGCGTCCCGTCGCCGGGCGACCGAATCGAGGTCGCCGGCCTGGTGCTGACCGTTGAGACGACGGATGGCCGCCGAGTCGGCAAGGTTCTCGCGGTGCGTGGGGGCGGGGGGCGCGATGGCGACACCGGGGGCGCGGCTTCCGACGCCTGAACCTCGCGGTCAACCTGGCGCCAAGCCGGCCGGCTCGACCGTGGGCCGGATCAGGCGCTGATCACCCCGACGACGATTTCGCGCAGCCGGGAACGGGCGACGGCGTCGGCGACCCCGGCGGCGTCGAGCTGGGACAGCGCCTCGTCCCGGTGGCGCTGCGCCTCGGCCCGCGTGAACTCGCGCGCCCCGGAGCGCTCCAGGATCGTCACGATCTCCGCGACCACGCTCCGATCGGTGCCGTCCGCGGCGTACAGCTCACGGAGTCGGACGCGGTCGGCGCTCGCAGCATGCTCAAGGGCATAGATGACCGGAAGCGTCTTCTTGCGTCGGGCCACGTCCGTGGCCTCCTTGCCGGTTCGCTGTTCCGCGCCCCAGATGCCGAGCAGGTCGTCATTGAGCTGGAACGCGATGCCGAGGGACCAGCCAAAGGCGCGGTAGCGGCGGATGACGTCGTCGTCGTCGGTCGCGAGCAGGGCCCCCGCCTCGATGGAGGCCGCGATGAGCGCCGCCGTCTTGCGCCCGATCATGTCGAAGTACAGCTCGACCGACATCGCGTCGTCGTGCTCGCTCGTCCAGATGTCGATGTACTGGCCTTCGCACAAGGCGACGCAGGTCACGTCGTACAGGCGCATGATGCGAAGGACCCTGGCGTCGCTGAAGCCGAGGTCGGACAGGCGATGCAGGGCGACCCGGCTCAGGCTGAAGAGCATGTCCCCCGCGTTGATGGCCTGGGGGATGCCGTGGATCGACCACAGCGTGGGTCGATGACGCCGCTCGGCATCGCCGTCCTCGATGTCATCGTGGACGAGGCTGAAGTTGTGACCGAGTTCGACGGCCGCGGCGCCGGGCAGGGCCGGCCGATGGTCGCCCGCGATCGACGCGTAGGCGAGGAGGCCGAGCAGCGGGCGCATCCGCTTGCCCGATGACGCCCCCGACCCGTCGAGGCCGAGGTGGTAGCGGACCATGTCGTAGACGCCGTTCGTCGATGGATCCCGCTCGCCGATGACGCGTCGGATCTCGGTCTCCGTGTCGGCCACGAGCTGCGCGAGGTCCAGGTCGAGGGTAGGGCGGGCCATCTGGCTCATCGTCGGCCCAGTGTAGCGTGCCGGCACAGAACATGCGCGGTGGAAGTAGCCGGTTGTGCTTGCAACCGACCGCCCTGGCGCGGGATGGTACCGTCGTCGATCATGCCAGCGCCGCGTCGTTACACGACCGAGGCCATCGTGCTCACCCGGTTCGATCTGGGCGAGGCCGATCGGGTCCTCACGCTCATCACGCCGGGATTGGGCAAGATTCGGGCGATCGCCAAGGGGATTCGTCGTCCCACGTCGAGGATCGGCGGCAGCCTGGAGCCGTTCGCCGAACTGACGGTGGCACTCGCGCGCGGCCGGACATTCGAGATCGTGACCCAGGTCACGGTGGAACACGCATGGCTGCGCCTGCGCGACTCGCTCGAGGGAACGGCGACGGCGTGGTACCTGGCCGAGCTCGCCGATCGTTCGCTCGAGGAACATCACCCGTCGGAGCCGACGTATCGCCTGCTGCACCGCGCCTACGAGCTGCTCGACGCTGGCATGGCGGCGGATCGCGTGGCCCGCTGGTACGAGATGCGGGTAGCCGACGAGTACGGGGTGCGTCCAGAGGTCGATCGGTGTGTCGAGTGCGATCGACTGCTCGAGGCCGACGAGCGCTATCGATGGGTGCCGCCCGCCGGTGGCGTGGTTTGCCAGCGCTGCCCCGGCCCGCCCTACGACCGGACCGAACTGTCGCTGGAGGCCCTCAAGCTGCTCAAGGCCTACCAGCGCCTCGACATCGAGGCCATCGCCGCCCTCCGCCTGTCTGTTGCCGTCGAGCGGGAAGTGGAGGCCGACCTCCGCGACTTCCTGCGGGTCGCCCTGGAGCGCGATCCTCGTTCGCTTGCCTTCCTCGACGAGATCCGCGGCGACCAGCCCGTGGGAGCAGCCGAACTGGCGGGTACGGCGGGCACCCCTCGAACCGACTGATCCCGGACGACCAGCGTCCGGCCTGGTGGGGAGGTGCGGCATGGTGGGGAGGGTGCCGTCGAGTGGTGCCCAGCGGTGCGGTGACGGGCCCCGCGATGGACTACGCTTGACGTCACAATTCCACACTGGACAACACTGGACCGAAGGTCGAATCTGGACGGAGCCTCCGGATCAGGCAGTTCGGGTGGCAGGTGTCGCGCGGTCGAAACGATCGACCGCCTGGCTGGGAGGAGCCGATGATCCCGAAGCTTCATTTCCGCGTTGCGACCGGGTCGTGGCCGGCCCACATCGGTCTGGCCGTCGCGGCGGCGGCGCTCGCGCTCGCCGTCGCGGCTCCCGTGGCGGCGCTCGCGCCGGTTCCCCTGCCCGGCGCCGCCGTGATCGACGGGGATCCGTCCGAGTGGACGTCGGGCGACCTGTTCACGACGATGCAGCACCACGGTTCCGCCAAGGTGGTCGGGACGTTCAGCCTTCGGTACGACTGCGCAACCCAGATCCTGAGCGCGCTGGTGCTGTCAACGGACGGCGCCATCTTCAAGAGCGACCGCCCGGAAGTCGCGTTCCTCCGCATCGACGGCGCCGGGAAGCTGGTCAGTGGCGAGTCGGGCGACGACGGGATCCCGCCCGACTTCGCCTGGGTGGGGCAGATTGGTTCGGCGGCACGCGGATTCGAAGCATCCGGTGTCGTGCTGCCGGGCGAGCACACGATCCGGGCCCACATCCTCATGTTCGATGACAGCGCCGACGGCTACCTGACCATCGATTCGAATCCGCCGACCGGACCGCTGTCGCTGAGCTGTCCGTCGGCTACGTCCGGCCCGAGCGGTTCCGTTGCCGCGTTCACGGCGACCCCGACCGTCGGCCCGACGCCGACCCCGTCGGGCAGCCAGGACCGCGCGACCCATCCGGGCACGACGCCGCCACCCACCGACCTGGGCAGCGGGACGGGAGCGATCCCGCCGATCACCAGCCTGTGGCTCATGGTCGTCGGCCTGAGCCTGTTGAACGTGGTCGCCTTCCTCGTCGCCAGGCGGCGCGCCCGCCGAGCGGGAGCCCGGGCCACCTACCGCATCGACTGGTAGCATTCGCTGACCCCGCCACCCCACGCGACCGTCCCTTCCACGGCCGGTCGCCCTTTCGGAGCCCGACCGTGACGACCCCTCCGCCCTCCGGATCCGATGACGTCTTGCCCGCCGTGGCGAACCTCGACACGATCGTGTCGCTGTCCAAGCGCCGCGGGTTCGTCTTCCCATCCTCGGAGATCTACGGCGGGATCAACGCCGTGTGGGATTACGGGCCCCTGGGCGTCGAATTGAAGAACAACGTCAAGCGCGCCTGGTGGCGGGCGATGGTCCAGGACCGAACCGATATCGTGGGTCTCGACGCCGGGATCCTCATGCACCCGCAGGTCTGGGTGACATCGGGACACGTGGGGTCGTTCTCCGATCCGCTCGTCGAGTGCGGGACCTGTCGGCGCCGCTACCGTCTCGACGAACTTCCGGGCGCCGAGGAGCTCACGGCGACGGATCTGCTCGACGCGACGGTCGTGGAGCGCTTCGGGCTCAGCTGTCCCAACGACGGCGGGCCGCTGTCCGCACCACGCCGGTTCAACCTGATGTTCCAGACCCACATGGGCCCGGTTCAGGACGAGGGATCGATCGTCTACTTCCGACCCGAGACGGCCCAGGGCAGCTATGTCAACTTCAAGAACGTCCAGCAGTCGAGCCGCAAGAAGGTGCCGTTCGGGATCGCCCAGATCGGGAAGAGCTTCCGTAACGAGATCAGCCCGGGCAATTTCGTCTTCCGGATGCGCGAGTTCGAACAGATGGAGATGCAGTACTTCGTTCGCCCCGGCGATCCGGCCGCGGCGGCGTTCGAAGAATGGCTCCCGCGTCGCCGTGCCTGGTACGAGGCCTACGGCGTCACGCCGGCGCGTCTGCGCACCCGGGAGCACCGACCGGACGAGCTGGCCCACTACGCGAAGAAGGCTGTCGATGTCGAGTACCGCTTCCCGTTCGGCTGGAAGGAGCTCGAGGGCGTCCACAATCGCGGCGATTTTGACCTGTCGCGCCACGCCGAGGCGTCCGGCGAGAACCTCGAATACTTCGATCCGGCGACCGAAGAGCATTTCGTGCCGTGGATCGTGGAAACGGCGGCGGGCGCCGACCGGGCGGCCTTCACGTTCCTCATCGACGCCTATCGCGAGGAGGAGGTCAGGGGCGAGAAACGGGTCGTCCTCGGCCTGCATCCAGAGCTCGCGCCGTACAAGGTCGCCGTTCTGCCGCTCCTCAAGAAGCGTCCCGAGATCGTGGAGCTCTGTCATCGCCTGCGGACCGACCTGGCCCGCGACGTGATGGCGGTCTACGACGACTCGGCCGCGATCGGGAAGCTGTACCGGCGCCAGGACGAGATCGGCACGCCGTGGTGCGTCACGGTGGACGTGGATTCGCTCGAGGACGGGGCGGTCACCGTGCGTGATCGCGATTCGATGACCCAGGAGCGGATCTCCATTGCGGGCGTCAAGCGGGCGATCCTGGACCGGATGGAGGCGGCGCGACCGTAGCCCAGGGGAGGCGCGGCGCCCGGTGCGGCGCCCGATCGCACAGCGTGACCCGAGCCCGGCGCGGCGCCCCACCCACGCCGGCGCGGCGCCCCACCCACGCCGGCGCGGCGCCCCACCCACGCACGAGCCCGGGTGGCGCGAGAGCGCCCCCGTCTGGCTTCTTTCGCGGCGATCCGTCCTCTGGAGTGTCACCCACCAGCCAGGGAGCTGGGTGGGCCCCGCGCGGATCCCGATCGGATGCACGCACTGCCCGGGGTCGTACCGGGGGGGCGATGCGTGATGGACTGCCTTGGGACGGCGCTCATGCGGCCCAGTTGGGTCCGCGTGAAGGCTTCGGCGTCACGATCGTCGAGTGGATGAACTTCGGACCGGCCGTCTGCTCCGAGCGTTGCGGCGTCGGCGGCGCCTCCGCCAGGTCGATGTCGGGAGCGCGGCAGGCGTATCGCAGTCACCGGTGTCGCTGATCGAGCGCGGCCACCTATCCTCGGTCTCCCTTCGAGTCCTGCGCCGTGTGTTCGCGGCGGTCGACGCGAGGGTCGATGCCGCAGTGAGCTGGCGAGGCGGTTCGGTTGATTCGCTGCTCGACGAGCGTCACGCGCGAGTGGTCGGAGCCTGCGCCCAATCGCTGGCGCGGCTTGGCTGGGAGACGCAGGTGGAGGTGACGTTCAACGAATACGGTGAGCGCGGATCGATCGACATCCTGGGACTCCGGCCGACCGACGGCCTCGCGCTCGTCGTCGAGATAAAGACCGAGCTCACGGCCATCGACGACACGATCCGTCGGCTTGACGTCAAGCAGCGACTCGTCGGCGGGGTCGTGTTCGATCGATATGGCTGGAGGCCTCGCACGACGAGCCGGCTACTGGTCGTCCTCGATACGTCGACGAATCGACGGCGGGTGTCGGCGCATCACGGCAGCCTCGGAACGGCGTTCTCGGATCGTGGGGCCGCGGTGCGCTCCTGGTTGCGCCAGCCGGTCGGACGATTGTCAGGTCTCAGCTTCTCGTCAGGCACGAATCCACGTGGTACACGGCGGCGTGATCCGCGCCGTGCGGAGCGATCAGCCGCCCAACGGGCGCCGCATACCAACCGTCCTGGTGAGTGACGCTTGGCGAGCCGGGCGGTCCGCTCACGTACGACGCGGATTCGCAGGCGACGTGCCGCGAGACGGATGGCGGATCGGGTGACGTGCCGCCGGAACCCCGCCCGGACCGTGCGGCCGGGGAACGTTGCCGCGATGCAGGCTACGCGCCGCCCCTGGGCTCCTTCCCCTTGGGCCAGTAGAGCTCCTTCTTGACCTGCGCCGCGGGGAAGCCGCGCTCGAGCAGCGTGGCTTCCGCCGCCAGGATCATGTCCGGGTTTCCGCAGAGGTAGGCGATCGTGTTGTCGGGCGTCAGGCCGTGGTCGTCGAGGACCCCGGCGAGCGCGACCTCGGCTCGACCGACGCGCCCGGTCCAGCCCGCGTTCGCGGGATCCGAGGGGCGCGACACCGTCGGCTCGTAGGTCACCGGATACTCGCCGGATGACTCCCAGCCCTCGAGAAGCTGGCGGTATCCGAGGTCGCCCTCGTAGGAGACGCCGTTGAGGAACACCGCGCGTCGGGGGGCGCCATCCAGCAGGAGCGTCCGCATCATCGACACGAACGGCGCGTTCCCGGTTCCCGACGAGATGAACAGGTGGATCCGGTCGTCGTCGGGCTCGAGGACGAACTTGCCCTTCGGGCCGATCATCCGCATCCGATGGCCGACCGGCAGGTCCCACAGGAGCGGCGTGAACTGGCCGCCGTTCACCAGGCGGATGTACAGCTCGTATCCCTCGTCGCCGGCCACGCGCGGCGACGAAGCCACCGAGTACGGGCGCTGGACGATGCGGCCGTCGACCATCACCCCGATCGTCATGTACTGGCCGGGCTCGAACGGGGTGGCATCGCCGTCGAAGCGAACCCAGAAGTAGGCGAGGCTGTCGTGCTGATCGACGCGCTGCACGAGGGATGCGTTGTACCGGTCGTCATCGGGCGCGATCAAGCCTGAGGCAGGCGATTCAAGCATGCATCGAGTGTACCGGGCCCACCTGAGGGCTGTCCCGCAACCGAGTCGAAACCGAGGCCGGGGCGGCTCCGCGGGTACAATCCAGCGGACCGATCAGTCCGACCGACCGCGGCCGCGCACACGAGCAGCGCTGCGTCCCCCGAGGAGCCCATCGACCATGACCGACACCGTCACGACCGCCCCGCGCGCCCAGCGGGCTGCCAGGCGCTACATCTATGCGTGGGGTGGGGGAGCGGCCGAGGGCGATTCGTCGATGCGCGACCTCCTCGGCGGCAAGGGTGCCGGGCTCGCGGAGATGACGAACGCCGGTCTGCCGGTCCCGCCCGGCTTCACGATCACGACCGAGGCCTGCAACGATTACTTCGCGGCGGGGGAGACGCTCCCCGAGGGCCTGTGGGACGACGTCCTCGCCGCGGTGAAGGTGGTCGAGGAGCAGACGGGCAAGGGGTTCGGCGATCCCGCCAACCCGCTCCTCGTGAGCGTTCGCTCCGGGGCGAAGTTCTCGATGCCCGGGATGATGGACACCGTCCTCAACCTGGGCCTGAACGAGGAGACGCTGCACGGGCTCATCGCGCTGACCGGCAACGAGCGGTTCGGCTGGGACGCGTATCGGCGATTCATCCAGATGTTCGGACGGATCGTCATGGGCGTCGATGGTCACCGCTTCGACGCGGCTCTCGACGCTGCCAAGCACGCTCATGGCGCGGCCCAGGACACGGACCTTGACGCGGCGGCGCTCCACGAGGTCGCCCAGGCGTTCAAGACCATCGTCCGCGAGGACACCGGCCGCGAGTTCCCGTCGGATCCCAATGACCAGCTCGACCTCGCGGTCAAGGCGGTCTTCGGGTCGTGGTTCGGCAAGCGTGCGTACGACTACCGCAACAACCAGAAGATCGCCCACGACCTCGGCACGGCCGTGAACGTCGTCACGATGGTCTTCGGAAACATGGGCGACGATTCGGGCACGGGAGTCGCCTTCACACGCGATCCGAACACCGGCGAGCAGGTCCTCTACGGCGAGTACCTGACCAATGCCCAGGGCGAGGACGTCGTGGCCGGCATCCGTACGGCGCCGAAGATCGCCGAAATGCAGCACGAGATGCCCGACGTCTACGCCGAGTTCCAGCGCATCGGCCGGCAGCTCGAGCAGCACTACCGAGACGTGCAGGATCTCGAGTTCACGATCGAACGCGGCAAGCTTTACATGCTCCAGACTCGTTCCGCCAAGCGCACGGCCGCCGCAGCAGTCAGGATCGCCGTCGACATGGTCGCGGAGGGCCTGATCTCGAAGGAGGAGGCCGTCGCCCGGATCGACCCGGCGCAGGTGGACCAGCTCCTCCGGGACCAGTTTGATCCCGCCGCACGGCAGGCGGCCGTCCGCATCGCGAAGGGTCTCAACGCCTCGCCCGGCGCTGCCGTCGGGAAGGCGGTCTTCGATGCCGACATCGCGGTCGAGTGGGTGGGACGCGGCGAACGCGTCGTTCTCGTGCGGATCGAGACATCGCCCGACGACTTCCACGGCATGGCCGTCGCCCAGGGCATCCTGACGGCGCGTGGCGGCGCGACGTCCCACGCCGCGGTGGTTGCGCGCCAGATCGGCAAGCCGTGCGTGGCCGGGTGCGCCGAGCTGGTCGTGGACTACACGATGCGCTCGGCCACGGCGAATGGAATCACGTTTGCCGAAGGCGACCCGATCAGTGTCGACGGCTCGACCGGCGAGGTCTTTGTCGGCGCTCTGCCGACGGTCGAGGCGCGGTTCGAGGATCAGCCGGAGCTCCAGCAGATCCTCGGCTGGGCCGACGGAATCCGTCGGATGGAGGTCTGGACGAACGCCGACAAGCCCGAGGAAGCCGCCCAGGCCCGTGGGTACGGCGCGCAGGGCATCGGCCTGTGCCGGACCGAGCACATGTTCCGCGAGGGCGACCGGCTCGAGATCGTGCGCGGGGCCATCCTGGTCGCCAATCTCGCGACCCGTGCCAAGGCGAAGCGGGCGTCGGGGACGGCGTTGTCCTCCGACGACGCGGAAGCCGTCGCCACGTTCGACACCGCCATGGCCAAGCTGGAAGTGCTCCAGCAGGGCGACTTCGAGGGGATCTTCCGGGCGATGGACGGACTGCCGGTCGTGGTTCGCCTCATCGACCCGCCGCTCCATGAGTTCCTGCCGAACCTCGAGGACCAGCTCGTCAAGGTCACGAAGGCCGGTGACGCAGCTTCCCAGGAAGACCGCGAGCTCCTGGCCACGATCCAGTCGATGCACGAGCAGAACCCGATGCTGGGGCTGCGCGGCTGCCGGCTCGGCCTCATGATCCCGGACTTCGTGAAGATCCAGACGCGGGCGATCCTCAACGCGGAGATCGCCGTCAAGAAGGCCGGCGGCAACCCGAAGGCCAAGATCATGATCCCGCTCGTCGGCCACGTGAACGAGCTGGTCCGCACGAAGGAGATCCTCGAGGCGGAGGCGCTCGCCGTCGAGGCGAAGGCCGGTGTCGAGGTCGAGTACGTCTTCGGGACGATGATCGAGGTCCCCCGCGGCGCCCTGACCGCCGACGAGATCGCGGTCCACGCCGACTTCTTCAGCTTCGGCACGAACGATCTCACCCAGATGACGTTCGGCTACAGCCGGGACGATGCCGAGGGCGGCTTCCTCTTGAAGTACGTCGAGGACGGGATCCTGCCGTTCAACCCATTCCAGACGCTCGACGACGCGATTGTCGGCCTCATGAAGATCGCCGTGGACAAGGGTCGTGCCACGCGCCCCGACATCGAGCTTGGGATCTGCGGTGAGCACGGCGGGGATCCGGAATCAATCGCAAAGTGCGAGAGGATCGGGCTGGACTACGTGTCCTGCTCGCCATTCCGGGTGCCGGTCGCGCGGCTGGCGGCTGCGCAGGCCGCGCTGACCTCGGCCGCCGAGCGCGACAGGTAAGCCACCCACCGAGCCGCGCCCAGAATCCCTGCCGTCCGAGCTGAGGTCCCCGGGCGACCATGGCGTTGCCGGACGCTCCGCGCTCACATGGTCGCGTCCGCGGAGTCCTGCTCGACGTCGGCCCGCTTCGGCATGACCGCGACTACCGGCTGATCTGGGGCGGCCAGGTCGTCTCGTCGGTGGGGACCAACATCACCAGGGTTGCCCTTCCGTTCCAGGTCTACGTCCTGACCGGCTCGACGCTCGCCGTCGCGGCCCTCACAACGGTCCAGCTCATCGCCATCCTGGCATTCTCGATCGGGGCGGGTTCGCTCGCCGATGCATTCGATCGGCGCAGACTCCTGATCGTCACCCAGGTCGGACTCGCCCTTTCGAGCGCGGCGCTCGCTGCCGTGGCGATGCTCCCGACCCCGTCGCTCGGCCTGATCCTGGGGCTGGCGTTCGTCCACGCGTCCGTCGGCGCCATCGATCAACCCACGCGCGCGTCGGCCATCCCGCGCCTCGTGCCGCCGGAACGACTGTCCGCGGCGATCGCCCTGAACCAGTTGAACTTCCAGGTGGCATCGATCGCCGGTCCGGCAATCGGCGGCCTCCTCATTGCGACGATCGGCCTCGCCGCCGCGTACGCTGTCGACGCCGCCTCGTTCACCGCTTCGATCGTCGCGCTGCTGGCGATTCGGCCGTTGCGCCCGCTCGCCGGCGCGGCCCGCCCGGGGCTCCAGGCGATCCGGGAGGGGTTCGTCTTTGTCCGGTCGCAACGGGTCATTCTCTCGACCTTCGCCATCGACCTGAACGCGATGATCTTCGGGATGCCCGCATCGCTGTTCCCGATCCTGGCGCTCGATGTCTTCGATGCCGGGCCCACCGGGTTCGGTCTCCTGGCCGCCGCTCCGGCCGCCGGCGCCTTCGTCGGTGCGCTGACGTCGGGCTGGATCACCCGGGTGGTGCGGATCGGAGGGACCGTGATCGTCATGGTCGCGGCGTGGGGCGCCGCGATCACGGGCTTCGGCATCGCCTGCATCCTCGCGGCCGACGCTCCGGGCGTCATGTTCATCGTGGCGCTGGTGATGCTCGCGCTTGCCGGGGCCGCCGACGTCCTGTCCGCGGTCCTGCGCGGCACGATCACCCAGCTATCGACGCCCGACAACCTGCGCGGGCGGGTGACGTCCATTCACCTCCTCGTCGTCACCAGCGGCCCGCGGATCGGCGACATCGAGGCGGCCGCGGTTGCCTCCGTGGTCGGTCCGCAGCTGTCCGTGCTGTCCGGGGGTCTGCTGTGCCTGCTCGGCGTCGTCGTTGTCGCGCGTTGGTTTCCGGAGTTGGCCGCACACCGACGGTCGCTCCGGCCGCGCGACGGCTGATGTCCTCTGCGCACCACCGATGTCGCCGCGCACGACCAGGCGGCGGTCAGAACACGATGACCTGGCGAACGCCCTCCCCCCGGCGCATCCGGTCGAAGGCGTCCTCGACGTCACCGAGCGAGATCCGGCGATCAACCAGTCGCTCGATGGGGAGGCGGCCGTCGAGGGCCAGTCGTGCGTACCTCGGAAAGTCGATCGGCGGTTCGGCGAACCCATAGTTCGAGCCGAGGATCCGTCGGCTGCCGTCGACGAACGGAAACACCTCGAAGGACGCGCACACGCCATACGGGGTCATCCCGACCAGCACCGCCGTTCCACCCACGGGCAGCGCGCCGATCGCCAACTCGACGGTCGCCGGCAGCCCGATCGCCTCGAAGACAAAGTCGGGACCACCGTCGGTGGCGTCGCGGAGCGCCGCGAGCGAGCTGGCCGGGACATCGTCCGCGAGAACAACATCGGTTGCGCCGAGCTCGCGGGCAAGCTCGAGCTTGGCGGGCACTCGGTCCACGACCACGATGCGGATCGCCCCGGCGAGGACCGCGCCCATGACGCACGACAGGCCCACGCCGCCCAGGCCGATGACCGCGACCGTCGCTCCCCGCGGTACGGCTGCGGTCTTGGTCACGGCGCCGACGCCGGTGGCAACGCAGCACCCGATCAGCGCGGCGGCCGCCGGGTCCAGGCCCTCAGGGATGGGAATTGCGGCGAGGGCCGGCACGACGGCCGCCTCCGCCATCGTGGAGATCGCGCAATAGGCGAGGACCGGATCACCCCCGGGCCGTCGGAAGCGCGTCGTGCCGTCAAGCATCTGGTGTCGGTACGACGGTGACACCGGGCACTCCCAGGTTCGTCCGCTGCGGCACGATCGGCACGTTCCGCACGGGATCAGCCAGGCCAGCGCGACGGTGTCGCCGACCCGCGGAGATTCCACCCCGCGGCCTACGGCCTCGACCAGCCCGGCACCCTCATGACCCATGACGATGGGGCCGGGACGCTCCCAGTCGCCGTCACGGACGTGGAGATCGGAATGACAGACGCCCGATGCCAGCATCCGTACCCTGACCTCGCCCGGCCTGGGGGGCGCAAGGACAAGTCGTTCGATCGCCAGCGGCGCCCCCGGCCGTTCCAGGACGGCGGCGTTCACGGTGGCGTGATCGCTCATGCCGCAGGACCTTCGGCGCGTCGATCCCGGCCGAGGAGTTGCCGCATCCAATGCCACAACGACGCGTCGCCCCTCCGCGATGACATGAGCCAGGCCGCGATCGGGAGGAGGAAGAAGGGCAGATTGCCCAGCGAGTACGAGAGGTCGGCGCTCGAGTTGCGCACGACCACCGAGTAGTCGAACCACAGCGACCACAGGGGCACGCTGACAAGCCCCAACGCCAGGAGGGCGATCCACCACGACCTCGAGCGAACTCCGATCGCGGCCAGGAAGGCCAACGACGGTTTGAAGCTCATGAGAACGCCCGGCCACGACCAGCGGACCGCCCCGGCCACGACGCAGGTGACCCACATGTCGGTATTGCCGACGATGAGCTGGGCCACGGTCTTGGGGAGGGCCATGATCACGACGAGCAGCAGCCATCCCGACAGCGTGGGTCGACACCACCAGACCACGTAGCCGACGATCACGAATGGGACGCCCCACCACAGGGCGTCCGGCAGGTAGACGAATGGAATGAACAGGTAGAGGGCGTGCGGCGGGTACAGGTTGTGGACGAGCGCCCGGACCACGAAGGGCGCCGACAACTGGTCCGGGGTGTAATAGACACCCGTCTCGAGCCAGCGCTCTGCCACGAAGCGGTAATAGCGCAGGTCGCCGCCGATGGTTTTCTCGTGCCCGATGATGCCGAAGAGCTCGATGGTCTCGATGACGATCAGGACCGCAAGGACGATCATCAGTCCGATCAGGACCGGTCGCGCGATCCGGGCTCGCAGTCGGCGGCCGCGCTCGATCATTGGGCGACGTACAGATACCCGAGCAAGTCGGCGTAGTTATCGGTGAAGGCGTCGTCGGCTGCCCGGACGGGTGCCCATCCTGCGGTCCGCAAGGCGTCCAGCGTCGCTTCGCTTCGGGTTGCCGCCAGCCATCGCGACGGGAGCTCACCGGGCTCCCGCACGATGCCCGGATCGTGGTGTTTCTCGAGGACCGTCAACCCCGTTGTTCCGACACCGGCTGCAATCGCCGGGGCGAGGTCGTAGTAGCGATTCGAGATGTGGAAGGCGAGGATCCCGTCGAAGGTCACCGTGCGTCGCTCGTCCGCGATCGCTTCGACCGTCAGGAGATGGACCGGGACCGCGTCCGAGGAAAAGGCATCCATGATCAACAGGTCGAACCGCCCATCCGGTTCACGTTCAAGGGATCGGCGCGCATCGCCCTCCACGATCGTCGGCCGATTCACGGCGTCGCCGAGGTACGTGAAGTATCGCGCGTCCGAGGCGACCGCGATCACGATCGGGTCGATCTCGAAGAACGTCATCGTCGTCGAGTCGTCCACGTAGGTTGCCAGCGCTCCGCCGCCCAGACCGGCCACGCCGACATTGAGCGCCTCGGCGCGGCGTTCTCCGGCAATCGCAAACAGGTCGCCGGCCGGCCCGGACTGAGCGTAGTAGCTGAGCGGTATCCCGTGACGCGCCGGATCCGTCGCCTGCGAGCCATGCACCGTCGTCCCGTTCATCAGGAGCGTGAGTTGACCGTCTCGCGACACGAGGACCTGGGTCACCCCGAAGAAGCTGCGATCCCGGAAGACCGCCGGCGGCTGCAGGACGAAGGTGGCCAGCCCGAGAACGAAGGCCGTCGTGAGCGCCAGGAACCATGGTCGGGCACCCAGCGCGAGGACAAGCGCGCCGACGAGGAGCCAGCGAGCACCGGCCTCGGCGGCGATCGATCCGGTTCCAAGAAGCGCTGCGATCAAGGCGAGCGCCGCCGCCCCGTACGGTGCCATGCGGCCCCGAACTCCGTGGACAAACGGGCTGAAGTTCAGGCCGCGGCCCGGTCCCGGGCGCCGTGCCGGCGCGGTCGTGACCAGCGCGAGACCGGCCAGGGCCCCGACCAGCAGGAGCGGATACTCCCAGACCCCCGGAAACACGGCCGGCGCGACAAGCGCAACGAACGCGCTCGCGAGGGCGCCACCGAGGGCAAGAATCAGGTAGAACTCGGTGAGTCGCGACGGATCCGGCCGATCTTCGGCCAGGCGTCCGTGCAGGGCCGTTGCGACGATGCCGAACGCGGCCAGCTCCATGGCGAGGATGGCAACGATCGGCCAACCCCCGGCGGACCCGTAGGGGACCCAGAGCAGGGTGACCATCGCCGGCGCCGCACGAACGGCCCGGCCCACCCATCGGCCGCCGCGCGGGGAGAACGCGATGACGAACGAGACGAGGTAGATCGATAGCGGCGCCACCCACAACAGCGGTGCCGATACGAGGTCCGTGGCGATGAACGTCGTGACTGCCGACAGCAGCCCGGACGGGACGGCGGCCAGGAGGAGCCAGCGCGCGCGCCGACGCCACGCAATGGACGTCAAGGAAGTGGCGGTCGATGTGCCCCGGGCCTGTCCCACCGCTAACCCGGTCGTTCGTGCGGCCTCTCGTGCGGCCTCGCGTTCGGCCGCGCGTTCGGCCGCCCGGTCGCGGATGGCCGGGAGTGCCCGCGCGGCCGCGCCGACCAGCAGGACGATCAGGGCCGCGTAGCCCAGGGCCCACAACCCACGCTGCGTCGACAGCGGCAGGCGCGGCTCAATGAGGAGCGGATAGGCTAGGAGGGCCAGCAGCGAGCCGCCGTTGCTCAGGGCGTAGAGCCAGTACGGATCCCCGTCCGATCGATGCCGCGCGGCCTCGAACCAGCCGGACACGAGCGGCGTCGTGGTCGTCAGGACGAGCGCCGGGAGGCCAACCACGATGAACAGGATCCTGACGAGGTCGAGCCCGGGCGGAATGACATCGATTCGAGCACCGCCGATCTCGCTCGGAGCCGCGAGCAGGCTGATCAGGGCCCCGACGGCGAGGACGACGTGCAGCGGGGGCCCCCAGCGGCCCAGCCGGGTGACGGATAGATGGCCGTACACATACCCGGCGAGGAGGACACCCTGGAAGAAGAACAGCGACGTGGCCCACACTGCGGGCGTCCCTCCGAACACGGGCAGCATGAGTCGACCCACGAGGGGCTGGACGCTGAACAACAGGAACGCCGACAGGCCGATCGGAACGGCAAATGGGACGGCTGTATCGAGGATTGGGCGGGCGAACGACATCGCGCGAGCGGTCACGGGTGCTCCAGACGCGTCAGGGGACGTCATTCTCTCGATCGACCGGCGCGGGTCAAGTGAGAAGATCGGGTCATCATCCCGGCGCACGGGCCCGCGGACGACGGGTTCAGCGCTATGCCGGGACGCACAGGCCAAACCCTGTCTCGGCCGACGTCAACCACGCCGATACGGCACGTAGGCCGGCCACCACATCGCCGCATCGATCTCCGTGGCGGGATCGGTGCCCGTCCCCGGGCCGGCGCGGCCCGAGCGGATCGCCTCGTCCATGACGGCGATGGCGATCGCCCTCGAAACCGCCCGAAGGTCGGAGATCGGCGGATAGATGGCCCCGGACGCGAGCCGTTCCTCGGTAACCATCGATGCCAGGGTGCGGGCGGCAACGAGGAACATCGCGTCGCTCACGGCGCTGGCCTCGGACACGATCGCCCCGAGACCGACGCCCGGAAAGATGAACACGTTATTGGCCTGCCCGACTTCATGGCGGATCGCCCGGTAGGTCACGGGCCCGAACGGCGACCCGGTCGCGACGATGGCCCTGCCCTCCGTCCAGCGCAGGACATCCGCCGGGACCGCTTCGGCGACCGACGTCGGGTTGGACAGCGGCAGCACGATCGGGCGATCGGTCCCGGCGGCCATGGCCCGAATCACCCGCTCGGAGAACGTGCCCGGCGTCCCGGTCGTGCCGATGAGCACGGTCGGGCGAACGGCGGCCACGACCTCCTCGAGGCCGGGGAGATCCTCGGATCGGCGCGATGGATGCGTCCCGCCGCCCGGCCGGCGAGCTTGGCCGAGCCCGAGCTCACCGAGCGCCTCGACCGGCAGCGCCATCGTCCGCTTCGCCGAATCGAGGTCCGCGCGGCCGGCGTGGATGAGCCCAGCCGAGTCGACGAGCAACAGCCTGCTCGAGGCCGCCGCCTCGGCGAGGCCGTCGGCAATCATCGCTTGGCGGATGAGTGCGGCGATGCCGAGTCCAGCGGCCCCGGCCCCGGCGAGGACGATTCGCTGGTCGTCCCAGCCCGTGCCGAGGTAGCGCATGGCTGCAAGCAGGCCACCGACGACCACGGCGGCGGTGCCCTGGATGTCGTCGTTGAAGGACGGGACCCGGTCGCGGTAGCGATCGCGAATGCGCAGGGCGTTGTGCTGCTTGAAGTCCTCCCACTGGATCAGGCAGCCGGGCCAGCGATCCTGGACGGCCGCGACGAATGCCTCGACCAGCGCGTCGTAGGCGGCCCCGCGCAGGCGAGGGGCGCGGTGCCCCAGGTACAGCGGGTCGCGCAACAGGGCCGCATTGTCGGTTCCCACGTCGAGTGAGACCGGCAGCGTGAGCGTCGGATGGATGCCGCACGCCGCGGTATACAGCGCGAGCTTTCCAATGGGGATCGCCATCCCGCCGGCGCCCTGGTCTCCGAGTCCCAGGATCCGCTCGTTGTCGGTCACGACGATCAGCCGGACGTCATCGAACGGGGACGCGGCCAACAGCTCGGGGACCCGGTCCACGTCGGCCGGCGTGATCCAGATCCCACGCGTGCGCCGAATGATGTGGCTGAACTCCTGGCAGGCGCGTCCCACCGTCGGTGTGTAGACGATCGGGAGGTACTCCTCCATGTGCTCGGCGAGGAGCCGGTAGAACAGCGTCGCGTTGCGGTCCTGCAGCGCCGCGAGCCCGATGTATCGCTCGAGGTCGTCAACCTTGCGCCGGATGTGCTCGTGCTCGAGCTCCATCTGCTCCTCGATGGTCGTCACCCGATCGGGGAGCAGGCCGCGCAGGCCGAAGGCTGCCCGCTCTTCGTGGCTGAAAGCGAGGTCCTTGGTCAGCAGACGAAGGTTGAGGAGGGTCGTGCCGGCGGCTCGAATGGTCGCCGTCTGGCCGGCCACGATCTGGTCGAACGGGGGCGGGATGGGTCGCACCACGCGAGGATAGCGATCCGGCAGCGACGGCGGAACGCCAGGAGGCGGAACGCCAATGGCTGCGCCCGCGGTCCTGTCAACGCGACGATGTGACGGTCATGGTACCGATCATTCCGTACGCTTCGTGTCCCGGGAGATGACAGACGTACGCCAGCGTTCCCGCTGTGTCGAACGTCACGATCGTTGTCTGCGTCGTGCCGGCGTCGATCGAGACTTCCGTCGGTCGCTCGTCGTGCACGGGCTCGGTCCCCGTTCGGTGCCGCTGGTGACGCGCATCGTCCCCGACGATCCACTCGTGGTCGATGGGATCCGCGTTGCGGATCACGAACGTCACCGGGACGCCGGCCGGCACGGTGATTGTCGCCGGCTCGAAGCGCGAGTAGGCGATGTCGATGGTGACCACCGGCGTGCCCGCGCGGGTCGAGCAGGCGCCGAGAACGAGGGCGGCAGCGGCGAGTAGCCCGGCGCGGCCGCCGCCGCGCCGGGTGAGCCCGGCGGTCACCGGGTGGCGCGAGCCGGACGCCACGCCGTGATCAGGAGGATGGCGCCGATGCCGGCGATGGTGGTGAGGAGCGCCAGCGCGAGCCGCTCGCCCGTGATCCCGAGCTGGGCCGGGGTCGGCAGGTCCAGTCCGGCCTGGACGCGCGACGGCGTGCCCTGACCGGATGCATCGATCGCGAGGTCGAACGCCAGCTGCGACGCGGAGGCGTCGATGGCGATCTTGCTCAGCCACGCCGAGTCTGGGATCCACTCCATGCCCTGATCGCTGCGAAGGTCGGCCAGGAGGCCGTCCGTGGCGGCCTGGCTGTGCTGGAGTTCCATCCCGTTGGGTAGCACGGGCGAAGGCAGCAGCGCGGGCTTGATGTCGGTCAGCAGGTAGATGTCGGCTTCGACCCGCTCCGCTCCTGTCTTGCCCAGTGCCAGGATTCGGAGCGGGACCCACGGGTTCGGGGTCGGGATCGTGATGTGAACGGGCGTGCCGTCACCAACCTGCTGGCCGCGGGCCGCGGCCGCGTCCGCGTCGAACGCGGCGGCGAGGAAGATCGGGCTCCGGCTGGCGTAGAACTCGAGGACCTCGGGCGCATCGGGCGGGAGGCGGAAGCCGTGATCCTTGGCCCACCGGCCGATCTCGGCCGCGCCACCGCTCAGGACCGTGATGTCGAGGGCATCGATGCGCACCTTCTGCAGCTCGATGGCCGATCCCAGCGCTGCGTCGGCGGCGAACAGGAGGCGGGCCGCTTCCGGTACCGGGTCCGTCTCTCGAATGAGCCGCTGGAGCGTCCACTCGCCGCCCTTCTCGACGTTGGTCGGCACGCCGGGCAGCGGAATGAGGCTCCCGAACGATCCGCCACCTCCAGCGAATTCAAAGGCCGTCACGTAGTGCTCGATGCCGTCGTGGTAGCCGGCGAGGGTCGTGGTGCGCAGGAGGTTCACGGCCCCGTTGGGGCCGATCAGTCCGCCGCATGCGAGGACCGGGGCCGCAGAAATGAGCAGGGCGACAACTGCCGCGGGCAAGAACAGGATCGGTCGTTTCATGGCGCGGTTCTCCGTCCGAGAGGGGTCGAGTCAGGTGACCGACCGCCGATGCCCGTCCTGACGTCGCCCCCAACGGCACGGTTCCCCCAGGACCGGGGTCGGCTGGTTGTCGCTGGCGAGTCGCCGTGGCGTCCACGTGCCGCCAGCTCCGGTTCTCCACCGTCTTCGCCGTGCGCTTCCTGGATCGGCTTCGGCCATCCGGGTCGGGGCAGCGACGCCTCGGCGCCCGTCAGCCGTCGGGCACCGCTCCCGACCCCGGCAGCCGGATTGAGATGGTGGTCCCATCGCCGGGCCTGCTCAGGGCATCGACGGATCCAGCATGCCGCTCCACGAGGTTGCGGACGATCGCCAGACCCAGTCCCGACCCGCGCGAATCGGCGGGCGTGCATCGGGGCTGAGAATCCGTCACCATCTCCGGCGATGTCGGCTCTGCACGCATCGGCTGTGATCGGCTCGCGAGGCCGTCTCGTCGGGCTCGCGGTGAGCGCCTGTCTTGTCGTCGCCTGCGCTGCGCCGGCCCCGTCCGATTCAGCCCCGCCCACCGACGGTCTTCGCGAGGTCCAGGTCGAGCTGACCGATGGCCTTCGCATGAAACCGGACCAGCTGGAGGTCAGCGCAGGCGAGACCGTCCGCTTTGTCGTGACCAACGCGGGCTCGATCGACCACGAGTTCTTCATCGGCGACGAGATCGCGCAGGAGGCGCATGCCGTCGAGATGGCTGGCACCGGCGGGAGGTTGCAGGACAGCGCAAACGGGGTCGGCTTGAAACCGCGGACCCGGGAGTCCCTCGTGTTCACGTTCGACCAGGCAGGTTCGGTCATCGTCGGTTGCCATCTTCCGGGGCATTACCAGGCGGGCATGAAGGCGACGATCGCGATCGCGCCGTGAGCCCTGTTTACCTGTGCCGCTTGACGCGTCGTGTGATACTCCCTGGGGGTATCTGAGGCGACGGAGTGAGGCATCGTGGACGACCATCGACAACATGGCCCGGGAGGCGCTGCAGCGGAGCCCTCGACCGGCCGGGACGCGGATTCGGACCACGTGCCTCCAGGTGGCCCGACGACGCCGGCGGGGCACGACGACCACGCCACGCACGACGACCACGCCATGCACGACCGACATGCCGGCCACTCGGTCGCGATGTTCCGTGACAAGTTCTGGCTCACCCTCGCACTCACGATCCCGATCCTGATCTGGAGCAGCGATCTCCAGGAGTGGCTCGGCTACCGCGCACCCGTGTTCCCGGGATCCGAGTACCTCGCCGCGGTCCTCGGGATCGCCGTCTTCGGCTACGGCGGTGGCGTCTTCCTGCGTGGAGCTCGTGGCGAACTGGCGACACGTCAGCCCGGGATGATGACGCTGATCAGCCTCGCGATCACCGTCGCGTTCACGACCTCGCTCGCGGCAACCGCCGGGTTCTTCGAAGTCGAGATCTGGTGGGAACTGGCCACGCTGATCACGATCATGTTGCTCGGCCACTGGCTCGAGATGCGCTCGATCAACCAGGCTCGTGGCGCGCTCAACGCGCTGGCCGACCTGCTCCCGGACACTGCCGAGCGGATCGTGGCGGGCGGGACCGAAGTCGTCGCCCGAACTGCGCTCGCGCAAGGCGATCTCGTGCTCGTTCGCCCCGGGTCGCGGATTCCCGCGGACGGCCGCGTGGAGGATGGGATGGCCGATGTCGACGAGGCGATGATCACGGGTGAGTCCGCGGCGGTCGCCAAGGAGCCCGGCGCCGGCGTCGTCGCCGGGACGGTCGTCGCCGGCGGCAGCCTCCGCGTCCGGGTCACCGCCGTCGGGGATGCGACGGCCCTCTCCGGCATCATGCGCCTGGTCGAGGCGGCGCAGGCCTCGGGCTCACGAGCCCAGGCGCTGGCGGATCGCGCTGCGGCGATCCTGTTCTACGTGGCCCTGGCTGCGGGGACGCTGACCCTGGTGACGTGGTGGCTGCTCGGGGACACGGAAGGAGCGCTGATCCGGACCGCCACCGTCCTCGTCATCGCGTGCCCGCATGCGCTCGGCCTGGCCATTCCGCTCGTCATCGCGATCAGCACGTCGCTGGGCGCGCGCAACGGGCTGCTCGTGAAGGACCGCCTGGCGCTCGAGCGGGCGCGGACGCTGGACACGGTGATCTTCGACAAGACCGGCACGCTGACGAAGGGGACGCCCGTCGTGGCCGGGATCGACGCTCGAGCGGGATTCGGCGAGGCGGAGCTGCTTCGCCTCGCCGCCGGCGTGGAGATCGATTCCGAGCATCCGCTTGCACGGGCGATCGTGGCGGCCGCCGCGCAGCGGGGACTCGAGCCGGCGGTCTCCTCGGGCTTCGAGGCGCTGGCGGGGCGTGGTGCACGAGCCACCATCGACGGTCGTGTCGTGGCCGTCGGCGGCCCGCGCCTCCTCGCCGAGATCGATGTCACGCCCGATGGCGGCGCGACCGCCGAGGCGTGGGCTGCGACCGGACAAACCGTCCTGCACGTCGTCGTGGATGGTGTCGTGGCCGGGTCCCTCGGACTCGAGGACGAGGTCCGGCCGGAGTCGGCGGAGGCCGTCCGACGATTGCACGAACTCGGCGTGCGTGTGGCGATGATCACCGGCGACAGCCGGGCGGTCGCGGATGCCGTCGCCGCCCGCCTGGGGATCGACGATGTCGCGGCGCAGGTCCTCCCGGCCGACAAGGCGGCGGCCGTGGCCGCCTTCCAGGCCGGGGGTCGCCGCGTGGCGATGGTCGGCGACGGCGTGAACGATGCTCCGGCACTGGCGCAGGCCGACGTCGGGATTGCCATTGGTGCCGGCACGGACGTGGCCGTCGAATCGGCCGGGGTGGTGCTCGTGAGAAGCGATCCACGCGACGTCGTGGGCGCGATCGAGCTCTCTCGAGCCGCATATCGCAAGATGATCCAGAATCTCGTCTGGGCAACCGGGTACAACCTCGTGGCGATCCCCGTCGCGGCAGGTGTCCTGGTGCCATGGGGCATCGACCTGCCGATGGCCATCGGAGCTCTGGCAATGAGCGCCTCGACGATCATCGTTGCCGCAAACGCGCAACTCCTGCGTCGCCTGAATCTCGCACCATCGCCGATCACGATCACCGGATCCACGCCGGCGTGACGCCGGTTCCACGGAGGGTTCCCAGGATGTCAACGCGACCAGCAAGCGTCATCGATCCCGTCTGCGGCATGACCGTGGACGTGGCGGCCGCCGACGCCGACGGCCGAACGCTCGAGCACGACGGACGCACCTACGCGTTCTGTCGATCAGGCTGCCTCCGCGCGTTTCGCGAGGAGCCCGGGACGTACGTCGCGCGGGCGGAGGCGGCTGCCGCGGCCGACGCGCCGCCGCACGACCACCTCGCCGGTGGCGCGGCCCCCGACCCGACGGTGACCACTGGGCTGGTGATCGACGAGGGCATGCGTCGCTGGTATGAGAGTTGTTCGTGCTGTCTGTCCGATGCCTATCCGGACATCAAGGCGGCGCTCGACGCCGAGCGCGCAGCGGCCGCGCTGCCCGCGGTCGAACCAGGGATCTGCGAGGTCGCCGAAGGCTCGAGCCCGCCGGAGCCGAGCGTCGCCGGCCGGGCCTGACCCCACGCGGGGCTCGACGTGGCGAGGCCCGCGCTCAACCCTCGGGCGTCGCCTCACTCGAGGCGGCAGGAGGCATGACTCCGACCAGGATCGCGTCCACGTCCCTGTCACGGGGCGGCGCTACCTCGTGGTGCCGGAGACAGCGCGCCTCGTAGGTCTCCATGGCGGCCCCGTCGTAGCCACCGATGACCACCAGCGGATCGTCGCTTGCCGCCGGCCGACCGCCGACAAGACGCTGCGTGCGTGTCCCTGTTTCCCCGCAGACGACACAGATCGCCGTCAGCGTTGTCACCTCATCGGCCATCGCCATGAGCGTGGGCATCACGCCGAACGGTCGCCCGGCGAAGTCGAGGTTGAGCCCGGTCAGGATCACGTGGCGTCCCGACTCGCGGAGGGCGTCGACGACGGAAACGATCGTCTCGTCAAAGAATTGCCCCTCTTCGATGCCGACAAGGTCGGCATCGCGTTCGCGGGCCAGTGCCAGGATCTCGGCTGCCTCGTCCTGGCGAACGGGTGCAGACGGGTAGCGCGCCTTGCTGCGGCTCTCCGCGTATTCCGCAGGAGTCCGATCGTCGACCGCCGGGCGGACCAGGAGAATTCGGCGTCGGGCGATCTCGGCCCGGCGGAGCAGTCGGAGCAACTCGTCAGTCTTGCCCGACGACATGCACCCGGCGATCACATGGAGCCACGGGTCGGCGCGATAGAACACTCGGGACCTCCGCCGACGAATCTACCGGACCACGAGTGGTTGTGTTGCGGCTCGTCGTTTCGGTCGGCCACGCGGTCGGCGGCCAGCGTGACCACCTACGGCGAATGAACCACTCGCGGGCGAACCGACGTCCTGTAGCGAGCCGTGGTCGGCCGGGACAAGCTTGGCGGAGCGGTCTGCGGCGTCCGGACGGGCGCGGCGACTCGAACGGACTCCGGCCGCCTCCCAGGATCACGAATGGACGATCAGGCCCAGCAACACCTCGCCATCCAGTACACCGTCGCCAGTGCCCTCGCCGAGGCAGTCAGCATCAGCGCCGCGGCGCCCGCCGTCCTCGAGGCGATGGGTCTCGCGATGGACCTCGACATTGGCATCCTGTGGGTGCCGGCTGGCGAGAGCCAGTCCCAGTTCCTCGAGCCGATGGTCGCCTGGGCCAGGCTGAACGACGCCGCCTCGCCGTTCATAGCGGAGTCCAGGTCACGCACCTTTCGCAGCGGCGAGGGTCTGCCTGGACGTGTCTGGGAGACGGGACGGGCCGCGGCGATCGAACACACGCCCTCGGCCGATGGGTTTGTTCGGCGCGACGTCGCCGAGGCCGCCGGCCTGATCAGCGGCTTCGCGTTCCCGATCCTCAGCGATGCGACGGTCCTGGGGGTCATCGAGTTCTACACGTCCAGGTCGCTGGCCATGGATCGGGCATTCCTGGACAGTACGCGGTCGGTTGGGCTGCAGATCGGCCAGTTCATGGAGCGAAGTCGGGCGGAGCAGGCCGTTCGTCTCAGCGAGGCGCGCACGAGATCGATCCTCGAAGCCGCACTCGACTGCATCATTTCGATCGACCATCGTGGGATCGTGCAGGAGTTCAATCCGGCCGCCGAGCGGACGTTCGGCTACGCCCGGGATGAGGCCGTGGGGCGCGAACTCGCGGAGTTGATTGTGCCTCCGGCCATGCGCGACGCGCACCGACGGGGGATCGCGCGCTATCTCGAATCCAACGTCCCGCATGTCCTGGGCAAGCGGATCGAGGTCGAGGCGATGCGCTCCGACGGCACGACCTTCCCGATCGAGCTGGCCGTCAGTCGAGTCGAAGGCCCTGGAGAGCCGTCGTTCACGGCGTACCTCCGAGAGATCACCGGCCGCCTCGAATCCGAGCACCAGCTTCGGGCTGCCGAGGAGCGCTATCGAACGCTCGTGGAGCACCTGCCGGCGGTCGTGTACGTCGCCGAGGCGGGAAGTGCAGGCGCCTGGAGTTACGTGAGTCCCCAGATCGAGACCACGCTCGGATTCACGCCCGAGGAGTGGATGGCCGATCCCAATTTGTGGGCCCGTCAGTTGCACCCGGACGATCGCGACGCCGTCATCGCGGCCGACGAGGCGACGCTCGCCCGGCGTGCCGAGGCGACCCTCGTGTCCGAGTACCGGATTCTCACCAAGACCGGCGACCTTGTGTGGGTCCGCGACGAGATGGTCGCGATCGCCGTCGAACACGGAAGGCCCACGCAGATCCGGGGCGTCATGGTCGATATCACCGAGCGCAAGCAGCTCGAGGAACGGCTCACCCAGCACGCGTTCTACGACACGCTGACGGGGCTCCCCAATCGAGTCCTGTTCATGGAGCGGCTCGACCACGCGCCGGCCCGCCAGGAGCGCTCGCGACCCGGCTCTGTCGCGGTCATGTTCCTCGATGTGGACGACTTCAAGGTCATCAACGACACCCTGGGCCACGGCCCTGGCGATCGCGTCCTGGCGGCGATCGGCGCGCGACTGGCCGGCGTGGCCCGGCGGATCGACACACCGGCGCGCTTCGGCGGCGACGAGTTCACACTGCTCCTCGAGGACATGGGCAGTCCGGACGACGTGATCGCCGTCGCCGAGCGGGTCGCCGAGCAGTTCGTCGAACCGTTCCGCGTGGACGATCACGAGTTGACCCTGTCGGCGAGCCTGGGGATCGCGATCGCGACCGACGGATCGATCACCGGCGAGGAGCTCGTTCGTCACGCCGATATCGCGATGTACCGCGCCAAGGAGAACGGCAAGTCGCGGTTCGAGATCTATCACGAGCAGCTCAGCGTCGCCGCGTGGCGCCGGCTCGAGCTCGAGAGTGAGCTTCGTCGGGCGCTCGAGCGCGGCGAGTTCCGGGTCCACTTCCAACCGATCGTTCAGCTCGTCGATGAGCGCCTCAGCGGGATCGAGGCTCTGGTCCGCTGGGAACACCCCCAGCGGGGCCTGCTGGATCCAGCCGAATTCGTTCCGTTCGCCGAGTCGAGCGGGCTCATCGTGCCGATCGATCGGTTTGTGCTCGGCGAGGCCTGCCGTCAGCTGGCCGCGTGGGACCGTGACGGCGCGGTGGATGCGGACGAGCTGACCGTGAGCGTCAACCTGTCGGCCCGTGAATTTCGCGCCCCGGGAATCGTCGAGGCGATTGCCGACGTGCTGGCCACCTCGGGCCTCGATCCGAGTCGGTTGAAGATCGAGATCACCGAGAGCGTGACGCTGCTCGATGGCGATGTGACGACCGCGATCCTGGAGGGGATCGGACGGCTCGGGGTGCATCTGGTGATCGACGATTTCGGCATCGGCTATTCCGGTCTGGACTACGTGAAGCGGTTTGCCGTCGATGCGCTCAAGATTGATCGATCCTTCGTCGCGGGTCTCGCGCTGGAGCGCGAGGACAAGGCCATCGTCAGTGCGACGATTGCCTTCGCCCATGCGCTGGGCCTCTCGGTGACCGCCGAGGGGATCGAAACGATCGAACAGCTTCGCCTGCTCCGCGAACTGGGCTGCGAGGCGGGTCAGGGCTACCTCTTCTCACGCCCCATGCCGGCCCACCAGCTGCGCGGCCGGCTCCTCGGCCGAGGCGCGGCCTGACGCGTTCGTCGCGTACCATCCGCGCAATGACCCAAGTCGGTGCCGCGATTGACGCTCGTCCCACGCTGCGTGGCCTGCGCGCCTGGTGGCGCGGCCGGACCACCCTCGACGAAATCGCACCCGGGCTCTTCATGGGCGGTTTCCCTCATGCCCGCGGCGCCATCCACCTGGCGCTCGAAGTTCTCGGCATCGACCATGTCGTGACAACCACATACAAGCGGCCGGTGCTCGCTGCCGGCACGACGTCGGTGCACATCCCGTTCCGCGATCTCGACCTGCCGCTCGATCTCGAACCGATTCTTCATGCGGCCCGAGATGTCGTGCGGCGCCTGCGCGAGGGACAACGGATCTATGTGCACTGCGGACATGGGCTCGATCGATCCGGCCTCGTCGTGGCCCTGGCCCTGCGCGAGATGCTTCCGGGGCGCACCGGGGTGGAGATTCTCGATCTCATCCGGGCACGCCGCGGATCCGAGGCCCTCCACAACCGGCGATTCGCGAGATTCGTTCGCGCGCTGGCGCCCATTCATCCCGGTTCGGCGAGCGTCTGAGCCGCTCCATCGAACATGTTCGTTGCGTAGCGGATCGGTGCTGCGGTGACCGGCCGTGACGGGTCAACCGTTCCTGGCCCGGTTGACGATCTGATCGTTGCCGACAACCCGCAACGCAGCCGCTACGAAGCCACGGTCGGCGCGGTGACCGCGGCGTTTTCGGACTATCGCCTCGTGCGCGGCCGGATCGTGTTCATTCACACGGAGGTCGCCCCCGAATTCGAGGGGCGTGGCATCGGAAGCCGCCTGGCTCGCGGCCTCCTCGACGACACACGCACGCGCGGGCTGCGAGTGACGCCGCTCTGCGAATTCATTGCCGGCTACATCGAGCGGCACCCGGACTACGCCGATCTTGTGTCCTGGGGTCCATCCCGGAGGACTTGACCGAATCGCGCGACGGCCCCAAGGTGTGCGGCGACCGTCGCCACGGTCGCATCCATGATCGAAGTGAGGGACCTGAGCCACTGTGCGAAAACGGAAGGTGAACTACCCGCCCGCCAAGACGGCGAACAAACCAGCTCCGCGAGCTGGAGCCGGTCCGGAGCCCGCATACATTCGCCAGACGGTCGTTTCGATCGATCTCACTGCGGCGGCCGGGCGCTCCGATCTGCGGACCGGTGACCGTGTTCGGATCAACGGATCCGGCCTCTATGCGGGTGAGGCGGCGGTAATCGAGAAGCTGGCCGGCGGAGTCATTCCGTCAGCCGTGGTCAGGACCGAGGCGGGACGCACGCGCCAGGTCAGAACCATCGATCTCGAGCCGATCCGCGCCGAAGGCTAGACCCTGGGTCGAACGGCTGGCCGGCACGTGAGCGGTGATCGGGCAGGATCTGCGAAGGCCCTCTCGAGGACCCCGGCCCCGTGGGTCGTCGAGTTCCGACGGTCGCCGATGCTCACGATCATGTCCGCCTTCGGCGTCGTGTTGACCGCGCTGGTCGTGGCCGCCATCCTCCCGGCCTATTTCGCGATCCCGGGCATGGCACTGATCGCCGTCGTGGGCATCACCGAGGTGCGACCGATCTTCGTTGAGCGCCGCCTCGCCCGGACCGGACAGGTGGTTGCCGGGGCGGTCACGGCACTCGAGCCGATGAAGAAGATTCGAAAGCATCCACTCGAGGCAAAGTGGATCGTGGCGTATCGCTACGTCGTTGCCGGCACGTCGCATCGTGGGCGCTCGCGCGCCCTGCCCTACGGGGTCATCGAGGGGATCGGGGTGGGCGATGTCCTGGCGATCACGGTCGATCCCGACCACCCACAGGCGAGCGTCTGGATCGCGGGCTAGACGTCGAGCCGTCGTGGTTCACATCCTGCTCGATGCGAGTACGCAAGGCCGCCTGTTACCGTAGCGATCTCGTTGCAGATCGTAGGCGAGCGGGGAGGACGCGATGGCGAGCGGCAGCGGCACCAGGGACGATCCGTGGGCGCTGAAGACCCCACCGGGCAGCTCCGAGTACACGATGTACCTCGACGAAGCCGCGGATCCGCCCGCGATCGTCTGCCAGGTCGGTGGAACGCAGCTGCGCTACCAGCGCAGGGCAATCGAAGACCTGCACGCGATGCTCAAGGCGCACGGCGATTGGATGCCGCTCGGCGGTGCCGACGAGCAGAAACCCGCTGCCGACGGAAGCGTTGAGGCGTGGGGGCGCTCGGATTCCAACCCGGTCGGCGGCTGGTACGGGACCAAGAAGGGGCTGCGCGGACGATTCGGGGTGTACCTGCCACCGCTCATGGAGGCGCTGGGCCTGGCGGAGGTCACCCACGACGCCAGGAACAACCGGATGCGCGCGATCTGACCCTCGATGGTCAACCCAGCTGCGGTCGGCGACCCGTTCGAGGCGCTGGCAGATCCGAACCGCCGCGCCCATCCCGCTTCGTGGAGGTAGGCGATGAGCACCCTTCCCGCGATGTACGACGAGCTCGCCGGCTGGTTTCACCTGCTGACGGCGCCTTCGGACTACGCGGAAGAGGCCGCGCACATCCTGGCGATCTGGCGTGAGCAGATCGACGGGGGACTGGCCGAGGCGCTGGAGCTCGGTTCGGGAGGCGGCAATACGGCGTCGCACCTCAGCAGATCGGTTCGGATGACGCTGACGGACCTGTCGCCGGCGATGCTCGACGTGAGCCGGACGATCAATCCCGATTCAGACCACGTCACAGGCGACATGCGGACCCTGCGTCTGGGTCGCACCTTCGACGCTGTCCTCATCCACGACGCGATCATGTATCTCACGACCGAGGCAGATCTGCGGTCCGCACTGGAGACGGCCTTCGTGCACCTGCGGTCAGGCGGTGTCGCCGTTTTCGCCCCGGATTGCGTCCGCGAGACCTTCGAACCGTCGACCGACCACGGCGGTCACGACGAGGCCGAAGTGAACGCCCCTGGGATCCACGCCGGGACGGGCGGCCCGGGTCGCGGGCTCCGCTATCTCGAGTGGTCGACCGATCCAGACCCGTCCGACTCGACGACACAAACGGACTTCGCCATCGTCCTGCGCGAGGCCGACGGCTCCATTCGGATCGTCCATGATCGCCATGTCGAGGGTCTCTTTCCCCAGGCGACCTGGCTTCGCCTGCTCGACGAGAGCGGCTTCGATGCCGATGTCGAGATCGACCCCTGGGGTCGAGAGGTTTTCATCGCACGTCGGCCCGCCGTACGCTAGTCATCGAAGCAACGAAGAGGAGGCTGGCTGAGTGACGCTTCATGCACCCAACTCGCTGAACACCGAGGCCGCTCGTGCTGAGTGGTTCGAGCACTGGCAGCGCGGTCCGACGCGCCTGCGCTGGAACGCCCTCCCGGTCCAGGTCGGCGATCCCGCTCCCGACGTCGACCTGACGGACGCCCGAAGCGGAAGTCCGATCCGGCTCGCTTCCGCCTGGTCTGATCGACCTGCGCTGTTGCTCTTCTGGCGGCATTTCGGTTGCTCGTGCGGCCGGGACCGTTGCGCACGACTGATCGGCGAGTTGGAGGCCTACCGCGGCGCCGGCGCCGACGTGGTCCTGATCGGTCAGGGTGAGCCGGAACGTGCAACCGTCTACGCGGCCGCGAACGACCTGCCGCCGGACCTGACGATCCTGTGCGACCCCGACGAGCGGGCGTATCGGGCGTTCGGGATCCTGGAGGGTGGACCTGCCCAGATGCTGTTCGATGCCCCGGACGAGTTCCTTCGCTGCGAACAGTCCGCGGGCCAATCCCTGGCCGCCGACCGCCTTGCTCAGGGACGCCCGATGGTCGACAACCCGTGGCTGTTGCCCGCCGAGTTCGTCGTGGCTTCGAACGGGGACGTCGTCCAGGCCCATCGCTATCAGTGGTGCGAGGACTATCCGGATCCGCGGGTCAACATCGCATCGATCCGCCACGCCACCGGTGAGCTGGTGCCCGCTTACGCGCGCGCGTGACCCAGCGCGACCGTCCACCCGGTCGCCAGCCGGCTGCTCCGTCGCCTGCGCTTGGGCTATCCTCGCCGGGCGGCCTGGGGTGTCGGCCATGACATCGCATCGGGAGTACGACCGGACGTGATCTGCGAGCACTGTGGCACCCAGAACCTGGTGGGGGCCAAGTTCTGCATGGAGTGCGCGCGCCCGCTGACAGCGGGCTGCGCGAACTGTGGATTCGTGAACCCGCCGGCCGCCAAGTTCTGCTCGGAATGCGCGACACCAATAACCACCGCTCGTGTGAGCGCAGAGCGCCCGGCACCCAGCCTGCGCTCCGCACGAATGCCCGAACCGACGGCCGAGCGCCGCGTCGTGAGCGTCCTGTTTGCCGACCTCGTCGGGTTCACGACGCTCGCCGAAGGCCGGGACTCCGAGGATGTTCGAGCGACGTTGACTCGCTATTTCGACTTGTCTCGCGAGGTCATCGAGCGCTATGGCGGGACTGTCGAGAAGTTCATCGGCGATGCGGTCATGGCGGTGTGGGGCGCTCCAACCGCCCAGGAGGATGACGCCGAACGGGCAGTCCGGGCTGCCCTCGACCTGGTCGACGCCGTGCGCGCTCTTGGGCCGGGGATCCAGGCGAGGGCGGGGGTGCTCACCGGCGAGGCGGCGGTCACGATCGGGGCCACGAACCAGGGGCTCGTTGCCGGTGACATCGTGAACACCGCGTCCCGCCTGCAGTCCGCCGCCCAGCCGGGAACCGTCCTGGTGGGCGAGTCGACCCAGCGTGCGGCTTCAGGAGCGATCGCCTTCGAAGCGGCGGGTGATCAGGCTCTGAAGGGCAAGGCGGCACCGGTTCCAACGTGGCGCGCCGTGCGCGTCGTGGCCCAGCGCGGTGGCCGCGGCCGGAGCGACAGCCTCGAGGCCCCGTTCGTCGGCCGCGACGAGGATCTGCGCCTGCTCAAGGACCTCTTCCATGCAACGACCCGTGAGCAGCGGCCGCGGCTCGTGTCGGTCATCGGGCCGGCCGGCATCGGCAAGAGCCGCCTGGCCTGGGAGTTCCTGAAATACGTCGACGGCCTGCTCGAACGTGTCTGGTGGCACGATGGTCGAAGCCCCGCGTACGGCGACGGGATCACGTTCTGGGCGCTCGGAGAGATGATTCGCGGGAGGGCGGGTCTCGTCGAGGGTGACGATGAGCCGACCACGCGCGAGAAACTCGCGGCGACCCTGGCCGAGCACGTGCCGGACCCGGAGGAACGGGCCTGGATCGAACAGGCCATGCTCGCGTTGCTCGGCCTGGAGTCCGGCGTCGATCCCCAGCAATTGTTCGCGGCATGGCGGACGTTCTTCGAGCGGCTGGCGAGCCAATCTCCAGTGGTCATGGTGTTCGAGGATCTCCACTTCGCCGATCCGGGCCTGCTCGACTTCGTCGACCACGTCATGGACTGGAGCAGGAACGTCCCGATCACGATCATCACCCTCGCCCGGCCGGAGTTCCTCGAGCGCCGCACGACGTGGGGCGTCGGCAAGCGCAGCTTCACGTCGATCTACCTGGAGCCGTTGCCCGAACCGGCGATGCGGGAGCTGCTCGCCGGTCTGGTCCCGGGCCTCCCTGCACGGGCCTGCGATGCGATCGTCCAGCGCGCCGACGGGATCCCGCTGTATGCGGTCGAGACGGTCAGGATGCTCCTTGCCCAGGGCCGGCTCGAACTCCACGAGGGGGCGTATCGGCCGACCGGTGTCTTCGACGACATCGCCGTCCCGGAGACCTTGACGGCCCTCATCGCGGCGCGTCTCGACGCGCTCGATCAAGCCGACCGAAGTCTCATCGCCGACGCCGCGGTTCTCGGCCAGAGCTTCTCGCCGACCGCTCTCGCGGCGATCGGCGGCACCGAGGCCGGGGCGCTCGACGCGCGATTGTCAGGTCTGGTCCGGCGAGAGCTGCTCATCCTGGAGGCTGATCCGCGGTCGCCCGAGCGCGGGCAGTACGCGTTCGTCCAGGCGCTCATTCGTGAGGTCGCCTACAACACACTGTCGAAGGCGGATCGCAAGGCACGTCACCTGGCTGCGGCGCGGCACTTCGAGGCGCTCGGATCGGATGAACTCGCTGGAGCGCTGGCCGGTCACTATCTGGCCGCTCATCGTCTCGCGGACGCCGGCGCTGCGGCCGATGCGCTTGCCGCCCAGGCAAGGGTCGCGTTGCGAGGGGCCGCCGAGCGGGCGGCCGCGCTCGGTTCCCACGAACAGGCCCTGCGGTTTCTCGACCAGGCGCTGGAGGTGACCGTCGAGACGGCCGACCGGGCGGAGCTGCACGAGCGGGCCCTCACGTCGGCGAGCCAGGGATTGTCCCCGGACGTCGTAATGGACCACGCCGAGGCGCTCCTGGATGTCCGTCGTGAGATCGGGGATCGAGCCGGCATCGCGGTAGCGCTGGCTCGCCATGCCCTCGCGCTCCGCCAGTGGCGCGGCGAGCCGGACCGGGCGATCGAGGAACTCTTGCCCGCCTGGGAGGAATACAAGGATCTCGAGGAGACACCGGCCGGGGTCGCCCTGATGAGCGCCCTCTCAGCCGCGTACGCCGGACTGGACCGTCCGGTCGAAGCGATGACCTGGATCGAGCGCCTTCTGCCGATCGCCGAGCGCCTCGACCTCCTCGACCCCCTGGTCGGGGCGCTCATCCATCGCGGCCACCTGCTCAGCGAGCTCGGTCGACCGCGGGAAGGCCTTCTCCTGGAGCGGGGCGCGCATGGCTTGGCCGTGGCGAACGACCTCCGCGATCGCGAGCGCGGTGGCCGGACGATCCTCACGTTTGTCGAGCAGTGGTCGAACCCGGCGGCGGGGTTGGCCCTTGCCCGCGAGGGACTCGAGATCGCCCGCCAGACGGGTTCGCAGGGCTACGGCTTCCAGATGGTCGGCAATGGAGCGGTGTGCGCGATTCGCGTGGGCGACTGGGATTGGGTCGCAACGCTCCTGGACGAGTGGATCCCCGAGGAAGCAACTGAGCGAGCCTACGCGGAGTTCCACGTCGATCGGGCCATCCTGACCGGCCTCCGCGGCGGCGATCCGTCGGGCGACATCGAGCTGGCGGCCGCTCTGCGCGCGGGGATCACCGACCCCCAGTACGAGTCCTACGAGGATTGGGCACGGGCGTGGGCGGCCCTCAGCGCCGGTCGCCTGGATGAGGCGCGAACGTCGGCGATGCGTGCGGCCGAGACGACGTCCTACTTCTTCCCGCTCGCCGTCCCCCTTGCGGCTCGCGTGGCGTTATGGGCGGGCGATGCGGATCGCGCCCGTGAGGCCGTCGCACTTCTCGATCAACCGCGCTACGGGGGGGAAGCGCTGCTCCTGGACCGGGCGACGATGCGCGCGGGGTTGCATGCGCTGGAGGGCCGGACTGGCGACGCGCTGGCCGCCTACCGCGATGTGCTGCGTGGATGGCGCAACCTGAAGACGGCCTGGGACGAGGCGCTGGCCTCGATAGACATGGCGATTCTCCTGGACCGTACCGAGCCGGAGGTCCAGGCGGCTGCCGAGGCGGCACGGGCGATCCTGACCCGCCTCGGTGCGCGGCCGTTCCTGGAACGGCTGGATGCGGCGATGGCATGGGCCGACGAGATCCCCGATCGCCAGGCGGCGGGAGATCGATCTACTTCCCCGGGGGCAGCGCCGACCGAATTGCCCGTGGGACCTGCTGGCTAGTCCCGGGGCTCGAGCACGAGCACCGGGATCACACGCGACGTCTGGGACGGGTACGCGCCGATCCTGGGGTGATTCGCGACATGGAGCGCCCATAGGCGCTCGCGCTCCTCGCCCTCCACCACGCGCGCCCGTGCCTGGATCCGCCGCCGATCCACCTCCACCGTGACCGTCGGCTGGGCCACCACGTTCCAATACCAGGCCGAGTGCTGGGCCGCTCCATCATTCGTGGCGGCGATCACGAACCGCTCCCCGTCACGAGTGAAGGCCACCGGGTTCGTCCGCGGCTGACCGCTCCGGGCCCCGGTGGTGGTCAGGACGAGCGCATCGCGCCCCACGTAGTTCCCCGTCACCGCATGCCCGTGCTCGCGGATCTCCGCGATCAACGCGTCCATGTAGGCGCGGAAGTCCGGATCGACCCGACCAGACTCGGCCGTAGAGTCGCCGCTTGTCGTCACCCGACGGTCCAGATGAAGATCGGTTCCGAGGAGGCGCTCAACGTACGACCCGCCAGCAGGTTATCGGGGGCGATGTCGTACATGTTCACCTAGATCTGTTCTCCCACGAGGTTGGTGACACACGAGGAGCCCGTCACCAGTTAGGTTGAGGGCGCAGCACTCGACACGGTACTCCTCAAGCCCCTCGGACAGGCATCGGGTGCCACGACCCGGGCCCGATGCACGTTACCGGTCGCGGATCTCGATCCGGTTGGACGGGGCGAACGCGAGCAGGTCCGGCGCGCCGACGAGCTGCATGATGGCGGGCTCCCAGACATAGCCGCCCGGCGTGACGATGCGTGCCAGGTAGCGCATCCGCGCCACCCCGCCCAGCTTTGGGACATTCGCGACGCAGAAGGTGACCTCCTGTCCGAGGACGCTGGATGGCGAGGACCATGTCCCGCCTGGCTCCTCGCCGAACCAGCCGGGCAGCGGCGCCAGCCCGGACGGCACGACCTCGACCACCTCGTAGCAGCCCGTCTGCGGGGCACCGGCCTTGAAGCGGGCAGTCAGCTCAACCATGACCTCACGATCCGTGGAGATCGGACTGGCCGGCACCGTCCGCGTCAACGCCAGGTCGGCGTTCGGCCGCAACGCCGCGGTCGAGACCGGGGAGGTCCACTTCGCGACGATGGCGACCTGGCCCTCGATCGGCTGCAACCGCATTCCGGCACGCTGCGATTCGGTCAGGGAGACGGTCATCGCCTCGCCGGGAGCCAGGGCGACGACCGTCCGGCGCCCCTCCACCACATAGGCGAAGCTCGCGGCTGCGGCGGGCGTCCGCTCGAGGATCGCCCTCACGGCGGTTGCCACCTCGAGGTCGTGGACGACGCCGGTCACCGGGTCGTTCGTCAGGTAGTCGATGAGGGAGCCGGCGATCGGGTCGCCGATCCGGGCGGCCAGCAGCGCGACGAGCGCGGTTGCTTCCGCCGTCGCGACTCGGTCGTCGCCAATCCGAAGCCGCGCCCACGAACCGAATTGCTCCCCATCGGCGCCAAGCACCTCGCGCTCGATGCGCCTGGCCGTGATCTCATCACCAAGGGCCGCGTATCCGAGCGCCACGTAGAGCCGTTCCATCGTGGTCAGGTCGGGCAGAGAGGCGGCCGCGTCGAGCTCGCGGGCCGCGGGTTCGCCCAGCGCGGCGAGGCCGGCCACGGCCGCGAGGCGGACGTCGCGGGAAGTCAGTTCGGAATCGCGCGTCTGGACCAGGGAATTCAGCAGTTCGTCAGGGTTGAATCTCTCCGCGGCGACGACCGCCACCAGCGCCGTGAGCCGTACGTCCGGTCCACCCCACGGGACGAGCGGCAGCCCCTGGGCGTCTCCGTCGCTGATCCCCCGGATCCCATACTCGACGGGATCGAACGTCGTCGCCGGCAGGGACGCGGGGTCGCGCCCGAATACGTCTACAAGGAGATCCCGCGCCGTTGCCTGGGCGAGCGATCGGTCCAGCAGCCCGGACCTCTGCGCTGCCAGAGACTCCACGAGTGGAAGCCAGCGGCCCTGACCGGCGTCGGTGAACGTGTAGGTGGTCAGGTCGCCGCCTCGCGGCAGGGCCACATCGCCGCCCGCGGGACTCAGCACCGAGTAGGCGGTCTGGGTGGCCGTGACCCGGGAGGCGACGACGTCGAACCTCCGAGCGAGCCGATCGACACGCGGCAGGCCCTGCTCGTCGAGTCGCGACGGCGAGATCACCTCGATCGTCAGGGCATGGGTGCCGACCGCCAGATCGGGGAGCGCCACGTCGACATCCTCGAATGCACGGCCCGTGATCCCTGTGCTTTGCAGCCCGAGCGATCGACCCACGACAGAGAACACGACGGGATCGCCGATGGACAGCGCGTCCCCGAACGCCCGGAGGCGGATCGCCGGATGATCCGAAGCCAGGTACTCGTCGGCGATCGTGGCCTCCACGAACAGCGGCAGGCCGACCGGGACGATCAGCTGACCTTCGCCGGCCTGGAGGTCTTTGGTGAGCGCCGTCGCGCTCACGTGCCACGAGGTCAGGTCGTCCGACAGCCTCGCGGTGACCGAGGCACGCCCCTGCGCGTCCGTCGTCACGGCCTTGACGAAGAGCGTGTCGCGGAAGTCGTCGCGTCCGCCGCCGGTCGTGTCGCCGCCCTCGCCCTCGGAGCCGGAGCTGAGCGGGAGCTGGTGCGTGGCGGTGATCCGGACGATGCCGCTATCCAGGCGCCGGTAGAGCGAGCTGAGCGGGTCGATCTCGAACGCCCCGCCGATCGCGAACAACTTCTGGTCCACGCCCCGCACGGCGACGTTCGCCGCCACGCCTCGACCGGCCGCGTCCGTGGTGCGAATTGAGAATGTTGCCGCGTCCCCCGGCCGATATCGGTCGCGGTCGCTGGTGATCGTGACGGTGAGGGCCCGGGAGGCGGTGTCGAAGTTTGCCCACTTGTCCGCCTTCGGCGCGTAGGTCCGACCCGTGAACCGGACGCCGATGATGAACACGCCGGGCGCATGGGATGCCTCGAACCGGGTGCTGAACCGCGGCTGGTCATCCACGATCGCCGAGCGAAGACCGCGCTGAGACACGAGGTAGAGATACCGGTTGGAACCACCGGTCGGCAGCGCCTGCTGCCCGTCGGTCATGGTCAGTTCGACCGTGTCACCGATCCGGTACTCGCGGACCACATCATCCGCACCGACCGCGGTCTCGAATCGGATGAAGTCCTGCGCGGGGTCGACCCACGGCTTGCCCGCGTAGGTGGTTCGCTTCTGCGTCCGGCCCGCGTCGTCCCGCGTGGTCAGGATCACCTCGTACTGGTGCTCCCCGTCGGGAACCACGGTCGACAGGGCAAACGAGCCATCGGCCCCGGTCGTGACGTCGAAGGAGCCGACGGCCTTGCGCACGATGTTGTACTGGTAGCGTGGCACGACGACCTTGTTGATGAAGTCGTAGTCGGTCCCGACCTGGCGCCGAACCGGGATGAGCTCGGTGATGATGGCGTGGACGCCACGCCCTGCGACCGGTTCGCCATCCGGGTCGCCGCTCCAGTCGCCCGCTGCGATCTCGCGATCCAGGCGGGCCAGGTCAACCTGGTGCAGGTCGCCGATGAGCTCGAGGCGCCGGCCGCTCACGACCCCGCTTGCGTCGAGGTGGACCCCTGTCGGGAACACGAGCAGGTTCGTGGCAGCGTCTGATAGCGCCGCCTCCGCGCGCGCCGGGGTGACATACGCTTGCCAGCTCGTTGCGTCCTCGGCAGCAGGCTCGGTCCGCGGCGCGAGGGTGACCTGTGCCTGACCGGTGCGATCCGTGGTGGCCGTCGCCTCCGGGTCCTGGTGGACGCGGAGGGCGACCGACGGGGCCGGCTGGCCGTCGAAGAAGCGCGCCTCCAGGCTCGCCGGAACGGGGGTCCCGGACACGATCGCGAAGTGGTCGGGGGTGATCGAGAGCTCATACGTCGGCTTGCGAATGACCGTGACCTGGACCCACGTCGAGGTGGCGACACGGCCGTCGGCCAAGGCCTGGACGGCGTAGTTGCCAAGCGGCACGCCGACGAGCTTCAACGAGGCGTTGTACGCACCCATGGCGTCCGGCGACACCGTCGTCCGTTCGATCACCGGTGGGTTGTCGAGGTCGACTGCGTCCTGGCGGATGATCCGGATCTCGACGCTGGACGGAACGCGCCCGTCCAGGCGTCCCCGGACGTAACCCCAGGCCGCGATCGTGTCGTCCCGTCGGAACAGCGAACGGTCCGTGAAGAGGAGCGACCAGGAGCTGTCGTCGACCATCTGGTTGCCGGACCACCACTCGCCGCGGTAGGCATTGCCGTACGTGGGCAGATGGAAGGGGACGAGGACGGCCTGCCCGGACGGGGCGCGAACCACGATGAGCGGCCCGGGATCGCGGCGATCGGACTTGCCGATCTCGGCGGGCGGGATGAGGGCGGTTGGGGTCGCGGCCAGGAGCAGGCCGTCACGATTCGCGGTCCCGAGCTTGGTTCCGCCCACGACCTCGGCAGTGGCGCCGGCAATTGGCGCGCCGGTCGCCGTGTCGTTTGCCCAGACCACCGTTCGGTCGATCGCCACGGTCACCCAGGCCGACACCGGGGTCACCTGGAGGAAGGCCTGCGCCGAACGAGCGCCGGCGATCTCCACGATGTACCAACCGACAGCCAGCCGGTCCGGGAACCGCAGGATGCGCTCATCCGAGTCGGCGATGGGTTCGGGCTCTGCGTCGAACCGTTGGGTAACGGCCAGGCCCGACGTTGGCATCCGCGGGTCCGTCCAGTCCGTCCAGCGCGGCGCATCGAGGTAGCTCCGCAGGACCGTCGTCGCGGCCTCCAGGGACGGAAGGCGATAGACGCTGACGGCGACCGTCCCGGGCACCGTCGTCGTCTGATTGAAGCCTGGGTCCACCGCTTGGATGGCCAGGATTGGAGCTTCCGCGGGGCTCACCTCCACGACATCGCGGCCGAACCGGTACCACGCGGCAGCCGAAGCCGAGGCCGGTTTCGTCTCGAATCGGAAGACGTGGTCAGCCGCCATCGCCAGGTCGGGAGCGCCGTCGACGGGCAACCCGGATCGGATCGTCACCGTGTAGAGCGTGGCCGGCTCGAGCTTGTCCGGGACGAAGACCTGCGTTCGTCCGTGCTGTTCGAAGCGACCCTTCACCGACGGCTGGATGGCGAAGTGCGCCTCCATCGCGCCCGCCCCTGGCTGGTCAAAGGCGACCTCGATGCCGGCGTCCAGGGGAACGGCCGTCGTCCGATCGCCCGGGATGGTCGTCTCGACCCGCAGCGGCGACCTGGTCGTGAAGGCCCACGATGCCTGGAGCGATCCGTCAGGAGCCCGCAGGGCGACCCGGTACAACTCGCCGGCCACCAGGGCCGTCGATGGCTGAACGCGCACGGTGGCGCGGTCGTCAAGGGACGCTACCGCGAACGGCGTGGTGGGCGAGATTTCGAGGCGGCTCGCGAGGTCCGCGGGGTCATCCCCGGCCAGGCTGGTCAGGATGAACGCGGAATCGACGGCGACGCCGGCGCGATCGGCGGTCGTCGGTTCGAGCGACGCGACGGCACTGAACGGCGCGAGTTCGAGGCGCGACCACGCGACCGGATCCGGGGAGGGAGTCGGGGAGGCCGGCTGGGTGCTCCCCGGTGAGGGCGAGGCGGGTGGAACGGGGCCGGCACGGTTGACGAAGATCGCGGACGCGACGATCACGACACCCACAAGGGCGACGGCCACGGCTGTTGCCTGGCGCGGTGACCTGGGACGCCACACTCGATCGACGGCTCGCATCTACGCCCTCACCCAGCGGAACTCGGCGGCCGGAACGGCCAGCGTGCCGTCCCTGAGACGGTTGGTGGGCGCTGGTGTTGCATGCACGTTCTGACCAGTCGATCCGGATCGGCGTCATCGCGGCCTCGCGTACCAGTCGGAGACGCGGGGGGGTGTCGCGATCGAGCTCGAGCACATGAGCTCCTGGATCACGAGGTGATCAGGAGGGCGAATACCAGAACAGTCCGAACGGCAGTCCGCTCCAGACACATAGGCCCGAGACCCCAAGCCACAGGACGACCGGCACCGACAAGAGGATCGGGAGGGCCCCGGTGGCGGCCGTGGCCCGCACGCGTCGACCAAGCCAGACACGCGAAACCGCGAACGCGAGCCCCAGGGTGACGGTCAGGAAGACGGTTCCGATGACGGGGATCACGGGGCCGGGCCCGAGTCCTGCGTTCGTTCCCAGGTCAAGCACCATTCCGCCGGACAGGACGACGTAGCCGCCGATGTAGAGCAAGGTGATGAGCTTGCGGGCGCGAGCGCGCACCGGGGCCGACACCTCGGCGTCGACGACGCGTTCGAGCGCGGCGCGGACCGCGTCTTCCGGGTGGCCCGCCCCGATTGCTGCTGCGACGAGTGCCTCATCTGTGAACCGCCCGCGATTGGCAGCGAACCAGACGCGCAGGGGATCCCCGATCCACCCAGGCTGGCCAGGCGGTGCTTCGGGACCGCCGAGATCGGGAGCTGGGCCGTGCATCACGCAACCTCCGTGACCGGCGGCCGGGGAGCTGGGACGCGCCAGGCGCCCGCCACCGCCTGGCGCGCCGTCGGTGTCCCGAGCGGGAGCTCGGTCAGGAAGCAACCGAGGCGCCTCGCGAGGTATAGGCCCACCGCGCGCGCAATCGCGGTGAACGTAACACGGGTCCCCATGGCGATCGGCCAGACGTGTCCGAGCAATGGAAGCAACGGTTCGGTCCCCAGCGAGCATGATTGCGCAGGTGCGCACGATACGCTCCGAAGCGTCGAGATGCGTCTCCAGGTCAGGACGGCCGCCCACCACGGGTCGCAACTTGTTCCGAGTCGCAGTTCCGGTTCTTGTCAAGACCTTTGTCAAGCCCTAGAATGAGCGCCTGGTGGCCTGTCAAGTCTTGACAGGCCCGCAGTCATGTCCGGCGATCGACCGGACGGGGGTCGGCGGGCGAACGAACCGATCGGAAGCGCGGTATTCATCAAGAGAAGCCGTGAACCAGGCGGCACGGGTCTCGCCGGGGCGGAGTCCAACGGAGGAGCATTGGCCGGAGGCGTCGCAGCCGAAGTCAAGAGCAAGCTGAGCGTCGTCGACGTCGTCGGGGAGAGCGTCCAGCTGAAGAAGGCGGGCACCACCTACAAGGGCCTGTGCCCGTTCCACGGCGAGAAGACACCCTCCTTCGTCGTCACCCCTGCCCGCGAGAGCTGGAAGTGCTTCGGGTGCGGCCTGGGCGGGGACATCTTCAGCTTCGTCATGCAGCGCGATTCCGTGCCGTTTCCCGAGGCGCTCCGCCAGCTGGCATCGAAGGCCGGCGTGGAGATCGACGAACGTACGAAACGCGAGGACGCCCGTCGGGCGCGCCTGCGCGATGTGCTCGAGACGGGGATCGCCTTCTACCACCAGGTGCTTGTCGGATCGAAGGTCGGCCAGGCCGCGCTCGAGTATCTGCGTGGCCGTGGCTTCACCGACGAGACGATCGAGAAGGCGCAGCTGGGTTGGGCGCCGGAGGGCTGGGAGACGCTGAGCCGGCGCCTCGTCGAGAAACGCGACATCCGTCCTGAAGAGCTCGTGGAGGTGGGTCTGGCGGCGCCGGGTCGATCCGGCCGGGGCGTGGGCGTCTACGACAAGTTCCGGGGCCGCGTCCTCTTCCCGATCCGCGACCAGAACGGCCATGCCGTTGGCCTTGGTGGCCGGATCCTCGGTTCGGAAGGCCAGGACGGGCGCGACACCGGGCCCAAGTACCTGAACACGCCGGCCACGCCGCTGTTCGACAAGAGCCGCACCCTCTATCTCATCGACAAGGCCAAGGGTCCCATCCGCAAGTCCGGTCAGGCGGTCATCGTCGAGGGGTACACCGACGCCCTGATGGCGCATCAGGCCGGTTTCGACAATGTCGTCGCGTCGCTCGGCACCGCGTTGACGCCCGGCCAGGTCGCCCTGTTGACCCGCTATGCGAAGAGGATCGCCCTCGCCTACGACGTCGATGCCGCCGGTGAGAAGGCCGGCGCCCTCGGTGCTCGTGCGCTCGAGGCGCTCATCGGCCAGCTTGCCGTCTCGGACAGCGGGGTCGAGCTGGACGAGGTCCGCGTCGTTCGACTTCCCGACGGCAAGGATCCGGACGAGGTCGTGCGCGAAACGCCCGATCGATGGCGCGAGGAGGTACGGACGGCGCAGCCGATCGTCGATTACCTGATCGATTCAACGGCACGTGGGCACGACCTGAAGACGGCGACTGGCAAGGCCCACTTCGTCGACGCGCTCATGCCGACCATCCGCGCCGTCCCGAACCCGATCATGCGCGACGCCTATCTGCAGCAGATCCGCCAGGCCAGCGGGGTGGAAGAGCGGGTGCTCCTCGAGGTCCTGCACCGTCGCGATGGGCTGATCGGTGCCGCTCGATCCGGCGGGGGGGCAGGCAACGTGGTTGGCCGGATCACGGCCGAATCCGTGATCGGGTCGGCCGATGCACTCCCGGTGACCGAGATCCTGCGCGCGATCTCACCCCACGAGGCCGAGCTGCTCCGACTCGTTCTGCTCGTACCGGCGGCCCAGCTCCGCGTCGTCGAGTCGGTTGGCCCGGACCTGCTGCCGTCGCAGGTCGCCCGCGAGCTGTTCCGAGCGCTGGTCCTCGCCCGGGCCGTGGACGATGCCGGCGTTCACCCGCCGTTCGATTCTGCCGCGTTCATCGCGGGACTCGACGAGGAAACGGCGGCGCTCGCCAGGGCCCTGTACGCGAAGGGCGGGCCCGATGCGCGCGACCTGCCCGAGCACCGCGTCACCTATGAGATCGAGCGGCTGGTCATCGACCTCGAGGAGAACCAGCTTCGTGATCGGGCCGAGTTCAACGAGGCCAACATCGCCGAAGCCGAACGCGACGGCGACCGCGCCGCGATCGAGCGTCTTGCCTCTGAGCGACGATCGATCAACGAACAGCGTCTCTCCCTGGACCGGCGGCGCGAGCAGACCCGCCTGCTCAGCCGTCGAACGCCCGTCACCACCGCAACGTCATAGCCATCGAACCCCAGCCGGAGGAACCGCCGAATGCCCATTGATCCGCTCGACCAGCAACTCGTCGAGGCCGTCCTGACCCGCCCGCGCCGCGGTCGGGCCGAGCTCGAGGAGGCAAAGCTCGCCAACATGCGCCCGAAGCGCGCCACCGTCGAGGCCGAACAGAACGGCAACGGGGCGGAGCCGGAGGATGACGACGACGAGGATCTCGAGTTCGAGAGCGAAGAGGACGCCGTCGAGGTGGTCGGCGAGGATCGTCCGCCACGACGCCGGCTGCTCGCAGAGGAACCGTCGAAGCTCGACGCGGCCGAGCTCGACGAGCCGACTGCCGAGGAGCTGGAGGCGCTCAGCGCCGACATGATCGGGATCGACGATCCCGTCCGGATGTATTTGAAGGAGATTGGCAAGGTCGCCCTCCTCACGGCAGAGGAGGAAGTGGTCCTGGCCAAGGCGATCGAGCTCGGGGAGCAACTCGCCGAGGAGCCCTGGAAGGGTCTTGTATCGCTTCACGAGTGGACGCTCCACGAGACAGAGTCGAAGACGCGGACGGCCAAGCCGCAGCATCGATTGCCGCTGGGACCCGAGGCCAGGAAGCTGGTTCGCGACGCGATGACCGGCGATTCGGCCGCGGATCTGCTCGTCCCGACGCCCGACTTCCATCTCATCAAGGCTGGTCGCGATGTGCAGTCGGACGGGACGAAGGAACTGCTCAGGCAGGCTCGCAAGCTCGTCGCGGAGTACAACGATGCGCTGTCCGCCGACAAGTTCCTGGAGATCCTCGACTGGGCGTTCCATGCGGTCCACAACGGAGACCTGGATTCGCGTGACAACCCGGGACTCCGCGCGATCTACGACTGGACCCGCGACGATGTCGCGTTCATCGCCCTCGAGCGCTGGATCACGGCGGGCAACGACGCCGACCTGCTGAAGCGCATGGGCTACGACCCGGATGTCCCGTCGAGCACCAAGCTCGCCCACCGGAAGGGTGAGCTCGTGCGCATCGGGCGCGACGCTCGCGAGCAGCTGACGTCGGCGAACCTCCGGCTGGTGGTGTCGATCGCGAAGAAGTACATCGGGCGCGGCATGTCGTTCCTGGACCTCATCCAGGAAGGCAACATCGGGCTCATCCGTGCGGTCGAGAAGTTCGACTTCGAGAAGGGGTTCAAGTTCTCCACCTACGCGACGTGGTGGATCCGCCAGGCGATCACCCGGGCGATCGCCGACCAGGCACGGACGATCCGGATCCCGGTCCACATGGTCGAGACCATCAACCGGCTGATCCGCGTCTCGCGCGGGCTTCTCCAGGAACTCGGCCGCGAGCCGACGGTCGAGGAAATCGCGGAGGCGATGTCCAAGGGCCAGGAAGTCCAGGTCACGCCGGAGAAGGTCCGCGAGATCATCAAGGTCTCGCAGGAGCCGGTTTCCCTGGAAACACCGATCGGCGAGGAGGAAGACTCCCACCTCGGCGACTTCATCGAGGACCGCGGGGCGCTCGCGCCAGCCGAGGCAGCCTCGCATCAGCTGCTCAAGGAGCAGGTCGAGGCCGTCCTGGACTCGCTGACCGGTCGCGAGCGGCGCGTGCTGCAGTTGCGGTTCGGCCTCGAGGACGGGCGCGCCCGAACCCTCGAGGAGGTCGGCAAGGAGTTCAACGTCACGCGCGAGCGGATTCGCCAGATCGAGGCCAAGGCGCTGCGCAAGCTGCGCCACCCGTCCCGGTCGCGAAAGCTGAAGGACTACCTGGAGTAGACACTCGGCTCAACACTGGGCCGGGCGCGGACGAGGCTACTCGGCCCCGTGGCCGATCTCCTCGGGCTCCTCGTACCAGGGCGCCCGGTCGCCGAGACGCGCCCGGAGACGCCAGCCGATGGACTTCGGGGCCTGCTCGATCGCGACACGGATCGCCCGGAGCTGCTCGCCCTGGTCGTGTCGCGCCGGTGAACCGGTGTCGAGTTCGTGGGGCCGGAGCTCGGTGGTCGCGAAATCCACGAGGCGCTCGAGGTTGCCGGTCACGGTGCGCCACCATCCCCAATCGGCGGATGTCAGGCTGGTGATCCTGGTGACGCTGATTCGGCCGGCATCGTCGCTCCCGAGCTCGCGCTCCCGCAGCAGGATGAGGATGTCGAGCAGGTCCTTGCGGTTGATCCTGACGATCTGAAGCTTCGACAGGAGCAGGTCCGCCAGGGGCAGGGTCAGCGGATCGAGGCCCAGGCGATCGCCGAACTCGAACCGGTGGCACATCTCGAGCCGGTCGACGAGGATGTCGACCGGGCGGCCGGTCCGAGCGTCGACGAAGTACAGCTGCTTGTGGCCGTGCAGCGCGTTGTACCGCCGGTCCGGCGTGTACCCGCACCCGACGAGGAGGCTGGTGACCTCCCTGCGGTCCCGGCTTCGCGTAGCGAGATCAATATCCCGGCGCGGTCGCTCTACCTCCGCCAGCCAGGTGGGCACCTGGGCGTGAAAAGCCAGACCGCCGAGCAGGCGAACCTTCATGCCGGAGCGCTCGGCCAGCTCCACGAGCCGCCTGGCCTCGGCCAGGGGATCGTCGAGTGTGGAGGCCTCCGTCATGCGGCCGAGTATAGGGTCGGACACCAGTACGACCGTGGACCGGGAGGCTACCATCCACGATGTACCGCGGCACCGCCGGCGTGGACCGGTTCGGTGGCCGCTGAGGCCGGGAGGACCGATGCCCCGCTACGTGCCCGAGGATTCGCTCCAGAGCCCACGATTCACCGGACCGTCGACATTCGCCCGTCTGCCGTACGTGCGGACCCTCGCTGACGTCGACGTGGCGATCGTCGGCGTGCCGTTCGACACCGGCGTGACCTACCGCGTGGGCGGACGGTTCGGCCCCAACGCGGTCCGCGCCGCGAGCGTGATGCTTCGGCCGTACAACACCAACCTCGAGGTCAAGCCGTTCGAGGTGCTGTCGTGCGTCGACTACGGCGACGTGGCGATCGTGCCCGGCTACACCGAGCGGAGCTACGCGGCGATCGAGGCGGCGGTGGCGCCGATCGTTGAGGCCGGGGTGATCCCGCTGCTCGTCGGCGGTGATCATGCGTGCACGCTGCCGCACCTGCGGGCGACGCGGTCGCGCGGTCCGCTCGCCGTCATCGACTTCGATTCGCACACCGACGCATGGGACAGCTACTTCGGCGAGAAGTACAACCACGGGACGTGGATGCGGCGGGCCATCGAGGAGGGCCTCGTCGACGTGGCCCACTCGATCGAGGTGGGCCTGCGCGGGTCGGTCTACGACGCGGGGGACTGGACGGGCCTGCGCGACGAGCTGGGGCTGGACTACCTGACGACCGAAGACCTGTTCGCCCTCGGACCCGAGGCCGTGGCTGCCCGCATCCGCGAGCGCGTCGGAGACCGACCGGCGTTCATCAGCTTCGATATCGATGTCGTCGATCCGGCCTATGCGCCCGGAACCGGGACGCCCGAGGCGGGCGGCCCATCGGCCCGCGACCTGCTGGCCGTCCTCCGCGGACTGACCGGGATCGACTTCGTCGGCTTCGATGTCGTCGAGGTCATCCCGGCGTACGACCCGGCGGGTCAGACGGCGACCCTTGCCGCCAACCTCGCCTACGAGATGCTGTCGCTTGTCGCGCTCCGGAGATCCTGACCCATGGCTCGCGCCGAGAGCATCTACGTCGTGGCCGACATCCACGGCTCGGAGGTCTGCTGGCGCAAATTCCTCAACTCGGCGAAGTTCTACGGGGTCGACACGATCGTCGTCGCCGGCGACCTCACCGGCAAGGCCCTCGTGCCCCTGGTGGAAGGTACGGACGGACGGGTCCAGGCGCGGATCGCCGGCCGGCTCCAGACAGCCCGCACCGAGGCCGAGATCGCCGAACTCGAGGCGCGGATCCGCTTCAACGGCTTCTACCCGTACCGCTGCGATGAGCGTTCCTACGCCGCCCTCGACGCGGATCCGGCGCACCGCGACGAGGTCTTCACCGGCGTGATGGCCCAGACGCTCCAGGATTGGCTGGCACTGGCCGACGAGCGGCTCCACGGAACGGGCATCCGCGCGATCGTCATCCCGGGGAACGACGACGGCTGGTACGTCGACGACGTCCTCGGCGAATCGGCCGAGGTGGTGAACTCCGACGGTCGGGTCGTCCAGCTTCCGGAGTTCCAGCTTCTCGGGTTCGGGCCGTCCAACCGAACCCCATGGCACACCACGAGGGAGCTGGACGAGGACGAAATCGAGCGACAGCTGGCCGGGCTCGAGGTGCAGATCGATCCGGACAAGCCGCTGGTGGTTGCCACGCACGTTCCACCCCACGGAGTCACCCTCGACGTGGCGCCCAAGCTGCGCGACGATCTGTCGATCGTCATCGAGGGAGGCGAAACGGTCATGGTCCCGGTCGGCAGCACCGCGGTCCGATCGTTCCTGGAACGACGGCAGCCGGTGCTGTCGCTCCACGGCCACATCCACGAGTCGCGCGGTGCCGTGCGAATCGGGCGAACTCTCGCGATCAACCCCGGGAGCGCGTACTCGACCGGCGCGCTGTTCGGAGCGATCGCGACCCTGAAGGGAGGGAAGGTACTGTCGCATCAGCTGGTCACGGGCTGAATCCATCGGACCGACCCCGGCGGGGACGGGAGCTGGCCCGCGCGACTGGAAAGGAAGGAGGATCTGGTGGCAGCTAGCGACGAGGTAAAGGTCTTCACCCGTCAGGCGACCGGCCTGACCAAGGAGATCGGCACCCTCGACACGTTCGTCTACAACGTCAACAACCAGAACATCGGCATCGGCGTCGCGTTCGTTCTCCTGTTCGTCCCGGGGTTCTATGCTGGGGCGGACCTGCTCCAGGGCATCGCGATCGCGTTGCTCCTGGCGCTGCCGATGGCCCTGGTCTACTCGTTCTTCGCCTCGGCCATTCCGCGCTCGGGCGGCGACTACGTCTACATCAGTCGCTCGATCCATCCGCTGCTCGGGTTCATGGCGTCGTGGAACTGGGTGGCCTGGATGACCGTGTATATCGGCGTCCCCGCGGCCTACTTCGCCCAGTACGGCCTGTCCGGGCTGTTCCGGGTGCTCGGCGTCGCGACCGCAAACCGCGGTTTGATTGACATCGCCAACAAGTTCGTCGAGCCGGCCTGGATCCTGGCTGTGGGGACGATCCTGATCGTCTTCTTCGCGGTCATCTTCGCGATCGGGACGCGCACCTACTTCCGGATCCAGAACGCGGTGTTCGTGGTCGGCCTCTTCGGGGTTGCCATCGCCATCGGCCTGGCATTCGTGGGCAGTTCGGCGGATTTCGCCCGGAACTTCGACACGTACGTCTCCGCCGCCGGTGGCATCAGCAACGCCAGCTCGGTCACGATCGAGTCGGCCCCGTACGATGGCCAGCAGACGATCTTCAGCTCGACGCTCGCCCAGTTCATCGTCCTGTTCGCGATCACGTCGAGCTTCCTCGGCGGCGAGGTCCGTCGGGCCAGGGTCAGTCAGCTCGTGGGTATGCCCGGCGGCATCCTGTTCGTCTCGGTCTTCATGATCCTGCTCGTGGCCGGCATCGTGCAGCTCGTGGGCCTGCCCATCCTGGCCGGCATCAGTGCCAACTACTTCTCGCCGGACACGTTCGGGCTGGCCTTCGTCCCCGCCTACAACGAAGTGCTTGCCGCGGCCTTCCCGGGCAACCTCGTGGTCGCCTTCCTGCTCGGCTTCACATTCGTCTTCTGGACGTACGTCTGGTTGCCGATCAACTTCATCGCCTCGACTCGCGCGCTCCTGGCCTGGTCGCTGGATGGCCTTCTGCCCGCGCGGGTGTCCGAGGTGAACGAGGAGCGGCACACACCGACCGTCGCGATCGTGATCGTGGCGATCCTCGGCTGGATCTCGCTGTACCTCTACACGATGGGGATCGGTGACTTCAAGCTGAACACGCTGTACGGGATCTTCGGCTGGATCCTGTCGTTCCTGATGTGCGCGATCGCGGCGATCGTCTTCCCGTACCGCCTCAGGGCCGTCTTCGATTCGTCGCCGGTGAACTGGCGAATCGGCGGGATCCCGCTGATGTCGATCATCGGCGTGGTGGCGACGGCTTCGCTCCTGTACGTCGAGTACATCTGGTGGGCCGACCCGGTCAACGGGCTCGACTCCACCACGGCCGTGCTCGGCGACGACCGAATGAAGATCGCCACCGTGGTCGTCCTGGCGACCGGGGCGCTGTGGTACCTGGGTGCCCGCTTCGTGCAGGCTCGGCGCGGCGTCCGGATCGAGCGGGCCTTCGCCGAGATCCCGCCCGAGTGACGATCGTCGAACCGGCCCGGGCGGTCGCAGGTGCGGGCGCCCGAGGCCGCGCATGACACCCGCAGGCGACCCGGCCGTCGATCGCGGCCGGGTCGCCCTCATCACCGGCGCCAGCGGCGGCATCGGACAGGCCACCGCGGTCCGTTTCGCCGCCGCGGGATACCGCGTCCTGGTCCATTACCGGTCCAATCGGGCGGCCGCCGAAGCGATCGCCGCTGAAATCGGCGGTACGGCGTTTGGCTGCGACGTGGCCGATCCCGACGCGGTGGCCCGGATGATCCGGGTAGCCGAAGACGAGCTCGGACCGATCGATGTCGCGGTCTGCAACGCGGGTTTCTACGAGGAGCGGCCCCTGGCCGAGGTCGATGACGCCCTCTGGGATCGAACCCTCCGGGTGATCCTGGGTGGCTGCTTCCACGTTGCGCGGGCCGTCATCCCGGGGATGCGCGATCGGGGGCATGGATCGATCGTCGCGATTGCCTCGGAGCTCGCGCTGGTCGGTGGGGTCAACGTGGCGCCGTACGTCGCCGCGAAGGCGGCCGTGATCGGGTTCGCCCGCTCCCTCGCCCGGGAGGTCGCCCCGTCCATCCGGGTCAACGTCGTGGCGCCCGGCGCCGTGGACACGCCGCTCCTGCCGGATCGCGATCGCGGGCCGGGTTACACGTCCACGGTCCCGCTGGGACGGATCGGCCGGCCGGCCGAGATTGCCGAGGCGATCCTCCACGTGGCGGAGGCGCCGTGGACCACCGGCGCCGTCTATTCGCCGAACGGCGGGGTCGTGATCCAGTGAGCGCCACGTCCCCCGGCGTCCCGTCGCTTGACGACCGGCCCGTTGCTCTTGTCACGGGATCTGGTGGTGGCCTCGGCCGGGCGCTGGTCGAGGCGTTCGACGCGGCCGGTTGGGCCGTGGCGGGCGCGACGCACCGCGGCGGGCGGTACGCCGCGGACCTCGCCGACCCCTCCGCCCCGGGCGACCTGGTGACTCGGGTGACCGCGGCGTTCGGCCGTCTCGACGTCGTGGTGGCCAACCACGCAGCGATGACGATGAATCCGGTCGACCTGCACCCGGTCGACGACTGGTGGCGAATCGTCGAGACAAACCTGTCCGGATCATTCCGCCTCGCACGGGCGGCCGCGCCCCACCTCGCGCGGACTCGCGGTGCGATCGTGTTCATGTCGAGTGAGTGGGGCGTCACCGGCTGGCCCGACGCGTCGGCGTATGCCGCGAGCAAGGCTGGGCTCATCGGGCTCACGAAGGCCCTTGCCCGGGAACTGGCTCCCGACGTGCGCGTGAATGCCGTGGCCCCGGGGGTCATCGACACGCCCCAGCTCCAGGTGGATGCCGATGCTGCCGGCGTGAGCCTTGATGAGATTCGCCGCCGCTACGCGGCCGCGGCACCGCTCGGCCGGATCGCCGATCCCTCCGAGATTGCGGCGAGTGTCGTCTTCCTCGCGTCGTCGGACGGCGGCTACTACACCGGGCAGGTCCTGCAGCCCAACGGAGGCACCACGACGGCATGACCAACAACGATCCATCGTCCGATCCAATGCTGCCGCCCGGGTTCTCCTGGCCCGACGGCATGCGGGCGGCGGCCTGTTTCACCTTCGACGTGGACGCCGAGAGCCCGATCCTGATGGAACATCCCGAGGCCGCCGGCTGGCTCGATGTCATGTCGCACCAGGCGTACGGGCCCCGAACCGGCGTGCCCAGGATCCTGCGACTGCTCGACCGTCGCGGCGTCCGTGCGACGTTCTTCGTCCCGGGCTATACCGCGGATCGCTGGCCTGAGGTGGTCCGCTCGATCCGCGATGCGGGCCACGAGATCGGCCACCACGGCTATCTGCACGAAGGGGCCCGCTCGGCGCCGGATGCGGCGACGGAGGAGCGGCGCCTGCTGCGCGGGCTGGATGCACTGGATCGGGCTGCCGGCGTTCGCCCGATCGGCTATCGAGCGCCCAACTGGGAGCTGTCCTATCGAACGCCGGCGATCCTCGTCCGCCACGGTTTCGCGTACGAGAGCGGTCTCATGGACGCCGACCATCCGTACCGCCTCGCGGCGGGTCCCGAGCCCGGGGACGGATCGCTCGTGGAATTGCCGGCTCACTGGAGCCTGGACGATTGGGAGCCCTACAACTATCTGCCCGGCATCACCGGCTCCGGTGTGATCGCCAGTCCGGCCGATGTCCTCGCCCGATGGATGCTGGAGCTGGAGGCGCTCGTTGCCGAGGGAGGCCTGTTCATGCTCACCAATCACCCGTTCGTGACCGGCCGCGCCTCCCGGGCCGTCGCCCTTGAGCGACTCATCGAGGTCGCGCAGGGAACCGCCGGGCTGTGGATCGCGACCGCGGCAGAGATCGCCGCGCACGTTGCGACGCTGCCGCTCGAACCGGTACTCCATCGACCGCACGATCCGACCTGAGTTCCAGGCCGCGGGCGGCACGTCAGGGGCAGATTCAGGGCTGGATGATCGCCGCGCTGCTGCCTGAGGCCTCAGATGACCACGCCGAGAATCGTCGCCCACATTCGGATCGCGACCGCGAGGATGACCAGTCCCAGCACCATGCCGAGCCGGTACGGCGACGTGCGACGCGAGACGACCGCCCCGACGCGGCCGCCCGGCAGCGCTCCGATCACGAGCGCGGCCGCGAGGAGCCAGTCGACCTGGCCGGTCAGCGCCTTGCCGAGCAGCCCGGCGCCCGACGACACCGCGACGATCCCGACCGACGAGCCGACGACGTAGCGCATCGGCACGCGCAGGACGTGGAGGAGCACCGGGGCCAGGAAGAACGCCCCGCCGGCGCCGATGAATCCGGCCAGGACACCGACGATCAGCCCGATGGCGACAGCGACCCGGCGATCGAACGACAGGGGTCCGTCGGAGTGTGCCGGCGCCCGGTTGCGCAGGCCGAGCATCATCGCCGCTGCGAACAGGGCGAGGCCGGCGAAGACGGCCTCGAGGACGACCGGCGCGAAGAACGACGAGCCATAGGCGCCCACGAACGACGCGACGACCATCGTTGGTCCCAGCGTCGACACGAGCCGTCGATCCACGTGGCCGCCACCGCGGTGGGCGGACGCCGCCGAGAGGCTGGCTGCCGTTACCTGGACGATCGTGATCCCGGCGATCACCTTGATCCCGAGGGCCGGCAACCCGAGCAGCGGTGGGACGTAGAGCAGCAGCGGGATCAGGACGACCGCCCCGCCGACGCCAACCAGTCCGGACAGGAACGCCGCCCCGAAGCCCAGAGCGATGAGCAGCATCGCGAGCGAGTCCACTCGCGCGACGACGATCACCAGAACGGTCGCCGCGAGCCAGGTCGCCGCGACGGCGATCCGGAGCGGGGTCAGTCGTGCGGCGCCGGTCGAGGCGTTCACCCGCCGGTCTGGAACAGCCGGAACACCAGGATCAGCTCGACCAGCGAGGCGACTGCAAGCACGATCACCGTTCGTCGGGCGTCCTCACGCAATCTCGCCACGGCCCACGCTCCGGGGAGGACCGCGACGGCGAGGAGGCCGTAGACGAGATGGAGCGGGTCGGCCGGGGGACCGGCCGCGATGGCCACGCCAATGCCGAGGGCGCCGCTTGCCGCGAGCAGGATGACCAGCCAGACCAGCGCCCCGAGGAGAACCGGCCGGAGCGGCCGCCGGGTCGCGGCGAGGGCGATCGACCAGCCAGCGACGAGGAGTGCCAGGAGGAGGGTGACCCGAGCGGCCAGGCCGTGGAACTCCGCCATGCGGCGGTCAGTCGTCGCCGGTCAGGTCGAACAGCTCGACGGCGACCTCGGCGCTGAGCTCCGGCATGTCGCAGTCGCGGATGCAGTCCAGGATCCGGTGGACCTTGGGTTCGGTAATCCGATAGTAGATGCGCGGTCCGTCACGTCGGAATCCCACCACGCCCTCGGCGCGCAGGATCGCGAGGTGTTGACTGACGAGGGCCTGGCTTGCGCCGCTCGCCGCGACGAGATCGGTCACGTTACGTTCACCCGGCTCGAGCGCCTCGAGGAGCCGCAACCGAAGTGGGTGGCCGAGGACACGGATGACGCGTGCTGCGCGTTCGAGGATCTGCGGTCCAATGGCGGACCGGCTGCCGCCGACCTGACCGTCCTGCGCGGTTGCTGAAACCCCCCTCGCGGTGGGCGCTCGACCAGTGCTGGGTCGATCGGTGCGGGTCTGCAGCGTGTCAATCGTCATCGCGGTGCCTACTTTAGGGGTCCGTGGCAAGAGGGGTGGTCGCCGCGGCGTCCGCCTTGTCGGCGGGGACGTTCAATCGATAGGCGTCGGGCGTCGGCCGCAGTGGTCGGAGCAGCCACTCCGGGCGGCGCAGGCCACCCGGTCCAGGTGCTGGCCTGGAGAGGGCGAGCCACTCGCGGTAGATCTCCCTCGACCGCCGCGTGTCGACGACGATATCGCCCTCCCGGTCCTCGGGCGCGGCCTGGTGAACACGCACCTTCTGGTGCCAGGCGTGGGAGCCGGAGATCGGATCGGGATGGACCGGGAACGTCAGGTTCTGGTGGACGCCCGCGTCGCGCCACCACACGCGCGAGGAGTCAGGGTCCGACGAGGTGAACGGCATGACCCCTTCGAGGCGGCGCATCCGCCAGCGGCCTCCGTGCCCGTTGCGCTCGCCGGTGTCGCCATCGGCCGCCTCCTCGGAAAGGTCGACCCGCGCGCTCGCCCAGCGGTCAGTACCCGCGTCATCGCCCAGGCGCCAGCGGCCCATGTGGTGGGAGCAGGCGACGACGCCCGGCCGGATTCCCTCGGTGACCCAGGCCCGGTTGACGTAGTGCCCGATGTCGGTCTCCACGCGGATCAGGTCGCCGGTCGCGACGCCGACGCGCGCCGCGTCATCCGGGTGGATCCAGACGGGGTTGCCGTGGGCGATCTCGGTCAGCCACTTCGCGTTGGCGGATCGGGTGTGGATGAGGACCGGGAGCCGGAACGTGGGCACCAGGGCGAAGTCGTTCGGCCCCGTCATCCGCTCGCGGCCCACCTGGGACGACGCGTAGGCCGGAACCGCGAGCTCGGGCCAGCCCCACGCGGCCAGCGTGGGCGAGTAGAACTCCAGCTTGCCGGACGGTGTCGGGAAGCCGCGACGGCCCTCTCCATCAACGACGATCCCGCGGCGGACGCGCCCCTCCGCGTCCCTGGGGATGGCCGGCACAGGCACGATGTTGACTGGCGGGTCCTTGGGAGCCGGGCCGTAGATGGCGCCCCTCACGTCGGTTGCCACGTCCTTGCCGATGGTCTTGACCGGGTCGTCGTGGCGCCCGTAGACGTCGTGCTCGACCTCGAAGGCGCCGTATTTGCGCATGTAGGCGAGCGCGGTGAGGCCCTCGGCCGCCGCCGCCTCCGGGAGACCCGGCACGGAGTGCTCGAAGATCCAGCCGTAGTAGTCGTCCACGGTCATCTTCTCGCCCGGGCGATCGGGTGCCTCGAACCAGCGCCTGATCCCGAGCGTGCCGTCCGGATCGATCCTCCACGAGAGCTCGATCCAGAACTCGTTCTCCTCCCACACCTCGCCCGGGTTCGTCTCGCGCGTGTCGGTGACCGTCCGGCCTGCCCGCTCGGCCGCGACCCGGGTCACTGGCTGGCGGAAGCCGATCCAGCTGCCGGCGTGCGTCTCGTAGGAATGGAGGTCGTGGCGCTCGCCGCCCAGGCCGACGGGAAGGACGTAGTCGGCGTACCACGCCGATTCGCTCCAGACGGGCGTCAAGGCCGCGTGCCGCCCGATCAGGTCCTCGCGCCGGAACGCCTCCACCCAGGTCAGTCCGTCGGGATTCGTCCAGACGGGGTTGTAGACGCGGGTGAAGTAGACGTCGAGGCTGCCCCGGCCCTCCAGCAGGAAGTGGGGGAGGAGGAAGGACATCTCGAAGAACGCGAGCGGGTATTCCTTTGGCCAGGTCAGCTCGTTCCACGAGCCAGGATGGGGTGGCATGTACGGCGGACGGGGTACCCACTTGTCCCAGCCGTTCGGCGATGTACCGCCCGGGGTTCCCACCGACCCGGTCAGGACGTTCAGGAAGAACAGGCACCGCGCCGTCTGCCAGCCGCCGATGACCCCGGCGGAGCTGGCCCGCCAGTTGTGGGCCGCCAGCGCGGTGCCGGCACCGGCGACCGTCTCAGCGACAGACTCGAGTTGAGCTGCCGGAATGCCCGTTTCCCGCTCCGCGTAGGCGAAGGTATAGCCTCCATACAGGCGCTCGAGCTCTTCGACGAAGTCGTCGAACGTGGGCGAAGCGAGCTCCGGCCGGGCAACTTTCAGGTAGTCGGCCCAGTTCACCCAGCGCTCGACGAACGTCCGGTCGAACCGGCGCGTGACGATGAGATGCCGGGCGATCGCGAGGAGAAGGGCGGGCTCGCTGCCCGGCCAGGCGGCAAGCCACTCGTCGGCCTGGGCGGCCGTGTTCGACAGGCGCGGGTCCACGACGATGAGCTTCGCGCCGTTGCGGCGGCCATCCATGATCCGCTGGGCATGGGGATTGAAGTAGTGGCCGCTCTCGAGATGGGCGCTGATGAGGAAGATGACCTTCGCATTGGCGTAGTCGGGCGATGGCCGATCGAAACCCATCCAGAAGGCGTAGCCGGCACGCCCGCCGGACGAGCAGATGTTCGTGTGCGAGTTGTGGCCGTCGACGCCCCACGCGGCCAGGACGCGCTCGGTGAATCCGTCTTCGCCGGGCCGGCCGACGTGATACATGACCTTGTTCGGTTCACCACGCGTCAGCGCGGCGCGGATCCGCGCGGCGAGGTCGTCGAGCGCCTCGTCCCAGGTGCAGCGTTCCCAACCCCCGGCACCCCGCTCACCCACGCGCCGCATCGGGTACAGGATCCGCTCCGGATCGTCGGCCTGGGTGACGGTCGCCGGGCCCTTGGCGCAGTTCCGGCCGCGGCTTCCGGGGTGGAGCGGATTGCCCTCGTACTTGCGAACCTTGCCGGTTTCCTTGTCGACGTAGGCGAGCAGGCCACATGCGGACTCGCAGTTGAAGCACGTCGTGGGCACGAGGGTGTAATCGCGACGCTCTCGCCGGGGCAACGCCCTGGCGTCCATCTCCGTCCAGTCGTCCCAGCGATCCGCCGGCGGGAAGGCGGCCAGGCCCGGCTGCATCGCCCCGTCGTTGGCCGGGTGGTCGATCGCGGGGCGCGGTGCGTCGCTTCGTCGTCGGGTCATCGCATCGCCTAGCTGATCGGCACGGCCTGGCCGGCCGCGATGAATCCCAGTTCGTACCAGAGCAGACCCGCGGCGGCCGCCAGACCGGCGACCACGAGGAGCGGGACGGCGGCCACGCCGACGGTCCCGAGGGCCAGCCACAGCCCGACGGCGGCGACCGGCAGTGCGCCACCGAGGAACACCCCGCCTCCCCAGAAGGAGCCGGCGAATGGACCCCGGACAAGCAGGTGGGCGGCGGCCCGGCCGTTGGCGGTCGGGTGGCGGGCGACCGCCTCGCCGACGACGAGTGCCGCAAGGTTGATTGCTCCACCGACCAGCAGGGCACCGGCTCCGACGGCGACCAGCGCCGGCGGACCGCCGACGGCGGCCACGATGAGCAGGAGCGCGGCCGCGCCGAGGATCGTCGCCTGGGCCATCAGCACAGCGCCGGTCACCGGACGCTGCCACAGGTCGCGCGCCTCGCACTGGCGGAGGAGGAACATCGTGTACAGGGCCGTCATGGCTGCCAGCCCGAGCGTCGGCACGCCGAGCAGCGTGAGAGCGAACTCGTCCACGCCGACGAGTGTCCCGAGCCACCACAGCGCCAGGAGCCCGCTGTATCCGATGAGAATGAACGCCCCGATCGTCAGCCAACTTCGGCGCTGTGGCCGATACAGGATCATCAGGAAGCGCTCGGGCCGCTTCAGGTCGGCCACGAGAAGGAGGGCGGTGAGGCCGACCCCCACGAGCGAGATGAAGGCAGCAGCCAGCCGCGTGACCTGGTCGACCGGGGCGAGGCCGAGGGCGGCCGCCACGAACACCAACCCGAAGGCCCCGGCGCCGACCCCCTTGGTCCACAGGTAGAGGGCGACCTTCCAGCCCCACGGGCGGGGATGGAAGACGTCGTACGCGACGCGAGTGCCCGGCCGTGTCGCGGCCGAGATCGCGCGGCCGGGCCCTGCGACGGTCTCGGCCATCGACGCTGCCGTGAGCGACGGCCCCTCCGCGATCGGTGACGGCGTCCGGACGCCGGGCCCGCGCACGGAGCCGAGAGGCGCGGCACCTCCCGACAGCACGGGCAGCATCGTGCCTCGCACGGACGAACGCGTTCCCGCGGCCGCGGCACGGGTCGGCGACTCCACCCGGACCCCGGGCCCGAACCCAGCCGTGAAGTCCTTTGCCCCGCCCGTTCGTCGATCGGCCCACATGTAGCGGTCCTCGTGGACCGGGGCCAGGGGGTCCAGGGCGGCCGGGGATGCGCCCACGTAGAATGCCTGTGGTCGTGTGCCCTGCTCCGGACGCCGCACGGTGGTCGGCTTGGAGGCGATGATCTGGAACGCTCGGCTCGCGGGGTCCTCGATGTCGCCGAAGATCAACGATTCGGTCGGGCAGACGACCACGCAGGCGGGAAGCAGGCCCTCGTCGACGCGGTGGGAGCAGAAGTTGCACTTCTCGGCGACGTGCTTCTCGGGATCGATGTAGATCGCGTCGTACGGACAGGCCTGGATGCAGGCCTTGCAGCCGATGCAGCGATCGGTGTCGAAATCGACGATCCCGTCCGGCCGCTTGAACATCGCCGTCGTCGGGCAGACCTCGACGCAGGGAGCGTCGTCGCAGTGGTTGCAGCGCAGGACGGCGATGTCCCGGTGGGTGTCGGGGAACGTGCCGCGCTCGACGTACTTCACCCAGGTCCGGTTGACCCCAAGGGGAACGTCGTTCTCGGCCTTGCAGGCGGTCGTGCAGGCATGGCAGCCGATGCACGAGGTCTGGTCGATGACCCAGGCGAACTTCGTCACGGTCGGGAGTGTGCCACGGCCGGGAGCACCTCTGGGGGTACCATCGTTGACACGCCGGATGTCCCGGGAGTATATAGGCACATCGCGATACCGCAAGACGTTGCGGCGCCGGCTTCACTGGCGCCGTTCCGGAAGCGAGATGCGCGGCGAGGAGTGGAGACCGATGGCAGACGCACCCACCCACGATCACGTTCTCGATGCGAAGGGCCTGCTGTGCCCGATGCCGATCGTGAAGCTCGCCAAGTTCATGAAGACCGTGGAACCCGCGCAGGTCGTCCTGCTCGAGGCCACCGATCCGGGCGCCGTGCCCGATGTCGCGGCGTGGTCGAAGAACACGCGTAACCCGGTGATCCACCAGGACCAGATCGACAAGGTCATGCGCTTCTGGATCCAGAAGGCCTGACGGGCGGCCTGGGAAGCGGGACTGGCGAGGAACCTCATGTCGAGCATCGTCTACGTCCACACCGGCGGGGTGAACAACCCCGAGCGCAGCGCGACGCCGATCTACCTTGCGACGACCGCCGCTGCCATGGACATCGAGGTCGGCATCTACTTCACGGTCAACGGTCCCACGCTGCTGAAGAAGGGCGTCGCCGAGACCCTCATCGTGCCCAAGTACGACGGGAACGGGGCGCCGCTGCGCCGGTTCATCGACCAGGCCCTGGACATGGGCGTCAAGTTCTATGTCTGCCAGCCCTCGCTGGACCTGCACGGTCTGACCAAGGACGACCTCATCGACGGTGTCGAGATGATCGGGGGGGCCGCGTTCAACGACATGGCCCTCGAGGCCGATCAGGTCATCTGCTTCTAGATGGACGTCTGAGCCGTGGTCCTCCAGGCTCGCTACGCGGATGTCCCCATCGAAGAGAAGCAGCGCCTGTTCGACCAGGTCAAGGCCGACGAGCGGTTCGAGAGCTATCTCTACGGCTGCTACGAATGCGGGATCTGCGTCGCAGCATGTCCGTCGGCGCGGTTCTACGACTTCTCGCCGCGCAAGATCGCCCAGGCGGCATCGCGCGAAGACCTGCCGATGTTCTACGAACAGCTCAACGACGACATCTGGAACTGCTCGCAGTGCTTCTCGTGCACGCGCTGCCCCCGCGGGAACAACCCCGGCGGGTTGATCACGATCATGCGCGAGGTCTCGATCAACAACGGCCTGACCTCGGCCAAGAACGCCCTCGAAGGCTACGGACGGGTCGTCTACAAGATCATGTCCACGGGGACCCAGGTTTCGCCCGACATGCTCCAGCCGAACGCATTCCCGGACTGGGGACCGCATGTCCAGGAGATCTCCGACAACCTCGCCCTCTGGCGACGCGCGCTTCCGCCGGACACGATGCACACGACGTCGACGGCCTGGGAGGTCGACGACAAGACGCTGACCGAGCTCTACCTCATCTGGCACATGACCGGCGTCCTGGACATGATCAAACAGGTCGACACCGGCCTCCACATGATTCTCAACGACGTGATGGAAGAGCTTCTCGAAGAAGCCGGCTTCACCCCCGAGTAGGAGGCGTCCCGTGCCGATCCCGTTGAACGTCCTGGACACTCGCCGCGAGGCGCGCGAGGAGCGCGGTCCGGCCGTTCCGCCTACCGAGGATGTTCGCGAGAAGGTATTCGAGCTCGAAGCGAAGGGGGAGTGGCTCGTCCAGCGCGTGCCCGACCCGTGGATCGGGGTGACGACCAAGTACGGTCGGATCAAGAAGATCCCCATCGCCAGGACGTGGCACCACAAGTCGTGCGGGCAATGTGGCCACATCCCGGGCTACTCGACGGCGATCTTCTGGCTCATCCGCAAGCTCGGCCTCGACTACAACGACCCCAAGGACCAGACCTCCTGCACCGCCTGGAACTACTACGCCTCGGCGACCTCCAACCAGGGCGCCCAGGCCGCCGTCGCGATGCGAAACTTCGGGGCCGCCTACGAGTCCGGCTACTTCCCGATGATCCACTGCGGGACGTCCTACGGGCACTACAAGGAGGTCCGCGAGGAGCTGGTCCACTCGGCCCCGCTGCGTGACGAGGTCCGTCGGATCTGCGACAAGCTCGGCAAGCCGTTCGTGATGCCCGAGGAGATCGTCCACTACTCGGAGTGGATCTACGCGATGCGCGACGAGTTCGCGAAGCGCCGGGTCCTCGACCTCTCGAGCATCGACGTGACCGTCCACCCGGCCTGCCATTACCACAAGCTTGTCGTCGAGGACGCGATCTACGACCCCGATGTCTACGGCGGCCAGCGCACGGCGGTCGTGTCGTCGGTCGTGACGGCGCTCGGCGCCAACGTCAAGGACTACAGCACCTGGTTCGACTGCTGTGGGTTCGGCTTCCGTCACATCCTCGTCCAGCGTGACTTCACCCGGTCGTTCGCCACCCTGCGCAAGATCGATGTCATGCGCGAGGAGGCGAACCCCGACGTCGTCCTGACCCACGACACGGGCTGCGTGACGACCCTCGACCAGAGTCAGTTCGCGGCCCGCGCCCACAAGCCGAACGTCGGCATCCCGGTGATGTCGGAGGCGCAGTTCGCAGCCCTCGCGATGGGCGCCCATCCCTATCGCGTCTGCCAGCTCCACTGGCACAGCACGGAGTATCGTCCGCTGCTCGAGAAGATGGGCATCGACTGGCGCGAGCGCTGGCGCGAGTTCGAGGACGACCTCGAGCGGCTCAAGAAGGATGACAAGGCCTACCTGACGTGGGAGGACGCCGATGCCTGAGACGGTGCTGGTGATCGGTGGCGGACCGGCCGGCCTCGAGGCTGCGCGGGCCATCGCCACCATCGGTGGGAAGGCGCTCCTGGTGGAACGCCGGGCGGTGCTGGGCGGCACGCCCGATGAGTCGAACTACGCTGCCCTGACCCCGCGAATGGGCTCAGCCCAGGAAGCGCTCGACGTGCTCCGCGCCGGCGTCGTCGATCCGAACATCGACGTCCGCGTGGAGACGACCGTGACCGGCTGCAGCGGGTCGGTCGGTGACTTCGCGGTGACCCTGACCGGCCCGGCCGGGGAGACGAAGGAGCACGTGGGCGCGATCGTCGTGGCGACCGGCTTCCAGCATTTCGATCCGGGCCGCGAGACCCAGATGTACGGCTACTACGAGTACCCGGACGTGATCACCCTGCCCGACGCCGAGAAGATGCTCAGCGAGCACCGCTTCGTCCGACCGTCAACCGGTGAGCCGCCACGCAACGTGGCGTTCATCCAGTGCGTCGGGTCACGCGATCGACGGCTCGGTAACGAGTACTGCTCGAAGGTCTGCTGCGGTGTCGCGTCCAAGGAGGCGATCGAGATCCGCCGCCTCCTGCCCGACACCAAGGTCTACATCTTCTACATCGACATGCGGATGTACGGCTACTGGGAGAACGAGATCTACTGGCCGGCGCAGGAGCAGTACAACGTCACCTATATCCGCGGGATCGTCACCGAGATCGTCGGCAAGGACGGCCGCCTCCTCATGAAGGGGGAGGACACCACGATGGGTCGGCCTCTCGAGGTCCTGATGGACATGATCGTCCTGTCCGTCGGCATGGAGCCCAGCCGCGGAACACGCGACGTGGCCGGGATTCTCGGCATCGAGCAGAACAAGTACGGATTCATCGCGACACCGGGTGAGCCGATGGACCCGGTCAGCACGAACGTGCCCGGAATTTACGTCGCCGGCGCTGCGGCCGGACCGAAGGATCTCGAGGACACGGTCGGGATGGCCGGGGCCGCCGCGATGCGGGCCGTCGGCGCTGTCCGTGGTCTGGCTCGCTCAGAGGCGGCAGTCACGCGATGACCTGGGGGCCCGCGGTCTTTGGTGGCGGCTCGTTCGTCGATGGGGCCGGCAGCGTGGACGTCGTCGACAAGCCGAGCGCCGTCGAATTCATGCGCGAGGCGCTGGTCAAGATCAGCGAAGAGGACATCGGGACCGTCACCGAGCTGCTCGCCCGCAAGCGGAATGACCTCGCCCCGTTCCTCACCGACGATGCACTCGCCTCGGGGAATGCCGAGGTCGTGCGGCCGATCCTGGCCCGGATGTTCGCGGTGCGCCGCCGTTCGGATGAACTGCTTGTAACTGTGGGCGCGCCGTCCCTGGCCGCGGCGATCCGCGACCTCCTCCACGGGCCGGGCCGGCTGGAGACGCGCTTCCACGCCTTCGATCAGGCCCTGGCCAAGGTCGAGGCGCCGGTCCGCCGCGACCTGGCCGGCGAATGCCTCCACTTCCTCGACCCGGAACGCCACTGGCTGTGGAGCCGCTGGATGTGGGATCCGGACACGATGACCGGCTCGCTTCCCTTGGTCATGGTCGAGGACTTCGACTTCAGCGGTGCCGATGCCGGCGCGGTCTATCTCCGGGTCGGAGCCGCCACGTCTTCGGTCATTGCCACCGCGCGCGAGCTCGGCTTCCAGCGGATGGGCTCCAGCCCGTTCGCCGTCGATGTCTACCTGGCAGCGATCTATGGGATCTACCTCTACACCGTGACTCGCCTCCGGATGACCCAGGAATTCAACCGGGTGATCCCGCAGCTGCCCGATCTCGTCCGGCGGCTGCTCGGCGTCAGGCACCTCGACGCAGTGGGCACGGGGTAAGGCGCATGGGGCGCGATCTTCCGGTGATCAAGGTCGACACGGTCACCGAGCTCGAGCACGCGGTCGTCGAGGGCGTCGACATCTCCGGTCACTGGAACCGGATGTTCTCCGATCGCTCCACCACCGACTTCCCGACCGAGGCGATGGACTGGGTCACGGGCCTGGCCGGCGGCGAATCGATGCGCGACTGCTACCAGTGCGGCAAGTGCGTGCCGGTCTGCCCGGTGCAGCACGTCGGCGATTACGGGCCGCGCAAGCTGAACGCGAAGATCCTCCGCGGCAACAATCTGATCGACGATCCCGACCTCTGGCTGTGCACGACCTGCGGCAACTGCTACCGGGTCTGCCCCAAGGAGGTCAATCCGCTCAAGATCATGCCGGCGATCCGCGAACAGGCCGTGCTCGAAGGCAAGGTCCCTGATGAGCTCTCGGACGCCTTCCGGAACCTCCAGAAGTCGGGCAACCCAATGGGCGAATCGCCGCGGAAACGGATCGACTGGATCGCCGAGGCCGGCGTCGATGTCCCGATCATCAGCCAGCTTGACCGGGCGGTCGACGTCCTGTGGTACGTGTCCGATTACACCAGCTATCACCCCCGCGGCAAGGACGCCGCGCGGGCCATGGCCCGGGTAATGACCGCGCTGGGCGTGGACTTCGCGATCCTCGGGCCGGAGGAGCGCAGCGACGGTGATTCGGCACGCCTGGCCGGAGAGAGCGGCCTGTTCGAGCTGCTCGCCGAGCAGAACATCAAGGCGTTTGAGAAGTACGAGTTCAAGCGACTCGTGGTGATGGACCCGCACGCGTACAACGCGTTCAAGAACCACTACCCGCGCCTGGGCTGGCAAGGCGAAGTCCTGCACTACACACAGTTCCTCGCTCCCCTGGTGGACCGGCTCACGTTCCGGTCATCGGTTGACCTGGACGTGACCTACCACGATCCGTGCTATCTCGGGCGGAACAACGGCGAGTACGACGCCCCGCGCAAGCTCCTCCAGGCGATCCCCGGGATTCGCCTGGCCGAAATGCCGCACACCAAAGCCAATGGTTACTGCTGCGGCGGCGGTGGCGGCGGGATGTGGCTGGACGGGTTCGTCGCCGAACACGTCTCGGAGCGCCTGTCCGAGCGCCGGGTGCGCGAGGCGGTCGCAACCGTCGGCATGGACGGCAGTGGTGTCCTGTCCGTTGCGTGTCCGTACGAGCCGTCCCGGTTCGAGGACGCGGTCAAGTCGACCGGGAATGACGGCAAGCTCGCCGTCCGCGACATCATCGAACTCATCGACCAGGCGATGCAGCCACCGGCAACCTGAGCACCGATGCCGCCTCAGGAATGGGCCCGCCGCATCCACTCGAACCGCCCGTAGCGCGAGGAGCCGCATGGACTACGTCGTTCTGCTGAAGCAGGTACCCGATCTCGCAGAGGACCTCGAGATCGACTCCGCCGGCACCGGACTCGACCGTGAGTGGATGAGTTTTGTCGCCAGCGAATGGGACGAGTACGCGCTCGAGGAGGCACTGCACCTGCGGGACGCGACGGGTGGCACGGTCACCTGCCTCGCCCTCGGAGTCCAGGCCGGCGACGTCGACGAGCTCCTCGCGACGTGCCTGGCCCGTGGGGCGGATCGGGTGGTGCGGGTGGGATCGTTCGAGCAGAGCCCGGACTCGCACTCGGCTGCCGGGGCATTCGCCGCCGCCCTCGACGGGATCCCGCATGACCTGATCCTGACCGGCGTCCAGGCGATCGACGATCTCGACGGACAGGTCGGTCCGTTGCTTGCGACGCGACGCGATCTGCCGCACGTCTCGGTCGTGACCCACATCGCGGTCGCGGCCGACGGGAAGACGGCGACGGCACACCAGGAGTACGCCGGCGGGGTGGTCGGTGAGTTCGAGCTGGACCTGCCGGCCGTTCTCGGGGTCCAGACCTCGCGCGAGGCGCCTCGTTACGCGCCGGTCAGCCGGGTCCGCCAGCTGATGAAGACCGCGACGATCGAGAAAGCCGACGGTGGCGGTGGTGGTTCGGGAAGCGGCCTGACGATCGAGGCGATGGCCGTCCCCGAGTCCGGAGCCACGGCCGAGATGATCACCGGCAATCCCGTGGCGATCGCGGACCGGATTGCCGCCATCCTCGCCGAACGCGGTATTGGCGCCGGAGCGCCCCGATGAGCGCCGATGTCATGGTCCTCGTCGAGCACCGCGACGGTGCGATCCTCGACACGACGTTCGAGCTGCTCGGCAAGGCGAAGTCGCTCGCCGCAGAGAGCAAGGGAGAAGCCGTCGCCGTCCTGCTCGGATCCGGAGTCGCCGGCCTTGCCGGCTCCCTGGGTGCGGCCGCACGCGTCATCGTCATCGACGATCCGGCATTCGAGGCGTTCAGTCCATCCGCCTACCAGGCGGCGCTGGTGCCGGTCGTCCGCGACCGGGAACCGACGCTGGTCCTCGTCGCGAACAGTGGCGCGGGCATGGACGTCGCGGCCGGGCTGTCGGCTGCACTCGAGCTGCCGCTCGCGGCGTATGCCACCGAGGTCACGATGGACGGGGGATCCCCCCGGGTCACGTGCCAGCTGTACGCGGGCAAGATCCAGGCGACCGTGCGCTTCGAGCGTGGTCGCGGGATCGCGACGGTCGTCGCCGGCTCGTTCCCGGCCGAAGCCGGAGCAGGCGCCGGGAGTCCCATGGTGGAAGCGGTGGCCGCCACCGCAAGCGACGGCCGGGTCCGGTTCAAGCGCCTCCATCGGCCCGAGGCCGGCGACGTCGACATCACCCGCGAATCCGTCCTCGTATCGGTCGGACGTGGGATCGGCGACCAGGACAACCTCGAGCTCATCGAGGCCCTGGCCAAGGCCCTGGGAGGGGCCGTGTCCTCGTCGCGGCCCATTGCCGACGCAGGCTGGCTGCCGCGGACGCGCCAGGTGGGCAAGTCCGGCCTGAAGGTGAAGCCGAAGGTGTATCTCGCCCTCGGGATCAGCGGCGCCCCCGAGCACCTCGAGGGGATGCGTGGCGCCGAGCTGATCATCGCCGTCAATTCGGACGCCCGAGCGCCCATCTTCTCGGTGGCCCACTACGGCGCGGTGGCCGACCTGCTCGATGTCGTACCGGCGCTGACTGCCCGCCTCGGCGGGTAGCCGGTCCCTCTGAGCGATGCTCGATCGAGACGTCACCCGCGAAATCTTCGAGGGGATCTCTACCGAGGGAGAGATCCTGTTCTACGCCTTGACTGGCGTGGCGACCCTCGTGTTCTTCGTTGGCATCGGGATCCGGCTGCGCAAGTACGCTCGGGGTCGACCGCAAGGCGTCATCGGATCGCCGCTTGGCTTCGCCCGGCGAGCTGCTCGGAGCTCGGTCGACACGGCCTTCAACCGGACCGTCGCCAAGCGGGATCTCTACGCGGGCGTCTTCCACTCGATGATCATGTGGGGGTTCATCGTCCTGTTCATCGGGACGGCGATCCTCACGCTCGAAGCGGACATCGTCCGGCCGCTGGCACCCCAATTCAGCTTCTACTGGGGCGCGTTCTACCTCGTCTACTCGCTGGTCCTGGACGTGCTTGGCATGGCGATGCTCGTCGGCATCGCGGCGATGGCCGTGCGACGCGCGAGGCGTCCACGCCAGCTGGACTACAGCCGTGTCGACATCGCGCCGGCGACCACGGACCGCGGAGGGTTCCGCACCGGCGACTGGATCTTCCTCGGTTGGCTGGCGGTGCTGGGCGTGACCGGCCTCGTTCTCGAAGGTGCGCGGATCCTCGCCCACGACTTCCCGTGGTTCGAGGTGTTCTCGCCGGTCGGCTGGGTCCTGGCCGGGGTGTTCGAAGCGGTCGGGATGAACACCGCCGTGGCCGAGGCCGTGCGGTCCTCGACGTGGTGGGGCCATGCCTTCATCGCGCTCGCCTTCGTGGCCTACTTCCCGTTCTCGAAGGCCATCCACGCGCTCGCGGACCCGGTCAACCTGGCCCTTCGGTCGCCGCTCGCCGGCCAGAGATTGCCGGTCCTGGCCACGACGGGGGCGATGCCGGCGGATGGCCACATCGGGATCCGCGATCTGGCCGACATGCCCTGGAAGGCGCTGCTGGACCTGGATTCCTGCACCAAGTGCGGCCGCTGCCATGTGGCGTGCCCGGCCGTCGCGTCCGGGGCGCCGCTCTCCCCGCGCGATCTCATCCTCGATCTCCGCCAGGAGGCGGATGCCGCCTGGTCGATCCTCGCGCCGCTCGCTGAACGGCGATCGGATCATCCGTACGGCGGAGCCGCAACCCGGGGCGACGGTGGGCTACCGGCGGATCCGGGCGGTGGGGCGGGCCCCAACGGTGGTTCCCGCGTCGCCGGGGGTCTCATCAGCGCCGACACGCTGTGGTCGTGCACGACGTGCCTCGCCTGTGTCGAGGCGTGCCCCGTCGGGATCGAGCATGTGCCCACGATCGTCGGAATGCGCCGCTCCCTCGTGGACCAGGGGATCGTGGCTCCGAGCCTCCAGACCGCGTTCACGAGCCTCGCCAAGCAGGGCAACTCGTTCGGACAGTCCGGCCGGGCCCGGGCCAGGTGGACCGACAACCTGCCGACGCCGATCGTCGATGCCCGCAAGGAGGACGTCGACTGGCTCTGGTTCGTGGGCGACTTCGCCTCGTTCGACGTCCGGGTCCAGGAGGCGACGCGGCTGGTGGCGCGAATCTTCCAGGCCGCCGGGATGGATTTCGGCATCCTCTACGAGGGGGAGCGGAGTGCCGGTAACGACGTGCGTCGAGCAGGCGAGGAGGGTCTGTTCGAGGTCCTCGTCGAGCACAACGTCGGGCAGCTCGAGAAGGCTCGCTTCCGGCGGATCGTCACGACCGATCCCCACACGCTGAACACCCTCAAGTTCGAATACCCCGACTTCGGTGGCGAGTACGAGGTCTGGCACTACAGTCAGGTGCTGGCCGCCCTCCTGGCGTCGGGCGATCTCGAGGCGCGAGCGCCCATCGGCCGGCGCGTGACCTATCACGACCCGTGTTACCTCGCGCGCTACAGCAAGGTGACGGCCGCGCCGCGCGAGGTCCTTGCCGCGATCGGGGCGGAGCTCGTCGAGATGCCTCGCAACGGCGCCAACACGTTCTGCTGCGGCGCCGGCGGCGGCCGCATCTGGATGGATGACAGCGGGCTGACCGAACGTCCCTCTGAGCAGCGTATTCGTGAGGCGATGACCCTCCCCGGCGTCACCGATTTCGTGACGGCCTGCCCCAAGGACCTGACGATGTACACGGCCGCGGTCAAGGCCACCGGACACGAGGATCGGCTGCTGGTCAGCGACCTCATCGAACTGGTCGCGACCGCGGTGGGCCTGCCGCTGGAATCGGCCGTGCTCCGCGAAGCGCAGCCCGAGATGGAACTTGCGGCAGCGGACGGCCAGCCGGGATGACCCACGCTGCCGCGCTCGCCGAAGCCCTCGCCGCGTGGCTCGATCGTCAGGCCGCGGCCGAGGAGCGACTGACATCGTTCGCGTTCCGGGAGGGACAGGGAGACATCGCGGTCCCGCCGCCGTCCAGCCACGGCGCGTTGCGACGCTGGATCGTGGAGCTGGTCTCAACCGCGGATGTCGCCGCGTTCCTCGCACTCGTGGCCGGGCCCGGCCGGACGATGGCCCAACTTGCGGCGGACGGTGCCTTCGGGCTGGAGCCGGGCGACCGCGTCGCCGTTGCCGCTCGCGTGGGCGTCCTCGCCGCCGCGGGACTCGTGGCCCGCGAGCTTGAGACGGATCGGGTCGCGCTGACCGCGCTGGGCACCGCGGCGCTGGGGTTGGCGGCCGTGCCGGGGGATGCGCGATGACCGCCATGCCCGAGGCGTACGGATGAATTGCCCCTACTGCCGCCGCGAAGGCACCCGGATGGAGACCCACGCCCACCTGTGGGACGGCCACCCGGACCAGGTCCGAACGTTCCGTGACGAGGCCAAGGGCACGCTCAAGTTCGCCCTCGATTGCCCGTTCTGCGACGAGGGCATGGAGCGCGTCGCCAATCCGCGCGGCCGCGAGGAGGACTTTCTGACCGAGTTCCGCCGTGAGATCGCGCTCGTGGCCTTCGACCTCCTCCTTTACCATTTCCAGGCGTCCCACGCCGAACAGGTCGGGCTTCCGCCGATCCCCGACGAACCCGCGACCGAAGGAGGACTGCCGTGAGCGACGTCCGGGGCTGCAACATCCCCGATGATCTGTACTACTGGGTGGAAAAGCACGCCTGGGCACGTGACGACGGCTCGGGTGAGCTCACGATCGGGATCACCGATGTCGCCCAGCACCTCGCCGCACGCGTGGTGGCCATCACGACCAAGAAGGTCGGCAAGGTCCTCGAGCGTGGTCAGAGCGTGGCCACCGTCGAGAGCGGCAAGTGGGTGGGCCCCGTACCGACGCCCGTCGACGGCGAAGTCGTCGCGGTCAACTCCGATCTCGCGGCGGACCCGACCCTCGTCAACAGCGATCCCTATGGTGCCGGCTGGATCGTCCGGATCCGCGCGTCCGCGTGGGATGCTCAGAAGGGCGAACTTGCCAGCGGACCCGCGGGCATCGAGGCCTACGAGGCGTTCCTCGCCGCGGAGGGGATCAGCTGCGGATGATCGACCTCGGCGACGCCCCCGTCCATCGCGGCTGCGAGATCCCGCCGGATCTCTGGTACGACGTGCCGCGTGACGTGTGGCTTCGCCCGCACGACGACGGGACTCTCGTGCTGGGGATGACCGACCCGGCCCAGACCCGCGCCGGCAAGGTGCTCCACATCCTGTTCAAGAAGGTCGGCCGCAGGATCGAGGCCGGCCAGAGCGCCGCGACGATCGAGACGGCCAAGTGGGCCGGGCCGTTTCCGACGCCGGTCGCGGGCACCGTCGTCGAGACGAATGCGGACGCCTTCGCGGCCGACATCCTCGTCGCCAACCGCGATCCGTACGGCCTGGGATGGCTGGTACGGCTCCAGCCCGATGGCTGGGATCCGGAGGCGATCGGGCTGATCACCGGCGCGCCGGCCGTCCAGCGGTACGAGGAACGGATCGATGAGCTGGGCGTTTCCTGCTTCCGATGCGCCGACTAGTGGAGAACCAGAGAGGTGACGGTGAGCGACATGAGCGTCCAGAGCGATTGGCGGAGGTGCTGATGGGTTGCGCTGTATCGGAGAATGCATTCCAGGATCGCGTGACGGAGTCGTACGAACGAGTCCGGCCGGAGACGCCGGGCCTAACGGTGAATGACCGGGTGACCGCACTCATGCAGGCCACCTCCACGGAAGTACCGGCCTGACGCCGGCGAAAGGAACGGAGGCCAGGACGATGGTCGATACAGCAGACATGGCCAGGACCGACATGGATGCGCTCATCCGCGATCGCGTCGATTCGATGGTCGCCACGAGATTCGACGAGCTCTGGGCGCTCAAGGAAGCCGAACGCCTGGCGAAGCCCAAGAAGATGGCGATCATCGCCACCAAGGGGACGCTCGATTGGGCCTATCCGCCGCTCATCCTCGCGACGACGGGGGCGACGCTCGGCTGGGATGTCGGCATCTTCTTCACGTTCTACGGTCTGAACATCCTCAAGAAGAACCGCAATCTTGAGATCGGAACGGTCGGGAACCCGGCGATGCCGATGCCGATCCCGATGCCCCAGATCCTGACGGCGCTCCCGGGGATGACCCCGATCGCCACGCAGATGATGAAGCGCCAGTTCAAGGACCACGGCGTGGCCTCGATCGACGAGCTGATCGAACTCTCAATCGAGCTCGGGGTCAAGATGCAGCCGTGCGGCATGACGATGGACGTCTTCGGGATCGCCGAGGGCGAGTTCATCGACGGGATCGAGCCGGTTTGCGGAGCGACGCATTTCCTCGACTGGGCGGCCGACGCGGACGTCTCGCTGTTTATCTGACCCCGACCCCGCGTGACTCGAACGCCCGGTGGCTGACTCCGCCGGGCGTTTGGATTCCCAGCGAACCCCAAGGCGTCCCACCGGTTGACCCCAGCCGGCGTTCCTAGGGTGATGGCACGTCGCGCTCCATCCCGGACGCGACGAGCCAATCAGACCAGGAGTCACGCACATGAAGAAGCCGATCGCCATTCTTGCCGCCTGTCAAGAGGGCTGCTCGCCCTCGGAGGCGTCGCCGCAGTCTCCGCCGCCCCGATGCCGGAACCACCTGTCAATGGCCACGTCGAAGTCCCCACTCCGGAGACGTCATCAGGACACCGATAGGCGACCTCCACCGCGGGCCAGTGCCTCGCGCATCCGGAAGCTCTCGCCGTCGGTGACCACGACCGTGGCGTGATGGAGCACCCGCTCCAGAAGCGACACGGCGGTCGTGTGCTCGGGTATGAACCGGCCCCATTGTTCGAACGGCCAGTGGCTGGCGATCCCACGGGGCGGTGCCGGTACGCGGCGGCGACGAAGCGGAACAGAAGCTGGGTGCCGGTCGGGTCACCTCAGATCTCGATCGAGACGGCGCGCGCGTCCGCGTGCGTCGATCGAGTGTTTCGTTGGCGCACCACCTGGACGACCGCCACGGCGATCACCACGATCGGTGTCATCAAGGGCATCGGCAGCGCGAGTGCGGCGGCCGCCATGGGTCGCTTGACGAGAGCCGGGAGCGCCATCGCGACGTAGTAGAACTGCGTGGCCGGCCAGAGCGCACCCACCGCGAACCACTCCGCGCCTTTCCGACGGAGCACCCAAAGACCGAGGAGCGTGGGAGGGATGAGGAACGGCACTCGCCACGCGCTGCCGTTCCATGCGGTCGCCAGATGTTCCGCAGCGGCCGCGCCTTGACCCAGGTAGAGCTGCCACGGGACGAATGGGAGTGTCACCATCAGGAGGAGACCGGTCACGATCGCATCGCGTGGCCGGACCGCGAGAGCCAGGCCCGTATAGAGCTTCAGCCCGACGGCGACGGCCGCGGCGAGCGGTCCGCCGAGCACGAGGAGCGCCAGCGCGATGGTCTGAGGGTTGCCGTTCCATATCGAGTGGGCCAGCGGCGGGAAGAGGACCCACCACAGCGGCAAACCGAGTCTTCGGACGAGCCAGACTGATGCGGCCGCCCCGAGCGCCATCCAGAACGCGACCGCAAGCGGCAGCGGGATGAGGCTGGTCGGTGCGTAGAACAGCAACGTGTGGGGTCCGCTCAGATAGGGCGTCGTCGCCTCAAGGACCGTGAATGGATTCGCTCCGGCAAGCCACGCTGACGCGGCACGCTGGTAGTGCCTCGCGTCGATCGCGAGGACGTCGACCTTCGCGATCCAGAGCAGGTCGATCATGACGAACCAGGCCGGTAGACCGATGCGCGCGAGCGCCAGCCGGAGTCGCTCGATCATCCGCTGGCCTCCGGCGGGTCCCGCCGAAGCCGGCCGACGAACGCTCGTCGATACCAGTGCAGGTAGTGTGGCAGCCACTTGCGGAGCCTGAAATTACTTCGGCCTTCGGTTCGGTCCCGCCAGATCGTCGGCACTTCGGCGACCCGGCGTCCGGCCACCGACGCCTTGACGGTCAGCTCGAGCGCAAGCTCGAAGCCTGCCTCGCTCTCGACGGTCAGCGAGTCGAAGAATCGGCGCGAGTAGATCTTGAAGTCGTTGGTCGGGTCGTGGGTCGGCACCCGAGCGAACCGATGGAGCGTCGGTCCCGCCGTCCGGCTCATCCACCGCTTGACACGGGGGCCACCGACCTGTCCCCCGCCCGGCATGTGGCGCGAGGCCGCGACGACGTCCGCGCCGGACCGGGCGAGCGCGACCATCGAGTCGACGATGTGCGGCTCGTCCGACCCATCGGCCATCGTGATCAACACGTACGGCGCGGACGACGCGGCGATGCCCGCCTTCATCGCGTTCAGCACCCCGCGCCCCAGATCGTTGCAATGGCCGCGGACCGTTGAAAACTCCGCGGCGATCCGGGCGATGACTGGCGCCGTGGGGTCATCGTCGAAGTCGTAGACGACGAGGATCTCGTGCGGCGTCCGGACGTCCCGCTCAAGGGCCCGGATGACCGGCACGACCGCCTCACCCTCCTTGAAGACCGGCATGACGATAGAGAGCTCCACCGCCGTCATCCCCGAGCCTCCCGACGAACAAGGTCTGGCGCCCAAGCAGCCACCAGGCCGGCCGGAAGGCGAGGTATGCACGAACGAGCCGCGCGTCGCTGAGCAGACGGCTCTTCGTAGAGTGTGGCAGGAAGCGCGTGATGAGGTCGACCGTTCGAAGCTCGGCCAGCTCGGCGGCCTCGAGCAAGCTCCGTTCAGTGATCTAGGACGGGAGCGGCTCCGAGATCCCGGTCGAACGCACGGGTGATCGCCCGTCGCTAAGGTAGGGATCCAGTCACAAGGAGATGCACCATGGCGACAGGAACCGTCGACACCTCGGTCGCGTTCATCGGCTTCGAGCCCGAGGCCATCCAGTTCCTGGCCGACCTGACGGACAACAACGATCGGGCGTGGTTCAACCCGCGCAAGGCGGACTACGAGCGCCTGCTCAAGCGGCCGCTCGAGGCCCTGTGCAGCGCACTGGCCGACAGGTTCGCGGCGCGAGGCATTCCGCTGCTGGCCGATCCGGCCCGCTCACCCTTCAGGATCTATCGCGATACGCGGTTCTCGAAGGACAAGAGCCCGTACAAGCGACATCTCGGGGCAAGCTTCCCGTGGATGGCTGACGCGGGCGGGACCGAGGCAGAGCGGACCGGCGGCCCCGGCGGTTACTTCCACCTGGAACCCGGCGAGATCTACGTCGGTGGAGGCATGTGGCACCCGGAGAAGGAGCGCCTGGACGCATGGCGGCGGATGGTCGCCTCGGATCCGGTCGTTGTCCGCGCGGCGATCGAGGATCCCGCCTTCGTCGCCACCTTCGGTGAGGTCAGTGCCGATGGGGACCATCGACTGAAGCGAGTGCCTTCGGGGTATCCGGCGGACCACCCCGAAGCCGAGTTGCTCAAGATCAAGGACGTGGTCTTCGGGCGCCGGCTCCCGGACCGGGTTGTCACGTCGCCTGATCTTCCGGACGTGATCGCCGATTCGCTCGGGGCCGCGATGCCCGTCCTCCGACTGCTGGCCAACCTCTGAACGAGTGATCTCGACGACGGCCGCTGCCATCGCCAGGCCGAGTCCGCTGCCACCCCCGTTCGACGTCGATCAATCCGGTGGCGAGCCGGGATCCGGCCCCGTCGCGACGGGATAGCCCGCGGTGCTCCAGTCGCTCCACGACCCCACGTACAGGATCGGGTCGGGCAGGCCGGCGACGCGCATGGCGAGGGCGTGGTGACAAGCTGAGACCCCGCTGCCACAGGATGTCACGACCCTGCGTTCGGCCTCGGAACCAGCGCCCAGGGCGCCGAGAGCGCCCAGGGCGGCGAATCCCGCCGCGAGGTCGACGGGCCCCCGAAACTTACCGTCCGACGTGAGGTTCTCGGCGACCGGTCGATTGAGGGCCGTGGGGATGTGGCCGGCCAGGGGATCGATCGGTTCGATCTCACCCCGATAGCGAGGCTCGGCGCGGGCATCGAGGACGACCACCCGACCCAGCGTCGCACGCAGCTCGTCGCGGTCGACGATGCCGGACCACTCGGTCCGCGGCAGATCGAGCCGTGTCGCGGGCCAGACGGGAACATCGGTGGTCAGCGGAAGACCTGCGGCCTCCCACGCCGCGATCCCGCCGTCGAGCACGGACACCCGGGGATGGCCGAGGTTGTCGAGCATCCACCAGAGGCGCGCCGCGACCCAGCCGCCCACGTCGTCATAGATCGCGACGACACTGGCGATGCCGATCCCGGCTACTCCAAGTTGGGTCGTGAAGTCGGCGGGGCGGGGGAGGGGGTGGCGCCCCGAACCGGCGGCGAGATCGGCGAAGTCGGCGTCGAGATCGAGATGGATGGCGCCCGGCAGGTGCCCGGCGTCGTAGGCGGCGCGGCCCCGACCCGGCTCCCCGAGGACCCACCGGACGTCGACGACGTGCAGGTCCGGGTCGCCCTGGCGGACGGCAAGATCATCGACCGACATCAGGCTCATCCGGGCAAGTATCGCCGCCGCGAGCGTTCGGCGGCGAGCGGCACCCGTGCTATACTGTCGCGCGGCGCGACGCCCCCCCAGGGGTGTCCCTCGGACCGTCTCTGGCGGTCTCCGCTCCGGCGTAGCTCAGTGGTAGAGCGGGCGACTGTTAATCGCTTGGTCGTAAGTTCGAATCTTACCGCCGGAGCCACTCCCCCCAGCTAAATCAGACAGGACGTTGTCACACGTTCGTCGCGAGGTCGTCACGAGTCTCGAGCATCCTTCGCCTGGTTCCGAGTCAAACAGAGGAGGACTTCGATGCTCGATCGTAGCCAGCGTTCTCGACCGTGCACAAGCCTGCTGAGCGGGCTCGCGGTCGTGGCGATCCTTGCCGCGGGATGTACGCAGGGGGGTGGCGCGACCCCGGTGCCGTCGGTTGCCACATCGGAAGCGACGACACAGGTCATGGGAACGGGCACGTTGCACGACGTCGACGGGACGGCTGCCGGCGAAGCGAAGCTCGTCATCAAGCCGGACGGCGGATACGTGGTCGTCCTCGAGAACTTCAAGATCGAGGCGATCGCCCATACCAACGTTGTTCTCGTGTCGAACAGCGACGTCACGGCGACCGGCGACATCGACAAGTCCAAGCTGCTCGATCTCGGTCCGCTCAAGGCCACCGAAGGGATGCAGGACTTTCCGATCCCGGCCGAAATGGCTTCTACGGTGATGGAGGGCTATCACACCGTCGTGATCTGGGACACCGAGATGGCCCACGCGATCGCGGCCGCCGCGCTGAAGTAGGCGTGCCGCAGGAATAGGCAGGCTCCTATCCGCGACGCGACGATCATCGCGACCACGGTCGCCCGCACAGGTCTAGCCGTTGCCCTCGAGTCGTCGCTGCTCTGCCTCCGTCCTGCACCGGGTCGTATAGCGTAAACCGCTATAGCGATTGACGATAGATAGACGGAAGCCGCGTCGATGTAAAGAGGGGAGTGTGGCCTGTCCGATCAGGCGGTTGCGCCAGGGTCTCCGGCGCGCGCCAGCCCCCACACCACGACCGAGCACCCCGCCGCGAGGAAGCACAGGGTTCCGGCGAAGACGAATGCGAGGACGTAGCCGCCCGTGGCGTCGAACAGGACCCCACCGACGGCCGGTCCCATGATCCCGGCCACGCCGTACGCGGTGAAGATCCAGCCGTAGTTCACGCCCAGGTGGCGCGAGCCGAAGTAGTCGGAGGTCGCCGCCGGGAACAGGGCAAAGTTGCCGCCGAAGTTCAGGCCAACCCAGGCCGAGGCGAGGAAGATCGTGAGCGGGGTCTGGGCGCTGACCAGCAGCATGAAAGCCATCCCCTGGAAGAGGAACATGATCATCATGGCCCTGGGTCGGTCGATCGCGTCGCTGACGCGCCCCCAGAAGATGCGGCCCAGCGCGTTGAAAATGGCGAGCACGCCCACCGGCTCGACGAACCGACCGAAGCTGCCCATCCACTCCGGGGCGAAGGTCGTCCCATCCAGCACCTCGGCCATCATCGGCGTCCACTGGCCGATCGCCATCAGGCCCGACGTGGCTCCGAAGATGAACGAGAGCCAGAGCATGGAAGCCAGAGGGGTGTCGAGCATCTCCCGCCAGTCCATGTCGGCAGCGCGCGCGGCCCGCGCGGGGGGCTGCCAGCCGGCGGGCCGCCATCCTGCCGGAGGGTTGGACAGGAGCGTGGCCCCTACGAGCACCGCCGTCAGGCTCACGATCCCGTGGAGGACGAAGAACGACTGCCAGCCGATCCCGAAGCCCTCGCCCGGCGAGACGCCCAGGCCGACCAGCAGGATCTGCGAGATACCGAGCGTTTCGCCGTTCCCGGCCGGCGCGAGGAGAAGGGTTGAGGCGGGACCGGCGAAGAACAGGGCTCCGGCACCGAAACCCGCCACGGCCAGCCCGGTGATCAGCCCCTTCCGCTCGGGGTACCACTTCGTCGCAGCGGCGATGGGACAGACATAGGCGAATCCGATCCCCGCGCCACCGATGATGCCGTAGGTCAGGAACAACGCCCAAGGCCGGTCACCGGAGATGAGCAGCGCGCCCAGCAGGAAGGACACACCCAGCAGCACGCCGCCGAACGATGCCACGCGCCGCGGACCGATCCGGTCCTGCAACCGGCCGGCTGGGATCATGACGGCGGCGAACGTGGAGAGCGCGAGCGAGAACGCCCACTGGGTGGTTGCGCGGTCCCAGCCGAACTCCTGCTGGAGCGGCATGACGAAGACGCTGAACCCGTAGACGGTGCCCAGGACCACCTGGACGATCAGGGCACCCGCGATGACCTTCCAGCGGTATTTGCCCGGATCGGCCGCCGGCGCTGTGTCGTCAGCCGCCGTCGTGGCGGCGGGCGTCATCGGCGGGTCTGCGTCCATGCCGCCATTTCACGGGTCGCGGCGCGCAGACGACAGGGCCAATCGGACCGTATCCGACGTGCCACGTACCGGGGACCGGGCGATCCATGTGGCTGTTTCGCAGGGCAACGCGGCGCACTCGCGCGTTCGAAGCGGCTACTCTCTGCCGGTGCTGACCCGACGCCTCGACGCGATCGCCGCGACGATGCGCCTGATCGACCGACCGATCGCGGTCCTCGCGCTGATCGGCTTCATCTCCCAGGTCGGCGTCTCGATCATGCTGCCGCTGCTGCCGCTGTACGCGCGCGAACTCGGTGCCACGCCCGGGCAGCTGGGGCTGATGGTCAGCGCATTCGCGGTGACCGTGACGATCGGCCAACTCGGGTCGGGGGTGGTGATCGGTCGGATCTCGGCGGGTCGGCAGATGCCGTTCGGGCTGGCCGGCTACGCCGTCGCCAACGCCCTGATAGCCACGACATCGTCGGCGGGAGCCTTGATCACGTTCCGGGCGATCGCCGGGTTCGGTGGTGGCTTGTCGATCATCGCGGAGCGTGTCTACATCGCCCGGGTCTCCGTTCGCGAACGGCTGGCCTTCACCAACGGGGTGGTGTCGGCGGCCGCCTCGGCCGGGTCCGTGCTCGGTCCGACGATCGGCGGCGTCCTCGCGACCATCTCGCTCCGAATGCCGTTCGTCGCGGTCGCCGTCACCGCGACGCTGGCGATGGTCGCGTCGCTCTTCCTGCCGCGCGAGCCGGATCGGGAACCGAGCGCCGCCGATGCGGGCCGTTCCGCACCTCCCGAACCTGGACAGGGCCGGGCATACGCGCCCGGCTTGCGCGGATCTCTGGGGACTCGTTGGCTCGACCTCAGGCCGCTCGTCCTCCTGTCGATGTGGAACCTCGGGTTCAACGCGAGTTTCGGAGGGTGGATCACGACCTACAGCCCGCTCGCCACGACGCGCCTCGGCATCCCGGTCGTCCAGGTTGCCCTCATCTTCGCTGCGTTCGGCATCGGCTCGGTCGTGATCGGTCCGTGGCTTGCCGGCATCGCCGATCGGCGGGGGAGGCGAGGGATGGTTGCGATCGGGTCGACCCTCGTCCTGGGTCACATCGCGACGCTCGTGGTCGCCGCGCCGGTTCCCGTCGTCTTCGCGACCGCGGTGGTCGCCGGAGGCGGGCTCGCGGCCGCCCAGGCGTCGTGGTTCGCGCTGCTCAGCGTGGCCACCGATGGCGGCCGTCGCGGACGTTCATTCGGCATGGTCACGGCACTCTCGAACCTCGGGGTGATCGTCGGAGCGACGCTTGCGGCCACGGCGTGGGAGGCGGTCGACATCACCGCGGGGATGGCCGTCGCGATGGTGTTCCTCGCCCTGGGGACGGTTTCGCTGGTGCTCGTTCGAGGTCACGACGGCGATGGGTCCCCTGTGAAGGGGAAAGCGGGCTGAGGCGAACGTCAGCCGCAGGCCTCGTTCCAGCGCACGACGACGGGCGCGCCGTGCTCCCACCCGAGGACGGAAACGGTGGCGGTCGACAGGGCGAACATGCCGCCGTCGGTCGGCGGGCGGCCCAGCCAGCGCGCGGTGAGGACTCGAAGCACATGGCCGTGGGCGAATGCCAGCACCGCACCATCGGAGGTCTCATCGGTTCGAACGCGAGCGATGAACCGGTCCACCCTGGTCGCGACGTCTTCGGCGGCCTCGCCGCCGGGTACGGGGCCTCGCCAGATCGTCCAGTCCGGCAGACCCTCGCGGATTTCGGCCGTCGTTCGACCCTCGAGGTCACCGTAGTCCCACTCGAGCAGATCGTCGTCCGTGGTGACACGATCGGTGAACCCCGCCAGCCGGCCGGTGTCAAGGGCTCGCGACAGGGGGCTGGAGACCACCAGGCCGAACGTCGTGCCGGCCAGCTTGGCGGCGACCGCCGCCGCCTGGGCCCGTCCTCGCGGAGTCAGCGGGACGTCCGTGCGCCCGGTGTGACGGAGCAGCCGCGCCCACTCGGTTTCGCCATGCCGGACCAGCCAGAGGTTCGGTCGTGCGTTCGTTTCTGCCACATGGCCGAGCGTAGCATCCGAGGCGGTCGGTCAGACGCAGAGCGGTGCACGCTCCGCGGTGGGGCGGTAGACGACGCTGTGGCCGTTCGCGGTCGCGGTGATCGTGGGCTCAGGTTCGAGCTCAAGGGTGATCGAGACCTCGATCCTCTCGAGCACGACGGCGGATCGCCATTCGGGCGGAACAACAGCGACGCCGGCGGGGAGGTTGGTCCGCCAGTCCACGCCGTTGATCTGGCCGAGCCACTCGATCCCGCAATGCACGTCGAGACGGTACGTCCATGCGCCACCGGGATCGATGGCGGCGCCCGGCCCGAGCACGTGCGGCTCCGGCAGGCTCGGGTCGGGATGGGCTTCGCCCGGCCCCACGGTCGAACCCGGCTCCGAGAGATCCACATCGACGACGGTCCGCTCTTCCGGCGCACCACCCGGCGGGCCGTCTGCATCGAGCTGGATGATGAAGGGGCCGGTCGGGAGCCTGGCCCGTTCGACGGCCACGACGTAGGCGTGCGGCCTCGCATCGTCGGTGCAGAACATCGGCGGATCGACGAGGACGATCTCGGCATGCACGACGGCGCGTCCGGGATCGACCACGACGTCGTCGAGTCGAAGGTTCGGGCAACTCCCGCCGTAGACGGCGCCGAACCAGATGACGATCTCGGTCTCGAAGTCGACGGCGGGCGGCGCACCAGCCAGCCCGACCTCGGCCCACAGGGCCTCGTAGGACGCCTGATCGGCCGCGATCCCGGTTCGATACGGCTGACCCATGGGGTACTCGTCGGCGAGGAGGCGCCAGCCATCACCTGCCGACGCCTGTGGTCCGTCCGCCGGCACGTCGGCCGGATCCGCCCCCACGATGCACACGCGCTCGCCGGCGAAGCGGGTCTCGACGGCCGCGACCCGATCGGGCTTGAGCACGGCGACGCCGATCTCGACCACGCCGTAGTTGGGGAGGATTCCCGAGCTTGACCGGGAACAGCGGGCTGAGCTCCGTCATCACGCGGGCCTGGAGTGCCTCGAACTCGGCCATCGTCCAGTCGACCCCGACCGCGACCACGCCGACATCGGGGAATGCTTCGGCGAGTTCGGCCTGGCGGGCGTCCGCATCGACCGAGAAAGCGAGCGTGATCCAGCCGAGGTGCTCACGGTCGATCCAGATCTCCTCGAACCCGGGCTTGCCGGCGGCCCAGGCGCGGACCTCGTCGGTCGGCATCTCGTTGCCGACGTAGATCGGCGAGTCCCGGTAGGCGTCGGCGGCGGCGCTGATCTGTTCGACCTGGTCACACGACGGGATCGAACCCGCGGGCCCCGTGGTCGCCGTCTCGCTCGGAGGTACGGTCCCCCCGGCGTCCAGGCGGCAGGCGCCGGCAAGGAGCGCGATGGTCATGACCGCGATGGGGAGCCTGCGCATCGACCTGCTTGCCACCTTCTGACAGGCAGCATAGACGGCAACGACGCGGATCCCGTTCCATTCCAGCCCGGAGGCCCGAACGCTAGGAGCGTGTGTCGGTATTAGCCAGCAGGGCCACCCGGCGGGGTGGGAGAAT
>CAKKPP010000024.1 GCA_919901745.1 Chloroflexota bacterium | reverse complement strand
CATGCGGCCCCTGCGCGTCCGCGAACGCGTCCTGGCCGACGGATCGACGGCCTGGTCCGTCGACGGCTCCCCCACCGATGCGGTGAGCATCGCCTTCCTGGGGCACTTCGGCCACGGCTTCGATCTCGTGGCCTCGGGCATCAACTACGGGGCGAACCTCGGCGACGACATCACCTACTCGGGCACGGTGAGTGCCGCGATGGAGGCGGTGATCAACGACTGTCCGGCGTTCGCGATCTCGCAGGAATACATCGAGCACCCGGACTTCACCCTCGCTGCCCTGGCCGCCGAGACGGTGGCACGCAACATCCTCGAGTACGGCCTCGGCCATGGAGAGTTGATCAACGTCAACGTCCCCGCCGTCACACCCGAGGAGTGCGCAGGCTTCGAGGTGACCCGCCTCGGCAAGCGCGTGTATTCGGACGAGCTCCTCGAGCGCAAGGACCCGCGCGGCATCCCGTATTTCTGGATCGGTGGACCTCCGCCGTCCGGACTGGCCGTGCCGGGCACCGACTTCCACGCCGTCATCAACCGGCGCATTGCGATCACTCCGATTCACCTCGATCTGACGGGAAGGCGCCTCCTCAAGCGGATGCGGACGTGGGAGTGGCACGTACCGGACCCCGCGGCCGACGCCGGCGAGCCCGGGGCCGAACGCGGCTGACGGCCCGACCCGCGGGCGATCCCCTGGTCCAAACGACGTAGGACGTCCGGACCAGGGACCGGAACGCGCGATGGCGCGAGTCTTCTCGTCATGCCTCGACTGACCAGTAGCGCGTTCCGCGATCTCGCCATCTGGATGATCGGCCTCGGGTTGATGATCGGGTTCATTTTCCCGCCGTTCACCCTCGTGCTGGGCCTGCCGGCCTCGAGCGTGCTGACCGTCCCCTTCTTCGTCGCCTGCCTCACGGCAGGGCTGATGGTCGGAGGGATCAACTACGCCCTGGCTCGATTCGTGGTCGGCAGCCGGGTCCGCCAGCTGGCCGCCCGCATGGAGAAGGTACGGACCGCCCTTCAGACGGCGACCTACAGCGGCGATTGGTCGACTTGCACCCCGGAGCAGTGCCTCATCGACGTCGATTCGACCGATGAATTCGGCGATTCAGCGTCCTCGTTCAACGAGCTGGTCCTGGCCCTGAGCAGCTCGAACCAGGTCGAGGAGCACGTCCGTGCCCTGTCGGCGACGCTCTCGGCCCACCTCGAACTCGGTGCGACCAGCCAGCACGCGCTGCGTCACCTCATGGAGCTGACCGGGGTGAGTGCCGGGGCGCTCCTCATCGAATCCGACGGGACGTTCTCCGTTGCCGCGTCCGTCGCAGTGGATCATCCGGAGCGGCTCACACTGGCGTCCCCGATCCTCGAATCGCTTCGGTCGGATGCCGTCGTCCGGCTCGAGGCACCGGCCGACATCGCGATCGACGCCGCCGTCGCGCTGTTTCCGGCGCGCTCCGTCCTCGTTGTCCCGCTCGCGTTCAAAAGCGTTCCGGTCGGCGTCCTCGTGCTCGCCCATACCTCGGTGATCGAAACCGACTCCGAGCGCCTCGTGCGCCTGGTTCGGCCGATCCTCTCGGTCGCCCTGAACAACGCTCTGGCCCACGAGCGCATCCAGCGTCTGGCCACGATCGACGGGCTGACCGGGACGTACAACCGCCGATTTGGACTGACTCGCCTCCGCGAGGAGTACAAGCGGGCAATTCGTGCCGAGATGCCGCTGTCCGTGGCAATGTTCGACATCGACCACTTCAAGGCGGTCAACGACACGTACGGCCACGTCGTGGGCGATCGCGTCCTGACCGCCGTGGCCGGCGCCGCCCGGCGCATCCTGCGCGAGGGCGACGTCCTCATCCGCTATGGCGGCGAGGAATTCATGATCCTGCTCGTGGGGGCATCGGCCGAAGACGGGGCCACGATCAGCGAGCGGCTTCGACGCTCGGTCGCCGAGACCATCGTCATCGACGGCGACCAGAAGGTCGGGGTCACCGTCAGCATCGGGATCGCGGCGATGCCCGGCGACGACATCGACAGCGAGCAGGACCTGATCGAGCAGGCCGACGCCGCGCTCTACGCGGCGAAGGATCGCGGGCGCGACCGCGTGGTGGTCGCCTGATATAGCCCGCTCGGCTGACCCGCTCAGCGAGCCCGTCGCGCCGATCGTCGGCGCAGGTCGCCGACGATCTCACGCGCTGCGTTCTGGCCCGGCCCGCCGGTGATCCCGCCGCCGGGGTGGGCGCCGGACCCGCAGAGAAACAGGCCCTCGAGCGCCACCCGATATCGCGCATGGCCCAGGAGCGGTCGCCACAGGAAGAACTGATCGAGGCCGGGCTCGCCGTGGAGTGGATGCCCGCCCGTCAGCCCGTAGTCCCGTTCGAGGTCCAGCGGCGTCAGCACCTGGCGCGCCCGGATCATCCGGCCGATCCCGGGGGCCACTTCCTCCAGCCGCGCCACGACGCGATCCCCGAGCGCCTCGCGCGAACCATCCCAATCGCCCTCGCGAAGGTGGTATGGAGCGTACTGGGCGATCACGCTCATGACCTGGGTCCCAGCGGCGGCTCCCTCCACCAGCGTGGGATCCGCCAGCGACGGGATGGTGGCCTCGAGGACGGGCTCATCGCTCATCCTCCCGTACTTGCTCGCGTCGAAGGCCCGCTCCATCGCATCGATGCCGGGCGCCACCACGATCCGTCCACGCAGCAACCGACCCGCGTCATCGCCGGCTGCGGGAAAGATCGGCGTGCCGTCAAGGACCAGGTTCACCTTGGCGACGACGCCCGGGGTCCGGTAGTTGCCGGCTCGCCAGCCGAGGCTGGGCCCCAGGGCCACCGGGTCCACGAGATCCACGAGGGTCCGCCTTGGTTCCAACCCCGACACCACGGCGCGCGCCGCAATCTCCTCGCCGGACGACAGCACGACACCGGTGGCACGCCCATCGTGGGATGAGATCGAGACGACCTCCACGCCGGTCCGGATCTCGCCACCGGCCGCCCGTACCGCACCGGCCAGCGCCTCGCTGAGCGCCCCTGGGCCCCCGCGGGCAAAGACGGTCTCGCCCGCCGCCCCGCCGTCGTTGCCGGCCGAGTCCATGAGCAGGACCGCGGCGCTGCCGGCCGACCACGGGCCCATCGCGCAGTAGCGAACCCCGCGCCACGCGACGGCGGCTCGGACGGCATCGTCGGCGAACGCCTCGGCGACGAGATCGGCGACGGCCATGGGCAGGATGCGCGTGATCGTCCGCGTTCCGGCCGTCCCGAGTCCCCGGAACGACCGGCCGAGGCGCAGTCCGGCCAGGGCATCGTCGAGGCCGGGCGCATCGATGTCGGGCGGCACCATCCGTCCGAGTTCGGCCAGGAACCGGCCAATCGAGCGAACGAGGCCGTCGAACCGGAGGAACCCGTCGGCATCGGCGGTCGAGCGTGGGCGCAGTCCCTCGGCCGTGTGGGTCGGGTCCGACCACAGGGTCACCGCCGACCCACCCGGCGACGGCACGAAGGCACGCACGTCGGGCCCGATGAGCGACAGGCCGTGGCCCTTGAGCGCGAGGTCCTCGACGACCGAGCGGCGCAGGCGGCCGACCGTGTGCGCCAGCGTCGGGACGCGGGCACCGGGGCTCAGCTCGGACGTGTCGGCCGCTCCGCCGATGCGCTCGCGGCGCTCGAGCACGAGAACCCGCAGACCGGCCTTTCCGAGGTACGCGGCCGTGACCAGCGCGTTATGGCCGCCGCCGACCACCACCGCGTCCAAGTCCAAGCCGCGTTGGTCCTTCGATCCGGCCACGGTCAGGCCACCTTCCGGCCCTTGGCGCGCAGGACCTCCATGGCGGCCAGCCGGCCGTTCGCGCCCATGATCCCGCCGCCCGGATGCGTGGCCGAGCCACACAGCCAGAGTCCGCGAAGCGGTGTCTGGAAGCGCGCGTAGCCGGGCACCGGACGATTGAAGAAGAGCTGTTCGAGACTCAGTTCGCCCTGGAAGATGTTGCCCTCGGTGAGACCCGTGGTGCGCTCGATGTCGAGCGGCGTCTGCACGTTGCGGTAGAGGATGATCTCGCGGATGTTCGGCGCGAATTCGGCGATGCGATCGATCACGGCATCCCCGAACGCCTCGCGGTTGTCATCCCACGTACCGAGCTCCGGCGCGAGGTGGTACGGGGCGTATTGAACGAAGCAGCTGATGACGTGCTTGCCCGGTGGCGCCATGGATGGATCCACCAGGGTCGGGATGATCATGTCCATGTACGGGCGCCGGCTCCAGTGACCGTACTTGGCGTCGTCGTAAGCCTGCTCCATGTCGTCGATCGATGGGCTGAAGCTGATCGCTCCGCGCAGGTGCTCGCCCACGCCGGGAAGGCAGGTGAAGTCGGGGAGGCGATCGACGGCGAGGTTGACCTTTCCGGACGAACCGCGGAACTTGAACCGTTTCACCTCCTCCTCGAAGGCCGGGTCGAGGGTGCCCGGTTCGACCAGGCCGAGGAACGTGCGCCGAGCGTCGACCGACGACAGGACGGTGTCGGTCGAAATCTCTTCTCCCGACGCAAGTGCCACGCCGGTCGTCCGGCCGTTCTTGACGATGACCCGCGCGACGGAGGACTCCATGCGGATCTCCGCGCCCAACGCGCGCGCAGCACTGCCGATCGCGTTGGAAATGCCGCCGGTGCCGCCCTTCGGGATTCCCCAGGCCCGAAAGGCGCCGTCGATCTCGCCCATGTAGTGGTGAAGGAGCACGTAGGCGGTGCCGGGCGACTTCACGCCCTGGTAGGTTCCGATGATCCCCGATGCCGACATGGTTGCCTTCAGCGGGTCGGTCTCAAACCACTGGTCGAGGAAATCCGAGGCCGACATCGTCATGAGCTGGACGAAGACCGCGCGCTGTCGCTCAGTCAGCTGCTGGAAGGCGCGGGCCAGTCCGGCGAGGGGCCGGAGCGGCCGGGGGTCGAGGCTGGCGGGGTCCGGCGGGACGATGCCCAGGATCGGCTTGATGAACCGGGCCATGTCGACCATGAGCCGGCCATATTCCTCGTAGGCTTCGGCGTCGTTCCTGGACCAGCGGCGCAGCTCGCGCACCGTCCGACCGTGGTCGTTGACCCGCCACAGGTAGTCGCCGCCGCCGGCCTTCGGGCCGTCTCCCGCTCGGAGCGGCGTGAACGTTCCATCGAGCGGCAGGATGTCGAGGCCGTGGCGAGGAAGCTCGAGGTCCCGGATGATCTCCGGCCGCAGGAGCGACACCACGTACGAGAACACGGAGAAGCGGAAGCCCGGGAAGAGTTCCTCGGTGACGGCGGCACCGCCCAGCACGTGGCGCTGCTCGAGGACGAGCGTCCTCAGGCCTGCACGAGCAAGGTAGGCCGCGCTGACGAGGCCGTTGTGGCCACCGCCGATGATCACCGCGTCGTACCGCTGCGCCACTGTCGTGTTTGCCGTCCCTTTCGGGTAGCGATCGGCCCGGACGCCGTTCCGGCACTCTAGCCGACGCCCGCCGCGCGTGCCCGCCGGTTGCGCACAGCGGCGATCCGTGCGGCTCGTTCAGCCGGCTGAACGCTGATCCCACCGTGGGCGAGCGGCCGGCATTGGCTCCCGACGCCAGCGTGCGTCGTGCGGCGTCCAACGGCAGCGCCCGTCGGCGGCGTGCGAGGCGGCGCCCAGCGCCGCCCGGCCATCCGGCGGCGTGCGTGGTGCGCCGCCCGGCCATCCGGCGGCGTGCGTGGTGCGCAACCAATCGGCCGAATGGGCCGGCCCAGCGCCGCATCGGGTGCACGGGAGCCGCGGGCAAGGGGTCCGCTCCCCGGCGTTGTTGCACGGTGCGCACGCGCGGGTCCTGGTTGCGCGGTGCGCACGCGCGGGTCCTGGCACGCGGTGCGCACGCGCGGGTCCTGTTGCGCCGATCACGGTCGGGAACGCTCTCACCCGTGAGGGGCGTCCCGGGCCGCGGGCCAGCGCTCCGAGGTGGGCGGGCGTGGCTCATACTCGGGAGCCATGAGCACCGGCACCGCACTCCACCCACGGACGGAACCACTCAACCGCAAGATGCAGTGGCGCGAGTGGTCCGGCTACTACGCGTCGAGCGTGTACGCCGACGCCCACGACATCGAGTACAACGCGATCCGCGAGGCCGCAGCGCTCATCGATGTCTCGCCGCTCTACAAATACCGCGTCCACGGCCCCGACGCGGCCCGGCTCGTGGACCGCGTGATCACCCGGGACGCATCGAGGCTCACCCCGGGCCGCGTGTTCTATACCCCCTGGTGCGATGAATTCGGCAAGGTGATCGACGACGGCACGGTCCATGCGCTCGACGACGGCAGCTTCCGCTGGACCGCGGCCGATCCCCAGCAGCGCTGGCTGGGACTCAACAGCCGCGGCCTCGACGTCGCGGTCGACGACGAATCCGAGACGACCGCGGCACTCGCCCTCCAGGGTCCCCTCTCGCGAGCCGTCCTCGAGGCGGCCACCGGCGAGGATCTCTCCGACCTGCGCTACTTCCGGCGTCGCGCGTCACGGGTCAGGCTGGGCCGCAAGCGCATCCCCGTCGACGTCAGCCGCACCGGGTACACCGGCGACCTCGGCTACGAAGTGTGGATTGCCGCGGACCGCGCGGTGGACGCCTGGGACGCGCTGATCGCAGCGGGTGGAGCGTACGGGATCCGGCCGGCCGGGATGCTCGCCCTCGACGTCGTCCGGCTCGAGGCCGGGCTGATCCTCCTCGAGGTCGATTACACCTCGGCTCGCCATGCGATCAACCCGGACCAGAACTACTCGCCCTACGAGATCGGACTCGGCAGGCTCGTGGACCTCGACAAGCCGGCCGACTTCGTGGGCCGGCTGGCGCTCCGCCGAGAACAGGCGGCCGGCGGTCCGCCGCGACGCCTCGTCGGTCTCGAGCTCGACTGGTACGGCATCGAGGGCCTCTACACCGCGCAGGGCCTGCCACCGGCGATCTCGGCCTCGGTCGATCGTTCGTCGGTGCCGGTCTTCGCCGAGCGGGGCGGCTCCCAGCTCGGAAAGATCACGAGTCTCGGCTGGAGCCCGATCCTGAAGCAGGCGATCGCCCTGGCATCGGTTCCGCCACGCCACGAGGGGTTGGGCACGCGGGTCGAGGTTGAGTGGACGGTCGAGGGGCGCCGTGGCCGCGTTCCGGCCAGAGTCGTCGACCTGCCGTTCCTCGACCTGGAGCGCAAGCGCTCCTGAGGAGATGGGACGGCGTCGACCGAGATAGGCGAATCAGCGCAGGGCGCGGCGCGCGTAGTCGTCGAGGCGGTCCAGGGCGACCGGGAGATTCGACCGGCCGTAGCCGAGTCGGAAGTGGTTGCCGGGATGGTCGAACCGCGTCCCGGGGAGCAGGAGCACCCCTTCAGCCTCGACGAGGTCGGCCGCAAACCGTTCGATCTCGAATGCCGGATCCAGGCGCGGGAAGGCGATCGATCCACCCTTCGGGCGGACCCACGAGAACGTCCCCGCCCACCGCTCGAAGAACCCGTCGAGGAGCGGGAGGTTGGCGGCCACGATCCCGCGCGATCGCGCGAGAACGGCGTCGCGGGCGCGCAGCCCGATGAGCGCGAGGATCTCCGACGGGGCGGCGGCGCAGATCGTGGTGTAGTCCTTGAACGCCGCGCAGCGCGCAAGCAGGTCCCGATCGCGCGTGGCCAGCCAGCCGATCCGGAGCCCGGCCATCGCGAGTGACTTCGACATCACGCCGAGCGAGATGCCTCGATCGAAGGTGTCGGCGCCGGCCGGCAGGCGGTCGGCCTCGTCGAATTCGAGGTACCGGTAGACCTCGTCGGACAGGAGATGGATCCTGCGCTCGGCAAGGGCACCGGTGAGCTGCGCCCACTCGGCGCGGCTCGGGAGCATGCCGGTCGGGTTATGGGGGGCGTTGACCACGACGAGGCGCGTGTTGGGCCGGAGCGATGCGAGGAGCCGGTCCACATCGAGGGCCCACCCATCCGCATCGAAGAGCTCGTGCAGGCTGACTTCGGCGCCAGCGGCCCGTGCCACCTCGTACAGCGACTGGTAGCCGGGCCACGTCACCACGACGTGGTCGCCCGACCCGACCAGCACGTTGGCGAGGCAGAAGATCGCCTCGCCGGCACCGACGAACACGAGAACGTCGTCCGGCCCCACGTTGTCGTAGAGCCGCGCAATCTCGGCGCGAAGGAGCGGATGGCCGGTCGTTTCCGCATAGCCCAGGCGGAGACGGTCCCAGAGGCCACGGGTCTCGTCGTCGGCGAGGGCCAGCAGGTCGGCCATCGGGAAGCCCTCGACATCCGACGCGCAGAGCAGGTGCTCCACCGCAAATTCCCAGCGGGCGAAGAAGCGCTCGAGGGCGAAGTCGGCGATCTGCATGGGCCGATGATGACCGGCGGCGACGTATCCTGCGCGAGCTCTGATCCACGGAGGCGTTGTTTCCGGGGATGTGCCCCGTCAGCCCGTCAGCCCGCCAGCCCGCCAGCCCCGCCTGATATTCACCCGGGTAATCAATTCCGGGGTGAGCCACCGTGGCACGGCACCAGGGAGGTCGGAATCGGTGACCCGCCACGCTCGCTGGCGCGCGATCTCATTACCGGGAGTAGTCGCCGCCGGACTCGGACGCGGACTCGGACGCAGACGCAGACGCGGACTCGGACGCAGACGCGAACGGCTCGGCTTCATGACGTCAATGACGCCAGGACGTCACCTGGCCTAGAGGTCGATCCGGTGCAGGGCCGCAGTCAGCGCCCGGAGCTCGGCTTCGGTCATCCCGGTGCCGATGGCGAGCCAGCTGGGCGGGACGGTCGCATCGACGGTCACCGCCCACGATCCGTCGTCCGCCGAGACGAGCGTGCCCACCCGGTTGCCAAACGGCGCGTCGCCGATCGCGGATCCCGACGGAACGCAACCCTCGGGTTCGGCGCAGAAGTGTCCTTCCCGCAGCTGGAGCGTCCGGCCGCCGGGACCGCGGTAGACCAGCTCCACCAGGCCCCCGCCGGCCTGTCGGTACTGCCCGGTCTGGAGGAACCAGCCGGCCTCGAGGACCGCGCAGTACACGTCCCAGGAGAGCACGGTGGCAGCAGACGCAAAGAACGCGCGGTTGTCGTCCGTTCCGGCGCAGGCCGCCTCAGGCGGGGGGCCTGGCGTCGCGTTCGGATCCGGGGACTGGCTCGGTGACGCGCTCGGGGCGTCCGTCGCCGATGGGACCGGCGTCGACCCGACGGAGGGCTCGGCGGACGGCGTGTCGGACGGGCCGGGATCGACGGTCGATCCCGCCGTCGGGGTTGACTCCGCGGACCCTGTCGGCGCGGCGGGCGGGGTTCCGGTCGCGAGCGGTCCGGATGTGTCCCCGCACGCGGCAACCAGCAGGGCCACGACGGCGATCAGCGCGACGCCACGAATCATGCGACCGAGGGTAGCACGGGCCAGCGCGCCAGCCGTCTCCGCTCCACCTCAGACGCCCAACCGAACGTGGGCCGGGTCGACCCCAAAGACGTCGCGGATCCGATCCTCCGCCAGCACCTCCGCCGCGGGCCCGTCGCCGACCACGCGGCCGTGGTCGAGCAGGATCAGGCGCGGAAAGAAGTGAGCCGCGAGGCCAAGATCGTGAAGTACGGCCACGATCGTCGTCGCATCGCGTTCGTTGAGGTCGACCAGGAGGTCCATCGCCTCGACCTGGTGGCGAAGGTCGAGGTGCACGGTCGGCTCGTCCAGGACCAGGACCGGCGCAGCCTGCGCCACGGCCAGGGCCAGCAGGACCAGCTGCCGCTCGCCGAGGGACAGCTCGCGGGCGTCGCGTCCCAGGAGGTGGCCGAGACCGACCCGCTCGATCGCGGCGGCGATCGCGGCGCGGTCCGCCGGCCCGGCGCCTCGGAAGGGGTCCTCATGGGGCAGCCGCCCAAGCGCCACGACGTCCTCGACGCGGGTGGCGAAGGGCAGGATCGCCTGCTGCGGAACGACGGCGATCGTCCGCGCGATGGCCAGCCGGCTCATCGCCCTGATCGGCCGCCCGGCCAGCTCGACCGAGCCGGCCACGGGCGTCACCAACCCGGTCACGGCCTTGAGGAGCGTGGACTTGCCGGCTCCATTGGGACCGATGAGGGCGACCCGCTCGCCGGCGGAAATGCGCAGGTCGACATCGCGGACGACGGCACGGCCGCGGTAGGCGACGGTGACCCCATCGAGGCGGATCACAACTCGTACCCGGTACGTGCCCGCCGAAGCAGGAACAGGAAGAAGGGCGCACCGATGACGGCCGTGACGACCCCCACGGGGATCTCGCCGAGCAGGCGAGCCACGACGTCGGCGAACGCCAGGAGGCTGGCGCCGTAGATCGCCGAGAGCGGCAGGACCGCCCGCGCCTGCGGACCGACCGCGATCCGGACAACGTGCGGCACGACCAGGCCGACGAACCCGATGAGCCCGCTCACGGCCACGGCCGCCGCGGTGACGAGTGCGGCGAGCCCGAGCAGGATGGCGCGCTCGCGGCGGACGTCGACGCCCAGGTGGACAGCCGCCTCCTCGCCGAGGAGCAGGCCATCCAGCGCGCGCGCCCGCGTCGCGATCAGCGCGGTTGCTCCAAGGATCAGCGGAGTCGTCGTGGCGAGGCGAATCCACGACGACGCCTCGAACCCGCCGAGCAGGTACGCAAAGATCTGGCGCAGTCCGGAGCCCGAGAGGTACATCGCCATCGCCAATCCGGCCGCCAGGAGCGAGCCCACCGCGTACCCGGTGAGCAGCAGGCTGGTCATCGGGGCGATTCCGCTGATCCGCGACAACCGATAGACGACGGTCACGGCCGTCAACGCTCCGACGAACGCCAACCCGTGCAGCAGCCCGAATTCGAAGATGAGCGTCCGAACCGGGATGAGCACCGCGATCGCCGCCCCGAGCGCGGCGCCGGAGGCCGTCCCCAGCACGTAGGGATCGGCCAGCGGATTGCGCAACAGGCCCTGGAAGGTCGCGCCGGCCACCGCCAGGCCCATACCCACGACAAGGGTCGTCATGACCCGCGGCAGTCGCAGATCCATCACGATCGTTTCGGCAGATGGCGCCCACGTCTGGGTCACGTTGAGCCCGAGCAATCGGTGGGCCAGGATGCCGACGGTGTCCCCGAGCGGCACCGCGACGGAGCCCGCGGCCACCCCGATCACGACGGCCACGGCCAGCACGACCATGCCGACGGCGCCGAGGATCACCGGGCGGCGGCGGACGCCCTCGAACAGGCCGGATCCGATCCGGTCGCCGGCAAGGGCGTCGCCGCGCATGGTCATCGACGGTCTACGGCGCGGCCGGCAGGACCAGGTCCGGGTGGATGGCCACGGCCAGCTCACGCAGCCCCTCCACGAGGCGCGGCCCCGGACGGGTGATCACGAGATCGTTCACCGCCCGGATGGCGCCGGACCTGACCGCTTGCAGGCCGGCCCAGCCCGGGCGGGCCGCGACCTGCTCGGCGGTGACGCCGTACGCCGCGTCGCCCAACAGGATCAACTCGGGATCCGCGGCGACGAGGGATTCGAGCGAGATCTCGAAATTGGTGGTCGAGCCGGTCGTCAGCGGCGCCCCGCCGGCCAGCTCGATCATCTCGGCGAGGAACGATTCGTCGGCTGCCGTGTAAATCTGGACGGTCGCGTCGAGCTCGTAGAACACGCTCGGCTTCGGCAGGTCGCGGGTCGCCGCCGCCACCTGGTCGAAGGTGACACGCATCGTGGCGGCCAGGTCGGCCGCAGCCGCCGTCTCCCCGGCGGCCCGGCCGACGAGCTCGATGTCGGCCAGGACGCCGGCGACGTCGGGCGCGTAGACGACGACGACGGCGATCCCCAACGAGCGAATCCTGGCGATCGCGTCGGGCGAATTGAAGTTGTTGCCGCCGGCGACGACCAGGTCGGCGTCGAGGCCGACGATCTTCTCGATGTCGACCGACGCAAAGGTGGCCACGTCGGGCAGCGGAACGGCCTCCGGCGGATAGTCGTCGAAGTCCGTGGTCGCGACGACCCGGGATCCGGCGCCGATCGCGAACAGGATCTCGGTCGTGGCCGGGGTCAGCGACACGATCCGGGCCGGCTCCGCGGGGATCGCTACGGTGGTGCCCTCGTCGTCGACGAGGGTCAGGGGAAAGACGTCGGCGAGGGTCGGTGCGGGGGATGGCGTACCCGTCGCGGCCGGCGCGGTGCTGCCGGTGGCCGACGGCGGGATCGAGACCTGGCTGGGTCCGGAACTGGTGCAGGCCGAGGCCAGCAGGGCCAGGCCGACGATCGGGGCAAGGAGCCGGCTGTACCGGCGAATCGGACGGCGTGCGTTCAACGGGACTACCTCAGAAAGCGGGGACTGACGAGGGGCCCGATGACACAGGACGACCCCTCGATTCCAACGTGGAAGGAGGGGCCTCAGCCGGTCAGACGCATCGGGACCAACCCTTTCTCTCGAAGGTGGTGCACCTCCGCAGGGTCGGCGACCGGACTTGCGTCGCGTGGGCGACGTTCACCGTAGCGGGACTGTGCCGGAATCTCACCGGCTTCGCGACCAGGCGGGGAGTGTCGTGTTGTCGGTCGAAGCGTACACCCGCGTCGCGAGGGCCGCCAGAGGGCCGCCAGAGGGCCGCGTCCGCCGGCACAGGCCCAGGTGTGCGCCGGATGAGCGCCCCCTGCGATCCTGTCGACCTCGCCTCCACCGCCGGCAAACCCCAGCCCGCCGCGGAGGTATCGGTCATGCCAACGCGATCGTGGACCACGGTCCTCGGATTTGGGGCGCTCGTCGCGCTCGTGGCACTCGGAGCCGGGGCGCGGTCCCCCGCCCGCGCGGCGCCCATTGATGATCCTGCAGCCGGAACCAACTCCGGCGTGCGGCTCGCCGACATCGTCGCGTGTCCGGGGGGCCCGGGCCGGGCAGCCGGCGCGGAAACCTGGTGGCGGTTTGCGCCCGTGCTCGATGGCGCCGGCTCGCTGGTGGGCTGGACGCTCGACGGGGGCACCCAGGAGGCGGCGCTTTCGACCATCGCTCTCCCCGCCGAGAGCTCCGTGTCTGCGGACGTCGGCGGGCGGGTCGTCGTCACGGCCGACGATGGAGCACGTTCGGTCATCGCCGTCGTGTCGGCCTCGGACCGCTGCGCGACGGTCCTCGCCGAGGTCCCGATGGTTGCTCGCAGCGGCGTTCTCGGGGGACGCGACGGCACCACGTGGTTCCATGCCGTCGACCGTTCGACCAGGCGCGATCTGGGCGTGTGGCGACTCACGTCCGCGTCGTCGGGGCCGGCCCCGTTCCTGGGTCCGCTGCCAGACGACGATCCGGCAGTCCTTCGCGTGGGACGGGTCTTCAGCACGCGACTCGTGCTGGGCGGAACCGACGATCAACTCGCGATCCAGTCGTGCGGTGAGCGCTCGTGTCGAACGCGCGTCGTGCATCTCGCCACGGGTCGCGAGATTCGCCTCGAAGCCCCCGACCAGGGACTGCTGCTGGCGCTCGAGCGGACCCGGGCGACGTTCCGCGATCCATGCTCAGGCGACCCGTGCGCGGTCCGTGTCGTCGAGTTCACCCCGCCCTCGACGGAGGTCCTTCCATGACCGTCTCGAACCGGGGCCTGCGTCGCGTGTGCGCGGCCATCGTCTTCTCCATCGCCGTCATGTTCCCCGCCACGATCTCCGCCCACGGGCCCGACCCCAGGCTGGGCGGGACCCTCTGGGCGCCGAATCAGGACATTGCGTGGACCTATCGATCGGGCCAGGTTCCGCCCTCGTGGATGACCCCGGCCATCGAGGCGGCGGCGGCCGGATCCAATGCCAGCAGGGCGAGTCGCGCCGCCACCCTCAGCCGGATCGCCGGAGCCGGCAGCCTGATCGCCTACGGCGAGCCGACCGGCTGCTCATCGCTCGGGATCGCCTGCTTCTCACGGTCGGGCGCGCCGACGTCCTTCGCCATGTGGTTCCGTGCAAACGGTTGGGCGTTCGACTGGGGCCGCCTGGCCTGGTGTCAGGGTCCCGGCGGGTTCGTCAACGGCTGCTTCGATGTCGAGAACGTCGCGCTCGACGAGTTCGGCCACGTCCAGATCCTCGGTCACCATGTGAGCCACTCCGACCAGCGCGACTACCTCGACGCGGTCGTCCAGACGGTCAGTCGAGCGCGACCCAACGCCGGCTGGAATGCCCATGTCTACGGCCGGTGCGATGTCGCGCGGCTCCAGCTGGAATACGATCGCCTGACCGCGTCGAGTCTCTTCTCGACGTGCCTTGCGATCCCGACGGCAACCACGCTCTCGGCCAGCCCGACGAGTATCCGAGCGGGCGAGAGCATCCGGTTCACGGCGACCCTCAGAACGACGACCTCGAGCGCCAACCGCGCGCTATCTGGGGACCCGATCGCCGGGCGGACGGTCACGCTCCAGCGCCGACCCATCGGATCGACGGTCTGGACGGCGATCGCCACGATGCCGGCCACGACGGCCGGGTCGTACGCCGTGACGGTTTCGCCCACGGCAACGTACGACTGGCGGGCGACGTTCAGGCCCGGGGCCGAAGGGCTCGTCGGCTCCTCGTCGGCCGTGGTTCGCGTGGCCGTGTCCTGGTGCTCAAGCTCCCCGTGCCCGACTCGAACGTCGAACGCGGCGGCCCGCACCGGGACGGAGCCATGACCGGCCGCGTCGGTTGGTACGGATCACTCGCCCTCCTGGTCGCGTCCGTCGGCGCGTGTTCCGCGGCCACGGGCGCGCAGGTCCCTGAGAGTGCGCCGCCCAGCGTGTCGCAAGCCCCCGCGACGGCCGACGTGGCGCTGCCGGCTGCCCATCTCACCCTCGGAGGTTCCGCTTCGGCCGCGGGGCGCCTCGGGTCGTGGACGATCGATGGCGCGGGGAGTGACAGCCCATGGATTCCGGCGCCCGCGCTCGGTTCGGTCGAGGCCGACAGCGGATCGATCCTCGGGGTCGCCTTCGAGGACGGGGCACCGATCGGGTCGTGGCAGGCGAGCTACGCGGCGGTCGCGGACACCGCCGGCATCGGGCCGATGCCGGCCGGCGGACGCGAAGGTGATGCTCCCGCGCTTGGTCGCGTCACCCTGGAAGCCCTGCCCATCGGCACCTGGGTGGTGTCGATCCGCCTGTTCCGTGCCGACGGGCGCGGCGACGCCACGTTCTATTGGCTGCTGCGGGTCCGCTGACCCGAACTCGGTGGCGGGCTCGGCCCGCCCGCGACAGACGCGCGACGGCCGGCGGGGTTTCCGCCGGCCGTTGACGCTGTCGTCGTCTGCGGGTCCGCTCAGGAGACGGCGGCCACCTCGGGCGCGCTGAAGATGGAGACCTGAGCATCGTCGGGGAGCATGATGCCCATGATCTTCTGGAGCGTGAGGAGATGGACGCAGACCGACCAGGAGTCGAAGTAGTGGCAGGTGCAGTGCCAGGAACCGGCGTCGAGCGTCACGTGGTGTGTGTCATTGTCGCCACGAAACGTGAGGGAAAGGCGATCGATCGAGATCCGATCGATCTCTCGCGCGTAGCGATTCGCCTTTTCGACCTTGCCGATCAGGGAACTGTGCATCGCGGGTAACCTCCGTCGCCCACTGGGCGCCTGTGAGGCCGCCGTCCGGTCCCTGCACTCGACCGGTGATGGCGGTCGTCTGCCACAGAGAGTACACCTCGATGGGGTCGACGGTCACCCGAAGTTGGTTGGTCACGCGGCGGTCGATCGTCGGGTTCAGGGCGCCGAGGTTCCCTCGCGACCGTAGTCGTCCTCGAGTCGGACGACATCGCCGAGCTCGCTGGTCGAGACCTCGATGAGTTCGCACCGCTCGAGGGCCTCGAAGCGGTGACGGCGACCGGTCGGAATGTGACGGTGGTCGCCCGGGCCCAGGTCGAGCACCTGGACGACGCCATCGTCGTCCTCGAGGTGCAGGCGCAGCCGCCCCGACATCACGTAGACGGATTCGTCCTTGCGCTCGTGGTACTGGAACGACAGGCGCCGGCCGGCCTCGATCACGATGACCTTGCCGACATAGCGATCGGTCTGCGCCCAGATGACCTCGTGGCCCCAGGGCTTGTCGACGCGTCGGGCGCTCGCCCCGTCGCCGGTCAAGACCCGCGCACCAGCCGCTCGCCGGCGACGAGCATCGCCTCACGGGTCGCCTCGGACGTTGCCTCCACGTACACCCGCACCAGCGGCTCGGTGCCGGAGGTCCGTACCAGGAGCCAGGACCCGTCGGCGACGAAGAACTTGAACCCGTCGTTCGTGTCGAGAGCCATCGTCCGGCAGACGGCTTGTGCGGCCAGCTCGGTCGGCGCCTCGGCCTTCAGGTCGACGAGGAGCCGCCGCTTCGTCTCCGCGTACGCGGCCCGATCGATGTGGACGTCGATCCGGCGGTACCAGGACGCGCCGGCGATCTCGTGAAAGTGGGCGATCGCCTTCGACACCGGCCAGCGGCCGGCGGCCCGCTCGCGCAGGAACAGGTCGAGGAGCAGCAGGTCGGCGTAGATCCCGTCGCGCTCGGGAAGGTGCATCCCGAACCCGAAGCCGCCCGACTCCTCGCCGCCCATCATCGCGCCGGTCTCGATCATCTTTGGGCCGATGTACTTGAACCCCACCGCGGTCTCATGGACGTCGATGCCGTAGTGCTCGCCGAGACGCTCGGCCATCGAGGTGTTGTTGACGCTCTTGACCACCGGGTCACGCCAGCCGCGATGCTCCGCGAGGTAGTACATCAGGAGACCCGTGACCTGGAGCTGGTGGATGAACACGCCGGACTCGTCGGCCGCGCCGGCGCGATCCGCGTCCCCGTCGAGCAGCAGGCCCAGGTCGTAGCCGCCGCCGGCCAGCATCCCGAGGGCCTCGTCGACGTGTGGCCGGATCGGTTCCGGGTTGACGCCCCCGAAGAACGGGTTGCGCTCCTGGTGGATCTCGGTGACCTTGATCCTGCCTCCGGCCAGCAACCGGCTGATCCAGCCTGACCCCGAGCCCCACATCGGCTCGACGAGGATGTGGGCGTCGGCTGCCTTGAGGGCGTCGAGATCGAGCGTCCGCCGCACGAACCGCTCGTACCCGTCGAACGGGTCGAAGCGCTCGACCAGACCGGCGGCCTCGGCCTCGGCGAACGGGCGGCGGTCGATCGCCGTGGCACCGTTGCGGGCGATCTGGGCCTCGAGGGTTTCGAGGATCTCGGGCCCGGCGGCCGAGCCTGTCGGCGCCTTCACCTTGAACCCGTTGTCGGTCCATGGATTGTGGCTGGCCGTGATCACGATGCCGGCGGCAGCGCCGCGCTCGACGACCTCGTACGACGACATCTGGGTGGGGACCGCCGTCGTCGAGAACGCAACGGGAATGTCGCGGGCGAGGAGGACTTCCGCGGCGGCCATGGCGAAGTGCTCCGAGGCGAACCGGCGGTCGTAGGCGATCACGACACCCTTCGCCTGGTCACCCCGGTCCACGACGTACTGTGCGACGCCGTCGGCACAGCGCCGGACGTTGTCGAACGTATAGTCCTCGGCGACCCGCGCCCGCCAGCCATCGGTCCCGAAGATGATCGTCGTCGGCGCAGGGGCAGAGGCGGGGGCGGCAGCGGTCTCGGTCACGTCATCCCTCGGGCTCTGAACAGCGGGCGAGCAACGCATCGACGATCGCCGCGCGGGGTCGTGCCCCGCGGAGCACAGCGATTGTCTGTGTCGCCGTCATGCTACCGCGGCCAAGCGGCGCGACCGCGCTCACCCGCCCGACGCTGCGACGGACGATCAGATCCTGCTCACTCACGTCGACCGTTTCGCCCGACCGGACCACGAGTCCCTCGGCATCGATCTCGAGGGCAGCCAGCAGCGCCGTCCACGAGCCGAGGTCCGACCAGCGCACGTTCATCGACCCCATCACGACACGGCCGGCCGCGGCGGCACCCTCCATGACCGCGTGATCGATGGACATGGGGCGCTGGATGGATTCGTACGCCTGTGCCAGCGTGGCCGGTGATCCGATCATCGGCCCGAGGCTCTGGACAAACCCCGTGTGCCGCTCGAGGGCCGCCCGAATCGCCCGGCGCCGCCAGAGGAAAATCCCGGCATTCCAGGCCACGCCGGCCCGATCGACGAGTTCCCGGGCCCGCTCGGGGCGTGGCTTCTCCTCGAAGGCCTTGAGTGGGTACGCGCGCAGGCCACCGAGATCCTCGCCACGAGCGAGGTCGGGGACGAGGTAGCCGTACTCGATGGCCGGACGCGACGCCTGCACACCGAGCGTCACGAGCGGGTCCTCGATTCCAAACGGTCGGTCGGTCAGGTCCCGTGCCGCACGCGCGAGGACGGATCTGAACAACCCTTCGTCGCCGGGTGCAATCCAGGCGTCGGCCGGCAAGACGAGCATGACCTCGTTGTCGTCGCGGTCGATCGCCAAGGTCGCAAGGGCGATCGCCGCTGCCGTGTTCCGCCCCATGGGCTCGACGAGGACGTGGAGATCCGATCGCTGCGATCGCGCGAGTTCGGCGTGACGGCCGTCGGCGACCACGGTCACGTCGGTCGGAGCGAGACCGAGTTCGGGACCGCCGAGCAGGCGATCGACCGTCATTTCGAACAGCGAGCGCTCGCCGAGCAACGGCAGGAACGGCTTCGGTCGCTCGGGGCGGCTGAGCGGCCAGAGGCGCGTACCGCCCCCGCCGGCCATGATGACGGCGTACATCACCGACCATTCTAGGGTTCATCCCGGGGCCTCGGCCATGCAGACGTGTTGCGGACGGCGCAAGAGACGCAGTTCGCAGGAGAATTCGAGCAATCGGTGCGAGATTCGCACGAACTCCGCATTGACTCCGCGAGTCCCGCGCCCGTAGGATGCCCGCGATTGGTCGGTGCCCCCAGCCCGATCTCAAGCGGCTGTGCGGCCGTCCCCGTCACGTGCCGACGACGCCGAGAGGTCCCGCCCCTGTGACGATCGCCGCCCCCAGCCCGAGTCCCGAGGCCCCCCTCGGAGGGCGAGCCGCCCACGACGTCGAGATTGTCGACGTCACGAAGCGCTTCGGGTCAGTCGTCGCGGTCGACCGGATGAACCTCCGGATCGCGAACGGCGCGTTCTACAGCTTCCTTGGCCCGTCCGGCTGCGGCAAGACGACGACGCTGCGAATGATCGCGGGGTTCGAGCAGCCGACGTCGGGCGAGATCATGCTGGCGGGGCAGCCGGTGGCCGGCATCCCGCCCTATCGCCGCAACGTCAACACCGTGTTTCAGCATTACGCCCTGTTCCCGCACATGGACGTCATCCAGAACGTCGGCTACGGCCTGCGCCAGCGAAACGTTGGGCGGACCGAGGAACTCGAGCGGGCAGGCCGCGCCCTCGAGCTGGTCCGGTTGACCGGGTACGAACACCGCCGAACCTGGGAGCTGTCCGGTGGCCAGCAACAGCGCGTGGCGCTGGCCCGGGCGCTGGTGAACCAACCCACCGTGCTCCTCCTCGACGAACCGCTCGGAGCGCTGGACCTCAAGCTGCGCAAGGAGATGCAACTCGAGCTCAAGGCGCTCCAGCAGGAGGTCGGGATCACGTTCGTCTACGTGACCCACGATCAGGAGGAAGCGCTGACGATGAGCGACGTGATCATCGTCATGAACGAAGGCCGGATCCTCCAGGAGGGCAGCCCGACCGAGCTGTACGAGCGGCCCGTCGACACCTTCGTCGCGAACTTCATCGGGGTGTCCAACCCGATCAAGGGCAAGGTGACGGCCTTCGACGCCGCGACGCATCGCGCCGAGATCGAATCGGCGGGAGGCCTGCGCATCGCCGGCGTCGTCACGGACCGCGCGGCGCGCCCCGCGGCGGGGACGGAGGTCACCGTGGCGGTTCGCCCAGAACGCCTTCGCGTGGATGCGGCCGGCACGCCCGAACCCGAGGGGTCAGGCTGGGTATCCGTCCCGGGGCGGATCGAACAGGGGACCTATCTCGGCGAGCAGACCGAATATCGCATCGCAACGGACGTCGTCGGCGAACTCATCGTTCGCCGCCAGAATGCCGCGGGGGCGGCGCAGCACGTGGGACCGGGCGACGCCGTCGTCGTCCGGTGGCAGGAGGAAGCGAACCTGGTCCTCGTCGACTAGGTCGCACCAAGGAGGCATCGCGTGGCAGATCTCGAGCAGTACCTGAAGCGGATCTCGGAACACAGGGTCAACCGGCGCGGGTTCCTCGCGGCCGCCGGACTGACCGCCGGTGGGGCGGCGCTCGCGGCATGCACCCCGGGCACGGGCGGCGGGAGCAGCGCGGCTCCAACGGCCGGCGCGATCGAGGACTCGCTGTTCATCTACAACTGGTCCGAATACATCAACCCCGACAACATCGAGACCTACAAGGCCGAGTTCGGGGTCAAGACCGTCCAGTACGACATCTACTCCAACAACGAGGAGCTGATCGCCAAGCTCCAGGGCGGGGCGAGCGGCTACGACCTTGCGTGCCCGACGGCCGAGTACGTCCCGGGCATGGTCGAGGAGGGCTTCCTGGCGAAGCTCGACCTGTCCCGGATCCCGAATCAGAAGCACATCGACCCGGCGTTCCTCGACCTCGCCTGGGATCCGACCAACGAGTACCAGCTCCCGAAGGACTTCGGGACCACCGGCATCCTCTATCGCGAGAAGCTGACCGGCGCGCCGGTCGTGTCGTGGCAGGAGCTCTACGACCTGACGCTCGGCAAGTTCTCGGGCAAGACCGTCATGGTCGACTCGATGGGCGATGTCTTCGTCATGCCCCTCAAGATGCTCGGCTACTCGCTCAACTCGGTCGAGAAGACCGAGCTTGAAGAGGCGCGCAAGATCCTGCTCGACCTGGCGCCGCACATCCTCGCGCTCGACTCGGACACCTACCAGGTGAAGCTGGCTTCGGAAGAGGCCGCACTCTGCCTCGGGTGGACCGGCCCGCTCCTCGACCTGCGCGCCGACCCGGCGACCGCCGACACGGGCTATTCCGTCCCGAGCGAGGGTTCGCTGTTCTGGCTCGACACGTGGGTGATGATGGCCGACGCCCCGCACCCGAACGCCAGCTACGCGTGGCTCGACTTCATCCATCGCCCGGACATCCAGGCCCTCGAGACCGAGTACAACGGGTACGGGACGCCGAACAGCGAAGCCCGCAAGCTCGTGTCGCAGGAGCTCCTCGATGATCCGGCGATCTTCCCGCCAGACTCGGTCATGCCGAGCCTCGAGGGGGCGGAGGACACCTCGGGCAACAATCAGCGGCTCGACATCTGGGCCGAATTCAAGGGGGCGATCGGCGGCTGACCTCGCCCTGATCGTCGACCGGACCTGGCGGGAACGCGAGTGGCCGCGGGGGCTGCCACGCCCGCAGCCGACCGAGAGAGAGGAGGGCGGATCCGATCCGCCCTCCTCACGTTCCTGCTCGTCCTTCCCGCGGGGGCCTGGTACCTCGTCCTGCTGATCGCTCCCCTGGCGATCATCACGATCTTCAGCTTTGGCGTACGCGCCAAGAACGGCGGCTATGCGCCGGCATTCGTTCTGGACAACTACGCCGCGATCCTCGGCGACCTCCAGAAGGCGGCGCCGTTCACCGCCAGCCTGTCCATGGCGATCGGCGGCACGATCGGCTCTCTCCTCATCGGCCTACCGCTGGCCTACTTCATTGCGACCCGGGCCGGACGGCGCAAGGGCCTGTTCATCCTGCTCCTCGTCATCCCGTTCTGGACCAGCTTCCTGATCAGGACCTATTCGTGGCTGATCGTCCTGGGCCCCGGCAGTCTGGGTGGGTTCATCGGCGACCTCGTCGGCGATGACAACTTCCGGATCCTCGGCACCCCGGTGGCCGTTCTCATCGGGCTCGTGTACGGCTACCTGCCGCTGATGGTGTTTCCCCTCTACGTGACGCTCGAGCGGATGGATCGCACGCTGGTGGAGGCGTCCAAGGACCTCGGGGCGGGACGTTGGGCGACCTTCCGCCAGGTCACCCTGCCCATCGCCCTGCCGGGGCTGATCACCGGCAGCATTCTCGTGTTCATCCCGATGATGGGTGAGTACGTCATCCCGCAGATCCTCGGCTACGGTCGGATCTACCTCGTCGGCAACGCCCTGGTCACCGACTTCCTCGAAGCCCGGAACTGGCCCGCAGGCAGTGCGAAGGCCGTCATCCTCATCTTCGTCATGTTGATCACCGTCACGTTCTACACGTGGTTCGTGAACCGCGGCCGGAAGGGCCGTGAAGTGAGCGTCCTGTGAGCGCCCCCGCCCTGGCTGGCGAGAGCGCCGTCGGGCGCCTGGCCTCGGCGCCACGGCGGCCCCAGCTCGACCGCGGGGGTATCGCGGTCGAAGTCTGGCTGCGCGTGCAGGCCTCCCTCGTCTACGCCTTCCTCTACCTGCCGATCGCCATCGTCGTCGTCTTCAGCTTCAACGCCAACAGCCTAGCGACGATCTGGACGGGGTTCAGCGTGAACTGGTATCCGACGGCGCTGGCCAACTCGGTGGTGCAGAACGCGCTTGCCAACAGCTTCATCGTGGCCATCCCCAACGCCATCCTGGCGACACTCTTCGGGACCATGGCCGCCCTCGGCCTCCAGCGGGTCCCGCGCAGGGTCAGGATCGTCTTCGACGCGGTGACCTACGTGAGCATCATCATCCCCGAGATCGTCATCGCCCTGGCCACCCTGGTCCTGTATGCGACCGGGTTCGGGTTCATCGAGGACACGTTCGGGATCAAGCTGCGCTTTGGACACGTCACGATCATCGCGGCGCACATGCTGTTCAATACGAGCCTCGTGCTGCTGCTCGTGCGGGCGCGGCTGTCGGGCATGGACCGCACGCTCGTCGAAGCGTCCGCCGACCTCTTCGCGACCCCGTGGCGAACGTTCCGCCAGATCACGTTTCCGCAGCTCCTTCCCGGGATCATGGCCGGATTTCTGCTGGCGTTCACGTTCAGCTTCGACGACTATGTGATCACGACGTTCACGTCGGGCCCGGGTTCGTCGACGCTGCCCCTGTGGGTGTTCGGCCAGGTCAAGCGGAGCGTCTCGCCCGAAACCAACGCGGTGGCCACGATCATGCTCCTGTTCACCCTGGCGATGTTGTTCGTCGGACAGTTCCTGCTGCTGCGCAACAGCCGACGGACCCAGGGTCGGGGCGGTGCCGGTATGGCCGGCATGATCGCAGAGCAGCGCTGACGCGCGACGACGCTCGATGACCGATCGACACCCACTCGACAACGTGGACGCGTGGCGGGGACCCACCGCCTCACAGGCGGCGGGTCTGACACTTGCGGCCGCACGCGCCGTGGTCGAAGCGGTCCAACGCGAGGCGCGAGCGATGGGCGTCGCGATGAGCTGTGCCGTCGTCGATTCGGGCGATCAGCTCGTCGCGTTCGAGCGGATGGATGGGGCCGATCTCGTCGGCATCACCCTGGCTCGGGACAAGGCGTTCACCGCGCTCGTGAACCGGATGCCGACGCGCGACCTCGCCCCGATCGTCCAGCCGGGGACCGAGTTCTACGGCTACGACAGCGTGGCCGGCGGGCGAACGATCGTGTTCGCGGGCGGAATGCCCCTGGAACGCGACGGGGTCCTGGTCGGAGCGGTCGGCGTCAGCGGCGGCGATGCGGCTCAGGATCAGCGGGCCGTCGAGGCGGGGCTCGTCGCCCTGGCCTGACCTGCCGTTCGCCCGAGGGCGGGGCGGCTGACCGGCACTCGATCAGTCGTCGGCGTCGTTCGACTGCCGCGGCCATCTTCGCGCCGAGGATCAGCCCTGTCGGCGAACAGTCGGGAGACCGTCCAGCTGGTCGGCCATCGGCAGGACGTAGTGCGTAGCCACGAGACTGACGAAGGCGACCGACACCGTGAGCAGCGCGGCGAGGAGCACCGTGGAGCCGAGCAGGACGGCACTGATCACGCACGTCAGCGCGCCCATGCGACCCGGCCGCGCAAGGATGACGATGGCGGCGAGCCGGAGGCGCAGGCGCAGCGGCACATGTTCGCGTCGCGGGTCGACCACGATCGGCCACGCGGCGACCAGGAACATCGCGACGGCGATCTCCCCATACAGGGCGAGAAGGCTGAGCGTCCAGCCGACCACGCCACCCGCCTCGAGACCGGTGACGATGTTGGCTGTCAGGGCAACGACCAGCAGGCTCGCGCCGGCGCCAATCCCGAGTGCCGGCGCGGCCCAGCGTCGCATGCCGGCGGTGAAGTCCCACAGGCTCGTCCTATCGCCACGATAGATGCGTGCGGCCATGCGGTGCAGGCCGGCCGTGGGGATGGCGATCGCGATGAGCAGCACCGCGGCCGGGCGCCACGTCACGCTCACCAAGATGACCGCCACCAGGAGCAGGCCCCACGTCGCGTTGGCCGGTACCAGCCGCCACGAGTTGAAGTAGAAGTCGACGGATGCTGTCCGTAGCACCTCGATCAGCCGCGGTGCCTCGGAAAGGGGGCTCCTGCTCGGCTCGCCTCCCAGCTGTTCCACCATCGTCAACCCTTCACCCCGGCGGCGGCGATGCCTTCCACGAAGTAGCGCTGGAAGACAATGTAGAGCAGGAGGATCGGGATGGTCGCGATGACCACGGTGGCCATCAGCGGCGGCCAGTTGGTTCCCTGTCCGCCGGTCAGCCGGAACAGGGTCAGACCCAGGGGCAGCGTCCAGTGGTCCGAATCGGGACTGAGGAACACGGCCGGCCAGAAAAGGCCGTTCCACGCGCCCTGGAAGGCCAGGATCGTCACGGCGGCCAGCGCCGGTGTAGCGAGCGGGAGCATGACCCGCCAGAACGTGGTGAAGAAGCCCGCTCCGTCGATCCGCGCCGCCTCCTCGAGCTCGCGCGGGATGGTGAGGAAGTACTGGCGCAGCAGGAAGATGCTCGTGGCCGAGACCGCCGTGACGAAGATCACCGCCACGTACTGGCCGGCTCCAACCGTCAGGCCGACACTGCTGAACAGGATGTAGACGGGGACCACGCGCAGCTGGTCGGGGATCATCAGGGTCGCTAGGACGATGAGGAAGAGCGCGTCGCGGCCGGGGAAGCGCAGCCGGGCAAACGCGTACCCGGCAAGGCTGCCGAACGCGACGTTGGTGACGGTCACGGCGGCGGCGATGAAGACACTGTTCGCGAAGAGCACGACCACCGAGGGGTCCAGGCGGGACAGCGTGTACTCCCACGCCCCGAGGGTGATCGGATCCGGGATTACCGTGAGCCTGGTGGCGTCCGGCAGCGTCTTGAACGAGGTGATGACCGTCCACGCGAACGGCACGAACATGAGCAGCGCATAGCCCAGGAGCAGCGTGTACGCGAGCCGGCGCCGCAGGGTCTGTCCCCGCTCCCGGCCGGGCGCGTCGGCCGCGTTCATCGCTCCATCACGATGCCGGCGTCCCGCCGAAGAGCCGTCGCTGGACGAGGGTCGCGCCGAACATGATCACGAACAGGACGATGCCGACCGCGGCAGCGTATCCGGGCCTGATCTGCACGAACAGGGCATTGTAGAGATAGAGGACGATCGTCATGAGCGCATTCACCGGGTCGCCGTTCGGGCTCCCCGCGATGTAGGCCTGGTCGAACAGTTGAAGGCCGCCGATCATGCCCACCGTGGCAACGAAGAAGTGGGCCGGCCGGAGCAGCGGGAATGTAATCCGCCAGAACGCCTGCCAGGCATTTGCGCCGTCGATCGCCGCCGCCTCGTAGACCTCGCGACTGATCGCCTGGAGTGACGCCAGGTAGAAGAGCATGAAGGTGCCGGACGTGGTCCACGCGTTCAGGACGATCACGCTGTTCAGGGCGGTTCGGCGATCGCCGATCCAGTTCTGGTGTGGCCCGAAACCGAAAAGCTGGAACAGCGGGTTCAGTCCGAGGGCACCGCGCACCTCGTTGAAGAACCCATCGGGAGCGACCAGGAAGATCCACAACGTCGTGATCGCAGCGGAGCTGGCGATCGCCGGGAAGTAGAAGGATGCCCGAAAGAATGTCTGGCCGCGGATTTTCTGGTTCACGACCACCGCCAGGAAGAGGCCGACGGCCATCGTGAGCGGAACCCACACGACGGTGTAGTAGATCGAGTTCCTGATCGCGATCTGAAAGATCGGGTCGCCCAGGATCCGCTCGAAGTTCCGCAGGCCGACGAAATCGACGGGACCGCTCCGGATATTCCAGTTCCAGACACTGATGTACGCGGCGTAGAGAAAGGTGCCGATGTTGAGGAGGAGAAAGATCAACATCGGCACCGCGACCATGCAGTAGGCCGCAATGGCCTCCGGGCGCCGGTGGGCCGGCGCACGGCGGCGCATCATTGATGGAGGGCCATCGATCGCCCTCTTCTGCGCGGTCAACTCACGACCCGGCGGTCGGCGGAGAGGGATCCCCGCCGACCGTGGCGACGCTGACCTCGACGGAACGCGGCTCTGACCTCCTAGTTGGAGAGCTGCTGGGCGATCGCCCTGGCCGTCGCCGTGACCACGGCTGCGGCCGAGTAGGTGCCATCCTGGATCTCCGCGGTGAACGCATCCTGGAACGCCTTCTGCACGTCGTTGTACCCCCGCATGAAGCCGGAGCCGGGCCTCGAATACTCGGCGCCCTTCACGATGATGTCGAATCCGGCGGGCACCGGCACGTCGGATCGGGATGGAACCGCGATGCCGCCGCCGGTCCAGGTGGCCATACCGGTGGGACCGGTCAGGAACTGCATGACGGACCACGCCTGATCCTTGTTCGCGGAATCGGCGCCAATGCCGTATGCCGCGGTGTAGCTGATCGTCACCTTACTGCCACTGCTGCCCGTCGGCATCTCGGCAAAGGCCCAGCTCGTGTCCGGGAAGCTGTCACGCATGTAGCCGAGCAGCCAGCCACCCTCGAAGGCAAAGGCGACGTCGCCCTTGCCGAGCGCCTCCCCGCACCAGCCATCGCCCATGTCACCGGCGGTCATGCCAAGGCCATCCCTGAACAGGTCGAGGTACCACTGGACGGCGGCCGTGGATGCAGGTGTCTCGATAGCAGGTGCCTTGCCGTCCGCGGCCAACAGCTCGCCGCCCTGCGCGTACAGGAAGGCGAGTCCCCGATCCAGGCCGGGATTCAGGCAGATTGGCGCCTTGAGGCTGCCCTTGCCCTTCAGGGCCGCGGCCGCCGCAAGGAGGTCGTCGAGCGTCGCCGGCGCCGCCGCGACGAGATCGGTGTTGTAGGCCATCGCGATCGTGTTGCCGTCCTTTGGCAACCCGTAGATGTGGCCGTCCGAACCGGTGAAGATGTCGAGGTATTCCTTGAAGAACGGGTTCGTGCTGAAACTCTGCCGCGCGATGTAGTCGTCGAGCGGCTCGAGGAACCCCTGGTCGATCCAGTCCCGCGCGTATTCGGCGTTGACGTAGAACAGGTCAGGTGGAGTGCGCGCACCGAAACGGGTGATCATCTGGGCACGGTAGTCCCCGGCGACCGTCTCCTGGTCAACACTGATCGCGGGGTAGGTCACGGCGAATGCCGCGAGGGCCGCGGCGAGCGCGCTGCGCTCGGACGGAGACGATTCCCACTGTCCGAGCGTCGCGGAGCCGCTGATCCCAGCCGGGTTCCAGGGTGTTGCGCCGGGTGCCGGCGTCCCGCTGTCGGGCGTAGGAGTCGCGGCGGGTGCCGCACACGCTGCAAGCACAATGGCCGCCACCGACCCGAAGACAATCCATCGCCGAAACATCTGATCCTCCTTACCTGTTGAGCGAACCATGTGTGATTGGACCGGACCTCATCGCGGGGTCTCCATGGCAGTGGTTGGATCGCTGCTCGAGCGGATCACGAGCGTTGGCTTGAGGAGCAGATGTGCCACCGCGTCCACATCAGCACCTGACTCGCTGGATGACGTCCCGCGTTCGATCGCGTTGAGCCGGGAGAGAAGCATGTTCACCACCGCCCGTCCGGCCTCCTCGATGGGCTGACTCACGCTGGTGAGATCGAACCCGGGCATGCCCGCCGACGAGATGTCGTCGAATCCGACGACCGCGACGTCGTGCCCGGGCCGCAGACCCCGCTCGGTCACCGCTCGCAGCGCCCCGAGCGCGTCGGCGTCGCTGACGCACACCAGGGCGGTCGGCGGATCGGGAGCGTCGAGCACCCGATGGGCGAGCACCCGGCCCTGCTCGATCCCCCCCACGTCGCGCACGACCAGCGGTGTGACGCCCAGTCGAGCGCAGCTCGACTCGTAGCCGGCGAGCCGGTCGTCGCCGACCCCGGATCCACCGGGCCACCCGATGAATGCGATGCGCCGATGCCCAAGGCCGTAGACGTGCTCGACGGCGAGGGTGACGCCGGCGGCGCCGTCGACGTCGACCCACGCTCCCTGCTCCTCGTTGCGCCAGGCGCGCCCAAACGCGACGAAGGGCACGCCTCGCTCGGTGAGCCAGCCCTGTCTGGGATCGCCAACGACGGTGTCCGACAGGATGAACCCGTCGACGGTCAGCTGGGAAAGGAGCTCCGCGTAGCGGTCCAGGCCGGCCCTGCCGCCGGCCGTCGTGAACAGGAGGATGTGAAATCCACGGTCCGAGGCAGCCTCGGTGATAGCGTGCGCGAACCGATCGAGAACCGGATTGAGCATCCCCGGTGTCGCCGGCATGATGCAGTAGCCGATGAGGCGACTGACCTGCGTGCGCAGCGAACGGGCAGCGCGGTTCGGCCGGTAGTGGAGCGATTCGATGGCCGATTCGACTCGCGCTCGCGTGTCGATCGCCACCCGGTCGGGCGCGTTGAGGACGTTCGAAACCGTCTGTCGTGAAACGCCGGCAGCGGCGGCAACGCTCATCAGCGTCGCATTCGTGCGTCGCCTTCTTCCCATCACGGTCCTCGAAGTTTGGCCCTGTCTGCCGATGTGAACGTTCAAATTCGGACTCGTGCTTGTTTGATCGTTCAAAATCTGGTTAGATGCAGTTAACGACCAGCGATGGGGTTTGTCAAGTGCCTGAAACACGAATGAGGCAGCGGGACATCGGGGAACCAGCAAAGGCCACGGGAGCGGTTGCATCGACGGAGCAGCAGGCCCTGGCTGAGCAGCCGTTCCTCCATGACCTCGTCTCCTGCATCCAGGCACCAACCGTCGCCCTGTCGTCTGACGACGGGCAGGTTCGGCCAGGCGGGGCTCAGGGGATCCTGTGCCGTGATCGACGCGTTCTGTCCGAGCTCAACGTGAGGATCGACGGCCGTGAGCCGGTCGGGATCGGTCACCGGCAGACGGCCCCAGACGTCGCCCACTTCGGGGCTGTCATCCGGCATGCGGGCGATCCCGGCGCCGATCCGACGGTCCGGCTGGAGCGCGTCAGGCGCGTCCGGTCGGACGGGCTCGATGAGCGCCTCGAGATCGTGAGCGCGGCGCGCTCCCCCATCGCGGTGACCCTGACCGTGCGGGCGAGCGTGGACCTGGCCGGCATCGGCGACGTCAAGCAGGGCGCACCGTCAGCGCCGCTCCGGCCGGAGCCCGCTGACCGCGGACTCATGTGGGCGGACGCGCTGACCGAGGTCATCCTGCGCGCGTCCCAGGAACCGCTCGTGAACGGAGGCGAGCTGTCGTGGCCGATCGTCCTGCCGCCGCGAGGCCGCTGGGCCGTTGACCTTGCCCTGGACGTGGTGGAACGTGAGCCGCAGCTCAACACGTTCCTGGCGGCCCCCGGAGGTCTCGGCTGGGAGACCGTGGCGATCGAAGGGCCTCGAGACGTGGCCCGCGTTGTCCAGCGCAGTGTCGAGGACCTCGCGGCACTCACGCTCGCCGATCCGATGGAGCCACGGGATCGGTTCATCGCGGCCGGCAGCCCGTGGTTCCTCACGCTCTTTGGACGCGACTCCCTGTGGGCCGCCCGGCTGACGCTGCCATTGGGCACCGCCCTTGCCCGGGGGACACTGCGAACACTGGCCCGTCGTCAGGGCACGCACAGCGATCCGGCCACGTCCGAGGCTCCCGGAAAGATCCTGCACGAGGTGCGCACCGACGCGGCCCACGCCCAGCTGCCACTGGTTTATTACGGCAGTGTGGACGCGACGGCGCTCTGGGTGTGCCTTCTTCATGATGCCTGGCGCTGGGGCATGGCTCCCGAAGACGTCGCCCAGCTGCTCGAACCATTGGAGGCGGCACTGGGCTGGATCCTCGGCAACGCCGACGCCGACGGTGACGGCTTCCTCGAGTACCTCGATGTCGGCGGGCGGGGGCTCGCGAACCAGGGCTGGAAGGACTCCGGCGACGCGATCCAGTTCCCGGACGGAACGATCGCCGACGGACCCATCGCGCTCAGCGAGGCCCAGGCCTACGCTCACGAGGCGGCCGTGTCCGGCGCGCGGCTGCTCGAGGCGTTCGGCCGCCCGGGCGCGGACGAACTGCTGGCCTGGGCCGCCGATCTTCGTGATCGGTTCCGGCGATCCTTCTGGGTGTCCGACGAGCGTGGGCGTTTCCCTGCGATCGCCCTGGATGGCGCCAAGGCGGCCGTTGGCACGGCCACATCCAATCCCGGCCACCTGCTGGGCACCGGATTGCTGGAGCCGCACGAGTCCGCCATCGTGGCGGCGCGACTCGCGGAGGCCGATCTTGACTCCGGGTACGGCCTGCGCACGATGAGTGCGGACGCAAGCGGCTTCAACCCGCTCGGGTACCACACCGGCTCGGTCTGGCCACACGACACCGCGATCGCTGTGCGAGGCCTGGTCAGGACCGGACATGCGAATGTCGCGGCCTCGCTGGCGGGCGGCCTGCTCCGGGCGGCGGCGGCCTTCGGTCATCATCTGCCGGAGCTGTACGGCGGTACGGATGCCAGGTTGGGCGAGCCCGTTGTGGCGTACCCGGCCGCGTGCCGCCCGATGGCATGGTCGGCCGCAGGTGCCGTCGCGTTGATGCAGGCCGCCCTGGGCCTGGAGGCGGATGTCCCGAGCGGTGTGCTGCGTGTTGCGCCGCTCAGAGAGTTCGCCATGTGGTTCCCCTTTCGGGCGAGCGGGCTGCAGGTCGGCGGTCATCCGCTCACCGTCGCCGTCTCTGCCGACGGCGAGGTCAGCGTCGACACGACGGCACCCATCCGGATCGAGGTGGGTCACGGCGCAGCCGACTGAAGCGGCCCACGACAGCCTCGGAGCCTGTGAAGAGAGCCGGTCCCCGTCGGCCGATCACGAGGGTGATGCCGTGCTCGACGCGCGTGAGGGACGGATCAAGAACGGATGGACGAGCGCCGCTGCGGATCGTCGAGGTCCTCGACCCTCGTCCACTCGGTGTTCGTGTGCTCGATGATGGAGGCCATGGCCGGCACCGTGGCGTCGACGGTCCGTCGCCCCCTCCGGCCGGTCAGGCGCCCGGCGCCGCCCCGGACGTGGGACCGCTAGCCGATGGCGGCGGCGGCCTCGGGATCCGGCAACCCGGCCTCGCTCGCGAGCAGCGCGGCCTTCTCGGTGCGCTCCCACGGGAGATCCAGGTCGGGCCGCCCGAAGTGGCCGTACGAGGCCGTCTGGCGATAGATCGGTCGGCGCAACTGGAGGCCGTCGATGATCGAGGCCGGCCGCAGGTCGAAGTGGCGCTCGATGAGCGCCTGGATGGCCTCGTCGGGAATCCGCCCCGTCCCGAACGACTCGACCGACAGCGACAGCGGCCGCGCGATCCCGATCCCGTAGGCCAGTTCCAGCTCGAACCGATCGGCGATCCCGGCGGCCACGATGTTCTTGGCGACCCAGCGTGCGGCGTAGGCCGCCGAACGATCCACCTTGGTCGGGTCCTTGCCCGAGAAGGCACCACCGCCATGGCGGGCCATCCCGCCGTACGAATCGACGATGATCTTGCGGCCCGTCAGGCCCGCGTCGCCCATCGGGCCGCCGGTCACGAATCGCCCGGTCGGGTTGACGTGCATCACGGGATCCGACTCGCGCAGTTCTGCGGGGATGGTCGGCCGGATCACGGCGTCGACGATGTCCTGGCGAAGGCGTTCGGAGCGGACGTCGGGATCGTGCTGCGCCGACACGACCACCGTCCGGACGCGCACGGGGACGCCGTGGCTGTACTCGACGGTGACCTGGGTCTTGCCGTCCGGGCGGAGGTACGGGAGCTGGCCAGACTTGCGGGCCTCCGCGAGTCGGCGGGCCATCCGGTGGGCGAGCGCGATCGGGAGCGGCATGAGCTCCGGCGTCTCGCGGCAGGCGAAGCCGAACATCATCCCCTGGTCGCCGGCGCCCAGTTCATGCGACGGTGCCTTGTCCTCGCGGACTTCGAGGGCCGCGTCGACGCCCTGGGCGATGTCGGCGGACTGCTCCTTGACCGAGACGAGCGTCCCGCAGGTCAGGTAGTCGAACCCGTAATCCGCGCGGGTGTAGCCGATGTCGCGAACGGTGTCGCGAACGACCGCCTGGAAGTCGATATACGTCGTCGTCGTGATCTCGCCCAGGACCATCACCAGACCGGTCGTGGTGGCCGTCTCGCAGGCGACCCGCGCGTCCGGGTCCTCCGCGATGATCGCGTCCAGGATGGCGTCACTGATCTGGTCGCACATCTTGTCGGGGTGACCCTCGGTCACCGACTCGGACGTGAACAGGTATTGACTGGCGTCGACGATGCTCATTGGGCTCCTCTGCGGTCGGCGGGGCGAGGGTACCACGATGGTTCGCGTCCCCCCAGGAGGCTATGCTCCGGCCGATGACTCACTCCGGGCGGTCCACCGACGAGGCGCTCGAGCGGGCACGCGCACTGGATGCCGCCGATCCGCTGCGTCGGTTCCGCGAACGATTCGTCGTGCACAATCCTGACCTCGTGTACCTCGACGGCAACTCCCTGGGGCGCCTGCCGATGGCGACCAGGGACCGCCTTCGGTCGGCGGTCGAGAACGAGTGGGCGGGCGAGCTCATCGGGGCGTGGGACCACTGGGTCGAGCTCCCGGGACGAGTCGGCGACGCGCTTGCTCGCGACGTCCTCGGCGCGGCCGAAGGCGAAGTGGTCGTCGCCGACTCGACGACCGTCAATTTCTACCGTCTCGCGGCTGCCGCCCTCGACGCCCGCCGAGGTCGCCGCGTGATCGTGACCGATCGGGCGAACTTTCCAACCGACCGATACGTCCTTGAGGGTCTCGCCCGCGCTCGCGGCCTCGCGATCCAGTGGCTCGACCCAGATCCCGTGCGCGGTCCGTCGGCCGACGACGTGGCCGCCGTCCTCGACGAGGACGTGGCGCTCGTCAGCCTCAGCCACGTCAACTACCGATCGGCGGCGATCGCCGATCTGGCCGCGATCGGCGAGCGGGCCCACGCGGCCGGTGCCCTGACCCTCTGGGACCTCAGCCATTCGGCCGGGATCGTCGCCGTCGACCTGGCCGGGATCGGTGCCGATCTGGCCGTCGGCTGCACGTACAAGTACCTCAACGCGGGCCCCGGCGCACCCGCCTTCCAGTACATCCGGCGCGACCTCCAGGACGAGCTGCGCACGCCGATCCAGGGCTGGTTCGGCCGCCACGACGTGTTCTCCATGGGGCAGGGCTGGGAGCCGGCGGCCGGGATCGCCGCGTGGCTTGCCGGGACGCCCGCGATCCTCGGACTCGTCGCGATCGAGGAGGGCGTCCGGCTGGTGGCCGAGGCCGGTCTTGCCCGGATCAGGGCGAAGAGCATCGCCCTCACCTCGTTCGCCGTGGAGTTGCACGACCACCGGTTGGCGGGCCTGGGCAGCTCGCTGGGCAGTCCCCGTGACCCCGGGCAGCGTGGCGGTCATGTCTCGATCCGTCATGCCCGAGCCCGCGATCTTCGCGCCCTCCTCGCCGCGGCCGGCGTCATCGCCGACTTCCGTGAGCCGGACTCGCTCCGCCTGGGGTTATCGCCGCTGACGACTTCGTTCGAGGACGTCGCGCGGGGGGTCGAGGCGATTCACGTGATCCTCGCGGCCGGCTGAGCGAACGCCGGCGCCGGCTCGATGGTCAGCCGGCCGCCCGATCGAAGTGCACGAGTTCGAGCGGCGCGCCACCGCCGATCAGGTGCCGTGCTGCCACGATGACATGTAGGCGACCTGCTCGGGTGTCATCGGATCGATGACGATCCCGCGCGCGGCGAGTTTGAGCCTCGCGACCTCGCGATCAATCGCTTCCGGCACCACGTAGACGGTGGCCTCCAGCTCGCCGTGATGCTTCGCGACGTACTCCGCCGACAGCGCCTGGTTGGCGAAGCTCATGTCCATCACCGCCGCGGGATGGCCCTCGGCGGCGCCCAGGTTGACGAGCCGACCCTCGGCCACGAGGTTGAGGCGCTTGCCGCCGATGTCGAACTCCTGGACGTTGTCGCGCACCTCGCGCACATGACCTTCGGCCATGTCACGCAGCGCGGCGAGGTCCAACTCGGCATCGAAGTGGCCGGAGTTGGCCATGACCGCCCCGTCGTGCATCGCCTCGAAGTGTTCGCGCCGGAACACGTTGACATTGCCCGTCGCGGTGATGAACAGGTCGCCCCACGGCGCTGCCTGTGCGGCGGTCATCACCTGGAACCCGTCCATGAGGGCCTCGAGCGCGCGCACCGGATCCACCTCGATGATCGCAAGGTGGGCACCGTGGCCGTGCATCCGCGAGGCGATCCCCTTGCCCACCCAGCCGTAGCCGGCAACTACCACGTTGCGGCCCGCGATGAGCAGGTTGGTCGCGCGCAGGATTCCGTCGAGCGTGGACTGGCCGGTTCCGTAGCGGTTGTCGAAGAGATGCTTGGTCTGGGCCTCGTTCACCGCGACCACCGGGAACCCGAGCGCGTTGTCGGCGGCCATGGCCCGCAGGCGGATGACGCCGGTGGTCGTCTCCTCGGTGCCGGCGAGGACCTCGGCGATCTGCCCCGGCCGCTCCTGGTGGAGCAGCGAGACCAGGTCGCAACCGTCGTCCATCGTGATCTGCGGATGGCCGTCGGCGACGGCGTTGAGGTGCGCGTAGTACGTGTCCCGGTCCTCGCCCCGGCGAGCGAAGACGCCGATCCCGTACTCCTTGACCAGCGCGGCCGCGACGTCGTCCTTCGTGGATAGCGGGTTCGAGGCGGCGAGGACGACCTCGGCGCCTCCGGCCTTCAGCGTGCGCATGAGATTCGCGGTCTCGGTCGTGACGTGCAGGCATGCCCCGATGCGCAGCCCGTCGAGCGGTCGCTCGCGCTCGAAGCGTTCGCGGATGAGGCGCAGGACGGGCATCTCCCGCTCGGCCCACTCGATCCTGCGCACGCCCTCGGCTGCCAGGCCGAGATCGGTCACGTCATGGGCGGGGAGCGTCTCTGTGGCGGTCATGACTGGTCGTTCTCCTTGGTGGCCCGGAACAAACGGCGGAGGGGTCGGGTGAGGCCGGCCCACGGCGGGCCGATGCGATGGATCAGCCGCTCCTCGAAGCGGACGTGCTCCGCGTAGCCAATCCGGCGATAGGCCTGAAGCGCCGGTGGGTTGTCCGACCGGACGTTCAGGACGACCTGGTCGCACGTGAGCAGCAGTTCGGCCGTCACGGCCGCCGTCACCGCGGCTGCGTACCCGCGGCCCCGATGATCGACGTGCGTGAGGACGTTGCCCACGACGCCGAGTCGGGCGGCCGGGCTGATCACATGCGTCCCGGCCGCCGACACGAGGCGACCGCCGATGCGGATGCCATAGTAGACGCCGTCGACGATTGACGACCCGGGCAGCCATGACGCGAACCCCAGGTGGTAGAGGCGATTGAGTTCGCCCACGTCGCCCGGGCCGAGACGCTCGACGTCGGCACGGATCGGCAGGAACCGCGTGCCGTCGACCCACATCCGAACCATCTGCGGTCCGGGGTCCACCCGGTACACCGACGAGAGCGCAGCGAGATGCTCGGGCATGACCGCCGTGAACGCCGCCCGCGGGCGAAGCACCTCGCGCAGGATCGCCTCGATCCCCGATGGGCTGCCCATCAGGAACAGCGGCTGGGGCGTCAGCCCCGAGTACTCGAGACCAACCGCGATGGGTTGATCGCCGTCGAAGGCCATGCCCCAGCGCGTGCGCGGAAACTCGCGATCCTCGAGGTCGCAGATCGCATAGGCCGCGAACAGTCGCTCGCGCTCGAGAAAGGAGCGAAGGAGGCCGCGATCGGTGGTCTGGCGGACGGCGAGGGGACGCTCCCGGCGACCGAGCGCGACGGTCGCCATCAGGCGACCTCCGCGGCGACGCCGAAGACGTCGCCGCCGGACGTAGCGTCCGCCTCTGCCCAGCGCCGGGCGCGTGCCTCCGTTGCGGCGATCAGCGCTGCGCCGCGCGGAGAGCCGAGCGCGCCTTCCTCCGTGATCAGGGTGCCGATGAGATCGGTCGGGGTGATGTCGAATGCCGGATTGCTGACGGCGGTGGCCAGCGGCATGGTCGCCGGCGCCGGTCGGAGGTTCGGGGCGACCAACTCACGCTCGGGCCGCGTCTCCAGTGTGACCGCGGATCCCGTTGGCGCCGCCGCGTCCAGGGCACTCAGCGCGGCGCACACCAGGAATGGCACTTCGTGGCGACTCGCCAGGGCAGCAAGCGGGTACGTCCCGATCGCGGCGACCACATCGCCGTTGGCCGCAATCCGGTCCGCCGCGACGATCACCGCATCGACCTCGCCGTTCGCGATCAGGTAGCCCGCGGCCGCGTCGATCACGACCGTATGCGGCACCCCTGCCTGGGCAAGCTCCCAGGCGGTGACGCGCGAGCCGGTCAGCAGCGGTCGCGACTCAGCGACCCAGACATGCAGCGACCGCCCGCCGTGATGCAGAGCCTGAAGTGCCCCGAGCGCCGTTCCGAACTGGCCGCCGGAAAGCGCCCCGCTCGTGCCGTGGGTCAGGACGCGCAGCGGTCGGTCGTCGGTGCCCGGCAGCGCGGCGGCGGCCATCTCGGCGATCCGGCCGTTGTCGACGGTCGATTCGGCCACGATCCGATCTGCCTCGTGGCGCAGCGCAATGGCCACCGCAACGCCGTCGGCACCGTTCGCGACAAGGTCCTCGAAGCGATCCATCACCCGGTCGACCGCCCAGGTCACGGAGCGAAGCGGGGGGCGGCTGACCTTGACGGCAGACGCGGCGGCCTTGAGCGTCGCCCGGAGCACGGCGGGCGACGACTCGCGGACGCCGTGGGCGGACAGGGCGAGACCGATGGCCGCAACCTGGGCGCATGCGGGACCACCCTCGACGACGCGGTGGCGGATGGCATAGGCCGCATGCCCGGCACTGCGCACCTCGTATTCAACGAGCGCCTCGGGGATCCGACGCTGGTCGACGACCAGGAGCTGCGTATCCGAATCGAACCGGAACGAGGTCCGAAAGCCGGCCGGGAGCGCCACCCCGCCCGAACCCGTCTCGGCTGCCGCCAGCGCCTGGGCCGTCCCCTCGGGATCGAGGAGTGCGCTGGCCGCGGCGATCGAACTCCGCTGGAGCACCGAGGCGGCCCCGGCCACGGTCGCCGCCGTATGCAACAACTCTCCGGCGAAGTCCCGAAAGAAACGGCGCCGAGCCTGGTCCGGGGCGGGCGCGTCCACGTCCGTCTGGGGCGTCCCAGGCTGCGGCGTCCCGGGCGTCGGTTCGTCGGTCACGGGATCGATCGGGTCCCTCGAGCCTGGTCGATCAGTAGGTGAGGACGCTGGTCACGCGTCGGCCGTCGAGCCGGGAGCGACCCTTCAGGAAGTCGAGCTCGACCAGGAAGGCCAGGCCCACGACGTCTCCCTTGAGGCGCTCGACCAGTTCGATCGTGCCGTGTACCGTACCGCCGGTCGCCAGGAGGTCGTCCACGATGAGCACCTTCTGGCCCGGCTGGATGGCATCGCGATGGACTTCGAGCGTGTTCGAGCCGTACTCGAGTGAATACTCGATCGTGATCGTCTCTGCCGGAAGCTTGCCCAGCTTGCGAACCGGAACCAGGCCGGCCCCCAATTGGTAGGCCATGGCCGCGCTGAAGATGAAGCCACGCGACTCCATGCCGACGACGAGGTCGATCGGCTCGCCGCGGTACGGCGCGAGCATGAGGTCGATCGCCTCCTTGTACGCCGCCGCGTCTTTCAGGACGGTGGTGATGTCGTAGAACAGGATCCCGGGCTTCGGGAAATCGGGAATCTCGCGGATCTTGGCGCGAAGCTCCTCGGCGGACATCGGTATCGGGGCCTCCACATGTGGTCGGGGCGCGTGACCATCTGCCGACGCGGACCTGGGCGAGAGCGCTGTCCGCAGTCTACCGCAGCGTGCCGGCCCGACCAGCCCCCGGTCCGAAGCCGGGTCGGCGTCCGCCTCCTTCACGTCCGCCCAGCCACGTCTCCCACCGTGCGCCGTCCGTCATTCCGCCCAGTAATGAGCTTGAGCCTCAGCGAGCGGGACGGGTCGGCGATTCCGACGCGCTGGGTGCACCGCCACACTTGCTCGGCCCGGAATTGATTACCTGCGCGAATATCGGGCGGCGCAGGGGGCACATCCCTGGCAACGCGTCCGTGGATCACGGCTCGAGGGGGTGGGACACCGCCGACGACGCGCTACGGAATCTCCGCGCCTGGGGGATGGAGGCGCGGAGCCAGCAGGAACCCGAGCACTGCGACCGCGGCGCCCAGCGCGATCGCCGCAGCCAGACCCGGACCTGGACCGCCGCCGGCGCGCACGGCGGCGGCGATCATCGCCCCGGCAATCCCCGTGCCGAGGGCCGCGCCGAGCGCGTCGGTCAGCGACAGGCCGGCAGTCGCCGCACCCTGGCCATCCTTCGGCACGTCGCGCAGGATGATCAGCGCGAACTGGGCGTAGGTGAGGCCCATCCCGAAGCCGGCGACGGCGAACGCCGGGATGGAGACCCATGCGGGGACGTCGGGCAGGAGCACACTTCCCAGCGCCGCCGTCCCGAGCGCGACGACCGGGAAGCCGCGGCGCACGAACCACTCCGGACGGAGTCGCCGCGACAGGCGCGCCTGGGTCCACGAGCCGGCCGTCCACGAGAGGGTCGCCGCGGTCAGCGCGATCCCGGCCGCCGCCGCCGACCAGCCGCGGACCTCGACGAGCATGAGCGCCACGTACGCATTGACCGAGAAGAATGCGAACGTCACGACACCCCGCAGGAGGACGGCCGTAGGCACCCCGCGTGCGAGCCGGAGCGTCCCGGGCGGCGTCAGGCGGCTGAGCGCCGCCGCGGTGAGCGTGAGCCCGACTCCGACGAGGACGACGAGCACCAGCGGGCTCCCCTCGGTGAGACCGGCCATGAGGATGGCCGCGCCCCCACCCAGCACGACCGTCGGTCCCCAGCGCTGCCGGCGGTTGAGCGCCACCCGTCCCGCGGAGGCGTCGGCCGACGTGGAAACACGGTCGTCGGCAACCATCGTCCGCAGGGCTCGCAACGCGACGAAGCCTGATCCGACGATCAGCGGAAGGAGCCCGAGGAAGATCCAGCGCCAGCCGATCGTCTCGGCCACGATCCCCGCGATCGCCGGTCCGAGGATGCCCGGCAGGATCCAGGCGGTGGACAGCGTCGCGAACATCGATGGTCGCAATCGCTCGGGCAGACTTCGTCCGATCGCGACGTAGGCCACCGGCGGCAGCGCACCCCCGCCGAGGCCCTGGACGAACCGTGCCGCGACGAGGACCTCCATCGACGGCGCCGCCCCGCCGACGGCCAGGCCGATGCCGAACAACACGAGGCCGGCCGCGAACGGCAGGATCACACCGCGTTCGTCGATGAGGCTGCCCACGATCGCGATCCCGATCAGGCTCCCGAGGAAGAACGCCGAGAACACCCAGCCGTACAGTTCCAGGTGACCGAGCTCGCGGGTGACGATGGGCATGGCCGTCGAGATCGCCAGCGCCTCGGCCGCGATGAGCGTGACGGTCAATACGAGGCCACCCGTCAGGTCGCGTCGCTCGGGGGACCAGAGACCGCCGGATGCCTGTGTCATCTCGCGGATGGTCGCAGAGCGCGACTCGTACTGCGAGGCCCATGGACCGGAGGGCGATCAGTCGCGGGGCAAGGCCGCCTTCCATCTTCGCGCCGTCATCCCGGCCCAGGCCAGAGACAGCGTCGTGGCGACGATGAACGCCGCGATGGCGTAGAGGGCCGCGTCCTCGGCGCCCTGTCGGATCCTGACCTGCGCCCCGACCGCGAAGCCGTAGACGGCGGGCACGATCGTCACGAGTGCAATCGCGATGGCGGCACGTCGAAGGCGCCCGAGATCCGCGCGCGCGACGTGGACGACGATACCCACGGCTGCGGCGAACCAGAGCAGTCCGCCCGCCACGATGGTCGCGATCGCCCCGATCGTCGTCCCGATGATCGGGATGGGGCCGGGGATCGGCGGGCATCCGTTGGGGGCGAGACACGGGACGACGTGGTCGCCACCGAAGAGCGCGGCGAACAGCGCAACCGGCGGCGCGACCACCAGGATGAGGACGGCAAGGCGACGCCGGATGGTCGTCATCCGCCCCGTCCACTCGCCGCACCGATCATGCCGGCGCCAGTATGCCCGAGCTTCAGGCGGAGGGGCCCACCCAGACGACGTAGCTCAGCGTCGCGCCCCGGTACGAGCCGATGAGCCGCCAGCAGCCCTGCGTGGGGATCACGATGCCGATGAGCATGGCCCGCCCGAAGTCGGCGCTCGCGTTCGTCCCCGGCCCGTCGGTCCTGAATGCGCCCGGCCCGTGGAGTCGCTCGCCAGTCACCACGATCGCCGGCTCGAACTCGACGAACGCCGTGCTCCACCAGAACGACTTCTGACCGAGTCCCGACTCGTCCGGTGGAAGATCCGCCCAGACCTCACCGTCGAGGTTGAGCATCGCCCACAGGGCGTCCGTTCCGTACCAGGCCGCGTCGTACCTGGCCGGTGGGATCTCCGGGTACGGCGCTGGAGCGTGGAACGCCGGATCTGGCAGCGTGACCGGGCAATCCGCCGGTGCCGCGGCCCTGCGCGGCGCGGTCGAGGGCGGGAACTGCGTGGCCGTGGCGGGCGCTCGAGGTGCGGCCGATGGCACGCTCGATGGCGGCGCGACACCGCCGCTCACCGCTGTGCAGGCGGAGACGACGGCGGCGACGACCAGGACGGCGCAGAGCAAGCCAGGGCTCGCCACGTGCCGGCCTGCGGACTGAGCGTTCATCTCCCTGCCTACACCGCCAGCCCGGCCGGGGTTCCCGCGCCCGTTCGCGTCGCGTCGCCGCGGAGGCGACGCAGGACATGCCGGTCACCCGGCGGCCGGCTCGCGCGAAGCGCCGGTACGGCCGCGCGAACCGGTACGGCCGCGCGACCCCGAAGGCTCGGCGCCGTCACGCCGGCCAGCTCCCTCCCAGGACGAAGAGCCAGTACGCGTCCGCGATGGCGACGACACCCCAGAACCCGACGATCAGCGTCGGGCGCCGCAGGAAGCACTTGGTCCACGAGACACCGAGGCTGATCGAGCGCGCGTACAGCCCGATCGCAATCACCGAGACCAGCAGGACGAAGACGGCTGGTGACAGCACCCAGGCGATGAGGCCCACGGTCCCCATGCGGCAGAAGGTGAACGCGAGGTTCTCGTACTTTTCCGGACGGGTTCGGGGCGGTCGGGCATAGGACTGCGGGCCCACGGGCCCCACGACTCCCGTCATGACGGGAGGACCGCGACGCCCGGCCGGACGTTGTCGAGGTTGACGAGCTCCCGGGCGGACACCATGCCCCCGGAGGTATGGCGGCGGAGGCCGCCGAAGAGCTGCCGGGCACAAAATGGCACGCGCACGGGGTTCTCCTCTCCGTTCGTCGATCCCACGTGGACACAACACTGCTGGAGCCGCTCCACGTTGAGCGTCCAGGCGTCCATGAACGTCTTGATCGAGATCCGCTTCACACGCCTGGCAATGTCCTCGACGGCGCCCTCCCGGTCGAAGACCCACTTGCCGAGTGTCTTGACGAAGCCGGTGACCCCGAGGTCGCACGCCTCGCAGATCCGCAGCAGGTGATCGATCATCTCGGGCCGCGACACCAGGGTGGTCTCGGACATCATTCCGACCAGCGCGGTCCACATCACGTCGTCGGGGGCGATCCGGTTGGAGACGAGGCCCAGGTACTCCTTCAGCTGGTCGATGCCGAGCATCTTCGGCAACGATCGCCAGTCCCCGGAGTCCCCCTTGACGAAGTAGGTGAGCGACGAACAGTCGGGGTGCGAGCAGGGCAACGCGATGAAGTCGTCCGGCCCGATGCGCTCGCTCGTCTGCCGGCCCAGGGCGAGCAGCGTGCCCGTCGTCGTGGCCCGACGCATCGGGTCGATGGCGTTGGCCCGGCCCGAGCCGAACACCGGCTGGAACGCGACGCCGGCGATGAAGTCGGTCTCGAGCGCATAGTCGGCGATCGCACCCACCTCACCGTCGTTGACGCCCTCGGCCACCGCGACGGCGAGGGTCGTGAACACGTGCCGGTCGGCCAATCGACGGATCGCCTCGGCCTTGATCGCGCGCAGATCCTCGCCGCGATGGTAGAGGTGGGAGTCGAGTTCGAAACCGTCGAACTGGAGGTAGACCTCCAACCGGCCGCGGAGACGGCCGAGCGCGTCCGCGAACCGCGCATCCTTCGCAATCCGGATCCCGTTGGTGTTGAGGATCACCCGGACGACGTTGCGTTCCGTGGCCGCTTCGATGATCTCGAGAACCTCCGGATGGACGGTCGGCTCCCCGCCCGACAGCATGAGCACGTCCACCCGGCCGCCCTCGCGCGCGATGGCGGTTTCCAGCGCGCGGACGATGTGCGGCAGCCGAGCGAACCTGCCCACGCCGGGCGCGGCCGCGGCAAAACAGGTCGGGCACTCAAGGTTGCAGTTCTCGGTGATGTCGATGAGGAGCACGCACGAGTGCTGGGTCTGCAGGTCGCCGAGGCCGTCGCGGTAGCCCATCGGGATGGGCGCGGCACTTCCGATCGTGTCGGGGATGATCTCGCGGGTCGGCGTCCTCCATTGCTGGAGGTACTCCCAGAGCCGGTGATCCTCCTCGTACAGGCTCGTGAGCGTTCCGTGGCCACGGCGACACGTGCGCCTCAGGTACACGCGGCCGTCCATGGCGACGAGATTGCCCTGGAGGATGTCCGTCTCATAGTCGATCTCGCGATCGGGGTCGTCCGAGAAACACGCGCCACACACGGTCAGGACCATGCGCAGCGGCGTGTACGGGCGCAGGTCCAGCATCAGAGGCGCTCCTAGCAGTTGAAATAACAGCCGAAATTGGAGCTGTACCCGAAACAGATGCCGAGCAGCGCCAGCATCGCGATCGGCGGGACGACGAACCAGCCGAGCGTCACCAGCCACCCGCCCTGCCGGAGGCCGGTCGACGAATCGATCCGCCGGAGGATCCATCGAGTCACCAGGACGATCTGAATCGGAAACAGCACGGCGTAGAGCCACATCGGCGGGCCCCCGGCGGCGCCGGCGAAGATCCCGAACATCCCGAGCGCGAACGCCGCCGTCGCGAAGATCAGCGCCAGCGCCGACAGTGCGCTTCGGCGCGCGAACCCGGGGCCGCCCGACGACGAGTCGCCCTTCGGGGCGGGCCATGCCAGGGCCGGCCCTTCACCCTCCACGGCGGCCAGGGCGGCTTCGACCGCGCCGGGGTCGTGGCCGGCCTCGATCAGGCGGCCCTTGAGGGCTTCGGGCGCATAGCGGTCGCGATGCGCCCGGATGTAGGCCTCGAGATCGTCCGGCGGGGTCTGGTCGGTCACGCAGACACCTCAACAGCACGGGGGAGCGGTGGGGCCGGCACATGCCAGGTCCGCTCCCGATAGCTCCGGACGAAGTGGGCGCCGAGCCAGCCGAGGAGCGGGACCAACACGATCTGCGGGCCGGTGAGATCCAGGAACTGGACCTCGTTGGCACGAACGAACTCTACGAGGAAGCGGAAGGTGAACGCGGCCAGCAGGTAGAGCTTGAGGAGGTCGCCGTTGACGGGGATCCGTCGACCGAATCGGACGATCATCACGGCAGCGACGAGGTTGAACACGATCTCGTAGAGCATCGAGGGGTGCATCGCGGTCTCGCACCCGGGACAGCGCGCGAACGCCGCGGCCGCATCCGGGTCGACGGTCATGCCCCACGGCAGGTCCGTAGGCGTCCCCAGCGGGAGCTCCGAGAGGAAGCACCCCACCCGCCCCACGGCCGTCGCGATCGCGATCGCGAGCACGTAATTGTCGCCGGTGGACCGGGTGTAGCCGAGCGCGCGTTTCGCGAGAACGCCGGCGAGGAACCCCCCGGCCAGGGCGCCCAGGATGCTCTTGTTCCCGTGGAGGACGATCCAGCTCAACGGGGCGCCGGCCTCGATGGCGGCTCGGATCTCGTCCGTGTTCTCCCAGGCCGTGATGGTGCGCGCCCCGATGACCCCGCCCACGATCACAGCCATCGAGACGAGCACGATCCGCTCGTCGAGCATCCCCCGGCGGCGCAGCGCCCGATAGTAGATCCCCAGGCCGACGGCGAGGGCCAGGATGGAGAAGGCGTCGTGGGTCCCGATCACGAAGGGCCCCGCCTGGACGAGCGTCGGGTACACGGCGGTCCTGCTGCCGTCAGCGGGTGCTGGTCACATCTGCGCCGCAATGGCTCCGCGGACGTACCGCTGGAGCCGATTCGTCGTGCGGTCCAGCCATCGATGCCCATCCTCCGCTGCGAACCCGGCGTCCGAACGATACCGCCGCAGCCTGGTACGCGGAAGCCGATTCGTTCGGCGTCGCCTGTCGAGGCGGTGGCAGCGCGCTGGGCCCGCGCCGGTTGGCGCGCGCCCGGGTGTCACCCGGCGGCCGTCACGACGAGGCGCGCCACCAGCGCCTGGGTCAGCGGCCACGTCCGCGCTGCGTCGCGCGGGAGGCGGATCCGCACCTGGTTGCTGGCAAACGCGACGTCGCCCGGGCGGACGCCCGGCAGCGCCGGCCCGGAGAGCAGACGCATGGCCGTGTCGCGCGACAGGCCCGCGCCGAAGCGCACCACGAGTTGGCCGTCCTCGCGCGAGATCGACGCCACGCCGGCAAGCTCGGCGGCGAGACGCAGCTCGGCCACCTCCACGAGCTGCACCACAGGAGGTGGCATCGGTCCGTAGCGGTCGGTCGCCTCCTGGCGGAAGGCTGCCAGATCGCCGGCCGTGCGGGCACGCGCGAGGCGCCGGTAGAGCTCCAGCTTCTGCGCCTCGTCCGGGACGTAGGCATCGGGGAGGTGGGCCTCGACCGGCAGGTCGACGACGGCCTGCGGGGCCACGACGATCGGTGCCCGGCCCTCGTAGCGCGCCTTCTCGGATTCCACGGCCTCGGCAAGGAGGCGCGAATAGAGGTCGAAGCCCACCGCCGCCATGTGACCGGACTGCTCCCCGCCCAGGATGTTGCCGGCGCCCCGGATCTCGAGGTCGGACAGCGCAATCTGGAACCCCGCCCCCAGCTCCGACGCGTTGAAAATCGCCTGGAGCCGCTTGCGTGCCTCGTCCGAGAGACGCTCGCGCCGCCGGTACAGGAGGTAGGCGTACGCGCGCCGGCTGCTGCGGCCCACGCGGCCGCGGAGCTGATACAGCTGGGCGAGACCGAGCGTGTCGGCGCGGTCGATGACGATCGTGTTGGCGTTCGGGATGTCCAGCCCGGATTCGATGATGGTCGTGCACACGAGGACGTCGGCGGCGCCGGCCGCGAACCCGAGCATGACCTTCTCGAGCGCTCCCTCGGTCATCTGGCCGTGCCCGACGACGATCAGCGCGTCGGGCAACATTCGTCGAAGCTGGTCGGCCTGTGCCTCGATCGTCTCGACGCGGTTGTGGACGAAGAAGACCTGGCCCCCACGATCCAGCTCGCGCAGGATCGCGTCGCGCACCAGGCCGGCCGAGGCTTCCGCGACCCGCGTCTGGATGGGCAGGCGGTCCTCCGGTGGCGTCTCGATGACGGACAGGTCGCGGATCCCGGCCAGGGCGAGGTTGAGCGTGCGCGGGATCGGCGTCGCCGACAGCGTCAGGACGTCGACCGCCGTCCGAAGCCGCTTCAGGCGCTCCTTGGCCGCAACGCCGAAGCGCTGCTCCTCGTCGACGACGACGAGGCCCAGGTCCCGAAAGCGGACGTCGTTCGAGAGCAGCCGATGGGTGCCGATCACGAGATCCACCGATCCGTCGGCGAGCCCGTCGATCGTGCGCGCCTGTTCGCCTGCCGCCACGAACCTCGACAGGATCCCAACCTTGATCGGAAACGCGGCGAAGCGCTGCGCAAAGGTCAGGTGGTGCTGCGCCGCCAGCACGGTCGTCGGGACGAGGATGGCAACCTGGCGACCATCCTGGATCGCCTTGAACGCCGCCCGGATCGCCACCTCCGTCTTGCCGTACCCGACGTCGCCGACGACGAGTCGATCCATCGGGCGGCCGGCTTCCATGTCCAGCTTCACTTCGGCGGTCGCGCGGAGCTGGTCGACGGTCTCCTCGTACGGGAACGAGGCCTCCATCTCCTGCTGCCAGGGCGTGTCCGAGGAGAAGGCATGGCCCTCCGCGCCGGCACGCGCGGCGTACAACGCGAGCAACTCCTCCGCGAGAACGCCGACGGCGCGCCGGACGCGCTGCTTGGTGCGCAGCCACTCGGTCCCGCCGAGCTTGGAGAGCTGCGGGCGCTCGCCGCCGGCATAGCGGGTGACCCGGGCGATCTGCTCGACCGGAACGAAGATGCGGTCGCCCGACGCAAAGCTGAGCTCGAGGAAGTCGCGTTCGTCGCCGGTACCCGAGCTGCGCCGGAGCATCTGCTCGTAGCGGGCGACCCCGTGATCGATGTGCACGACGAGGTCGCCCGGGGTCAACCGCTCGAGGATGTCGCGCGGCACGACGCGACGCATCGCCTTCGGTCGCCGAACGCGGACGGTCCCGAACAGCTCGCGGTCGGTAATGAAGACCAGCCCGTCAGGACCCCCCGCGAAGCCGCCGTTCAGGCTCCGCTCGACGAGCGTGACGCTGCCGGCCGGCGGCGGCTCCCCCGCCCCGCCAACAACAGCGACGGTTCGACCGGCGTCCTCGAGGATCTCGGCGAGGCGTGGTGCCTGGTCCGAGGCGAGGACCACGCACGCACGCCCACGGGGCCCACGCTGGTCATGCGCGTCGGGCTCAGTCACCGCCCGGTCGTCGCGCGTCCAGCCGTCGACGGCCTCGGCCAGCTGGGCGGTCCGCTGGAGCGGCAGGTTGGGCTCACGCCAGCCGAACAGGTCGCCCGACGACAGGCCGCCGCCGGCGATCGTCGTGGGAGCTTCCGCTCCCGGGTCGGACTCCCAGGTCAGTTCCAGCGTCCGGGCCCCGAGCAATCGGGCCTTCCAGTCGCGCGGGCCGAGGTACGTGGCGGGCCAGTCCCTGGGGAGGTCGCCGGCCGCGACGAGCTCGCCCCGACGCTCGTCCGCCTGTCGCCACAGAAAGGTGGCCGCCTCTGCGATGTCGCCCGGTTCATCCAGGACGATCAGCGTTCCCGGGTCGATGTGGTCGAGGCCCGTCGCGGGCGCCAGGTACGGGGCCCAGACCTCGGCCGCGTCACCCACATCGACGGCCCGTGTCGACCCCGCGACATCGTCGCGCCCGAGGCGCTCGAAGTCGGCCGCGAGTCGCTCTCCGAGCCGAGCCGTCGCCCTGGCGCCGAGGCGGACGGCGAGATTGGCGGTCCCGGCCGGGGGCCGGAGGAACTCGGACGCCGGGAGCAGCGCCACGTCGTCAACCGGACCGGTGGATCGCTGGTCGGTGGGATCAAAGGCGCGGATCGAATCGATTTCGTCCCCGAAGAACTCGATCCGGACCGGCAGGGGCGCCGACGGAGGAAAGATGTCGACCAGGCCGCCCCGACGCGCGAACTCGCCGCGCCCCGCGACTTCGATCGTGGGCACGTAGCCCAGATCGAGCAGGGCCGCGAGGAGCGCGGCCTGGGTCCGCCGCTCCCCGACACGGAGCCGGAGCGGGTCCGCCGGCAGGTCTGCCGGTTCGATCGTGTGCTGGAGCAGCGCCTGCACGCTGGCAACGAGGACGCGGGCGCGACCGCTGCGCCACGACGCCAGCGCGGCAACACGCGCCGCGGTCTCGTCGGCCACCAGTTCGCTCCGCTCGTAGGCCAGCGCCGTGCGTGGTTCGAGGACGGCCACGAGGTCGGCGTCGCCCAGCCACGCCTGGAATTCCTCGGCGACCCGATCGCCGATCTCCGCGTCCCGGGCAATCCAGCAGAGCCGCTCACCCTCGGGCGCCAGCGCCAGGGCGGCGGCGAGATACGACTTGGCCCCGTGCGGAACCGAGGTGACCCCCGCGTGGCGTCCGCGCGCCGAGGCTCCCTGGGCGGCGTCCCCAAGGCGAGCGCGGAGATCGCCGAACGCGCCTGTCCCGACGAGAAGGAGTGGCAACCCCGACAGGTCGGGCACCCGACGTCCCGCTCCGCGCCCGACCGGTCCCACGAAAGGTTCGGTCCGCCTGCCGGTCGTCCCGGTCCTGCGCGCCCGAATCGAGTCCGCGACCTCGCGCGCCTCGAGCTCGGCGTCGACGCCGATCGCGTCGAGGTCCCGCTCGACGTCGTCGATCGGGCGGGTGGCGGCCAGGTTGACGGCCCGTCGCGCGGCTCCCGCCGCCTCAATCGCCTCACCCATCCGGCGCGCCTTCCCGCGCCGACCGCGGATCGGCGGTGGGCTCACTCGGGCTCCTCGGCCGGTCGAACGCGGCGCCAGCCCGTCCGCGTGCGGCGAATTCCATCCGGGCCCGGCGGACCGTCCACGTCCCCAGGCGACGCCAGTCGATCCTCGTCCGCAGGGCGGAGCTGGAACTTGTTGAAGGCGTTTGCGGCCTTGTTCGTGCCGTCACGTGCCCACGCCTCGACGGCGTCCGCGGCCGCGTCCAGCAGTTCGTCCAGGCGTTGTCGCTCGTCGGGGGCGAACTGGCTCAGCACGTGGTCGCGGGCGTTGCGCAGCGGATCGCCGATGCCGACCCGAAGCCGGCTGAACTTCTCGGTCTCCAGCTCATCGGAGATCGAGCGCAGTCCGTTGTGGCCACCGTGGCTCCCCGCTTCGCGGAAGCGGAGCTTGCCGAAGGGCAACGCGAAGTCGTCGGCGACCACCAACAGGTCGAGCAGCGGGGCATGGTTTCGCGCCAGGACCTTGCGGACGGCGATCCCGGAGTCGTTCATGAACGTCAGTGGCTTGACGAGCGTGATGTCGAGCCCGTTCAAGCGGCCCATCGCGACAGACGCCGCGTCCTTCGTCCGGCCCTTCCCGGCCCAGCCGGCATGGTCGGCGATCCGGTCGAGGACCATCCAGCCGATGTTGTGGCGGGTCTGCGTGTACTGGTCACCCGGGTTCCCGAGGCCGACGACGATCTTCATCCGTGCGACTCGCACTCCGCTCAACGGGTCGGCGCCAACGCCGACGGGGCCCGTTCCCGTCCGGGAGGGCCCGCGGGGATGGTACCCGGTCCGCGCGGCCAGGTCTCAGGCGCCCAGCAGCCTCCGCTCGAGGCGGCGCATCGCGGCCTCCTCCACCGGCTCGGCATGGTCCCAACCGCACACGTGGAGCGTTCCATGCACCACGAGCAGGCGCACTTCATCGGCCGCCGACCAGGCAACGTCGCCCGTCTGGCCCCCCCGGCCGGCGTCGGCCTGGGCGATCGCCCGCTCGACCGACACGACGATGTCGCCGAGGTGGGCGCGCCGGCCGGGCGGGAGGACGAACGCCGGCGCCGGGGGTTCCACCCGGCCAGATGTTCGAGCGCCGTCGTGTGGGGGGTAGGCCTCCGGCGGCAGCAGGGGGAAGGAGAGCACGTCCGTCGGGCCGGCGACGCCAAGATGGCCCTGGTTGAGCGCAGCCAGCTCCACGTCCCCGGAGAGGGTCAGCCCGATCGACGCCGGCCGGGTCGCACCCGACCGATCGAGCGCGGAGCCGATCAGCCGGGCCAGCCCACGAGCCGTGGCACCCCGAGGGAGGGGCACTGCAGCCGAGCGCACCGTGACGTCGACCCGCCACGGCCCCAGGTAGATGGAACGATCGGCCGTCACCCCGACCGGTCTGGCCGATCCGGTCGGCCGGTCGCGGGCCGCGCCGCCGGCCGGGCGCTGCCGGCTGAGCCTTCATGGTCGAACGTTCCCGCATCCGGCGGCACGGCTGAGCCGCCGCCTCCTGTCGCGGCTCGTGCGGCCTCCCGACGCGCCTCGAGCTCGACGACCTTGTTCTGCGGGTACGCAACCCTGCTGTGGTACATCCCGAGCAGCTGCTGGACAAACGCCTCGCGGACCTTCTCGACATCGCGCAGCGTCAGGTCGCACTCGTCGAATTGGCCATCGTCCATCCGCTCCGAGATGATTCGCCCGACCATCGCCCGGATGGCCGGCTCGTCCCGCGATGCGAGCGAGCGGACCGATGCCTCGACGCCGTCGGCGAGCATGATCAGCGCGGCCTCGCGCGACTGGGGCTTCGGCCCGGCATGACGATACCGGCGCGCCTCGACGGCCGCGGCCGCCTTCCTGCCCCGTTCGGTCGAGAGCCCACCGTGTGCTTCGGCCGCCTGCTCCCTTGCCCTCGCCAGGAAGTAACTCATCGCCGCCGTCCCGTGATGCTGCGGGATGAACGCGATGAGCGCCTTTGGCAGCCGCGCCCGGTAGGCGAGGTCGATGCCGTCGCCGATGTGCTGGGTGAGCACCTGCGCCGAGACCTCCGGCGCGAGCTCATCGTGAATGTTGTCGCCACCTGCCTGGTTCTCGATGAAGGCCAACGGGTTGGTCAGTTTGCCGATGTCGTGGTAGTAGGCGGCGACCCGCGCGACCAGTGGGTCGGCGCCGATCGCCTCGGCCGCCCGCTCGGCGAGATTGCCGACCATGATCGAGTGGTGGTACGTCCCGGGCGTCTCGACGAGGAGACGGCGCAGGAGCGGTTGCGATGGGCTGGCCAGCTCGAGGAGCTGGAACACGGTGAGGATCCCGAAGAGGTTGCCGAGGACCGCGAAGCTCCCGACGGCCACGATCGCCGCACCCCCGGCCGAGAGCGCGGCCGCGCCGATGAGTTGAACGATGCCGGTAACGTCGCGTTCGCCGAGCAGGGCGAAGGTCGCGATCACGGCGGCCTGGACGACGAACACGGCCGTGCCGGCCTGCAGGAAGACCTGGAGTCGGTCGCCGCGCCGGATCGCGAGGATGCCGGCGAAGCCGCCCAGGAACACGTAGGTCGACAGCTCGAGCGAGTTCCCGTTGACGATCCCGGCGAGCAGGGCCAGGACCACGAGCACCACGGTCGCTGCTCCCGTGTCGAGCAGGATCGCCATGAGGATGCCGACGGCCGCGAGCGGCAACACGAACGGGAGGGCAGCCCGGCCGGCGGTCAGCTTCAGGGCGAACGCGGCAAAGAGGAGCAGCACGCCGACCAGCACCAGCACGTTGTTTCGATGCCAGAACTCGCGGCGGAACCGCCACATCCAGGCGAGGAGCGCCCCGATCAGCAACGTGGCGAGCACGGCCCAGCCGCCGAAGCGAGCGAAGTCGGGGACGGCATCGGCAAGGCCCGCCGCCTTGATCTTCTCGGCATCGACCAGCGTGACCCTGGAGCCGGTGCGAACGATCACCTCACCGGCGACCATCGACTCGGTGACCGGCAGGACATCCGCGGCGGCACGATCCCGCGCCTGCGAAGTCAGGTCCTCGCTGAACGAGCTGTTGGGAGCGACGAACGGCGCGATGAGTTCCGTGGCGAGCATGCGTTCGGCCTCGACGAGGCCGCCGGCCATCTGGGCGCCGAGCCTGGCGCGCGTCTCCGCGACCGCGGTGTCGCGCAGCTCGGTTCGCTCCGTGGCATCGAGCACCCGGCGTGCCTCGGTGCGAACCACCGGCCAACGCGACGGCTCAAGGCCGCGCAGCGATGCGCGTGCCTCGTCGCTGAGCCCCGGCAGGGCCGAGTCGATGAGCCCGAGCCGCTCCTCGACCGTGGTGTCGGGATCGAACGCCCGCTCGAGGGGGAACAGCGATCGGTCGAACGCAGCCAGCTGCTCGGCGGCGACGGCAATCGCGTTCTCGGTGGTGTAGTCGTATTGCGGCGGGATCGCGAGACGGGCCGCCTGCTGCTTCTCCTCCGTCAGCGTGTCGCTGACGAACGTCCGGGCCCGTGGCGCAACCACGTCCTCCGAGGCCACGTCGCCCACTTCGAGCGCGACCCGCTGCGGGAAGATGTCGGCCCCGAGGATCGCCGTGAGGGCCGCGATGAGGACGACGGCGGCGACCGCCAGCCGACCGGCATCGCGGCGGGTGAAGGAGACGACGTCCTCGGCACGTTGGGCGAGCATCGTCAGGCCTCGTGCCCGACGCCGTCGTGGCGCGCCAGGTCGAGACGGGCGAGCGCGGCACCGACCATCCCGCTCACGACCTTCCCGTCGGCGCGGCCGCGGATCCGCGGGGACAGCCAGCCCATGACGCGGCCGAGGTCCCGGGCCGACGCCGCACCTGTCTCGGCAATCGCCTCATCGACGAGGGCGGTGAGGGCCGTCTCATCGAGTGCCTGCGGCAGGTATTCCTGGAGGAGCGCGATCTCCGCCTCTTCCTTCTCGGCGAGGTCGATCCGCCGGCCGGCTCGAAATGCCTCGACCGACTCACGGCGTGTCTTCACCTCGCGCGCGAGGATCCCGACGAGTTCGTCATCGGTATACGTCCGCTTGTCGCGTTTCTCGGCGTTGTAGATGGCGTTCTGGACCATCCGGAGGACATCGCGGCGCAGCACGTCGCCGGACCGCATGGCTGCGGTCACGTCGGTCCTGATGCGTTCGCTGAGGGACACGGAAATGGCACCTCGGGCGGGTCGCCCGCGGGCGCTCAGCCCTGGGGCGTTCGAGCGTTCTTCTTGCGCTTCGCTTCCTTGCGCTTGCGCTTCACGCTCGGCTTCTCGTAATGCTCACGGCGGCGAGCCTCGGCGAGGATGCCGCTCTGCTGGATCTTCTTGTTGAAGCGGCGCAGCGCGCTTTCGAACGTCTCGTTCTCACCAACTCGGACTTCTGCCAATCCCGATTCACCTCCCAGGGCTGCGTCTCGACCTTCGCGGTGTGCTCGTGAGCCCAACGGCGCACCGCGTCCGACGGTCCACGAAGCGGGCCGCCGACAGGCTGGCGGAGTGTAGCGGGTGCTCCGGGAGGGCGCAACCGCGCGAGGTGTCCGTGTCGAGGTCTTCGCCGATCGGGCTCGAATGACGCCGCACCCGTGACGAAAGCCGCGCATCCGCGTCGTAGCATCGCCACGATGGAAACCCTGCTGGACCTCCTCGACGAAGCCGTTGCCCGATACCTTGACCGACCCGCGCTCGGGCTGCGCCGCGATGACGGCACGACCATGGCGTGGTCCTATCGCGAACTGGATCGGCGCAGCCGTCTCGCTGCGTGGCGCCTGCGAGCGGCGGGACTGGAGCCAGGAGATCGGGTGTTGACCTGGTCCGGATCCACACCGGAACTTCCTGCCGCGTATTTCGGGGCCATTCGCGCGCGAGTCATCCTGGTGCCACTCGACGTGCGGATGTCGCCGGCGGCGATCCGGGCCATTGTCGAGCGGTCGGGCGCGACGCGCCTCCTCATCGGCACCGGTCGCGACGATCCGGACCCGGGCGATGTCGGGCTCGCGCAGTTCCCGACGATCCCTCTCGAGGCGCTATGCGCCGAGCCCGACGCGGCCGTTCCGCCCGATTGGGAGGCGAAGCTCGCCACGTGGCCGCGACCTGCCCCGGACGACGTCTTCGACCTCATCTTCACATCGGGCACCACGGGTCTGCCGAAGGGCGTCATGCTCGCCCACGACAACGTGATCGCCACGATCAGGACGTTCGACGCCATCTTGCCGCCGCTCGAACACCGAATCGTGTCGCTGTTGCCCCTTTCCCACCTCCTCGAGCAAGGGGTCGGGCTGTTCTACGCCCTCTCGGTGGGATCGGACATCCTGTACGTCCGAAGCCGCAACCCGCGGGTGGTGTTCGATGCGATCCGGGATCATCGAGTGACCTCGATGATCGTCGTTCCGCAGGTGCTCGACCTGTTCTGGTCGGCGATCGAGCGTGAAGTCGACAAGGCCGGGCTCCGGGCGATGTTCGACCGCCTGCGCTGGATCGCCCGGCGCCTCCCCGTGGCCGTCCGGAGGCTCCTGTTCCGATCGATCCACGTCCGGTTCGGGGGCGGGCTCCGACTGATGGTCAGTTCGGGCGCCTACCTGCCTCCAACGCTCCAGCAGGCGTGGGAGGACCTGGGCGTCACCGTGATCCAGGGCTACGGGTCAACCGAAACCGGGTCCGGGACGTGCACGACCCTCACGGACCATGGCCTCGGGACGGTGGGACGGGCGCCGGCCGGCGTCGAGATGCGCCTCGCCGCCGACGGCGAGGTCCTCTTCCGCGGACCGACGCTGTTCAAGGGCTACTGGCAGGATCCCGAGGCGACGGCGGCGGCCTTCGATGCCGAGGGCTGGTACCGCACCGGCGACCTCGGTCGCCTGGACGGCGCCGGTCGCCTGATCCTGATGGGCCGGAACAAGGACATGATCGTGCTCCCCAACGGGTTCAACGTCTATCCGGCCGACATCGAGAACGCGCTCCGCGACGCCGGCCTCCGCGAATCGGTGGTGCTGGAATCGAAGCCCGGAAGGATCGAGGCCATCGTGCTCGCGCCCCCCGCGGGCCAAGCCGCCGCAACCGATGCGGAGGCAAACCAGGCGTTCATCGAGGCTGCGGTCAAGACGGCCAACGCCCGCCTCGGTCCGCAGCAGCGGATCGCTGGCTGGCGGCTCTGGCCGAGCGAGGACTTTCCGCGGACGCATACGCTCAAGATCAAGCGCAACGAGGTCCGTGCCTGGGCCTCGGACGGCACGACCCTCCAGGTTCGAGAGACGGACGAGGCCGGAGAGCCCGGCGCCGCCGCCGCGGAAGGCCACGGAGAACCCGGCGCCGCCACCAGCTGATCTACCGCGGCACCTCGATCACGGTTCCCAGGCCGCGCAGCACCTCGGCGATCTCGTTCGAGCGGCCGAGTCCGGCCTGCGGAAGAAACGTGTAGAGGAGGATCGTCGATCCGAGCTGACGAATCGTGAAGTCGGTGCCGGTCGGGAACTGGACCCGGCCGACGGGGCTGGCCACGTACGCAGCCTGCTCGCGTGCGGCCACCGCCGCAGTTTGGGCGTCCGGAAACTCGTAGATCGAAATGTGCTCGGAAGCTCCCACGTCGGGCACGGAAACCTCGAGGACCGTCCGCGGCGCGGCCGCGAACCGCGGCGCCTCGGCCGGTCGATACGGGACCCGGGGGACGACGCTGAACAACCCGATCGTCCCGAGCGCGCGGTCGACCTCGCGCTGCGCAGCCGTCGAGGCATCGGTGACGGCCCCCGAACCGAACGTCGAGGGCGGGAACGTGACGATCGGGCCGTCGCGCACCGTGGCGCACCCGACCAGCAACAGGGCCGTCGCGGCCAGCGCCATGATCGCCCCCACCATGCCACCGTGACCCTGAGCGTCATGGGCCCGCATCAGCCGGGCGGCCAGGTGAAGGTCCGACCGCCCATCAGGTGAACGTGCAGATGGTCGACGGTCTGACCGCCCCATCGGCCGACGTTCGAGACCAGGCGGTACCCATCCGCTGCGATCCCCTCCTCGACCGCGATGCGGGCCGCGGTCAGCAGCAGCCGTCCGGCAAGCGGCGCGCTCTCCTCGGTGAGGTCCGCCGCCGAGGCAACGTGCCGCTTCGGGATCACGAGGATGTGTGTCGGCGCGCGCGGGGCGATGTCGCGGAACGCGAGGATGTCGTCGTCATCGTGAACGATCGTCGCCGGGATCTCGCCGGCGACGATCCGGCAGAACAGGCAGGTCGCTGCGCTCGTGGGCTCAGGCATCGTTCGTCGTCGTCACCAGAGCGTCGGCTTCGTGCTCATCAGGAAGGCGATCGTCCCGACCAGCCCGGCCATCGCATAGGAGACGTAGCGCTGGCGGCGGGCGCGGTGTCGCCAGTGTTCGTCGTCCCAGGCGGCCGTCACGCCGACGAGGCGCCGCAGGTTCGGGCGCTGGACGAAGTAGGCGAGCACGAGGTTGGCCGAATAGATCGCCAGCGCGACCAGCAGCCACGGCTGCGCCAGCAGCTGCGGTCCGAGTACCGCCAGCATCGCCATCCCGGTCACGGCCAGCCCTGCCCCGATCAGCACCGTTCCGTGGGCCTGCATCCAGACCAGGACCCGGACCACGGGATGCGGCGAGTCCGCCGCGGCGCGCCGCACGCGCAGAGCGAATGGCAGCAGGATCGAGGGGAGAAACAGGGAGATCGCGAGCACGATGTGGGTCGTGAGGAGGATGGGAAAGAGGCTGGCTGGCATCGCTCGCAGATTGTAGGGCGCCCCGCGGATCAGCCCGGGCGGTGAGCCTCGAGCGCGACCCACTCGCCCTCCAGGCTGCGCCCGTCGACGACGAGCCCGGCGGCTTCAAACGCGCTGACGACCTCATCTTCGCGGTCGATGAAGATCCCCGACGCGAGCAGGATCCCGCCGGACCGGAGCTCCGCGACGAGGCCGCTGGCCAGGACCAGCAGGACGGATGCCACCAGGTTGGCCAGGACGAGGTCGAACGGCGCCGCGCCCGACGGAAGACTGCCGGCGCGGGCGCGGATCCGACGGACGAGCCGATTGCGTCGGGCGTTGGAGGTCGTCGCCTCGACGGCCAACGGATCGGTGTCGACACCCATCACCGATGCCGCCCCCAGCCGAACCGCGGCGATGCCCAGGATCCCCGATCCGCAGCCGACGTCGAGCACGCGTGCGCCGGCCAGCCTGCCGCGCCCGGCAATCCCATCGATCGCCGCCAGGCAGAGCCGCGTCGTGGGATGGAGCCCGGTCCCGAAGGCCATCCCGGGATCGAGAGCCACGACGGCATCGGTGGGGTCCCGGCGGTGGCGCCGCCACGTGGGGCGGACCACGATGCGACCGACACGCAGCACGGGGAAGTGCGCCTTCCATGCCTCCGCCCAGTCGGCGTCGTGCACGATTCGGGTCTGCAACTCGCCGATGGGCCGGAGGCCGAACGCCGAGAGGTGATCGAGGGCACGGGCGGTGGCGGCGACCGCCTCGGTCGGCGTGAGGGCGCCGGCCCCGCCGGTCCCGCCGGTCGTCGGAAGGTACCCACGAACGATGGCCGGTCGGGCCGGATCGATCTCCGCCCCGAGACCCTCCTCCACGAGCCGGAACCCCGGCTCGACGCTGGTCCCCCCGGTGGCCACGCGGCCGAGGATCTCGGACACCGCCTCGACGGCCTCGAGATCCGCCGTGACCGACAGCTCCAGCCAGGCGTCAGCCGAGGGCGTCACGGACCTTGTCGAAGAAACCGCCGGCGTCCGCGACCTCATCGCCCACCTCGTTCGCATAGGCTTCGAGATGCTCGCGTGCCTTCTTCGACAGCCTGGTCGGGACCGCGACGTTGACGAACACGTGGAGATCGCCGCGCATCGTCCGGCGGAGGTGCGGTACGCCGCGTGCCCGGAGCTTGATCTCCGAACCGGGCTGGATTCCGGCCCTGATCTCGATCTCCTCGTCGCCCTCGGCGGTCGGCACCATGATCCGCGTCCCGAGCGCCGCCTGGGCGATCGAGATGTCCGCTTCGTAGATCAGCTCGGTGCCCTCGCGCTTCAGCTTCGGGTGCGGCGTCACGTGCACCGCGACGTACAGGCTGCCGGCCGGCCCGCCGCGCGGCCCGACCTCGCCCTCTCCGGACAGCCGGATCTGGTGGCCCTCGTCGATGCCGGGCGGGATCGACACCCGAACCTTGCGCGCTCGCTCCGTCCGGCCGTCTCCACGACAGGTCTCACAGGGTTCATCGACGATCTTGCCGTCGCCGTGACAGCGCGGGCAGGTGGCCACGTTGACCATCTGGCCGAGCATCGTCTGACGAACGGACCGAACTTCGCCGCGGCCGTTGCACTGGGGGCACGTCGCGGGGTCTGATCCGCCCTTGGCGCCCGATCCGCCACACGTGTCGCACCGCCCGAGGACGCGGAACTCGACTTCCTTGTCGGTCCCGCGGATCGAATCGTCGAACGTGATCCGCAGGTCGTAGCGAAGGTCCGAACCGGCCGCCGGGCGGCCGCGGCGCGTGGCCCCGGCCGCCGCGCCCCCGAAGAACGCGTCGAAGATGTCGTTGAAGCCACTGAACCCGGCCTCGAAGCCACCGCCGTCGCCACCGACTCCCGCCCGGCCAAACATGTCGTAGCGCTGCCGGCGCTCCGGGTCGGACAGGATCTGGTAGGCCTCGTTGATCTCCTTGAACCGCTCCTGCGCGGCGACCTCGGCGTTCACGTCCGGATGCCACTTCTGGGCGAGCTTGCGAAAGGCCTTCTTGATCTCGGCATCGGAGGCGCCGCGGGCGACGCCGAGAACCTCGTAGTAGTCGCGTTCGGTGACCATGCGCCCCGAAGGATACGAGAGGCGCACGCATCGGGTCGTTCACGCGGTTGGGGCACCGCACGTCGGCTACCATCGGCGACGTGATCCCCCGCCTGACGGTCGCGCTGACCATCGACCACGACGCCATCTCGGATTCGGTCCGGCGCGGCGATCCCCCGGTCAAGTTCAGCCACGCGGAGTTTGGACCGAGGGTCGGTGCGAAGCGGCTGCTCGACCTGTTGCGTCGGCGCGAGATCCCGGCGACCTGGTTCGTGCCCGGTCACAGCCTCACCACCTTCACGGACGACACCGAGGCGATCCTTGCGGGCGGCCACGAGCTTGCGTGCCACGGCTGGTTCCACGAGGACTTCGCGGAACTCTCCGTCGACGAGGCGCGCGACGTGCTGGGCCGTTCGGTCGAGGCCGTGCAGGAGGTGACCGGCGCCGCGCCGAGCGGCTTCCGGGCGCCGTACTGGTCGCTCGGCGAGCGGACCCTGGAGTTGGTTACGGCGGCCGGATTCGCCTACGACAGCTCGCTGATGGCGGACGACTACGCCCTCTACCGCGTCCGGCAGGGTGACCGCCACTCGACGGTGGACGGCACGACCTGGGGCCGCGAGACGGACCTCGTCGAGGTGCCGGTCTACTGGGCGATGGACGACTGGCCGCACTTCGAACCCGGCCCCGGGCGCTCGGGGCTCTCGGCGCCGTCCGCGGTCCTCGAGATCTGGACCGAGGAGCTGCGCTACGCCTACGAGCACGCCCCCGGCGGGTTGGTCATGGTCACGGTCCACCCGGAGTGCATCGGGCGCGGCCACCGGATGGCGATGCTGGAACGGTTCGTCGACGCGGCGGCGGCGCTGGAGGGCGTCGTCTTCGAGCGTCTCGATCGCCATGTCGAAGCCTGGCAGAACCGACCCTGACCCACATACCGCGGGGCCGTCGCGCTCGCGGATCAGGCTTCTGATACCACCCTGGCGGCCCGCCCCAGGACGTCGACAAGCATCGGCGCCGTCAGTCGTCCCGTGAACGTGTTCTGCTGCGATGGGTGGAAGGATCCAACGAGCCGGTAGGCCCCCACGACCGCTTCCGCCCCGTGGCCGAAGCCTGGCTTCGGTCGTGCCGGATGGCCCAGCGCCGCCAGAGTTCGGAGGGTCGCATCCCAGCCGAACTGACCCAGCGGCACGATGACTCGGACGCGATCCAGCAACGTCACCTCGCGCACCAGGAAGGGCGCGCAGGCGTCGCGCTCCCAGATCGTCGGCTTGTTGAGCGGCGGCGCGCAGCGAACGGCCGCGGCGATGTACGCGTCGGTCAGCGTCAGCCCGTCGTCCGCGCGTCGACTCGACGGTCGGTCGGCCAGCCCCACGGTGTGCAAGGCGGACCACAGAAAGTCGCCTGAGGCATCGCCGGTGAACACGCGACCCGTGCGGTTCGCGCCGTGTGCGCCGGGGGCCAGTCCGACGATCAGGATCCGCGCGTCGGGATCGCCGAACCCCGGCGCCGGTCGTCCCCAATACGGCTCGTCGCGGTAGCGCGCCACCTTCTCGCGCGCCACCCGCTCTCGCCACTCGACGAGGCGCGGACAGCGCCGGCAGGCGACGATCTCTGCACCGAGCACGGCGAGGCCCGCCTCGCGCTCCGCGCCGGTCACGCGCCCGCCCTAGGTCCGCAGGAGCTTGTCGAGCCGTCGACTGACCACGACCAGCCCGATGAGCCCCATGACCGTCAGATACGCGACGTGAACGAGGAGGACGGGTGAGAGGACCCCGACGATCAGCGATCGGATGAGGTCCACGCCGTGATAGAGGGGCGTCAGCTGGACCAGGATCCGCAGCGGCTCCGGGTAGGTCTCGAGGGGGAAGAACGTGCCCGAGAAGAGGAAGAGCGGCAGGATGATCATCTGGATCAGGTCGAAGTCCTGCCACGTCCGCATGAAGGTCGTCGCCGCCATCGCCAGCGCCCCGAAGGCGAACCCGATGAGCAGCGCCGCCGGGATGGCCAGGAGGGCCAGCGGGGTCGTGACCAGGCCGAACGGCACGATGACGATCGTGAACGCGATCGCGTAGAGGCCGCCCCGGATGAGCGCCCAGCCGAGCTCGCCGATCGCCACGTCGGCGACCGCCATCGGGGTCGACAGGATCGCATCGAACGTCTTCTGCCAGCGCAGCTTGAAGAAGAAGTTGAATGTCGCCTCGAGGATCGCCCCGTTCATCGCCGCGGACGCGAGGAGTGCCGGGGCGACGAACAGCGTGTACGAGATCGGCGCCCCGCCGGGGCCCGCCACATCGCCCACCAGCCGGCCCAGGCCGATCCCGATGCCGAGGAGATAGAAGATCGGCTCGAAGAAGCCCGAGAAGATGATGATCCAGGAGCGTCGATAGACGTAGATGTTCCGTTCGATCAGGCGACCCGCCCGGCGGCTGCCGAAGGCGAGCTGCGGCGCGACGCGGCCGAGCACGGCAGCGGGCAGGCCGCTCACCCGCGGACCAGCCGTGCTTCGAACGTCCGCGCCGCCGCCCAGATGCCCCCGAGCGCCAGCACGCTCAGCACGCCGACGTGGGCCAGCGCAAGGAGCGGCGCGTCCCCGATCGTGCCGAGGGCCAGACCCCGCGTCAGGGACACCCCGTGCCACAACGGCGACAGCCAGGCCAGCGGCTGGATCGCGGCCGGCAGGCTGGCGATCGGGAAGAACGTTCCGGACAGGATGAACAGCGGGGTGATCCCGAACCGGAAGATCGCGTTGAACTTGTTGACGGTCCGCTGGGTCGCCGCGAACGCCGCGATCGGTGCCGCGAACGCCATGGCCGTGAGGACCGCGGCCGGGATGGCGAGGATCACGAGTGGCGACGACGCGGCCCCGAACAGGACGACGACGAACGTGAACACCGTCGCAACCATCGTCATCCGGATCGCGATCCAGGCCAGGTTGCCCAGGGCGATCTGGAGCGGGCTCATCGGCGTCGCGTACATCCCGTGGAACGTCCGCGTCCAGTGCAGGCCGCCCATGACCGGGAACGTCGATTCGAACGCGGCCGACTGCATGACCGTGGCGGCCAGCAGCCCGGGCGCCAGGAACTGCAGGTAGGTCAGCCCACCGAACGCGGCGTTGCCGGTCGTGTCGACGTAGCCGCCGAGGCCAATGCCCATGGCGGCGAGGAACATCACCGGGCTCAGGAACGAGCCGAACAGCGACGCCCGGAACGTGCGCCGGTACTGGAGGGCTCGGTGCTCCAGGATCCGCGCGACCGCCGTCATGGTGGCGCCCTCATCGAACCGCGCCTACTCGATCAGCGTGCGGCCCGTCAGCCGCAGGAAGACATCCTCAAGGGTGGAGCGTCGCACCATGGTGGTCTCGGGCCGAAGCCCGCGCTCGTGCACGGCCACGCTGACCGCCTCGCCATCGTTCGCGTACAGCAGGACGCGGTCCGGGAGCCACTCGATGCGCTCGGCAAGCCCGTCGAGCTTGCCGTCGAGGGTCTCCTGGATGCCGACCGGGAAGCGCAGCTCCGTGACCTCCTTCGTGGAGTGCTGGGCGATGAGCGCGCGCGGCGATCCCTCGGCGACGATCTTGGCCTTGTCCATGACGACGAGGCGGTCGCACAGCTGCTCGGCTTCGTCCATGTAGTGCGTCGTCAGCACGAGCGTCGTGCCCTTCTGCTTCAGCCGGTACAGCCGGTCCCACAGGAGGTGCCGGGCCTGCGGGTCGAGGCCGGTCGTCGGCTCGTCGAGGAGCATGAGATCCGGCTCGTTGATGAGCGAGCGGGCGATGGTGAGCCGGCGTTTCATCCCGCCGGACAGCGGATCCACCTGGTCGTTGGCGCGCTCCGACAGCTGGACGAACTCGAGCAGCTCGTCGGCGCGGCGCTTGCACTCGTCACGCGGTAGCCCGAAATAGCGGCCGTAGATGACGAGGTTCTCGCGGACCGTGAGTTCGGTGTCCAGGCTGTCCTGCTGTGGAACGACGCCGAGCCGCGCGCGGATCTGCGGGCCGTGGGTCGCCGGGTCAAGCCCGAGAACGCGCAGCGTGCCCTCGGATACCGGCGAGACGCCGCCGATCATCCGCATGGCCGTCGTCTTGCCGGCGCCGTTGGGCCCGAGGAACCCGAACGATTCGCCCTTCTGGACGTCGAAATCGACCGCGTCGACCGCGATGAAGGCGCCGAACCGCTTCGTCAGGCCGCGGGCGTGGATGAGCGGAAGGCCGGCCCCGTCGAGGGCCACGGCCGTGTCGTCGGACATGGGCGCGCATCGTACCGCAGCCCCGGACGGCCGTCCGATCGGGGCGGCCCCGATCAGCGCCGGCGGAGCCGACCGACCTAGACCTCCTTGAATTCGCCCTCGACCGTCTCTTCGCCCTCGGGCGATCCGGCCGGCTCGGCGGCCTCGCCGTCGGGTCCGTCGGGTCCGTCGGCCGTCCCTTCGGACGAGCCGTTGGTCGATCCGGCCGCTTCCGAGGCGGCCTGGTACGCGGCGGTCGAAATTCGCTGGATCGTCTCGGCCAGTGCCGCGGCGCCGGCGCGCACGATCTCGATGTCGGAGCCCTTCAGCGCCTCGCGCAGCCCGGCGATCTGGTTCTCGGCTTCGACCTTGTCCTCGGACGACACCTTGTCGCCGAGGTCGCGGATCGTCCGCTCCGCCTGGAAGCTGAGCGCCTCGGCCTGATTGCGCGTCTCGACGTCCTCGCGGCGCGTGCGGTCCTCCTCCGCGTGCTCCTGGGCGTCGCGGACCATGCGATCCACGTCGTCCTTGGAAAGCATCGAGCTGGCCGTGATCCGGACCTGCTGCTCCTTGGCGGTCGCCCGGTCCTTCGCCTTGACGTCGAGGATCCCGTTGGCGTCGATGTCGAAGGTGACCTCGATCTGCGGAATGCCGCGCGGCGCGGCCGGGATCCCATCGAGGATGAACCGGCCAAGTGTCTTGTTGTCGGCGGCAAAGTCGCGCTCGCCCTGGAGCACGTGGATCTCGACCTGGCTCTGACTGTCCGAGGCGGTCGAGAAGACCTGCGACTTCGACGTCGGGATGGTCGTGTTGCGGTCGATGAGCTTGGTCATCACCCCGCCCAGCGTCTCGATTCCCAGCGACAGCGGCGTGACGTCGAGGAGCAGGACGTCCTTGACGTCGCCGGCCAGGACACCGGCCTGGATGGCCGCTCCGATACCGACGACCTCATCCGGGTTGACCCCCTTGTGGGGCTCCTTGCCGGCGAACATCGCCTTGACCGCCTCGACGACGACCGGCATGCGGGTCATCCCGCCGACGAGGATGACCTCGTCGATCTCGGACGCCTTGAGCCCCGAGTCCTTGAGCGCGGCCATGACCGGACCCTTGGTCTTCTCGACGAGGTCGGAAACGAGGTCCTCCAGCTTGGCCCGGCTGAGGTTCATCACGAGATGCTTGGGGCCGGACGCGTCGGCCGTGACGTAGGGCAGGTTGATCTCCGTCGTGGCCGTCGAGGACAGCTCGATCTTGGCCTTCTCGGCCGCTTCCTTGAGGCGCTGGAGGGCCTGGGCGTCCTTGGACAGATCGATCCCCTGGTCCTTCTTGAACTCGGCCAGCAGCCAGTCGATGACCCGCTGGTCGAAGTCGTCGCCACCGAGGTGCGTATCGCCGTTGGTGGCCTTGACCTCGAAGACGCCCTCGCCGAGCTCCAGGATGGAGATGTCGAAGGTGCCGCCACCGAGGTCGTACACGGCGATCTTCTCGTCGTGCTTCTTGTCGAGACCGTACGCGAGGGCCGAGGCCGTCGGCTCGTTGATGATCCGCTTGACGTCGAGCCCGGCGATCCGGCCGGCGTCCTTGGTCGCCTGGCGCTGGGTGTCGTCGAAGTACGCCGGGACGGTGATGACCGCCTCGGTGATCTTCTCGCCGAGGTAGGCCTCCGCATCGGCCTTCAGCTTCTGCAGGATCATCGCGCTGA
>CAKKPP010000023.1 GCA_919901745.1 Chloroflexota bacterium | reverse complement strand
GGGCGGCTCCTCTCGCTCGCGCGTACGCTTCCCACGCAGATAAAACAGGGTTGCCAGCCAACCACCACAACCTGTGGGGCCCGATCGGTTCGGACCACCAGATGATGTGGTCCTGAGAGTGACGGACGGCATCTCCAAGGAGGCTCGGAGATGCGAAGTGCGCCTGACTCTTTTGGCGCGCCGGGGATTGCGCTTGATCCTGAGGGCGTCCTGGCGATCGGAATCGGGGCCGCAGCCGACTTCTTCTGCGCCGCCAAGGCGGCCGAAGGGGCGTCGCCGCGGACGGTCGAGTGGTACCGGATGATCCTCGTCCGGGCGGTTCGCCGGTTCGGTGATCCACGGCCCGTCGACGCGCCGGAATCCGCCTGATCTGAACTGGCCCCACCCCCCGACCCAGTTCATCCCTACGCTCGACTGGTCTGCATTGGCCACCAGAGCGAGGGAGCAGGAGTGTCGAGTGAACCGCACTGACTCTGGTGGAGACTCTGGGCTGCCCCTGGTTCCGTGGGGTCGAGATACTGGAAGTCAGGCCACCGTCTCGGTCTGATGCCGAGCCAGGCGAGCAGGTACTCGAAGGTGTTGCGGCCTCCGGTGAAGCGCGACGTATAGACCGATCCGTTGTCGGTGAGCGTGGCCACCACGTCGTCGCTGGCGACCCGCCGGAACGCCGTGCAGGCGAGCAGGTAGCGGGAGGCCACGCTCCTTCACGAGCTGCGCCAATGCGCGACGGCCGATACGGGCCCGCGACGCTCCGCCTTGGCGGCGATGGTTCCGTGGTGGCCGCCTTCGAGCGCGTCTGATCAGGCGCCGTCTGTTGCAGGGAGCCCGATCGCTGCTTCGCCGTCAACGCTTGAGGGCTCCAACTTCAGGCTCAGGCACAGCAGAAGCAGGTCATCCGGCCGGTGTGGGTCGCGACCGGTGAGCTCCTTGACCCTGCGCAGTCGGTAGACGACAGTGTTCGGGTTGACTGACAGGGCCGCAGCGCTTCGTGTGAGATTGAAGCCCGACTCCATGTAGGCGCGGAGCGTCGTGACAAGTTCCGCGCCGCGCTTTTCGTCGTAGGCTCGGAGGGGCCGGAGCGACTCAGCGAGCAGCCGCTTGGACCTCGGGCTCGATCGAGCGATGTGCTCGAGCACCACGTCGTCGAAGGACACCGGGACGCCTGACGTGCCGGCCCGAATCGCGATCTCGAGGGCCTCGCGGGCGTCGGCATAACTGGTGGCGATCCCCTCGGGTCCGGCGTGCCACCCGCCGATTCCGACGAAGAACCCCGACCCGGCAACGGTTGAGGCCAGGGCGTCACATTGCCGGCGAAGCGTGGCCTGCTGGCCAGGGCGATCCGCGGGATACAGCACCACGACCTGCTCGTGGCGTAGTCCGACAAGCGTCGCCGCCCCAGCGTCGGGCCGAAGCCGTGCCTTGATCACCTCCACGGCATGACGGAGAGAGGCCTGCACCGTCCGTGCCCGATCGAGCGGATCGTCGACGGTGGGCGCGGCGCGCGCGACGAGAACCACGACATACGAATCGCGGAGATCATGACCGATGGCGCTGGCTTGGGTTCGGACTTGGTCCGTTGACGCCTGACCGGCCAGCATCGCCTCGACTAGATCCCGGCGGACCACTTCTCGATCGCTCCAGACGCCCTCCGCCTCATCGATGTACGCCTGCGCCACCACCGTCGAGATCACGTTCATGTGCTCGATGATCTTGCCGGCCATCCGGAGGGCAGCTTCGCGCTCATCCCGTCGCGTCGCGCGGGCCGTCGTCATCACTGTTTCCCAGACGTACTGGCACCACAGCCGGTAGGCATGGAGGAACGACTCCAGCGAGATACCCTGGTGCACCCGCCGTGCGGCGCTGCGGCGCAACTCGTCGATGACCGTGGCGGGGATCGGCGCGCCGGTTTCCACCGTCGTCAACAGGACCTGAAAGTTGAGCACGGAGACCACGGCGACGTCCCCGTACAGGATCTCGTCCGGCATTGACCTGTAGTCGAGGATTTCATCGCGGTACCGGCTGGCCATCGTTCGCCCGATGTCGTCGAGTCGCTGGGCGATCCGGGCAACGATCGCCGCGGCGGGCTCTGGGGTGATGTCGCGGTTCCTACAACTTGGGCGGTTCAAGTTTCTCGTTTTCTCCAATAGTTATCGCACCGTGAGCGACTAGCATTTGTCCCCATCTTGTAACACTCGCGAAGAGCGGGGGCAAGACTGGAGAAGGAGAAGAAGTCATGCATCTGGGTCTGAAGGGTCCGATCACGGCCCTGCTCGTTGTCCTCATCGTGGCGGCGTGTCAGCCGGCAGCCTCGAGCCCGACGACCCCGGCTTCGGGCGGGCCCGGGCCATCGGCCAGCGCTGCGACGGGCTCCGGCGAGCCGATCAAGACGGCGTTGATCACCGACTCGGCCGGCTCGACGTCCCTGTTCGGCGTGGCCAACATCAATGGCGCCCGCATGGCAGTGGATGAGCTCAACGCGGCGGGTGGCGTGCTCAGCCGTCCAGTCGAACTGATCGTCCGCGACTCCAAATCAAAGCCGGACATCGGCGTCCAATTGACGCGCGACGCCATCCTCGGTGACAAGGTCAGTGTGATCTTCGGCCCGGTCTCGAGTGCCGTGGCGGCGGCGATGACCGAGGTCGCCAAGGAGAACAAGACACCGATCTTCTTCCACACCTCGAACACCCAGCGGCTCACGACCGAGCTGTTCCACAAGTACGCGTTCATGGTCGGCCCGAACACCACGATGGAAGGCCGTGGCAACGCCATCGCGGCGGCGGCGCTCCCGTACAAGAAGTGGGCCGTCATCGCCCCTGACTACGAGTTCGGGCACCTCCAGTCGGAGGCATTTGTCAGCAAGCTCAGGCAGCTTCGACCTGACGTCGAGATCGTCACCGAGCAGTTCCCCAAACTGGGTGAGAAGGAGTTCACGCCGGTCATCACGAGCGTCCTCGCGGGCAACCCCGAGGCCGTCTACAGCGCCAACTTTGCCGGCGACCTCATCACGTTCACGAAGCAGGCCGCCCCGCTGGGCTTCTTCGACAAGGTGTTCTTCACGAGCCTCTACGAGACGGATGCCCTCCAGGCGCTCGGTGCAGAAGCCCCCGAGGGTGTGCGCGGCTACTCTCGCGCTCCGTTCTTCGCCATCGAATCGCCGACGATCGACGGTTTTGTCAAGAGCTATCTGGACCGCTACGGGGTATACCCATCGGATTGGGCGATCATGGCCTACGATGCGGTGAAGCTGTGGGCTGCCGGCGTCGAGAAGGCAGGCTCGCTCGACGCCGACGCCCTTGTTTCGGCGCTCGAGGGCTACCAGTTCGACTCGATCCGCGGGACCGTGACGATCCGTCCCGTCGATCATCAGGCGGGCGTCTCGGTCTACTCGGGCACGGTCAAGCAGGATCCGGAGGTCGGCTTCGCCACTTGGACAGACATCAAGATCATCCCGGGAGCGGACGTCTGGCTGTCGGAGGACGAGGTCAAGGCGCAGCAGCCGTAGACCGCGACCGTAGGCAGTTACTCGAGCAGGAGCGTTCCGGCGTGGGTATCGACGATCTCGTCATCCAGTTCCTTGCGGGGCTGACCCGAGCCGGGCTCCTGTTCATCGTCGCCGCAGGCTTGTCGCTCGTGTTCGGCGCGATGCGGGTGATCAACCTGGCCCACGGATCGATGTTCATGGTCGGCGCCTTCGTCGCATCCTCGGTCGTGGCGGTCGCCGGCGGCGAGTACGGTCTCCTCCCCGCACTCGCGGTCTCGGCGGTCGCTGCGGCCGCCCTCGGCCTGGCGATCGAGGTCGGCGTTCTCCGGCGGCTGTACGGTCGCGAGCACCTCCTTCAGTTGCTCGCGACCTTCGCGATCGTTCTGATCGTCAGCGACCTCGTTCGACTGATCTGGGGCGAGGAGAACCTGTCGGTCACGCGGCCCGCTGCGCTGGCCGGGTCCGTCGATGTCCTCGGAAGCCCGTTCCCCAGCTACAACCTGTTCATCATCGGGCTCGCCCTGGCGGTGGGCGGCTGCCTGTGGCTCCTGATCAACCGGACGGGCCTCGGGCGCGACATCAGGGCGGCGATCGTCGATCCGCAGATGCTCGGTGGCGTCGGCGTCAACGTGACCCGCCTGTTCTCGGGAGTGTTCGTTCTCGGCTCGGGCCTTGCGGGCATGGCCGGCGCGGTCGCCGCCGGCTCGGGGGCCGTCGGCCTGGGGATGGACATGGACATTCTGATCCAGGCGTTCGCGGTGACGATCATCGGTGGGCTCGGCAGCATTCCGGGTGCGCTCGTCGGCGCCGGCATCATCGGCCTGCTCGACGCGTTCGGGATCTTGTTCGTGCCGCGGCTGGCACTTTCGCTGATCTTCCTGGCCATGGCGATCGTCCTGGCCGTCAGGCCATCCGGCCTGTTCGGGCTCCCGGAGCGAGCGTAAGATGCCAGGCGCGAATCGTCTGCGTTGGCTGGGCTGGGTCGCGTTGCTCGCGGTCGCAGTCCCGGCTCCCCTCGTGCTCGGCGAGCTGCAGCTGTTCACTGCAAGCCGCATCGTCATCTTCGGCCTGTGGGCACTGAGCCTCAACCTGCTCCTAGGCCAGACGGGCCTCGTGTCGTTCGCGCACGCTGCGTTCTTCGGAATCGGCGCCTACGCTGTCGGGCTCGTCTGGCTGCATCTCGGCTGGTCCGCGGTCATCGGCGTCCCGTTTTCACTCGCGGCAGGCGGGACGATCGCCTTCCTGATGGGCCTGGTCGCTCTTCGGGCGGTGCACCTGTACTTCTCGATGCTGACGCTGGCCATCTCGCAGTTGCTGTTCGTCCTCGCCTTCACGGCCTACGACTTCACCCTCGGGGACAACGGCATCCACGGCATCGAGTTGCCGCCGTTCCTCGCCGACACGTCGCAGGTTTACTGGTTCGTCGTGGCCGTGGCGGGCTTTGGCGTCCTCGCCCTGGGGATCGTCTGGCGGTCTCCCTTCGGGGCTGCGCTCCAGGCCATCCGCGACAACCGCCTGCGCGCGTCGTTCATCGGACTCCACGTCCGCCGCTACGAGCTGGCAGCCTTCACGGTGGCCGGGATGTTCGCCGCCCTCGCCGGATCGCTGTTCGCCATCGTCAACAGGTCGGCGTACCCCGGACTGCTCGACTGGACCCAGGGCGCGGTGCCGATCTTCATCATTCTCCTCGGCGGCATGTTCCGCTTCTACGGACCGCTCGTGGGTGCCATCGCCTACGTCCTCCTGGAGGAGGTCGTCACCCGTGAAACGCTCTATTCCAATCTCGTCTTGGGGGCGATCTTCCTGGCCATCGTGCTGATCGCGCCGACCGGGATCACCGGAATCGTCGAGCGCGTGGTGGGACGGCTGGCGCGCCGCCCGTCACCGGGGCTGACCTCCCTGCCGGAGCCATTGGCGGAGACGCTGGCTGGCGAGTTCGAGCCATCGACGCGGGATGTCGAGACGTGAGCACGCTCCTTAGTGTTCGTGGGGTTTCGAAGTCGTTCGGTGGATTCAAGGCCGTGGACGGTGTCGATCTGACGATCGACGCCGGCGAGCGGCGAGCCGTCATCGGTCCCAACGGAGCCGGAAAGACGACCTTCTTCAATCTGCTGACTGGCCTGATGCGCCCCGATGGCGGGAGCGTTCAATTGGCCGACGCGGAGCTGACCGGTCTGCCCCCCCACCGCATCGCCGCCGCGGGCATCTCGAGAGCGTTCCAGATCACCAACATCTTCGGACGTCTGACGGTCCGCCAGAACGTCCAGATCGCTCTCCTGGCCGCATCCGGCAGGGCGTATCGGCCGTGGGGAAACGGCTGGGCCGAAAAGGTCGACGAGGCCGATGCCATCCTCGGCGAAGTGGGCCTGCCGTACGCCGCGGGGACTCCGGCCGCCGCCCTGTCGCACGGCGACCAGCGGGCGATCGAACTGGCTATCGCCCTTGCCCACCGGCCCCGGCTGCTGGTCCTCGATGAGCCGACCGCAGGCATGGCGCCGGCGGAAACGGGACGGACGATGGAACTGGTCAGGCGGCTGGTCGCGGAGCGCTCGATCACGCTTCTTTTCTCCGAACACGACATGGATGTCGTATTCGGGACCGCGGACCGGATCACGGTGCTGAGCCAGGGCCGCGTCCTGGCCGAGGGCACGCCGGAAGAAGTCAGGGCAGATCCGTCCGTCCGAGAGGTGTACCTGGGGACGGGCGATGCTGCACGTTGACGGGCTCAACAGCTCCTACGGCGCCAGCCACGTGCTGTTCGATGTCTCGCTCGTCGTGGCGGCCGGTGAGATCGTCGCGCTCCTGGGTCGCAACGGCGCGGGCAAGACGACGACGATCGCGAGCCTGGTCGGGTTCGTCCGACAGCGATCGGGCTCGATCACCCTCGACGGGCGCCGGATCGACCAGCTGCCGTCCTATCAGCGGGTTCGGGCCGGCATTGGCGTCGTGCCACAGAGCGGGCGCGTCTTTCGCGGCCTCTCGATCCGCGAAAACCTCGAGATCGTTCGCGGGCGCCGGGAGAAGGTCGGCTGGACGGTGGACCGGGTCTTCGACGTTTTCCCCGATCTTCGGCCGATTTCGCATCGGGACGCCGGCCTGCTGTCGGGTGGCCAGCGACAGATGCTCGCGGTCGGTCGGGCGCTCATGACGAACCCGTCGATCATTCTCCTCGACGAGCCCTCCGAGGGCCTGGCGCCGGTCGTCGTTCAGGCAGTCGGCAGCCTCGTCAGGCGGCTGAAGGGCGAGGGGATCGGCGTTCTGCTCGCAGAGCAGAACCACCGGTTCGCGCTGGCGGTTGCGGATCGCGGGTACCTCATCGAGAGAGGCCGGATCCACTATGAGGCGCCGGCGGCCGAGCTGCTCGGCAGCGAGCAACTCCATCGCCATCTTGGGATCTAAAGGGAGGGTCGCGTGCGAGTCGTTGTCACCGGCGGAACAGGGTTCGTCGGCGCGCATCTTACCCGGACGCTCGCCGCGCGTGGCGATTCCGTGGTCTGCCTCGACGTCGTTCGCGCGTCGCCGCTGCTCGACGGCCTTCCCGATGTCACGATGGTCCGCTGCGACGTGGGCTCGTGGGCGGAGCTCTTCCACGCGCTCCGGGACGCCCGGCCTGATATCGTCTTCCATTCGGCCGGGATCCTGTCGGCGTTCGCCGAGGAACGACCACAGGCCGCGTATCACGCCAACGCGACCGGGACGTACAACGTCCTGGAGGCCGCCAGCCTGCTCGGCATCTCGCGCGTCGTATTCACCTCGACGATCGCCACGTACGGCCCGGGCGTCTCGAAGACCGTCGACGAATCGACTCAGCAGCGACCGACGACGATGTACGGCGTGACGAAGACGTTCGGCGAGCTGCTCGGGGAGTACTTCACACATCGGTTCGACGTGGACTTCCGCGCGATCCGGCTGCCATCGGTCATCGGCGCGGGGCGGGGGCCGGGTGGCGCCTCCGCCTACTCGAGCCTGATCGTCTCCGAGCCAGCGCGGGGTCGAGCGTATCCGATCCCGGTTCGTGAATCGACAGTGACACCGCTCCTCTATGTGAAGGATGCAGTTGGCGCACTCATCGGGTTGGCCGAGGCGGACGGGTCCCGCCTCCGACGCCGGACGTACGGGGTCAACGGCTTCTCGCCGACAGCGCGCGAGCTGGCTGACGCCGTCTGCCGCGCGATCCCCGGAGCGCACATCGCGTTCCAACCAGACAACGCGATCACTTCGATCGTCGACACGTGGCCCGAGCGCGTCGACGACTCGGAGGCGACCGCGGACTGGGGATGGAGGGCAGGTCACGGCCTCGACTCCGCGGTCGGCGATTTCGTCGCCGAGCTCGCCGCCCATCCCGACTGGCCCTGATGAGGCGGCCAGGGGCGTTCCGATGACGATCGCTGCGGCTACTGTGCCGGAGATCCTCTGGGCCCCGCCGCCGGACGACCGCGCGCCGAGCCGGATGGCTCGCTGGCTCGAGCAGCTCGCGCGCGAGCGCGGGCTCGCCTTCGTCACCTACGACGATGCTTGGAGCTGGTCGGTCGACGATCTCGAAGTCTTCTGGTCGTCGGTCTGGGACTTCTTCGACGTCCGTTCGGAAACGGCCTACGAACGCCCGCTGGCGGATCATCGGATGCCCGGGGCAAGCTGGTTCTCGGGAGCCCAGATCAACTACGCGGAGCACGCGCTTCGGCTCGACGGCCGGGCCGGCACTGACATCGTGGTCATCGGACACTCGCAGACGCGTGATCCGGTCTTGTTCTCCGCGGAGGACCTCCGTGACCAGGTCGCCCGGATGCGGGCCGGTCTCGTGCGGCTCGGCGTCCGTCGGGGGGATCGGGTCGTCGGCTATCTTCCCCACATTCCCGAAGCCCTCGTCGCCTTCCTGGCAACCGCCAGCTTGGGCGCCGTCTGGTCGTCGTGTGCCCCGGAGTTCGGGGTCCGCAGCGTGATCGACCGATTCGCCCAGGTGGAGCCGACGGTCCTGCTCACGGTCGACGGCTACCGCTACGGGACGAAGGCGATCGATCGGACGGCCGAGGTCGCCGAGATCCGGGCGGCGCTCCCGAGTCTGCAGGCGACCGTCGTCGTGCCCTATCTCGAGGCCGATCCGGAGCGCATTCCGGGCGCGATCGGGTGGGAGACCCTGCTCGCCGAGCCGGGCACGATCGGCTTCGAGCCTGTCGCGTTCGACCACCCGCTGTACATCCTCTACTCGTCCGGGACGACCGGCCTGCCGAAGGCGATCATCCACGGCCACGGCGGGATCCTGCTCGAGCATCTCAAGGCCCTCGGCCTGCACACCGATCTCGGGCCGGCGGACCGCTTCTTCTGGTTCACGACGACCAGCTGGATGATGTGGAACTACCTCGTCTCCGGGCTGCTCGTCGGGGCGACGGTCGTCCTCTTCGACGGCGACCCGGCCAGCCCGGACCTCGGAGCGCTGTGGCGCCTGGCAAGCGAAGCGAAGGTCACCTACTTCGGAACGAGTGCGCCATTCATCATGGCCTGCCGCAAGGCCGGCCTCGCCCCCGGCCGCGAGCTCGACCTGTCGCGGCTGCGCGGCGTCGGCTCGACAGGCGCGCCGCTCCCGGCCGACGGCTTTCGTTGGGTCCACGAGGCCGTCAGCAGTCGCGTCCAGCTCGGATCCCTATCCGGAGGGACCGACCTGTGCACCGGCTTCCTTGGACCGAGCCCGCTCGTCCCGGTCTGGGCCGGCGAGATCAGCTGCCGGATGCTGGGTGCGAAAGTCGAGGCGTACGACGAGCACGCCCGGTCCGTGGTCGGTCAGCAGGGCGAGCTCGTCATCAGCGAGCCGATGCCGTCGATGCCGGTCGCCTTCTGGGGGGATCCGGACCGTGTCCGCTATCGAGCGAGCTACTTCGCCCACTATCCCGGCGTTTGGCGGCACGGCGACTGGATCACGATCACGGACCGAGGCTCATGCCTCGTCACTGGACGCAGCGATGCGACCTTGAAACGTGGCGGCGTGCGCCTAGGCACGGCCGAGTTCTATTCCGTCGTCGAGGGTTTGCCCGAGGTCTCCGACAGCCTCGTGATCCACCTCGAGGATGAGGGTGGAGGACCTGGCGAACTCCTGCTTTTCGTCGTGCTCGGAGCAACGCAGGTGCTCGACGACGGGCTTCGACGGCGGATCTCGAATGAGCTTCGGCGTAACCTCTCGCCGCGCCACGTTCCTGATCTGTTGGCGGCCGTCCCGGTGATCCCTCGCACGATCTCGGGCAAGAAGTTGGAGGTGCCGGTCAAGCGGATCCTTTCCGGAACGCCGCTCGAGGACGCCGCTGCACGCGACACGCTTGCGGATCCGCGATCGCTCGACGTCTTCATCGAGCTGGCAGCCCGGCGAAACCGGCGGCCCGCCACAGAGGCGTGACCCCTTGCTCAGTCGGCGGCGACGATCGGCAACGCCCGTGGGATGAGCTCCGGGATACGGTCGAGGAGTCCCCACAGAGTCTTCAGGAACGGCGACGTGGGGCGGGATCCGTGTCGCTCGACCGCCACGATCTGCCGCCGGATCGTCGCCGTGCCGGCGAGCTCGATCTCCCGCAGTGAGCCGCCAGCGAGCGCGTCGGCGACCGCAGTCCCTGGCAGCAGCGCGACGCCGAGCCCACGCTCGACCATCCGCTTTGCCGCCTCGATGTTGTCGACCTCGGTGACGCCCCGTGGGACCACGCCGGCGACACGGAACAGGGCGTTCGTCACGTCGTAGTAGCTTGACGTCCGGTCGAACAGGATCAGCTGGGCGTGGCTGATCTCCGATACGTCGACGCTGCCCACGAGGGCAAATGGATGGTCAGGCCGGGCGACGAGGACGAGCTCGTCCTCGTACAGCGGACGGCTGCGGACGCGGGCGTCCCGGAGCTGCCTGACGATGCCGAGCTCGACCTCGCCTCGGGCCACGAGGTCGACGATCTCCTCCGAATGCCCGGTCCTGACCAGCAGGCGAACCTCCGGGTGCCGCTCTGTGAAGCGGACCAGGATCTCCGGCAGGACATAGGTGCTGACGGCGGGAGCGACTGCGAGTGCTAGTTCACCGATGACCCCGTGTTCGAGTTCGCGGACGAGCGAGCTGCCGCTCCGGATCGCCTCGATCGCCCGGTCGGCATGGGGAAGGAAGGCGCGACCCGCGGGTGTCAGGACCATGCCCGAATGTGTCCGCCGGAAGAGCGCCGCGGCGAGCTCTTCCTCGAGTCCCTGGATCCGAGCGGTGAGCGCCGGCTGGCTGATCGATAGAGCGTATGCCGCTCGTCGCATGTTCCCCTGCCGGGCAATCTCGATGAACCCTTCGATCTGAGCCAGGAGCATGGGTGGCCTCCACTTTGGCGATCGATAACACTGATCACCCTCGTATGGACATTCGATTGGACGGATAACTGAGCAGATTGTAAGGTCGTCTCCCAGTCGCTATCAGAGGCATCCAGTGGAACTGATGGTGGATCTACGGCAGCCAGTCCAGGAGACCGTCGGCTCGCTAGAGCCCTCGCACCTGTGGGTCCTCGGTCTCGCCCTCGACGATCAGGGCACGCTCGTCGGGCTTGGGACGCGCCAATACAGCTTCTGGGCTGACTGCGAGTGCCCCGACGACTGCCTCCGGGACCACGAGAACGAGTGACGACCGGCCGATGAGCGCGCTGTCCGCGCCAATCATCGACTCCTTCGAGACGCAGCTGGCGGCCGCCCGGGAGTGGTTCGCGCAACCCCGGTTCGACGGGATCGTGCGTCTCCATACCCCCCGTGAGGTCGCCGTCCAACAAGGCACGATCCAGCCTGATTACACCGTCGCCCGAATGGCCGCCGAAGGGTTCATCATTCGACTGCGGGAGCTGTTCATCAAAGGCGGGCAGATCACGACATTCGGCCCCTACTCGCCCGGTCAGGCCGTAGTGATGAAGCGGATGGGGATCGAAGCCATCTATCTGGGCGGCTGGGCCACCTCTGCCAAGGGGTCGCAGGCGGAGGATCCAGGCCCGGACCTGGCGAGCTACCCGCTGAGCCAAGTCCCTGACGAGGCGGCCGGCCTCGTGAGGGCGCTCCTCACCGCCGACAAGAACCAGCACTTTTCGCGTGCGCAGATGGACGAGAAGCAGCGGCTAACCGCGCCCGAAGTCGATTTCCGTCCATTCATCATCGCCGACGCCGACACCGGCCACGGAGGCGAAGCGCACGTCCGGAACCTTATCCGTCGGTTCGTCGAGGTCGGGGTTCCCGGCTACCACATCGAGGACCAGAAGCCGGGCGCCAAGAAATGCGGACACCAGAGCGGCAAGGTCTTGGTCGGCCAGGACGAGCAGAACAAGCGGCTCAACGCGGCGCGCCTGCAGCTCGACATCATGCGGGTGCCGGGCCTCATCGTGGCCAGGACCGATGCCGAGGCCGCGACACTCCTCGACAACCGCAGCGACGAGCGAGACCAGCCGTTCATCCTCGGGGCGACGAACGTCGATCTGCCGAGCTACCGGGTGGGATTCGTGGCGCTCCTCAAGGGCCTTCACGACCTCGGGCTGGATGAGATCAGGGGCCACCTGCTGTTCGCGGTGCCCGAGGACGAGTTGCGGAAGGCCGCTGATTGGCTCGACCGGGTCGGGCTCACATCGCTCATCACGCGCCAGGCCAAGATCGCCCGCGAGGGCGACCACGGTACGCCGCTCGAGAGCCTGCTCGACGCCATCGACACCCGCTATGCCGAGGTCTGGCAGGAGGCAGCAGGCCTCAGGACGTACGGCGACGCGGTTGCGGAGATCCTCGAATCCCGGATCGGTGAGGGTGAGCGGTATGACATGTCGCTCGAGGAGTGGCGGGCCTTCGCGAGCCGTGCGTCATTCTCCGAGGTCCGCGACAAAGCCGACAAGCTCGGCATCCGGGTCACCTGGGACCCCGAACTGCCCATGACCCCGGATGGCTACTACCAGGTCCAGGGCGGGATCGACTATGCGATCGCGAAGTCGCTTGCGGCGGCGCCGTTCGCCGACCTGCTTTGGATGGAGACAAAGACGGCGGATCTCGAGGACGCCCGCAGATTCGCGGACGCGATCCACGCCACGTACCCGGACAAGATGCTGGCCTACAACCTGTCGCCGTCATTCAACTGGGACACCACCGGGCTGAGCGATGACGAGATGCGTCGCTTTCCGGAGGAGCTTGGAAAACTTGGCTTCGTCTTCAACTTCATCACGTATGGAGGGCACCAGATCGACGGCCTCGCTGCCGAGGAGTTCGCCACGGCGCTGCGCGAGGACGGGATGCTCGCTCTCGCCCGCCTCCAGAGGAAGTTCCGGCTGCTCGAGTCTCCGTACCGAACCCCGCAGTCCCTTGTCGGCGGGGACCGCCTGGACGCGGCGTTGCTGGCCGCCTCCGGGCGGACCGCAGCGACGAAGGCGATGGGCAAGGGCTCGACGCAACACCAGCATCTCGTCCAGACAGAAGTGCCGACGAAGCTGCTGGAAGAGTGGCTAGAGACATGGGCGAATCATTGGGATCGGCCGCGGAGGATCCGCGTGGAGCTGCGGCCCCACATCGCAGGATCCGACCTGCTGGAGCTGCGGGTGCTCGATGACGCGGACGAGACGCTCGCGAACGTGATCTTCGCGAGCATCCAGGATCGCCGTAGCCGCAGCATCCTCTCGATCCGCGACCAGAACACGGCGCCATCGATTCGCAGACGGCGGTTGATGACACTCGTCCAGCTCTTCCTGATCCATCGTTATCGCGCCGGCGCGCTGCACTACCTCACGCCGACTGAGGACAACCGGTCGCAGACGCAGCGGATGCAGGATCTGGGCATCTTCACGGTCGTGCGGACCGAGATAGGCCAGATCATCGTCGCGGATGTCGACCGCGAGCGCGTCGGCGAGCTGGTCCGGCCCAACGGGGAGAAGCTCACGGAGCTGATTCGGAAGCCGATGCCGCAACTGGCATAGCGTTGGGGCGTCGATCAGGTCTTGGCGGCCGCGTGAACGCGACCCAATGTGCGATCACTGCCCACGCGTGACCACATTGGGCGGTGTGCGTGGCCGAGTCGCGTTGGGGACCTGTCGTGGGCGACTCTGATCAGCTACGGAGTCGCTCGCCGCCTACTTTCCGTGGCTCGCTCGGGAGTGGCATCCGACGCACAACGTGCTGCGTCCCGACCAGGTGTCCCGGGCGTCCGGCCGCGCGGTGATCTGGCGCTGCGAGCTGGGTCACGAGTGGTCGGCGGTCGTCTACGCCCGGACCCGATCGCGGAGCGGCTGCCCGACCTGCTACCGCGGCGACGTCTCGGAGCGAGTCCGAGCCGGCAAGCGGCGCGCCCGCCTGATCCGTGACGAAGCGGCCGCCGCCCGCGTCGACGCCAGGCTCATTGACCGATCCTAGCGATTCCCCGGGCTCGGCCAGAGATGGGCGGCTCCTCTCGCTCGCGCGTACGCTTCCCATGCAGATAAAACAGGGTGGCCAGCCAACGCCACAACCTGTTGGGGTTCCCGCCGGTTGCACCCGGCACATGTTGTGGATCGCTCGCCAGACAACCGAACCGGACAGGCCGATTGGCACCTATCCTCCCAGTCAGGTGACCCTCGTTCCACGCTTGCGGCCAGGCGATGGCAGCCCGGCGGTCACCTGACTCGTCCCTCCGACGGTCACCTGACTCGATACGCCGGTCGGTCACCTGATTCGAAGTCCCATGGCCCGCGCCTGTCACGCTCCCCCCGGGGCTGCCCTACGGAAGCGGCGTCGGTGCCACCTCCGTCCAGAACGCGCGAATGATGTCAGCACAGCGGTCCGGGTGGTCGACCCATGGCAGGTGCCCCGCGGCAAGGGTGATGCCGCGGGCCCGGGGGAGGATCGCGCACAGTTCCGAGGCGACGGACGGCGGGCCGAACGGGTCGCCATCGCCCCAGACCAGCTGGACGGGCTGATGCACTTGCCGCAACTGGCGAGCGTCCATGCCGACGCGTTTGCGGGTGAGGCTGAAGATGTTCTCGAGCAGGCTCAGCCAGTGCTCCGGGTATGACGGAAGCTCCTCGGCCCGGACCATGAGGTCGATGAACTCCGGCGACAGGCTCTCCGGGTCGTGGCCCATGCGCCGGAAGATCGTGCGGGCCTGTCGAGTGCTCGGCGGCTCCATCGCGAGCATTCGGGCATTCAGCCGCGGCACGCTGAGCAGCCGGAACGGGAACGGCGCGCTGGTTCCAAGCACGTTCGACGGGCATCCGAGAAGCGCCAACGATGCGACGCGGTCGGGTACCGCCAGGGCGAGCCACAGGGACCAGAGCGCGCCCATCGAGTTCGCCACGATGTGAGCGCGCGGGGCGCCGATCGCGTCCAGGACACCGCCGAGAACGTCGACGGCGTGGGCTCGAAGATCGACGCCACGGTTGTTGAAGGCGTCGGTCAGGCCGCACCCCGGCCGGTCGAGCGCGATCAGATGGTAGCCGTCGAGCCGTGCCATGAGCGGCGCCCAGTGGGCCGCCACCCCGCCGCCTCCGTGAACGAAGAGGACGACCTCGCCGCTCCCCCGTTCCAGCAGCCTCACCCTCACCGGAGGAGGTGAAAGCGTCACGAACCGCTCCTCGGCGACGAGCCCCACGCTCTCCAGGTAGCGCAGCTCGGCCTCGCGGAAGACACGCGCGCGCTCGTCGCTCCTGGCGCTGCCGCGTGCCTGGGTCAACGGGGTCATGTCCGTGCCTCCCTTGTGCCCGCCGGTCGCGGCGATGTCCAGATGCGACCGCCTTTACATAGTGTAAAGACTTGACACCGCGTAAAGTACGGTACCGTGGACAGCATGTCAAGACAGGACCCTGGGCGACCGGACACGACCCCGAACGGCAACGCCGACCTGACACAGCGAGCGACCGGCGGCGGACTGGACACGAGGACCGCGATCCTGCGGTCGGCCCGAACTCTTCTCGAGCAACACGGCTATCACGGCGTCGGGCTCGCCGAGGTCGCCCGCGCCGCGGGCCTGTCCCGGCAGACGGTCTACCTGCACTTCGGGTCGAAGCGCGGGCTGCTGCTGGCCCTCGTCGACTGGGTCGATCAGGTCGAGGGTCTCGAGGAACTGCTGGCCGTCGCGCGATCGGCCCCCAGCGCGGTCGCCGCACTCGATGCGCTGGTGCACCTGACGGCGGTGTATACGCCGCGGATCTACAAGCTCGCGGCCGTCCTCGAGGTCGCTCGGCGGTCCGACCCGGACTTCGACGCCGCGTGGCAGGACCGGATGGCCCATCGGCGCCGGAACATGGGCGCGGTCGTGAAGTGGCTGGCTGATGCGGGCGACCTGGCCGACGGCATGAGTGTCAAGTCCGGTACCGACATCGTCTGGACGATGCTGTCGGTCCATCTGTTCGAGGACCTCGTCGTCGACCGCGGCTGGTCGACTGAGCGCTACCAGGCGTTCGTTGAGGACGTCCTCCACCATCGCCTGTTGCCGCCGGATCTCGGATAGGTCCGGCCTCTCGAATAGCCTCGCGGTCTTCAAGCCCGACTGGCCATCACCGCCGCGCTTTGCCTCAACGCGCGATGGCGCCGCAGGCATTCAGGGTGCGGAGGGCGACCAGCTGCTCGATCTGCCGAACGGTCCATCCATCGTCGGCGGCGTGGAGGCCCGCGACGTAGGCGATGACGTTGCCGGCCTCGCCCGATGACAGGCCACGCATCCTGAGCAATCGGTGCGAACTTCGGATCCAGTCCGCGCCGGTCAGGGGCGGGGAATCTGCCGGGTCCACAACCGAGGGGACTCGGTGTGGGTGGACCGTGGAGTTGAGTAGCGCGGTTGTCGCGGACAGGCACCCTGGGCCCAGGCCCTTCCTGCTCGACGACCCACGCCGCGTCTTTTGGGACATCGGTCTCGTTCCGTTCTGCTGCGGCATCCCGTCCGTCCGTGGCCGAGTGCTCTGCCGCCTGAACTCAGCCTCGGCGTGGCAGCCCCTGGGGGCAGTTCGCTGGCGCACACGCGCGCCCCTGCGCGGGCCGAAACGGCGCGGCACCGGGAATCTCGTGCGCTCGATGAGGCACCGAAGGACAGCGAAAGAGGCCTGCGAGTGACTCGCAGGCCTCTCGATCGCAGCCGCGCCGCCGGGCTACCTTGCGAGGACCGCCCTGAGCGGGCCTCGCGGCGGCCGCACTAATCGCCATCACGGTCCAATGTGACTCGGCACACAGCGGGCCGCGAGACGCGCCACTACGGTCGCGTGTATGGCGATTCGCTCGTTGGTCGCGGTAGCCGTCGTACTTGGCCTGGTCGCTTCCCGAGACGTCGCGGGATCGCTGGCCGGCGACTTCGGGGACCAGGCCCTGTCGCCACCATCGACGCCGTCGATCGTCATCGGGCCGGACGGCAGTCTTCTCGAGAAGCACCTCGGGATCCGGGGCTCGGACGGCCTCGTCGACCTATTCGAGCAGCACGCAGCGTGAAAACGACGACCCGCGGCGCAGCCGTGCCGCCCGAGACCCGCCGCGGCGGGCTGGAACGGGTCGGGCTCGCCCTGACCGTGGGCGGCGGCGCGGGCCTCGCGGCTGTCTTCCTGCTGCAGGGCCAGCTCGGTGGGTTCGCACCATTGATCGGCGGCTTGGCGCTCAACGCGGCGATCGTGGGTCCGGTGCTCATTGCCCGGCGCGCCGCCGCGCGACTGGGCCGGCGGCTGCCTCGATGGCTCGGCTGGTAGTCGGCCCAGGCGGGGCCGGGGCAGACTCCGGTCCCCGGCCGGTTCCCGCCCCAGGCGGCATTCGCGGATCCGATCCGGCTGGCGCTCGCCGCTCCGGTCGGCGGCTGAGCCTCCCGAGCGCCAGGCGGGCTCCCGGTTCCGAGCCGGCGGCTCCGCAGCTCGCGGTCTCGCAGCGTGCATGGGTTCAGGGCCTCCAGTTCCTGGGTGAGGGCTTCGCACTCGCCGGGATCTCGTTCCTGCTCGCCAGAATCCTCGCGGCGCTGCGATCGGGCGGCGGCGAAGTCCAGCAGGGGCTGTGATCGCGCACGTTGTCATCGGCCTGGCCATCCTCGGGGGCGACGCGGGTGTGCTCGCCTCGGCGGAGTCGTCCGCCATCCAGCTCGAGGCGATCCGTCGCGTGGGAGTCGTCCTCTATCTGGTGTCGATCGCGCTCGGATTGGCTGCGATCGCCGAGGTCCTGCGTTTCCAGGCCATCCGTCTCCGGGAGTTGCCGGCCGAAGGGTTTCGCTGATCCTGAGACCTGGGGAAGTCTCGACGGCGTGGAAGGCTTCGTTCCCCGCCGTCGTCGCGCGTCCTCTCCGGAACGGGCTCATGGTCCCGATGCCGATCACGGCACGCGCAGATGAGCATCGACACCCTGAAGACCCCGGCGGTGGGTCCCTCAGTCGCCCTCGGCGATCTCCGTGAGGCGCTCCGCGTCGCGAATCAAGACACTGTGGTTCGCCGAGTCCAGGAGGCCGCGGCGCCGGAAGTCACCAAGGGTGTGGGCCAGCGTCTCCCGGGTCGTGCCGATCATCTCCGCCAGTTCCTGCTGGGTGAGCCGGGCCTGGATGAGGGTGCCCCGCACGGTCGAGACGCCGAACCGCTGACCAAGATCCAGGAGCTTGCGAGCGAGCCGTTGATCGACCCGCTGGTAGGCCATCGCCTCCAGCTCGCGCTCCGCGGACTTGAGCCGTCGGGAGAGATGCCGGATGATGTTCACGCCGACGATCGGGTAGCGCTCGATCAATCGCCGGAGTTCGTCGGGCGAGATCGTGCAGATGATGCCGTCGTCGATCGCCTCGGCGTACGCCTCGGGGAATCGGTCCTGGCCGAGCAGGCTCATGTCGCCCAGGATCGTCCCCTTCTCGTAGATGTCGAGGGTCAGCTGCTTGCCGTCCGGCGACATCCGGTAGACGCGGACCCGGCCCTTCTTGATGATGTGGATCCGGTCCGGCGGATCATCGGGCGACAGGATCTGCTGGCCGCGGACGCAGTGGGTCATCGTCGTCACGTGACCGATGGCCTGCATGTCTTCCTCCGAGAGGCCGGCGAACAGGGCCACCTCGCTGAGGAGTCCGATCTTTTCGGTGAACGAGCGAGTCCGGGACGACGAGGTCATTCGGTCCGATCCAGGAGCACGATGCGGCCCCCGGAGAAGGGCTGGCCCACCGAGATCCCGAGGGCAGTGTAGAGCGCTTCCGGAAGACCGAGATCGCCGAGGTAGATGCGCCCGGCCCGTTCGGGTCCCTGGCCGGTGAACAGCCCGGGCTTGGGGAGCGCGAGCGTCAGCGTCGCCAGCGCCCTGATCGTCATTCCGGGTGCCGCTCCGGTATCAGGGTCGAGCCCCGACGGGAGATCGAGGCTCACGACCGGCCGGCCGGAGCGCACCACGAACCCGATCAGTCGTTCCGTTTCTCCGCGGGGCGCATCCCGGACCCGATACCCGAGCAGGGCGTCGACGACGATGTCCGCGCGCGCAAGCAAGTGTTCAAGGTCGCCATCGTCGAGGTCGTAGGTGGCGACGCAGCAGTCGGTGCCCATGGCGATGAGGGTGGCCAGGTGGTGGCGCGCAGCCTCGTGCAGGCGAAGGGCCGGTCGGGCCAGCACCACGCGGACATGCGCCCCGCGATTGGCCAGGTGCCGCGCGGCGACCAGACCACCGCCGCCGTTGTTCCCGGGCCCGGCGGCAACCACGACGCGCGTGCCCTGCAGGTCGCCACCAACCTCGAGGCGGACGACGTCGGCGAGGTGCGATCCTGCCTGCTCCATCATCTGCAGGAGGGTCACCCCGTAGTCCTCGATGGCCGACCGGTCCACGTCCGCCATCTGGGCCGAGGTCACCGCCGGGACGTCTGAGGCACGGAGGACCGGGACCGCCGTTGATGTGGCCGGCATGGTCCTACCTCCTTGTGAAGAGCAGGGTCTGGAGCGGCGTCAGCAGGCTCTGGACCTCGTCGGGGGTCTGACCCGAACCGATCGCCCGCGTCACGCAATACTTGAGATGGCCATCCACCAGTCGGGCGGCGATCGTATCGATGTCCGCCTGCAGCACGGACGCCTGCAGGAGCGCGGCATGACAGCCTCGGCCTTCATCGAGCTCCGTCGCCAGCCACTGCGCCGCGCCGATGAGCCTGGCCACCTCGGCCCTCAAGACCCGCCTGCCCTCCGGATCGAAGTCGGCCGGAACGTGGCAGTGCGACGCGGACTCGCTCGGGCCGGTCGGGATCGCCGTCACGTGCCGTCCTCGAGACGCCGCAGCGCCTGGGAGAAGAGTCCGCCCATGACCCGGGCGGTCGTCGGGAAGGCGTGGATGGTGTCGGCCAGGACATCGATGGTGGTCTGCGTCTTGATGGCCAGGACCGCTTCGTGGATGACCTCGGAGGCGGCCGGGCCGGCGATGAATGCGCCTCGGAGCGACCTGGCCTCGCGATCGACGACGATCGTGACGTGACCCGATGCCTCGGCCACGTAGCCCTTGGCCGTCGCTGCCAGGTCGGCGACCTCCTCGAACGCGTCGTACCCGCCAGCGATCGCCTGCTCGAGGGTCAGCCCGACGCCCGCGGCCTCGGGGTCCGTATAGGTGGCATGTGGAAGCGCCGTGTAGTCCGGTCGGGCGTCGTCACCGAGGGCGATCCGAACGGCGAACTCGCCCTGGTAGTGGGACTGATGGGTGCTCATCTCCGGGCCGGCCGGATCGCCGACCAGGAAGACGCCTTCGACGATGCGCAGGTCTGAGCCTACGTCGACGCGACCGCTCGACGCGTCGACACCGATCGTCTCCAGCCCGAGGTCGGCCAGCGGGTACGTACGCCCCACCGCGAGCAGGAGCTCGTGACCCTCGACGATCGTGCCGTCCGACAGATGGACGACATGCGCCCCGGACGCTGCCGTCCGGGCCTGGATGCGGGTCGCCCGCACCCCTGTTCGGACGTCGACACCATCCCGCCGGAGGCCGGCGTCGATCGCCGCCGAGTTCCGCGGGTGATCCTTCGGATTGATGGTCGACTGTGGCGAGATCAGGACCGTCGGGACGCCATACCGGGCATAGACCTGGGCCATCTCCACCCCGGTGGGTCCGGCCCCGAGGATGACCAGGCTCTGCGGCAGCGTTCGCGTGGACGTGGCCTGGCGGTTCGTCCACGGGGTGATCGACTCCAGCCCGTCGATGGACGGGACCGTCGAGTTCGAGCCGACCGCGATGACGATGTGGCCTGCGTGGAGTGTCCGGTCGGGGTCGGAACCCTCCGTCGACACGGCGACCGCGCCCGGGCCGGCGATCCGCGCGGTCCCCCGGATGACGACGGCTCCCGCCGCCTCCAGGCTGCGCACGTGGCCGGCGTCGCTCGGCGCATCGGTTCCTTCGCGATTGATCATGTAGTCGCGCCGAGCCGATGCGGCCGGCCAGTCATAGTCGCCACCGGCGGCGTGGACGCTCGCCGCGTGCAGCAGCGTCTTGGAGGGCATGCAGGCCCAGAAGGGGCATGAACCACCGAAGAGTTCCCGGTCCACGATGGCGACCGAGGCGCCACGCGCCCGGGCCAGGTGGGCCGCAGCCTCTCCGGCACCGCCCGCGCCGATGATCACGAAATCGAAGAATTCTGCATGCACGAGGGAGTGGATCTCCAAGGGGTAGACGATGGCCGTCACCGTAGCGCGTCCGGGTCCCGGCAACTGTGTCGTGGATCACGCGCCCAAGGGATGCGGCCCAACGGAGCGGCGGGCTAGCGCGCAGGTGGATCGCCGCGCCGCAGATCGGTTGCGATGATCGCGCGGTCCACGAGCATCAGCTATTCAGGGGTGTGAACTGCTGTAGTCCGAACTCGGTTTCCAGCTGCTCGAGGCTCCGGTAGCCCGTGACGCCCTTGGGCTGCTCACCAGGCTGGAAGAGCGCGATCGTGGGGATCGACATGACGTTGAACGCCTGGGCCAGGGCCGGGTTGGCGTCCACGTCGACCTTGACGACCGCGACCTGGTCGCCGTACTTGGCGACCATCTTCTCGAGCTCGGGGGCGACCATGTGACAGGGGCCGCACCACGCGGCCCAGAAGTCGACGACGACTGGGCGGTCGCTCCGGAGGACGAGCTCCTCGAAGGTGGCGTCGGTCGCGTGTTTGATGGCAGACATCTCGGTGAGGACCTCTCGTACGTTCAGTGGGCGCCATCCAGAGGCGCTGACCTGAACGCTACCTGCGCCAGGCCGCCCTCGATGTGAGCCGCGTCACGCTGGCAAAGATCTGGGCGCTCGGTCGTCGCAATAGCGATCCCCTGGCACCTCGCGCCGCAGGTCGAGCGTCTCGTCCGACAGCTTCCACGCCCAGGTCGTCGATCACGCGCCGCCAAGAGTCTTCGCAGGCGCGGGCGTCGCAGGACGTGATGCGCGCTACAGCCGTGGTCGCCGTCGGAGCGTAGGTTGCGGTCAACGGCAGCCCAGCCGAATTGCACATCGATCGACTCAGGGAGGCATGTATCACCATGGATCGCCGTCGGATCCTGATCGCCGGCATCGGCGCCAGTCTTGTCCTCGCGATGTGGGAGATGATCGTCGAGGCGGTCGTCCCCGACGGCGCCGGCTTCTTCGGGCCACCGATCGCCATCGGCGCAACCATCGTTCGGGACCTGCAGGGCTCGGCCAACCCCATCCCGTTTAACGCCGTCGCGTTGGTCCTCGGCCTGATGGGTCACATGATGAATTCGGTCATCCTGGCCGTCATCTTCGGGCTCACCGTGTCGCGGCTGGCCCCGTCGGCCGCAGCCACGATCGGTCTCGGCATGGCCTGGGGCGTCGCCGTCTTCGCCGCGATGTGGTTCGTGGTCGTGCCCGCGATCGACCCATTGATGCTCAACCTCAACGCGGCCGTGTTGTTCGCCGCTCACCTCATGTGGGGCGCCGCCCTCGGGGTCATCTGGACGCGGTTCGGCGCAACGTCGGAACTCAGCCTCGCTCGCTGACCCGTACATCCAGGCACGCTAGGCTTGCGGGCCGCGATGGCTCGGATGAACCCACTCGGGACCGATGCACGGCCCGAGCTTGCCGCGACGTTCGCCACATTCGAGCGCATCCTCGGGGTGGTGCCGAACAGCCTGCTGACGATGCAGCGCCGGCCGCGGATCGTCGCAGCATTCGAGGCCCTGACCGAGGCGATCATGGACCCCAAATCGGCCGTGGACCCTGGGCTCAAGCGACTCGCGGCGCACATGGCCAGCCGCGCGGCAGGGTGTCAGTACTGCCAGGCCCACTCGCTCGTGGCCGCCGGGACCAGCGGCGTCAGCGATGACAAGATCGCCGCGATCTGGGAGTTCCGCACCAGCCCGCTCTTCGACGACGCCGAGCGCGTTGTCCTGGAGTTCGCCCTGGCCGCCGGGGCGGTACCCAACGCCGTCACGGACGAGCACATGGCGCGGCTCCGCGACCACTGGACGGATGACCAGATCGTGGAGATCCTCGCCGCGATCTGTCTCTACGCGTTCCTGAATCGCTGGAACGATACGATGGCGACGGACCTGGAGGCGGGACCGCGCGACCTGGGTGACCGCGTCCTGGCGCGCGGCGGTTGGACGGGCGGGAAACATGTGCACCCCGGATGAGCGCCGGGGAGCCGACGGAGTGCGGCGATCCCGATCCTCCACCTGATCGCGGCCCACTCCTTGGGACATCGTCGGCGCGATGCGGGCCGGGGCGGTTGCGGCCTTCGTGGCTCGTGCGGGGATGGTCCTTGATCCACTGGGGCCGCGGCCGGATGTCATCGGATCCGATCTGGACGAGGTCGCCGACCGCATCCTCACGATCGAGATGGTGGGCTGAGTTCAGAGCGCTTGGAAGCTGGACGTTACCGGGCCTTGGACCGGAGCCGTCTCGGGAGTCGTTCCGGGCGCCGACGTCGCGATGGGCGACGTTCGCAACCGCCGATGGCGTCGTGCTGCGATCCAGGCAACCCCGACCGCGACGAGGGCGAGCGGCAGGCCGAGTCCGAGGACCAGGACCGTGGCGCCCACTCCGACCGACGCGAGGATCGGTAGGCCGAGGCAGCAAGCGATCGCCACCAGCGGGACCGCGATTGTGACGAGCGAATCCCGGTTCATGCCGGATCGAGCGGCGCCGACCCCCCGCCCTCTGTGCCGAGCACCAGGCAGGAGGTCAATCGCTCCTCGTTCTCACGGACGATGGACTCCGCCGCCGCGACGATCTCGCGGACCCGCGGGTCCACCAGCTGATACCGATTGAAACGGCCATCGACGGTTCCGACGACGTACCCGCACCAGCGCAGACAGGCGAGATGACTCGAAACCCGGCCCTGGGCAAGGCCCAGGGCCGCCTGCAGCTCGGTCACCGTGCGTGGACGCTCCGCCAGCAGCTCCAGGATCCGGACACGAGTCGGATCGGCGAGACCCTGGAAGAACGTCGCCAACACCTCGGACCGAGACAGCTCCTCGGCCCGGGTCGCCGCGATGGGCAGGTTGCTGGTCATCGATCACCTCGAACGTAAGGAAGCTCACTGGACTGCGCAAAGCATACGGCGTATCGTATACACAAGCAACAACGCGTCTTTAGATCTAGATGCCGCATGAGGAGTCAACATCATGGATCAGTCCATCGTCTTTATCGATCTCGGGGTTGGAGGGATGACCTGCGACGGCTGTGTCGTCCACGTCACGAAGGCGCTCGAAGCCGTCCCCGGCGTCGCGAACGCGACCGTCGACCTGGCGTCGCGCAGCGCGGTGGTCACCGCGAACCCCGGCGTCGCGACTGAGGCCCTGGCCGCGGCCGTGCACGCGACCGGTCAGTACAACGCCTTCGAGCGGCGTCGTCGGCCGGCATCCAATGCCTGACGCGTTCGACCTGCTCATCCTCGGATCGGGATCGACGGCCTTCGCCGCCGCCATCGGCGCGAGCGAGCTGGGGGCCCGGGTGGCCATGGTCGAGCGACGCACCCTGGGCGGGACGTGCGTCAATCGGGGCTGCCTGCCCTCGAAGAATCTCATCGAGGCCGCCCGGCTGGTCCGGGACGCCGCCCATCCACGCTACGACGGTCTCGTGCCGGCTCAGCTGGTGGTCGACTTCCCGGCGCTCATCGGCCAGAAAGACCAGGTTGTCCGCGACTACCGGGCGAAGAAGTACAACGCCGTCGCGGACGGGATGTCGGATCTTCAGATCCTCGACGGGAGCGCGGCGTTCGACAGCCCGACCTCGGTCTCGCTCGACGGCCGGACGATCGCGGCCGACCGGTTCCTCGTCGCGACCGGCAGCCGCCCGATCGTGCCCAAGATCCCGGGCCTCGACAGCGTGCCGTACCTGACGAGCGATCTGCTCGATGCCGACGAGGCCGGCCGGCTGACCGACCTGCCGGAGTCCCTCATCGTCCTGGGCGGCGGCTACATCGCCGTCGAACTGGCCCAGATGTTCTCGCGACTTGGCAGCCGGGTCACGATCGTCGCCCGCTCGGGACTGCTCCGCGGCTACGAGCCGGAACTGGGCGCGACATTGTCGGAGGTCTTCGCCGCAGAAGGGATCGAGGTCCTGGCGAATACCCGGACGGATGGCGTCTCGGGCAACAGCCAGGGCGTCGCGGTCACGGTCGAGACACCCACGGCCGGACGGATCCTGCGGGCCCAGCGACTGCTCGCCGCCACGGGCCGCCGCCCAAATACCGACGATCTCGGGCTCGACCAGATCGGGGTCGAACTCGACGCCGACGGTTACGTCGTCGTCGACGCCGAGCTGCGCACGAAGGTGGCCCATGTCTGGGCGGCCGGCGACGTGATCGGAGGTCAGCACGGGTCGCAGATGGCAACCCCGGTGGGGGCCCGCCAGGGCCGGATCGTGGCCGAGAACGCGTTCAAGGGCGCGCGGCGGCGGGTCGATCACGAGGTCATCCCGCGGGCGATCTTCACCGACCCGCCGATCGGGGTCGTGGGCCTGACCGAGGCGGAAGTCAAGGCGAAGCACTTCCCGGCGGTCAGCGCGACGACACCGCTCAAGTATGTCCCGCGGGCCGGCGCGATCCACCGACCCGAGGGCTTCGTGAAGATGATCGCGTCGACGATCGACGAGCGGATCCTCGGTGTCCACATGATCGGCGAATCGGCGGCCGAGGTGATCCACGAGGCGGCGATGGCGATGCACTTCAAGGCGACCATCGACGACTTCATCGATCTCATCCACGTTTATCCGACGATGAGCGAGGCACTCAAGATCGGCGCCCAGGCGTTCCGCAAGGACGTCACGAAACTGTCGTGCTGCGCGGAGTGACCTAACGCCCCGGCTTGGGCCACCTCATCGGACGTTCGGCTCAGCGAGCGCGCTCCGGACCGCGATCCAGGTACCGGTCGTAGAAGGCGAGGATCTGCGCGGCGTCGATGTGGTCGAGCCTGAGCACGCGACCCCAGGCGACGGCCGCGACCGGCGAGTCCATGTCCTGGTATGGCGTGACGACGAGCTTGCGCTCCCCGAATGCGCCGTCGCGCGCGTTGGCGTAGACCTCGTCGCCGAGCTGGCGAGCCGTCGAGTCGCACTCCGCCTGCGTCCCGCACTTGAACAGCACCGCGATCCCACCGTGTTCGAGGGCATGGATCCACGCCCCGGGTGCGACAGGGCTGCTGAACGATCCGTAGGCCGCCCGTCCGGCGTAATGTGGACCCGAAGACGGCGGTCGATTGCGTTGGGGCAGTGTGGCGCCTTGCGGCAGGTGCTGGCCGATCCCACCTTCCAAGGGTGCCGCCTCGCCGACATCGGGCTGGCCGACCCCGCTGGCGACGGCGAGTGCAGCGATGGACAGCGCGAATCCGCCCACCAGCAGCGCAATCCGGAGATTGCTGCGCCGGCGCTGGGCTCGCCGGCCGGCTTCAGCCCGCGCCGCCTTGGTCGGGCGCGACGGCGGAGTCCTCCCGGGGGCTTGCGAGATCCTCTCGGGTGCCAACGCCGTCGGACCGATGGCTGTGGCAGGCGACTGTCGGACCGGACGGTTCGGACCCGCTGGAGTGGATCGGCGCCTCTTGGACATCAACGCAAGGTTCGGCGGTGTGGGCCGCAAACGATGTATCGAGAGCCACAGACAGCCCGCTGGCGAGTTGCGTACACACGCGGTCTCCGACGACCTGAGTTGTCCAGGTTATGCCGGGTCCGTCAGCAGGATACGCAGCGGTTCGGCGAAGGCCGCCACGATCAGGAGGGCGCCGGCCACCCGCAGCAGGATGTCGTGGCGAGCGGCGACCCAGCCAGCGAACGACTGGCCGCGCGCCGCGCCCACCAGCGACAGCAGGATCAGCGGCAGTCCGAAGCCGAGACCGAACACGACGAAGGTCCCGATCCTGGCGCCGGCATCGGCGACGCCGACGGAGATCGCGAGGAGCGCGATCAGGAACGGTCCGGAACACGGGATGGCGACGGGACCCAGCATGATCCCGTACACGTAGGCCTGGGCAGCCGGGTGCTTGACGACGGGGATGCGGACGGACGCCAGGTGCGCGAACGGGTTGCGCCCGGCCAGAAGGAGCAGGCCGAGGGCGGCAAGGACGACCGTGGTCAGCGGCACCAGGAGCCCCAGCAGACCCGACAAGGGCACGGCCAGCATCGACACGACGACGCCCACGGCGATGACCGCCGTCAGCACGCCACCCACCACGGCGAGGCCAAGAACGGCCCTCCAACGACCGGCCGCCGCGCCATTCCCTGCCAGGTATGCCATGAACCCTGGGTAGAGCGGGAGGAGACACGGGCTGGCCGCGGTTCCGATGCCGAGCAGGAAGGGTGCGAGGAAGGTGTCCACCGCGGCTCCGATGCGCTCAGCGACCCGTGCGGCTCAGGGCAGATGCTGCGAGAACAGCTCGACGAGGTCGTCCGCGCTGCGGATCCCGAAGTGCTGGTCGACCACCCCGCCGTCCGGCCCGACCAGGATGAGCGGCGTCGAAGGCGGGGAAAGGATCTGATCGCCGAAGGTCGCGGCGAGGGAACGAGCGACCTCCTTGGTGGCCACGACGAAGGCCCAGTCGAATCCCGACCCGTCTGCGTATGCCGCGAGATCGCCCGCGCGTTCATTGGGATCGACGTCGACGCTCAGGTAGACGAGGTTCGGATCATCGAGTCGATCGAGCGCGACCGCGGCCTCGCCCTGCTGGATCCGACAGTTGCTGCACCAGATCGCCATCGGCTCGACGACGACGAGCTTGCCCTTGAGCTCGTCGATGGTGAACGTCTCGCCGGACCGGGTATCGACGAGTGCGGTGGTCCGCCAGGCATCGTTCGCCGGCTTGGCCGGCTCAGCCGTCGACGCCGTGGTGCCGGACGAACATGCCGCAGCGACAAATACGACGCCGACAAGCCAGGCAAGCGCTGATCGTGGTGTCATGGCGGTACCGTGCCACCGGTCGCCGGCGCCCGCTGTAACGGGCGTCACGGCGACCCGCAGGACCGGATCGGCGCGGCCCGACGGCGACGACTCAGGCAGACGCCCGAGCTGGTTCGGCGATCGCCTCGACCACGTCCGCCGTGGTGGGCACAGCACTGGCCAGGAAGCCGAAATTGGTCAGCGCGGACGCGTAGCCATCACCCAGTTCCGGGTGCTGGGCGGCCGCTGTCGCGTCCTTGACGACCGCCACCTCGAAGCCGTCTTCAAGCAGCTGCCGAAGGTGCGACTCCACGCACAGATTGGCGGACATGCCGGCCAGCAGCACGCGGGAGATCCCTCGCTTGCGGAGCTGCAGCGCCAGGTCGTTGCTCTGCGGCCCGTACACCTTGTGCGGACTCGTGACGACCGTCCGGCCGTCCTCCAGGTACGGCTTCAGCGACTCCAGCCAGTCCGCACCGGAGCCGCCGAAGCCGCTCAGGTCCAGGGCACCGGATCGGGTGAACATCCCGATGTCGTGCATCATCTTCTCGACGGTGCCGCCGAACCTCCAGCCATCGTCCGTGGGGTAGTAGTAGTGCGGCGAGACGAAGACCTCGTAGCCACCGGCCTTGGCCGCGCGCAACAAGTCCTCGATGTGCCGCACGGTCTCGTTCTCCTGGACGCTTCGACCGACGAGACCCCAGGTCACCCCGGTCGGGCTCAGGAAGTCGTTCTGGGGATCGGTCAGGACGAGCGCGGTCGTGTCGGGCGTGAAGTGCATCGCGGTGCTCCCAGATCAAAACGGCCTGGATCGTCCAGGCGCTGGGATCATCGTGTGTGCCACGGAGGGCCGGGCCGTCCCGTTGGTGTGCCGCTGCGTACAGACCGCGGCCGGCGCCGCACGCAACATGGGTCGATGCTGCTGGATCGTCTGCTGTCCGATCTGTCGATCCAGGTGGAGCCGTTCGCCGTCTGCCGGGTGTCGGACACGAGCCGACTCCGGTTCCGCGGATTCGGGTGGGTGACGCTCCACTTCGTCCTGGAGGGCAGAGGCCGGATGCACGGAGCCGGCCGAACGGTCGACCTGCGACCGAGCACGCTCGTCGTCGTTCCGCCGGGAACCCCGCACTCGATCGAGGGTATGGCCCGGAGCACCGGGACGGCCGGCGATCTCGAAGTCGCGTGCGGACGCATCAACGCGGTGTATGGGCCCCATCTGGGCCTGTTCGACCGCCTTCCGGGACCGCTCGTCGTCGACTTCGCGGGGTCGCCCGATGTCGAGCGCGTCTTCGCGCGCCTGCTGGAGGAGGCACAGGCCGAGACGGCGGGTCTCCAGGCCATGACCTCCGCCCTGATGCGTGAGTGCCTGGTCCTCCTGCTTCGGAAACTGTGCGCCGAGCCGGACTGCTCGCTTCCGTGGCTGCGCGCGTTGGACGATCCAGGACTGGCCGATGTCGTCGACCTGATCCTGGCCCAGCCTGAGCAGCCGCACTCCGTAGACAGCCTCGCCGCCAGCGCATCGATGAGCCGGACGGCATTCGCGACCGCCTTCGCCACCAGCTTCGGACAGACGCCGATGGCCTTCGTTCGCGAAGTGCGCCTGCGGCGGGCCGCGGAGCTGCTGCGGACGACCACGCTCTCGATCGACGGGATCGCTCGGGCCGTCGGCTACGACAGTCGCAGCCAGTTCTCGCGAGCCTTCCAGCGCCTGTTCATGGAGGCGCCCGGGCGGTATCGCCAGGTGTGAGGCAGCCCACGGCACGGCGCCAGACAGGGTGCACCATAGAGGCATCGACCGCGATCCCGAACCCTGGAGACCTCCACGTGCGCAGCAACATCGTCATCGGAGCCCAATTTCCCGACTACGAGCTATCCGACCAGTCCGGCCAGCGGCGTCGACTGTCCGAGCTTCAGGGGAGTGACCCCATGATCCTCGTCCTGTCGCGTGGCCACTATTGCCCCAAGGATCGGCGCCAGCTCCGGAACCTCGTGGAGCTCTACCCGGAGATCCGGGTCGCCTACACAAAGGTCGTCACGATCTCGACCGACAACCTGCTCGAGACCAATGAGATGCGCGACGCCCTCGGCGCCGCATGGCCGTTCCTGTCCGATCCGGGCCGCGTCGTCCAGAAGGACCTCGACATCGCCGAGTACACCGACCCCCACCACGACCCCATGATCCCGTACACCTTCGTCCTGGCCCCCGAGCTGGAGATCGCGTCGATCTACAACGGCTACTGGTACTGGGGCCGGCCGTCGAACGACGACCTTCGGCGCGACCTGCGCGAGATCACTCACGCGATCCGGCCCGACTGGGACCTGGGCATTGCCGGCATGCGGGAGCGGTGGGACGCCGGCACGCGCGACGACTTCTGGCCATATGGGCGTTCGATGCGCGAGGTCCTCGCCGCCCGCGATCCCGGGGGCGGTCAGTAGCTGGGATGCCGGGCATGAAAACGCCACACCCGGTCGGCGCAGATGTCGACGAGGTCGCCATCGTCACGGCGGCACAGCACGTCCTGGACGCTAACTGGATCGGCTCGTCGACCGTACCGTCCCGGTCGCTCTACCCGCACCAGTGGAGCTGGGACTCCGCGTTCATCGCCGTCGGACGATCGTGGTACGACGAACCGCGTGCGCAGCTGGAACTGGTCACCCTGTTCAATGCCCAGTGGGCGAACGGGATGGTCCCCCACATCGTCTTCAACCCGGCGGTGCCCGACGGGGCGTACTTCCCGGGTCCGGACTTCTGGGATGCCGGCCGATCGGCGAACGCTCCTCGCGGGATCCGGACGTCAGGCATCACCCAGCCGCCGGTCCATGCGGCCGCGGCACTCGCCATGCACCGGCATGCCGTGGACGTCGACGGGTCGGTGGCTTTCCTGCGCCACCTCTACCCGAGGCTCGTGGCCCAGCACGCCTACCTCGCTACGGCGCGCGATGCCGCCGGCATCGGTCTGCCGGCCATCGTGCACCCGTGGGAGTCGGGACTGGACAACTCGCCCCTCTGGGATCGCACCCTGGCGGGGCTGGTCATCCCTTCCGGCGCATTGCCGCCGTACCGACGGTTCGACGTCGAGCACGCGGACGCCGAGGACCGGCCCACGGACGCCGCGTACGACGGATTCGTCTACCTGGCCTGCCGGTACCGTGATGTCGACTACGACGACCGGGCGCTGCTCGCGGCGACGGAGTTCGTCATGACCGGACCGCTGTTCTCGTCGATCCACCTGTGGTCGACGCACGCGCTGGCGGAGATCGCCCACATCGTCGGCGCCGATCCCGCCCCCCATCGGGAGGCGGCGGAGGCGATCGGGTCGGCCATCGTGAGGAACCTGTGGGATGAGCGGAGGCAGACCTTCGACCCGCTCAACGTGCGCGCTGGAGCCCGGGAGCCCGAGGACACAATCGTCTCGTTCCTGCCGCTCCTGGATCCGGCCCTGCCCACGAGGCTCGTCGACGCGATCTGCGCCGATCTCGAGTCCGCGTGCTTCCACCCGGACCTGCCGACGCACTTCGTCGTCCCGACGTACAGCGTGGAGAGCCCGGGCTTCGACCGCCGGCGGTACTGGCGTGGGCCGGTCTGGCTCAACACGAACTGGCTGCTGTGGCACGGCCTGCGGCAGCATGGTCGCCAGGATCTGGCGCAGGAAATCGTGCGCAGCAGCCTGGGCCTGGTGGCCCTGTCCGGTTTTCGGGAGTACTTCGATCCGTTCGACGGCGCTGGCCGCGGCAGCACCGACTTCAGCTGGAGCGCGGCCCTCGCAATCGACTTCGTCCGGTCCGGGGCATGACGAGGGCCCGGCCTCGCTCCGGGCCCTCGTGTGACGCTTCCGACGGTCAGTGGCCCTGGATCGGGCAGAGGAAGTCCGCGGCTGCGTTGCGGGTGACCTCGATGTCGCCGGCCTCATGGGCAGCCATGATCGCCTCGTGCGAGGTCAATGGATATTGGTCGACGTTCCAGCTGACGAGGTAGACGGCCCAGTGTCCCCCGTGATATCCCCGGTCGCCGGGACCGTCGGCAGCGACACCGCCGGTGCCGGGCACCATGAAGAACGGATCCGTTCCTTCACCCGGCGTTGCGGCCGGCGGGAGGATCGTGCGGACCTGGGCCCCGTCCAGCCAGATCTGCGTCTTGACCGGCTCGGTGGCGAATGCCGAACCGGCGGCGCCTCCGACCAGGGTCAGGCCGAGGAGCAGGCTTGCCATGAGTCGTCGCATCGTGCGACCTCCGTATTGGGTGCGTCCTTACCGCACCATGCCGGAGTCGCATGACGGCCTCGTGACCGTTCGATGACGGTTCAGGAGGTGGTGACCTCGAAGTCGTTCGGCGCGACGATCGGGCTGGGGCAGTTGACGATGAAACCCTGGCCGCCCGTCTCCGGCGTCCCCCGGAAGAGCTCGATCTCACCGGCCGCCACGAGAGCGTCCAGGTCGGCCTGGTTCGTGAGCAGGACGGCCTTGGCCGGGTCCTTCCAGACCGCGGTGAAATGGTCCCAGAGCGGGCTCCAGGCGGGGTTGTCGGCCTTCTCGCGGAAGATGCCTGGCTGGAAGCCCATGGCGCCGGGTCCCTGGATCCCGTTGCCGAACACCGTGATCGTGCTCGCGGCCCCGACCTCGTCCAGTCCAGCGGTGCCGGGCGACCCCTGGATATTCATCATCGGTGAGCGAGCTTTGGCGCTCCTGTACCCGTATCGCGTCCCGATCGGCATCGGCGCCGCCGAAGGCGCCATCGAGCTGGGTGCCCTGAAGGCAAGTGACGGCTCGTTCAGCTATGACGTCCCGGCGGGTGTCGACGTCGACGCAGCCGGGAGCGTCGTGATCTGGTGTCGGGCGTTCAGCGTCGTCTTCGCGACCGCGTCGCTGGACGCCGCGTGAGCCCCGTTCGATGGCGCCTCAGCCGACGTAGCGGCGATCGGCGTAGCACCATATGAAGCCCGAGTCGGCCGGCATCTGGTAGATGACCGGATGGTCCTCGCGGAGGGCGTGCGCGCGAGCGTGGCCGGCCTGCGACTCACAGCAGCCGACGTGCCCGCACGTCGCGCAGAGCCGCAAGTTGAACGTGCTGCCGCATCCCTCGCAGCGTGAGCCGCTCGGTGCAGCCCGTTCGGCAGGTTGGTGCTCGCAGGTGGTGTTCGTAGCTCCGGCATTCGAGCCGGTGAGGCGGCGAAGGATGTCCACGCCGGGACCGTAGTCCAGTCCTCCCCCCGCGGCTGTGAGCCCGCTTACGGCAGATCCGCCCCGACCGTGTCCATCATCCAGCCCACGGGACCACGCAGGATCGGTCGTGTGCCCCGGCCAGACCGCGACGGAGATCAACGCCCATGCAAGTCCCAGGGATCGATCACGAAGGGATCGATCACGAATGGCGGATCGCGCATTCGCGTGCCGTCAAGGACGACTGGTTCCGCGTATCGCCGTACAGCCCGATCCCCGCGCATGATCGCCCGACGTTCGGCGGCCTCAGCTACTACGCCGTCGACCCGGGCCTTCGGTTCGACGGCCTCCGGCTGGGGCCGATCCCCGACGGCGCATCCACGACGTTCGGGATCGTCACGTCTGATGGGGGCTCCCGCCAGGTTCGGCGCATCGGGACGCTGGCATTCCGGATCGGCGGGGCATCGCGCGCTCTCGTCGCGTATGAACTTGGAACTCGCGCCGGTTCGCTGTTCGTCCCCTTCCTGGACGCCACGAGCGGGGTCGAGACGTACGGGGCCGGCCGCTACCTCGACATCGAGCCCGAGGAGGACGGCACGTACAACGTCGACTTCAATGCGGCCTATCACCCGTTTTGCGCCTACGCGCCGGACTACTCCTGCCCGCTGACCCCGGCCGAGAACCGGCTGGCGGACCGGATCGAGGCCGGCGAGCGCCTGGCCACCGCGGTCGTCCGTTGATCCGGTCGCGGGTCGAGCCGGCCGTCATGCCGCCGAGCCTGGCTCCCCAACCTCGTCCCGATGGCGAGATCCTCTACGAGATCACGCGCTCCATCTGCCCGGAGTGCCGCGCCGTCATCGACGCGCAGGTCCTGCTGCGCGATGGCCAGGTCTATATGCGCAAGCGTTGCGACGACCACGGCTGGTTCGAAGGGCTCATCTACGCCGATGCCCGCGCCTATGTCGACCAGGCCAGGTACAACAAGCCCGGGCAGGCACCCACCCGCATCTCGACGCAAGTCTTGAAGGGCTGCCCGCTGGATTGCGGGCTCTGCCCCGAGCATCGCCAGCACACCTGCCTGGCGCTCGTCGAGGTGAACAGCGCGTGCAACCTGGACTGCCCCGTGTGCTTCGCGAACGCCGGGGCCGGCTTCAACCTGACCCTCCCCGAGGTCGAGGGAATGCTCGACCGCTTCGTCGAACTGGAGGGACATCCCGAGGTCGTCCAGTTCTCGGGCGGTGAACCGACCATCCACCCCGACCTGCTGGAGATGATTGCGGCGGCGCAGCGGCGCGACATCCGCTACGTGATGGTCAACACCAATGGCCTGCGGATCGCCAACGACCCAGCTTGGTTCGAGCGGTTCGCCGCGCTTCGGCCGCTCATCTACCTCCAGTTCGATGGCCTGACGGACGAGACGTACCAGTTCATCCGCGGCGAGCCGCTCCTGGCGACGAAGCTGCGGGCGTTGGACCGCCTGGCCGAGGCGGATTTGCACGTCGTTCTCGTGGCGGCCATCGAGCGCGACGTGAATGAGCATGAGGCCGGCGCCATCGTCGAATTTGGACTGCGCCATCCCGCCGTCCGCGGCGTGATGTTCCAGCCGGTGACCCACAGTGGCCGACATCCCGATCACGATCCGCTCCGCCGGATGACCATCCCCGATGTCCTCCGGGCGCTGGACGCGCACCCGGACGGGACGTTCCGATCCAGCGACTTCGTCCCGATCCCGTGCTGCTTCCCGACCTGCTCGTCGGTCACGTATGCGTATCTCGGCGACGACGGCGAGGTCATTCCCCTGCCGCGCATCCTCGAGGTCGACCAGTACCTCGACTACATCACGAACCGCTCCATGCCCGGCGTGGACGGCAAGATCCTGCATGCCCTCGAGGGTCTCTGGTCGGCGGGCTCGGTCCCCGGCGACACCCAGTCCGAGGCGTTCATCTGCGCCGCCTGCGACCTGGACCTGCCGGCCCTGACCGATCTCGCCCGGCGGATCTTCATGGTTCAGCTGCGCGATTTCCTGGACCCCTGGACGTTCGATGTGAAGAGGGCCATGAAATGCTGCATCGGGATCCTCCAGGACGATGGCCGGATGATCCCGTTCTGCACCTACAACACCGTCGGCTACCGCGAGGAGACCCGACAGCGGCTGGCCGCGCGACGTCGGGGCGGTCGGGCGATCCCCGTGCTGGACGGCACACCGTGACGACGGAGCCGGCGCGTGCGGTGGTCGCCTGCTGCTCGACCATCTACGGCAGCCCCCTGGCGGAGTTGCTGGTCGGCGACTCCTTCCATCCCGGAGGCCTCGAGGGCACGCGCGACCTCCTTCGGTCGTCGCGGATCGCGCCGGGGGCGCGCCTGCTCGACGTCGGGTGTGGCCTGGGGGCCAGCGCGCAGGTTGCCGCGACGGAATTCGCTCTTCGCGTGGACGGGGTGGACGCCAGCGGTCCCGTCATCGCCCGTGCCATGGCGCGCGCGGGAGACGCGCGTGTCCATTGGTCCACCGCCAGCCTCCCGGACCTTCCGTTCGAAGGCGGCACCTTCGAGGCCGTCCTGGCCGAGTGCGTCCTGTCCACCGTGGATCGGCCCGCGGCGCTGACCGAGGTCGCCCGCGTGCTACGACCAGGCGGCACCCTCCTCCTGAGCGACGTCGAGGTCGAGGGTGAGCCGATCCCGGAGCTCGGCCATTGGATCATCGGTGCCGCGCTGTGCGTCACGGATGCCTGGCGTCCCGGCGAGATCGAGGCGCGACTCCCCGAAGCCGGGTTTCGGATCACCGGTCGCTGGGACCGATCCGCGTCGATCCTCGCCCTCATCGACCGCGTCGAGGCACGCCTCGCGGTCGTGCGCCTCGCGGCCCGGGATCTGGGGCTGGACATTGCCAGCCTGATCGGCCCCGTGATCCAGGGATCCGACGGGATGCCCACGCCCGAGCTGGCCCGGGACGTCATCGACGCCGTTCGCGCGGCTGTCCGGGACGGGACCCTTCGCTACACCGCCGTCATCGCGATCGCAGGAGACGCCCCATGAGCAGGCGCGCCCAGACTCGCCACCAAGCGCCGGCCGACGGTCCGCCGACGACCGCGACCAACCGTCCCAGGCCTCGCCGGCAGGAGCGACGGACCAGCCAACCCAGTCGCCTGCGCACGTGGGCGCTCCCTTCGTTCTTCCTCGTGGCCGGACTGGCGGCGATCGCCATCGTGGCCCTTGCCGTCACGAGTCCGTCCGCCGCCGGCGACGTCAAAGCCACGCGGCCGGTCCTCGGCGACGTGTCTGCACCCGTCCTGATCCAGGAATACGGCGACTTCCAATGCCCCTCGTGCGGAGCGTTCGCTCGATCGATCGAGCCACAGATCCGGGCGGCCTACATCGACACCGGCCTCGCTCGACTCGCGTGGTACGACTTCGCGTGGTTCGGCCAGGAGTCGCGCGATGCCGCCAACGCCGCCCGGTGCGCCGGAGACCAGGGTCAGTTCTGGGAGTTCCACGACACGCTCTTTCAGAACCAGGCCGGCGAGAACGCCGGGGCATTCTCCAAGGACCGCCTGAAGGGGTTCGGTGACGCCCTGGGACTCGAGCCGACGGCCTTCCACGCCTGCGTGGACGCCGACCGGTACGGCGCCGCCGTCCAGGCCGACTTCGCCGAGGTCCGCCGGAACGGGTTCAACGGCACGCCGACATTCGTGATCGGCGATCAGCGGATCGTCGGCGCCCAGCCGTTCGAGGTCTTCGCGACCGCGATCGACGCGGCCCTCGCGAACCAGTAAGCCGACCTCGACGATGGGCATCGAAGCGCTGGTCGCCTTCGCCGGCGGCGTGCTGTCACTGCTGAGCCCGTGCTCCGCGCTGCTCCTGCCCGCCTTTTTCGCCTACGCCTTCCCGTCACGCGGGAAACTGGTCCTGCGCACCGGCGTCTTCTATCTCGGCCTCCTGACGCTGTTCATCCCGCTGGGCCTCGGTCTCGGGGCCATCGGCAGCCTGTTCCTGGAGCGTCGCACGGAGCTGTCCGTCATCGCCGGCCTCCTGTTGATCGCGATCGGATCGTTCCAGCTGGCCGTCGGCGGCTTCGAGCTGCCCGGCGCGGGGCGAATCTCCGGCAGCCGGTTCGGGGCGAGCGGCGAGTCGTTGGCCGCGACGTACGCGCTCGGCCTCGTCTACGGGATCGGCGGTTTCTGTTCCGGCCCGCTGCTCGGGGGCGTGCTCACCATCGCGGGCGCCTCCGGTGGAGCACTGGAAGGTGCCCTTCTCCTCGCGATCTTCGCGGCCGGCATGGCGGCGCCCCTCCTGATCCTGGCCCTGCTGTGGGAACGGCTCGGCACCGCCGGCCGGGGGCGCCTCCGCGGCCGGGAGATCCAGATCGGACCGTGGACGCGGCACGTGTCGGTCGTCATCTCGAGCGTGCTGTTCATCGTCCTCGGCATCGCGTTCATCGTGTTCCAGGGTGGCAACGCCCTCGGTGGCGTCTATGCGGCACTCGGGGCATCCGACCTCGCCCTGGCGATCGAGACGACCGTTCGAAGGCTGGCGACCGACGCACGCTTGGTGCTCGCGGCCATCGTCGTGACGCCGGTCGCCCTCGTCGTCGTAATCATCCTGGCGGCACGACGCGGCGGACGAGCCGACGCGTCGGAGGCGCCGCGATGACCGGCCGGCTGGAACCCGCTGCGCTGAGCCGCCATCGACCCCGGGCCGTGGCCGTCGTCACGTCGGCGGCAGCGCTCGGAGCGGGCGCGCTGTGGTTCACCATGTCGGTCGCAACCGGACTGATCTTCCATTTCATGCCGGCGGCGCCCATCGTCGCCGCGGTCTGGGTTCATCGCGCATATGGGCCGGATGCACCGATCCCGTGGCCATCGCTGTGGGCGCACATCGCGGGCGGTCTCGTCGTGGCCGCCATCGCCGGCGCCGCGATCGCGCGAGTCGGAGCGTCGCTGGACGGCGAGTTGCTGGTCGGGGCCGTGCTCGTGGTCGGGACCGGGCTCGCGATCTGGGTGGGTCGGCGGCGCGGCGGGTGACGACCCTCGGCCGTCAGTCCGGGCCGCGAAGGTCGACCACGGTGCGCCATCGTCGAAGTCGCCCGGCTCGCACGAGCCGCTGGACGAGCGACTCCTCCACGACGATCAGCGCCATCGCCAGCTGACCGCGAACCGATCGCGGCCGTCGAGCGAGCAGGTGGCGAGCGACTTGTCGCCGATGCTCACTGCGCCGCACGAGACCGTCGGTTACGTCCTCGCTCCCGATGGCGGAGACCCCGAGGTCCGCAGCGACCGCCTGGACGGGATCCCGCGGCGATGACCCGAAGGCGAGGACCGTCGCGAACAGCCGCCCTCGTCCATCCAGTGCGTCACGGATGCCGAGGAGGACGTCCGGGTCCACCGGCACGAACATCAGGGAGTCCAGCGCGTAGGCACCGGTCGCTCCGACCCGCGGCGGCCGGCGGATGGGTCCACGGACGAACGCTACCCGCGACTGCGCACCGACCACCACCGACTGAGCGGTCGCGGCTGCGATCGCGCGTGCCGAAATATCGACGCCGGTCACCGTGGCGCCGGTGCGCCGGTTGACCTCGAGCGCGATCCCGCCGACTCCGCACCCGAGGTCGAGCAGCCGACCGGACTCGCCGGGGTCGAGGAGCCGAACCAGGGCGTCCACTTCGTCCGCCGTCGTATAGCCGTGCACGGCGACACCCGGGATCGGCGCCGCGAGTTGCAGGAACCGGCAACCTTCGGGCGACCCGATCAGCAGCCGGTAGCTCGCCTCGAAGTAGTGTCGGATGCCCCGGGACACCACGCGATCGACAATCGCCATCGCTACGACGATACGTCGGCGGGAGCGTAAGCCGCGTCACAGCGGCTTCACCGGGCGTCCGTAGGCTGGGTCCCATGTTGCCGCTGCGGACCATCGCTCTCCTCGTGACGATCGCGCTCGTGGCGGCGGCATGTGCGTTCCCGGCCGGGTCTGCGTCCCCCGGCGCGGGGACGTCTCCCGACACGGGGGGGTCACCGCCGTCCGCCGGCGGCGATGAGACCGAGGCCCCTGACCTCAACGACCTCCGCGTCCCGACCGAGGGCTGGTCCACCGACTTTTCGATCGCCTCCGTCGACCTCGGGGAGTTCCTGGGTGGTGGTCCGCCCAAGGACGGCATCCCGTCCATCGACGAGCCCCGATTCGAGTCGATTGCCGACGCGAAGGGCTGGCTCGAGGGTCAGGCGCCCGTGATCGCCCTCGAGATCGACGGCGAGGCGCGCGCCTACCCGCTCGCGATCCTGATGTGGCACGAGATCGCCAACGACACCCTCGGCGGCGTTCCGATCGTGGTCACGTTCTGCCCGTTGTGCAACACGGCCCTCGTCTTCGAGCGGACACTGGACGGGATCGTCCACGACTTCGGGACCACCGGCAACCTGCGCTTCAGCGACCTCGTCATGTACGACCGCCAGACCGAGACGTGGTGGCAGCAGGCGACCGGACAGGCGATCGTCGGCTCGTTGACCGGGGCCATGCTGACGTTTCTCCCGGCCCAGATCATCTCGATCGACCAGTTCGCCGAGACGTATCCCGACGGGGATGTCCTGTCGCGCGACACCGGCCTCGTCCGCGACTACGGGCGCAACCCGTACGTCGGTTACGACACGGCCGACCAGCAGCCGTTCCTGTTCGACGGCGTCGTCGACGGCCGGATCGCCCCCAAGGAGCGAGTGGCAACCGTCGACCTCGGCGGCGAGCAGGTCGCCTATCCCTACACGGAGCTGCGCAAGGTCGGCGCCGTGAACGAGACGGTCGGGGGCCAGCCACTACTCGTGATGTGGGGCCCGGGCGTGAACTCTGCGCTTGATGCCTCGCGGATCTCCGATAGCCAGGACGCGGGTACGAGCGGTGTTTTCGATCCGACCGTCGATGGGCGCGTGTTGTCGTTCCGACGCGATGGCGACCAGCCGAACAGCCCGATCGTCGACGAGGAGACGGGCTCGACGTGGTCGATCACCGGGCTGGCAACGTCCGGCTCGCTCGCCGGGACGCAGCTGACTCCGGTGGTCCACGGCGCTCACTTCTGGTTCGCCTGGGCCGCGTTCCAGCCGGACACCGAGATCTGGAGCGCACCATGAACCGAATCGACGTCGGGCCCGTCACCATCGACATCGCCGCACCGCCGGCGCTTGTGTTCCAGATGCTGGCGGCAATCGGACAGGGCGCGCAGAAGGACGGCGAACGAGCCGAGATCCTGGAAGAGCACGACGGCGAGCTCATCTGTGACTTCTGGACGCGGGTCTCCCCGCCGGTGGGCCGAGATCGCCTCGTCCGGACCCGCGAACGCGTCTGGGTCCGCCCCCCGGACCGCATCGACTACGAGCACCTGGATGGTCCGGTCCAGGGGCTGCAGGAGACGATCGTCGTCGGTGCCGGCGCGACTGGCGGGTCTGACCTGACGTATACGGGCCGCTACCATCCGCGCGGCCTCCCGGACCATCTCCGGGCGACGCTCTTCGCGCGACCCATCATCCATCGGGTGATGCGGGCCCACTTCGCCGACGTTCGCGACAAGGCCGAGGCTCGGGCCCGGCGAAGTCGCGTGTTCGTTCCGGACCGGAGCGGGCAGTGACGGTCGATGTCGAACGCGCCCAACCGTCCATCGGCCTGAACGGACGGCTCCGGGGGCAGTTGGCCACCCTCAGCGCTGGACGCGTGCTCGTGATCGGCTACTTCGCGTCGTGGCGCTGTGGCGTCGTTGTCGGTGACTTCTCCATCTCGTGGCGGAAGGCCGCACCCGGTCCCGGCTACGTCGAGCTGACTCCCATCGAGGCGGTACCCGTCTACGCGGACCGACGGTTGCGCGACGTCCTGCGCCGCTCGAATCCGGAGCTGTGGCCCGGAGGCGTGTTCAGTCGGGGAACGCCATCGATCCGGCTTGCGCTCCCGGAGCAGTGGATCGCGTTCCTGGAAGGCCCGACCGTCATGGTGCGACGAGAGGCCCCGTGACGGCCCCCTCCCTCAGCGCGGCTCATGGGCCATCGGTCGAGCTCTTATGGTTCGCGGACTGCCCGAACCATGCTGCTGCCCGTCTCTCTTTCCGTTGTCGGGATGGGCAGGCTGACTCACTTTGTGACGTACGTGACAAGGCCCGTCACAAAGTCGATGGCTGCGGGTTTTGGAGTCCCAGTGGCGTAACAGCGCGTCGCCCTCGCGCCTGATCTGTCAGCTGGCCGACTTGCTACGCGGGCACAGCCTCGGCGGCTTCCACCGCACCAGGCACTCCGCTCGAGAGAACCTCGCCGACGCGGGCCGCAGCTGCCCGGCCCTGGGCGATGCAGTCGGGCACGCCGACGCCGCGGAAGGCAGCCCCGGCAATGGCGAGACTCGGCAGCCCGGCGAGCGCCGCGCTCGCGCCGGCGACCCGCTCGAGGTGGCCGACCGTGTACTTGGGCATCTGGCCAATCGAGCGCGCAACCCGAGCCAGGATCGGAGCGCCGTGGACCCCCATCGCCACGGCGAGGTCCCGCTCCACCAGCGCGACGAGCTCGGCATCGGAGCCAGCCAGCACGCCCGGCGAACGCGACCCGATGAAGACGCGCAGGAGGACGGTCGCGTCGGGCGCCCGCCCCGCCCACTTCAGTGAGCTCATCGTGCAGGCATCGACCGCGAGCGACTCCCCTTCGGCGACGAGGAACCCGTGGCCCGTCGGCGGCTTCGGGAACTGGTCGAGCCGGTAGCCGAGCGAGACGACCGCCGTCGAGCCGTGGGTGATCGACCGGACGTGTGCCGCCGCCGCGGGGGCGATCTCATCGAGGAGGCCGGCGGTGACCGGCCCGGGAGACGCGAGGACGACCGCCTCCGGCCGAAGGAGCTCACCGTTCGCGAGGCGGACGTCGAACCCGCCGCCGCGTCCCTCGAGGGCGACGGCCGTCGACTTCATTCGAACCTCGACCCCCCGGGACCGTTCGATCGCCTCGACCAAGGCGCCGGTGAGCTGGCCCATACCGCCGGCCAGGCTGATGAACGGCGACCCGCCGCCCTCGCCGCTCTGCTTCCGGGCACGGCCCTGGGCCAGGCTGGCGAGCAGCAGTGAGCGATGGTCCCGCTCGGCCTCGCGCAGCTGGGGGACGACGGCGTCGAGGCTCATCTCGTCGATCGGGGTGCCGTAGACGCCGCCGAGGAGCGGGCCAGCCAGCCGGTCGACGAGGACGCCGCCGAGCCGCCGGCGGAGGAACGCCCCGACGGAAACATCGCGGTCGAGCCCATCGCGTGGAAGGACCAGGTCGAGGCCCATCCGAAGCTTCTCGAGCGGCGAGAACATGTCGGTCGCGATGAGCGGACCCAGCCGGGTCGGGAGGGCGAGGCCCATTCCCTCGGGCAGCCCCACGAACCGGCCGCGCGACCGAATCCAAACCGTCCGCGGGTGGGTCGGTCCGATGATCGCGTCGCCGAGGCCGAGCTCGCGACAGAGCTCGAGCGCCGCCGGACGATAGCTGATGAACGAATCGGGGCCAGATTCGACGAGAAATCCGTCGATGCTCTCAGTCCGGACCTTGCCGCCGAGACGATCGGTCGCCTCGACGAGCGTCGTCGGGATGCCGGCCCGCCCGAGCGCGTACGCCGTGGTGAGGCCGGTGATCCCGCCGCCGACCACCAGGACCGTCATCGCCGTCGCGCCCACCTCATTGCGCTCTCTCGGCGACGATCGGCGGGACGAACGGGCAGAGCGGATCCGACTCGAGGAAGTCGCCCGTCCAGGCGTACGCCCGAGCCCGCGAACCGCCGCACAGCCGGGCGTACTCGCAGCGGCCGCAACGGCCCTTGTAGGTCGTCACGTCGCGCAGGCTCGTGAAGACCGGATGGGTCCGGTAGAGCTCGACCAGGTCGTCGGTCCGGACGTTCCCGGTCCGGACCGGCAGGAACCCGGACGGATGCACGGACCCGTCGTAGGCGATGAACATGATCCCGTTGCCATCGCGGACGCCGAAGCCGCGGCCCACGGACGTCGCCGCGATTGAAGCCTCGTCCAGGCCCTCGGCGGCCATCCGCCGGATGGCGACCCGACGGTAGTGGGTCGCCTCGGTCGTCTTGATCTGGAACGGCGCCGTCTTCGAGCGCTCGAAGAGCCAGTGGTTGAGCCGTTCGGATTCGGCCGGCCGGATCTCCCGGAGGCTGGCGCCGCGGCCCATCGAGATGAGGAAGAACAGGCTCCAGCGCATGATCCCGAGGGTCGTCATGAGCTCGTACGCGGCCGGCAGGTCGGGCAGGGTCTCGTCGGTCACGAGCGTGTTGATCTGCAGCGGCATCTCGAGCCGGTGGGCCCACTTGACGGCTCGCAATGTCATATCGAACGTGCCCGGCACGCCGCGGAACCCGTCGTGGCGGGCGGCGTCCGAGCCGTCGATGCTGAGCGACATCGTCTGGATCCCGGCGGCCTTCAGGGCCGTCAGGCGTTCGATCGTCATGTCCGGGGTCACCGCCGGGGCGAGCGACGCGCCGATCCCGCGCGCGGCTGCGGCCGTGACGAGGGTCTCGAGATCCGGGCGACGAAGGGGGTCGCCGCCGGTGAAGACGACGTGCGGGTACGGCTGTCCGAAGCCGGTCACCCCGTCGAGGAGCGCGAAGCCCTCCTCGGTGGTCAGCTCGGCCGGATCCCGGTCCGGCATCGCCGTCGCCCGGCAGTGCCGGCACGCGAGGCCGCAGGACAGGGTCGTCTCCCAGTAGACGAGCATCGGCGCCCGCCCGTAGACGTAGCCCTCCGGCCGGACGGCGCCGACGGCGGTTGGATGCCCGCCCGGATGGCTCGGGCGATCGGTGATCAGCTGGCTCATCGTCGGCCTCGTTTCTCGTGACGGTCGGTCAGGAAGCGCTCGCCGGCTCGCGCCGCGTCTCGGACAGGGCGACCGTCACGACGTCGGCCAGCCCGGCGATGAAGATCGGGTCGTCGTTCATCGAGCGCGCCCGCTCGAGCCGGACGCCCACAGCGCGGGCCACGGCCTGGGCCTCGATGTCGATGTCGTAGAGGACCTCCAGGTGGTCGGCAACGAAGCCGACCGGCCGGATGACGAGCTCGGTGACGCCCGTCCCGGCAAGCCGCCGGATCTCCTCGAGGATGTCCGGCCCGAGCCAGGCCTCGCCGGTCCGCCCGGCGCTCTGGAACGCGAACGCATACTCGGCGAGACCGAGCTGCTCCGCCACCAGCGCCGCGGTCTCGGCCAGCTGGTCCGGATACGGATCGCCCTCGGCGACCACTCGCGCCGGCAGGCTGTGGGCGGTGAACATCACCCGGACGCGGGTCGGGTCGGGGAAGCGCGCCAGCGCCTCGCTCGTCGTCGCGGCGAGCGCCTCGATGAAGCGCGGCTGGTCGTACCACGAATCCACGACGACGACCGACGGCGACCCCTCCCCGAGACCGGCCAGGGCCGCGTCCACCGCGCGTCGATAGGCGGCGCCGTTCGACGACTGCTGGGGCGCCAGGGCGATCGCCACGAACCGCTCGACGCCGTCGGCGGCCATGCCCTCGACGATCCGGCCGATCCGTGGCTCGATGTGGCGCATCCCGGCGTAGACGCGCATCGGCCGGCCTCGAGCAGCCAGCTCGGCCTGGAGCGCGGCCCGCTGTGCCTCCACGATCCGTGACAGCGGCGAGCCACCGCCGATCGCGCGATACCTGCCGACGAGCTCCTCGAGGAGCTCCGGCGACGGCGGGTTGCCCCGCCGGATGTCCGTGTAGTAGGCCTCGACCTGGTCGAGCCGATCGGGACTGCCATAGGCCATGAGGAGGACGGCGTCGGTCATCTGGCGCTCCGTGGGGTGGCCGAAGTGAGGAGAGACGGGTCGGCGAAGGCGGTTGGCCGCGCGCCCGCACCGTGGACAAGGTCGACAAGGCGCCGCAGATCGTTCGACGTCCATCTGCGCCACGAGAACACCACTGCCGCATCTGCGCAGAAGCATAAGTCGTCCGCTTATAGTAACGAACTTGTCGAGTGGATACACCGCCTCGGTGCGGGTAGCGGACCGGGCACGTCTGGACCGCCGAGCGTCAGGGTCGGGCTGGCGCCTCGCGCATGCCTTCAGCGATCGCGTTCGGGTGTTGCCCTGTGCGCCAGGGGCGCATGCCTTCCGACCCTGCGCGTACCCGTCAGTCGGGACTGCTGCTCGATCTCCCAGTCTGTCCGAGCCAGGTCGGCGAACGTCGTGGCCCCGAGCTGATCGCTCAGCGCCACGCCCGCCGCCGTCCAGGCGTCATGGAACGCGCACTTCTCGGCCCAGTAGCAGGGACCCCCGCGCAACAGGCACTTGTCGCTTCGGATCGGGCCCTCGGCGACCTCGACGACCTCGCGCAGGGAGATGCGGGCGGGAGGCCGCGCCAGCTCGTACCCGCCGGCGCGTCCGACGGTCGATCTTGCGATCCCACCGCCAACGAGGGCCGCGAGGATCTGGGGCAGGTACTTGTCGGGGATGTCCATGGCCGCCGAGATTTCGCGCCGACGCTGGCGCCCGGGATGGCGGGCGAGATACAGCACCGCCCGGACGGAATAATCACCGCGGCTGCCCAGGATGACCTGCAACGCTCAGACTCTCCCTGCCTGGAAGGACCATCGGCAACGACGGGGGGCCCGCGTGACAGCGGTCGATGGATGAGTCTACAACTCATCGTTCAACGGTGATAAGAACGCGGCCGAGATCCCCGCCGCGACACGCGCCTGGGACCAGCAGGCAAACGGGATCAGCGGCGCCAGGAAGATCCCGCCGCCTGTCCCGGTGAGACCCGACAGGAGGCCACGGGGCTTTCGTCGGCCGGCGTCAACCCCTACGCTTGGACGTGCCATGGATCTGGCCCCGATTCTCCGGCCCAGCTCGATCGCCATCGTCGGGGCGAGCCCGCGGTCCTTCATCGGGCGGGTCGCGCTCGAGAACAGCCGCGCACTCGGCTACCAGGGTCGCCTCTACCCGGTCAATCCCAAGTACCCCGAGATCGCCGGACTGTCCGCGGCGCCGACGCTCTCGGCGTTGCCTGAGGCCCCCGACGTCGTCCTCGTCCAGCTGGGGACCGACCGGATCCTGGAGGCCGTTCGGGACGGCGTGGCTGTAGGCGCCCGAAGCTTCGTCATACCGGGAGCCGGCTATACGGATTCCGGTCCGGCCGCGCTTGAGCTCGCCGCCGAGCTGCGGACCCTTGCCTCGGAGCGCGGAATCGCGGTGGTCGGCACGAACTGCATGGGCTTCGTCGATCTCGTGACCGGGGCCGCGCCATACATCGGGACGGTTCCGATGCACGTCCGGCGGGGCCGGGTCGGCGTCGTCGCCCAGAGCGGCGCGATCGTCGAGGCGTTCGTCAACAACGGTGGGCGCGTCCCGCTTTCGACCATCATCTCGTGCGGCTCCGAGGCGGGCACCGGGCTGGCCGAGTATCTGGCCTTCTTCGCCGCCGACGAGCGAACCGATGCCGTCCTCGCCTTTGTCGAAGGGTTCGGCGACCCGACCGGCTTCCTGACTGCGGCCCGGGCCCTGGCGGAGGCCGGCAAGCCGCTGGCGGTGTGCAAGGTGGGTCGGTCGTCGGCAGCCCAGGCCGGGATCGTCGCCCACTCCGGGAAGCTGGCCGGCAACGCCCGGGTCGGAGCGGCCGCGATCCGCCAGGCCGGCGCAATCCTGTGCGCCGACCTCGACGAGCTCACCACGATCGGCGAGATCTTCGGCGCCGGCCGAACGCGGATGGGCCGCCGGGCGCACATCGTCACGAACTCGGGGGGCGAGGCGAATCTCCTCTCGGATCTGGCCGAGGACGTCGGGATCGAGCTCCCGCCGCTGAGCGAGGCAGGCGTCGCCGGGCTCGCCGCAACCTGGCCGAACTTCGACGCTCGCAACCCGATGGACCCCTGGGGCACCGACGATTACCGGGCGATCTACCCACGGGCGCTGGAGGCGCTGGCCGACGAGCCGGGCGACCTGCTTGTCGTCAGCCTCGACCAGCAGACGACGTGCGGCTCGTACGAGCTCCAGCTCGGGCGCGACCTCGCCTCCTACCTGGCCGGCGAGGCGTCGCGCACGAAGAAGACGCCGGTCTTCCTCTCGCCCTCGAGCCAGGATCCCAGCCCGGAGCTGCTCAACTACTGCCTGACCGAGCGGATTCCGCTCCTGCGCGGCGCCTGGACGGCCCTCGATGCCCTGGCCAAGGTGGCGCGCCGGACCGAATGGGCGGGCGATGGCCGGGTCACGGCTTCCGGCCCGCCGATTCCGCTGCCCGAGCTGGCCGCGGTTGGGCCGCTCGACGAGTACGCCTCGCTGGGTATCGTCGACCGCTACGGCATCCCGACCCCTCGCCGGGCAACCGCAGGCGACGCCGAGGCGGCGGTCGAGGTCGCGGACCGGATCGGCTACCCGGTGGTCCTCAAGGGTGTCGCCCACGGCGTGAGCCACAAGACCGAGCTGGGCCTGGTCCGGGTCGGGCTGGGCTCCCCCGAGGAGGTCCGGCGGGCGGCAACGACGGTCGCCGAGAACGCGGCCCGGGCCGGGCTCGATGTCACCTTCCTCGTCGCGGAGCATGTCCGGGCCGAGCTCGAGCTGATCGCCGGCTTCCGGCGCGACGACCAGTTCGGGGTGGCGGTCCTGGTGGGCCTCGGCGGGATCTGGGCCGAGCACTTCGACCAGGTCGCGGTCCGGATCGGGCGGATCGGCCCCGACGAGGCCCGCCGCATGCTCGACGACACGATCGTCGGGCGGATGCTCCGGACGGCCCGCGCGGGGGCCATCCCCGACGACGGCATCGTGGCCGCGATCATCGGCCTGGCCGCACTCGGCGACGACCACCCGGAGATCGCCGAAGTCGACCTGAACCCGATCCTCGTCGGCCGTGAGCGGACCGTCGCCGTCGATGCGCTGGTCGTCCGGGCCGACGCCCCGCCGGCGGACATCGGGACCGGCTCGCCGACTCTCGAACCGGCCCTCGAGCGAGCCACCAGAGAGGTGATGAACCCATGAGCGCACCGAACCCGCAGATCAGCAGCACGCTCCGTGTCCGGATGGGCCAGGAGGACGCCCACTACGGGGGAAACCTCGTGGCGGGGGCGCGGACGCTGGCCCTGTTCGGCGACGTCATCACCGAGATCGCCGTCATCATCGACGGCGACGAGGGCCTGTTCGTCGGCTACGAGCAGATCGAGTTCCTCGCCCCGGTCTACGCGGGCGACTTCCTCGAGCTGACCGGCACGGTCACCCGGATCGGCAACACCAGCCGGACCGTGAGCTTCGAGGCGCGCAAGGTCATCGCCAGCCGCTACGACGTCTCCTCGTCGGCGGCCGATGTCCTGACCGAGCCGATCGTGACCTGCCGGGCGATCGGAACGACCGTCGTCCCGAAGGCCCACTCGCGGAAGATCGCCCCGAACCGCGAGGAGTCCCGATGACCGCCCTGCCCGCCCGGTTCCGCGCGTTCGTCGCCGAGAAGGTCGAAGACCGCGTCGAGCGCGCCATCCGCGACCTTGGGCCCGGCGACCTGCCCCCGGGCGAGGTGACGATCCGGATCGCCTGGTCGAGCGTCAATTACAAGGACGGGCTGGCCACCATCGCGAACGGCAAGGTTGCCCGGATCAGTCCGCTCATCCCGGGGATCGACATGGCCGGGACGGTCATCGCCAGCGACGATCCGGCGATCGGCGTCGGCGACGAGGTGATCGCCCACGGATACGACTTCGGGGTCGCCCGGCACGGCGGCTACGCGGAGTACGAGCGGGTCCCTGCGGGCTGGGTCGTGCCGCTGCCCGCCGGCCTGAGCGCGCGCGAGGCGATGGCGATCGGGACCGCCGGCTTCACGGCGGCGCTGTCGATCGTCGCGCTCGAGGCGCGCGGACTGACCCCCGACGGCGGTCCGGTCGTGGTGACCGGTGCGACCGGCGGCGTGGGACGGACGGCCCTGGCCATCCTCGTCGAGCGCGGCTACGAGGCGTGGGCCTCGACCGGCAAGGTCGACGCCCACGCCGAGCTCCTCGCCCTCGGCGCCGCCGGGATCGTCCCGCGAGAGGAGGTGACCGCCGCGAGCTCCCGGCCGCTGGAGCCGGAGCGCTGGGCCGCGGCGGTCGACAGCGTGGGCGGGGCAACCCTGCCGTACCTGCTGCGGACGCTCCGCTACGGCGGCGCGGTCGCGGCCAGCGGGAACACCGGTGGTGCCCCGTTCTCGACAACGGTCTTCCCGTTCATCCTGCGCGGCGTCGCTCTGCTCGGGATCGACTCCGTGAGCCTGCCGATCGCCGAGCGACGGAGGATCTGGGGTCGCCTGGCCGTGGACCTGCGACCGCGCGCCCTGGGCGAGGCGATCACCGAGGTGACGCTCGACGGGTTGGAGCCCGCGCTCGACGGGATTCTTGCGGGTCGCGCCCGCGGTCGCTGGATCGTCCGGATCGGCGGCTGAACCTCGGACGAGCTGCTCGCGAACGCCGGCTCGCTATCCTGTACCCGTGGCCCAACACCCTCGTGCCGGCCTGCCGGCCGACCCCGCGACGCTCGTCGACATCGATGCCCTGATCGGCGCCTACCACGACCGCCGGCCCGATCCTGCCGACCCGACCCAGCGTGTCCTGTTCGGGACCTCCGGCCATCGCGGCTCGTCGTTCCGTGGCGCGTTCAACGAGGCGCACATCCTCGCGATCACCGAGTCGATCGTCCGCTACCGCACCGCCCGCGGGTACGGCGGGCCGCTGTTCATCGGCAAGGACAGCCACGGGTTGTCGGAGCCGGCGCAGAGGACGGCGCTCGAGGTCCTCGTGGCGCGGGGCGTGGACGTCCGCGTGGACTCGCGCAATGGCGACACCCCGACACCGGCCGTGTCCCACGCGATCATCGTCGCCAATCGCGACCGCGCCGCGGGCGCCGGACTCGCCGACGGGATCGTCGTCACGCCGTCGCACAATCCGCCCGCGGATGGCGGCTTCAAGTACAACCCGCCCCACGGCGGTCCAGCGGACGGCGACGTGACGGGCTGGATCCAGGACGAGGCGAACCGGATCCTCGCGGCGACCGGGGCCGACGGCATCGACGGAATCCCGCGGGTGCCGTTCCCGGCGGCGCGTGCCGGGGCGACGGACCATGACTTCATGGGCGGATACGTCGCCGACCTGGCCTCGGTGATCGATCTCGAGGCGATCGCGGCCTCCGGGCTGCGCATCGGCGTGGACCCGATGGGCGGAGCGTCCGTGGCGTATTGGGGCGCGATCGGTGAACGCCATGGCCTCGATCTGACCGTCACGAACGAGGCCGTCGACCCGACCTTCGGGTTCATGACCCTCGACTGGGACGGCAAGATCCGGATGGATCCCTCGTCGCCGTTCGCAATGGCCGGGCTCGTCGCGCTCCGCGATCGGTTCGATCTCGCACTCGGCAACGACGCGGATGCGGACCGCCACGGTGTCGTCACGCCGAGCGCCGGCCTGCTCAACCCCAACCACGTCCTGGCAGCCTTCATCTCCTACCTGTTCGGCGGCGGGCGCGACTGGGGACCCGACGTCGGGGTCGGCAAGACGCTCGTGTCGTCGAGCATCATCGACCGGGTCGTGGCCGGGCTCGGTCGTCGGCTGGTCGAGGTGCCGGTCGGGTTCAAGTGGTTCGTGGATGGGCTGGTCGACGGGTCGATCGGGTTCGGGGGCGAAGAGAGTGCCGGCGCCTCGTTCCTTCGCCGGGATGGGACGGTCTGGACCACCGACAAGGACGGGATCATCGCCGACCTGCTCGCGGCGGAGCTGACCGCGCGGACCGGCCACGACCCCGGGGCCACCTACACCGCTCTGACCGAGCGCTACGGCGCGCCGGTGTATCGGCGGATCGACGCCCCGGCCACCCCGGCTCAGAAGGCCGCGCTCGGCAGGCTGTCGCCGTCGGCCGTGTCCGCCACGAGCCTCGCCGGCGATCCGATCACCGGGATCCTGACCGCGGCGCCGGGCAACGGCGCGCCGATCGGCGGCCTCAAGGTCACCACGGACCACGGTTGGTTCGCGGCCCGGCCGTCGGGCACGGAGAACGTCACGAAGATCTACGCGGAGAGCTTCCGCGGCGATGAGCACCTCGGGCGCCTGATCGATGAGGCCCAGGCGCTGGTGACCGCGCCGATCGAGGCAGTGGGCGCCTGACGTTCGGGCGGGGCGCGAAGTCGGCGATCCGGCACCGACTGCAACGCCGACAGCAACGGAGCGGCCGCGATCACGCGGGCCAGCTCGGGTATCGCCCGGATGCACGGCTTGTCGATCGCTCGCCACGACGATTCTGAGTCGATCTTCGGCCCGTCGGAGGGGTACAATCTGCGCCCACACAGCCCCACATTGGGTTGCTGCGAACCTCGAGACTGCGACAGGAGGAGCCAGCATGCGACTTCGTTCGATCGCGACCGCCGGCCTGGCGATCGCCCTTGCGACCGGGACGGTCGCTGCCGATCCTGGTCATGTCCCCCACGATCGCGCCGGTGTCGTGACCGACGACCCGGCAAGCCAGGAGGATCCCGCGACGGGATTCGACGGAGCCGGGATCTCCAGCGTCGAGAATTCCCTCGGCACACAGCTTGCCTCCGCAATCCCGCGCAAGACCCGCAACGTGTCGCTGGTCGGCACGTATGCCGGCGCGCCGGCCGAGCAAGGCTTCTTCGGCGATGTCGCCGGCTACAAGAATCTGGCGTTCCTCGGCAAGTGGCGCGGGGACTGCCCTGCGAACGGCGTCGACATCATCGACATCAGCCGGCCAAGCAACCCAACGAAGATCAGCGACACCCGCGACTATGCGGACACCTCGATGGAGGACATGGAGGCCGTCAAGATCGGCAACCGCGACATCCTCGCGATCGGGTTGCAGGATTGCGGCAACAATCCGACGCTCGGCACACTCGGGCTCGAACTCTATGACATCACGAACCCGTCCAACCCCGTCTTCCTGAGCCTGTTCGACACGTCGCCCGGCGGCGTTCACGAGCTCGACCTGACGGTGACCCCGAGCGGGCGCACGCTTGCGTTGCTCACCAGCCCTGATCGCGAGGCCATCACGTCCGACGACGACGGCCTCGGCGGTGTCGGCGATCTCCTGATCGTGGACATCAGCGACCCGTCCAATCCGGTCCTCGCCGGGGAGTGGGGCGTCCTCGACGAGTTCGGGCTCGCCTTCTATCTCGCCGTCCGCCAGGGCGGCGACGCTCGAACCCTGCTCCACGGCGTCCGGGCAAACGACGCCGGGACGACGGCGTACCTGTCCTACTGGGACGCCGGGACGATCATCCTCGACATCACCGATCCTGCGGCCCCCACCGTCGAGGGACGGACGGCGTACCCGGCAGGTGTCGAGGGCAATTCGCACTCGGTGGACATCGCCCGTGACGACACGTTACTGGTCCAGGCCGACGAGGACTTCAGCCCGTTCGAGTTCCAGTTCACGAGCAACGCGTTTGCCGGGACCCGCGCGGCCGTCGAGGCCGCGTTCACGCCGCCGATCGTCAACCTTCCGGGCCGGGCGATGGAAGGCACGGTCGTCCATGTCGGCCGGGGCTGCCCTGCCGGCTCGATCAACGGGACGAACCCCGACGATCCGTACCTCGCCGATCCCACCGGGAGGATCGCGCTGATCGAGCGCGGTGCGTGCGGGTTCAGCCACAAGATCGACCGGGCGTGGAACGCCGGCGCGACCGGTGTGATCGTGTACAACAGTGCCGCTGGCGGCGAGGGCCTCGTTCGGATGGGCGCGTCGGGCAGTTTCCTGCCGCCGGAGATCCCGGCGGTCTTCGTCCAGCGAAGCACTGGCCTGCTCCTGATCGCCGGCACCCCGCCGGTCACCGCCCGGGCGGCCGCGGTCTTCAACGGCTGGGGTTACCTCAGGCTCTACGACATCACCAACCCGGCAAGCCCCGTTGCGTTGAGCACCTTTGCGACGCCCAACACGAACAACGAGGCTGTTGCCACCACGGGCCAGTGGAGCGTTCACAACCCCGAGATCCGCGGTGGGCTCCTCTATGCGTCCTGGTACAGCGACGGATTCCGGATCATCGACATCTCCAAGCCATCCACGCCCCGCGAGGTCGGCTACTGGACCGGTGCCGGATCGCCGTCTCCATTTGCGGTGAGCATCTGGACCGTGGTGCCTCACGGAAGCCTGCTTCTCGCGAGCGATCGCAACTACGGCCTGTACGTCCTCAAGACGACCGCCAAGGCTCCGTGATCTGACGACGTTTCGCTGGCTCAGGTAGGCCGCTACTCACGAACGCGGTCCGGGTCATACGACCGGGACCGCGTTCACATTTCACATCGAGACGCGCGCCTCCAAGGGCTGCATCAGCGCCTGCGTGTGGCCACGTCCACGCAAGCCGAATTCACTCCCGACCCGTCCCGCCAACGCGAGCTCTCACGAGGCGACCGTGGACCAGCGAGGGTTCATCAAGCGGGCAAGGGAGAGCATCATGACGCCTTCACCGTGCTCGTCGATGTCCATCTCCTGCGGCTGGACGCGGCGGCTCGGCTTATCGTTCGGGACCCGGAGCTCGCGCGCGACGCGGTCCAGGAGGCGCTCATCCGAGCCTGGCGCGACCTTCCGGGTCTCCGCGACCCGGACGGATGTACCGCGAATCTCGAAACGATTCGTCGTGAACGCCACAGGTTCCACTTCAAACTGCAGCCGATCGTGCCGCCCGACCCGATCGTCGACGTCTTCTGTCGCCCTGTCCAAGAGGGCAGCACGGACGGCATCCAGGTTACCGAGAGCCTCACGTACGCGGAGGCGACGGGGCCCGTCGTCCTCGATGGTCGTTCCGTGACGCAGACCTCCGCATCGCTCCGGCACCTCGAAGCGACCTTGGGCGACCCGTGCGTGGCAGGGCCATAGGAGGCCGCGCCCGCCGCGCACGACGTGTCTGCGATTCACGACGACGCGATCGGCACGACACGCGGCTCGGCGCATGGCCGCGTCGTCGCTCAGCCGAGCGGCGCGCGGCCCATCCGCATCCGCCACATCTCGTTGAACCAGTACAGGAAGCGGTCCTGGCGCGGGTAGACGCCGTGGCTGAAGCCCCGCGATGACACCCCGGTCTGTGCGCGCTCCACGACCGCCCAGTCCTGGCGGCTGATGAGGTCCCAGAACTCGACGACCGGTTCGGGGTCGAAGTCGGGGGCCGCGATCGTTTCAGGTCGGAAATAGAACTCGGAGATGACCGTCGTGTGCGCCGGGCCCTTGGGGATCAACAGGTACGTCATCAGCGCGTCCGGGTGCAGGTTGATCATCAGGTTCGGGAACTGGTAGGCGCCGTAGTACATGGAGTAGTCGTCGGGTCTGAGGTCCGGGAACTTCGGCAGCGACGAGGAGCCGCTGCGGGTGAAGCTCGTCGCCCCGTCGATCATCCGGTTCCCGTCGTCGTTCGTGTCGTCGTCCCAGACCTCGCCGAACCGGTAGAGCGGCACGACCGCCACGAGCTCGGGGTGGATCGTGGGGCAGTGGAGGCACTCGTTGTAGTTCTCGACGACGATCTTCCAGTTCGCCGCGACTTCGTAGACGATCCGCCGGGCGGGACGCAGCTCGTTCATCCGGTACCGATCGAAGGCCGTGATCGTCTCGACGCCGTCGGTGAGGGCATCGTGCAGCGGTCGCGGCTCGTCCATCGTGAGGTTGGCGAAGAGGAATCCCGCGTACTCGCCCACGGCGATCGCGTGGAGCGGATACTCGCGTCGGTTGAACGCCTCGTCTTCGTGGACGTTGGGGCTCGCGATCAGCTGGCCGTCGAGGTCGTAGGTCCAGGCGTGGTACGGGCACTTGAAGGCCTTCTTCACGCGGCCGGTCCCCTCGATGTCGTCGAGGAACTTCGTGCCGCGGTGGCTGCACACGTTGTAGAAGCCCTTGAGGCGGCCGTCGCGAGCGCGTGTGACAAGGATCGACTCCCCGGCGATGTCGCGGACGACGTACTCACCGGGCTCGGCCACCTCGGTGCCGCGTCCGACGCAGACCCAGTCGTTCCACCAGATCCGCTCGCGTTCCTGCTCCCAGGTCTCGGCCGAGGCGTAGTCGTGGCCACCAAGGGTCGGCCGTGGCCGCCAGTCGCGTCCGGCTTCAGCAATGTCGATGGTGTAGCGCGGATCCGGTTTCGTGCTGGTCATCGGGCGACTCCACGACGGGTACATCGCGAGCGAGTCGGGGCGATGCTCCGGGATCATAGACCCGGCCCCGATCGGGACGGAAGCGCCCGTTGCTCCCGCCGGAACCGACGATCAACCGGCGGCAGTACGGACGGCGCGGAGCGTAGCCCCGGCTTGGGCCGCCTGCCGCGACGGGGCACACCTGGCCCGACCCGATCGAGGCGTGGCCGGCCGCCTGCTGCGATGGCCCAACGCGGCCCGGCCGCGCCGACCGCGGCCCGACGCGACTGAGGCGTGGCCGGCCCCGTGTCCGGGAGTCACGAACTTGAGCCCCACACACTGCGAGGACCTGGTTTCCAGGCGCATCGTTGACCGGGAGTCAACGATGCCTCGTACTAGAGCCCCGAATTGGCCAGATCGCGTCATCGGCGTGGCGCGGCGGGGGTTCTGCGTCGCCGCACGCTGACTGGGAGTCACGGAACAGTCCGACGACTCCGCGGGGCTGCCTGAGCGCAGCATCGTCGTGGTCCGTCGGTTCGCGCGAGAGACCGTTGCTACGGGCGGACCGGGCCGGATCGCCTGTCCGGACCGTCCGGATGGCCGGTGCCGGGCCCCGGGATCCGCGGTATCGTGGAGCCACGACGTGGTGCCGGCGCCGTGTGCCGGCGCCCTGGAGGTGACCGATGTTGGCAAAGGCAGGCGATCGAATCGTCGTCGATTCACAGAAGGTCGGACAGCCGGCTCGCGAGGGCGACATCCTCGAGGTGATCGAGGCGACGTACGGGCCCCACTACCGTGTACGCTGGGACGACGGCCACGAGAGCGACCTGCGACCGGCCGGTGGCAGCGCCCGAACATTCCCGCGGGTCGTGGCCAGGAAGGCGAAGGCGGGAGCCGCCGCCACGGATCGCCGAAACTAGCGAGCGCACCGCCCGGCCGCTCGAGTCTCAGAACCCGGCCCAGTCGGCGCCACCCCCCGAGGCCACGAGGCGGACCGGGATCCCGGCGCGATCGAGGAGGCTCGCCGCCACCGCGGCCCGGTAGCCGGTCGCGCAGTGGACCCAGATCTCCGACGCGCTCGAACCCGCTCCTGCGTCGAGTTCGTTCAGGCGTCCGGGCAGATCGCCGATGAAGATGCGCTGGGCGTCGGTCAGGGCGGGGGCCGTCCGCCACTCCTCGGCCTGACGGACGTCGAGGACCGGCACCGGGTTGCCCCGCGCGACGCGCTCGCGGTGCAGCTCGCGCATCGAGGCCGTCGCGTACCTTCGTGTCTCGCGTCCGGATTCGCGCCACGCGTCCAACCCGCCGCCAAGGGCCCCGACCACCCGGTCGTAGCCGATCCGGAGGAGCTGCGTGATGGCCGCGTCGCCGGGATCGGTTCCACCAGGGGCAGTCGCGTCCGGTTCGGGCAACACCAGCACGATCCGCTCTCCGAACGGGACCACCCACCCGACGTAGGCCGCGAAGCTGTCGGCGAGTTCGACGTTGATCGAACCCGGGATGTGGGCGGCAGCAAACTCGTTGCGGTCGCGGATGTCCACGATCCACGTCCCGTCGGCGGCACAGGCGGCCACCGTGTCGGCGGACAGCGCCGGGACGGGCGGCTGCGAACCGAGCACCGGCGCCCCGGCGCGGTTCAGGGGCGCCATGTGCCGGTAGTACTCCGGGTACGCCAGGAGTCCGGACAGGTGGCCTCGCACGAAGGCGTCCTCGTCGATGCCCCACACGGCGGGGTTGACGAATCGTTCGATGCCGAGGGTGGACGTGATCGCCCCGTCCGCTGCGGAAGCCGAGACGCAGAACGATCCAGCGCCGTGCGTCGGCAAGATCCGGACGGTGTCCGGGAGGGCGGCAAGCCGCTGGATGGAGCGGTACTGGTCGCGTGCGAGGCCGTCGGCCAGATCCGCCCCGAGGAGGTCGCTCCGTCCGGCCGAACCCACGAGCAGACTCCCGCCGGTGAACAGCGCCTGGACGGCCCCATCCGAACCGCTTTCGCGTCCCTCAACGCGTCGGACCTCCCACGCGAGGTGCTCGGGTGTATGTCCCGGTGTGGCTCGCGCGACGACGCGCAGGTCGCCGATGACGACTTCGTCACCCTCATCGGCCGCTCGGTGGGCGAAGGTGTAGCGGCCACGAGCCGGCACCACCAGGTCGGCCCCGGTGGCGGCACGGATCTCGTGCGCTCCGGACACGTAGTCGTTGTGGACGTGTGTCTCGAGGACGGCGCGGATCCGCCACCCATGCGCGTCCGCGGCCGCGAGGAACCGCCACGCATCACGCTGCGGGTCCACGACGACCGCCTCATCTCCGGACGCGAGGAGGTACGAGTTGTCGCCAAGACCCGGCGTGACAAAGACCTCGAGGTCCATCGGATCGTCCCCGGCTCAGCCCAGCCGGAGCTCCGGCAGGACCTCGCGACCGAAGACCTCGATGAACTCGGCCTGGTTGCGGCCCACGTTGTGCAGGTGGATCTCGTCGAAGC
>CAKKPP010000022.1 GCA_919901745.1 Chloroflexota bacterium | reverse complement strand
ACCGCGAGGTGACGCGCCGACGGCACGAGGCGCGGGTCGGCGCTGTGGATGCCGGTGACGTCGGTGTAGATCTGGCAGCGATCGGCGGCGAGGCCGGCGGCCAGCGCGACGGCCGTGGTGTCCGAGCCGCCGCGGCCGAGCGTCGTCGTCTCGGCCAGATCGTGGCCGTCCTCGGTCGTCCCGAGGCCGCTCCGGCCCTGGAATCCGGCCACGATCACAACCTTGCCGCTGCTGACCTCCTGGCGAACGCGGCGCGGCTCCACGTTGGCGATCCGGGCACGACCGTAGCGCCCGTCCGTGGTGATCCCGGCCTGGGCGCCGGTCAGCGAGATCGCCGGGACATCGAGGGCGTGGAGAGCCATCGACAGGAGGGTCGCGCTCTGGTGCTCGCCGGTGGCGAGGAGCATGTCCATCTCGCGCGGATCCGGATCGTCGGTCACGGCGGCCGCGAGAGCGAGCAGCTCGTCGGTGGTGTCGCCCATCGCCGAGACGACGACGACCAGGTCGTTGCCGTCCGCACGGGCACGGGCAATCCGCTCGGCCACGCTGCGAATCCGCGCGGCGCTGCCGACGGACGATCCGCCGTACTTCTGAACGATGAGGGGAGCGGTCATGTCGGCCGGGATTCTAGCAGCGGCCTCCCGTGCGACCGAGCGAGCGTCTTCGGTGGGTCGCCGCGCGCCCTCGGCGGGCGGCTGGACCGCCGTCCAGCTGGGTGGCGATCACGGGCTCGACGGCCCATTCTCGACGGCCCATTCTCGACGGTCCATTCTCGACGGCCCATTCTCGACGGTCCATTCTCGACGGTCCATTCTCGACGGCCCATTCTCGACGGTCCATTGATTACGCTCGGTAATCGAAACGAGGCACAGCGAGCCTGACGGTGCGGGAAATCGGTCGTTCTCGGTGCAGCGCTGAGCGCGCAGACGTGGATCCTGATTACTCGGGCGCATATTGACTCGCGGCGCGGTTCGCCGCGTGACGACGGTCAGCGCTTGATGAGGACCAGGAACACCGCAGCCGCTACGACGACGGCGACGATGGGCAGGAGCGGTCCCGGAAGAATCGACTGACCGGCTTCGAGGATCGAGCGAAGCGTGCCGCCGATGGCATTCGAGACGTTCTGGACCCCGTCACCAACCGCGCGACCCAAGCCATCCATGGCCCGAGTCTGCGCCGGCCGGTCAAGCCGAGCGAATCACCCGGGCTCCGGCGTTGCGCGGGTTCACCACCGTCACGACTCCCGAGAGGTCGGTGTCCGCGGCAGCAGCCAGGAAGCCGGCCTCGATGCGCGCGACGCTCGCGACGGAATCAACGAAGGCGAGGATGGTCGAACCCGAGCCGGACAGACAGGCCCCGATCGCCCCGGCCGCCCGCGCGGCCTCGACGAGCCGGGGCAGCTGCGGGTAGGCGGCGGCGCGATATGGCTCGTGGAGGCGATCCACCGTGAGGAGTCGAATCAGGTCATAGCGGCGTGTTGCCAGGCCGGCGACGCCCACCGCGACCCGCCCGAGATTTGCAACGGCGTCCGCAAACGGGACGGTGTCCGGCAGCGCGCGTCGCATCTCGTCCGTCGAGAGGCGCAGGTCGGGTACGAAGAGGACGGCACGCAGGTCGCGCGGGACGTCGAAACGGATGGCTTCGACGCCGTCCTCGCCGGCGGTGGAAACGACGAACCCGCCGAGAAGCGCCGCCGCGGCGTTGTCCGGATGACCCTCGATCTCGGTCGCCAGTCGGAGCAGGGCCCGCGTGTCCAGCGGATCGCCGAGCAGGGAGTTGCCGGCGAGCAGACCCCCGACGGTCGCCGCGGCACTGGATCCGAGGCCGCGCGCGAGCGGGATCTGGTTGACCATCTCGACGCGCCAGCCGACACCCTCGGGAATCTCCCCGCGGACCTCGCGCAGGGCCGCCTCGACACCCTGGATGAACCGGTTGTCGTGGTCCTCCCCGAGCTCGCCGACGCCCTCACCCTCGACCGAGAGCTCGATCTTCCCGCGGCTCCAGCCGCGAACCTCGACCTCGACGCGGTTGACCAGGCCGAGCGCGAGCCCGAGGCAGTCATAGCCGGCCCCGAGATTGGCGGAAGAGGCCGGGGCCTCGACCGTCACCCGGCGCCCGTCGAGTTCGGCCAGCCAATGCGTCACCATCCAAGCACCTCTTGCACCTCTGCTGCGCTGATTCCTGCGTCCATGACCGCGTCGATGACCGACTCCGCCGTGGCCGGATCCTTGAGCCCGTTGCCGGTGAGGACACACACGACGATCGCTCCGGCCGGGACCGCCCCGGCCTCGGCCAGCTTGCGCACGCCGGCCAGACCGGCCGCCGACGAAGGCTCGCAGAAGATCCCCTCGTCACGCGCCAGGTCGCGGTAGGCGGCCACGATCTCGGCGTCGGTCACCGCCTCGATGCGCCCACCGGATTCGTCGCGCGCCGCCACGGCCTTGTCCCACGACGCAGGGTCGCCGATCCGGATCGCGGTGGCGATCGTGTCGGGTTCGGCGACCGGGTGGCCGAGGACGATCGGGGCCGCGCCTGCGGCCTGGAAGCCCCACATCGCCGGCAGGTCCGGAATGAGACCCGCCGCGCGATACTCGCGAAAGCCGTTCCAGTAGGCGCTGATGTTGCCGGCATTGCCGACCGGGATGGCCAGGATGTCGGGCGCGCGGCCAAGGTCGTCGCAGACCTCGAAGGCCGCCGTCTTCTGGCCCTCGAGTCGGAACGGATTGACCGAGTTCACGAGCGTGACCGGGTGGCGCTCGTCGGCGGCAAGCTCACGAACAACGCGGAGCGCGGCATCGAAGTTGCCCTGGACGGCAACGACCCGAGCGCCCGCAACGAGCGCCTGCAGGAGCTTGCCGGTGGCGATCTTGCCGGCGGGCAGGACCACGATCGTCTCGAGGCCGGCCGCCGCGCCGTACGCCGCGGCCGAAGCCGAGGTGTTCCCGGTCGAGGCGCAGATGATCGCCCGCGCCCCGCCTTCGAGGGCCTTGGCCACAGCGACGACCATGCCGCGATCCTTGAACGAACCGGTGGGATTCTGGCCCTCGACCTTGACGTGCAGGCCGGGAACGCCGAAGCGCTTGCCCAGCCGCGGCACGGCGACGAGGGGCGTGGAGCCCTCGCCGAGCGTGAGCGACGGCGTGGCGTCCGAGACGGGCAGGTACCGCCGGTAGCGGTCCATCAGGCTCTGCCGGGCGACGCTCACGCGGGGTTCACTCCACGATCGGATAGCGTGCGCCCGACGGGGCATCGAACCAGGGACCGCCCGGCGCCGACCGTCGTTCGGACGGGTCGTCGTCGCGTTCTGCGCGATTGGCCGGAGGCAGGCCCGCCCAGGTGCTGCCGAGCTCCCGGGCAATGGCCAGCAGGTCCCCGAGCACGGCGCTCGACGTCGCCGCGCCACCCGCGCCGGGGCCGCTGAACGCGACGCGGCCGATCGGTTCGGCGTCGATCTCGATCCGGTTGAGGACGCCGCCGGTCCGGCCGAACGGCGAGTCGGACGGAACGGCGGTGGGCACGACCGACGCCGTGACCCGCACGGCGCCGGGGGAGGAGGAGGCCGACGCAACGGGGGTCGCGCCGGCGGCCGCGGCGGTGGGTGGGCCGGCGGCCGCAAGGCGGGCCGCGCCGGCGGCCGAGGCGAGGAGCTTGATCGTCCAGCCCTGCTCGGCCGCGGCCGCGATGTCGGCAGCCGTCACGCCCGTGATCCCCGGAGCGCCCAGCGTACCGTCGGCCCGGAGCGACCGCTTCGGGACGCCGTCCGGATCGATCCAGCTGCCGAAGGCCAGCCGCACCAGCAGCACCAGCTTGTTCGCGGCGTCGAGCCCCTCGACGTCGCCCGATGGATCCGCTTCGGCATAGCCGGCGGCCTGCGCCGCGGCAAGGACGTCGTCGTAGGAGCGGCCCTCGTCGGCCATCGCGGTCAGGATGAAGTTCGTCGTGCCGTTGACGATGCCGCGCACGGCGGTGACGCGGTTGGCGGCGAGGTCGGTGGCGAGCGGACCGAGCACGGGGATGCCGCCGCCGACCGCGGCCTCGAATCGGAGGGAAGCGCCCGTGCGCCGAGCGATCGCCTCGAGCGCCGGCCCGTGATGGGCGATGAGGTGCTTGTTGGCGGTGACGACGGACTTGCCGGCCGCCAATGCCGCCGCGACCAGGGTATGGGCGGGCTCGTCGCCGCCCATCAGCTCAACGATGATGTCCGTGTCGGGCGAAGCGACGAGGTGGGCCGGAGCGTCGCCGACGAGGCCCGGCGGGATTCCATCGGCCCGTGCCCGTGCCCGTGCCGTGTCGCGAACCGCGACGGCAACGAGTGTCAATGCGGATCCATCGGTCGGCCGGAGCCGTTCGGGGTGCTCGAGGAACCCACGGATCACCTCCCGGCCCACGGTGCCGGCGCCGAGGACGGCGACCCGCAGCGGCCCGCTCACCCTGGCGATCTCCACGCATTCGGCATCGTCGAGATGGTAGCCGACGGCCGCCCCGCCCGGCCGCCGCGCCCGGCCGCCACCGATCGCCGGCCCCGAAGCCCGTCATATCTTCCAGCATCGAATCGGGAGGCACCCGGTGATCAACGCGTCAGGGTGATCTTGCTGATGCTCCGTGGGGTTTCCGGATCAACGCCGCGAGCGAGCGCCAGATGATACGTGAAGAGCTGGGCCGGGATGATGCTGACGATCGGCATCAGCCAGTCGGGAAGGATCGCAGCCGCATCGGCGCCCCGGTCGCCGGGAGGTCGGCCGCTCGACAGGCCGAGCACGTCGGCTCCGGCGGGCAATCCGTCGAAGCGATCCGCGAGAACCAGGAGCGTCGCCCCGAGCTCGTCGCTGAGCCGAGTCAGCAGGTTCAGCATGCCGGCCCGGGCTCTGCCGGAGGTTGCGACGGCGAGGACCGGAAGTCCCGCCTCCGCAAGCGCGATCGGCCCGTGCTGGAAGTCCGCGGCGGAGTAGGCGTCGGCGAAGAGGTACGTGAGTTCCTTGAGTTTCAGCGCCCACTCGAGTGCGGTCGCGTACTCGTAGCCGCGCCCGAGCACGATGCACGCGCGCATCTCCCGGAACGCGGCCGCCGCCCGCTCAGCCTCCCCTTCGACATCCAGGGCGCCATGCATCGCCGCCGGGACTTGGGCCAGCGTCTCGCGCGCGCCGACCACTCCCTCACGGAGGACGCTCGACAGGAGCGCGAGCGCGAGGAGTTCCGCCGTGTACGACTTGGTGGCCGCGACCGCGCGCTCGGGCCCGGCGGCGACATCGATCACCCACTGCGCGGCAACGGCGAGCGGCGACGATGGGTCGTTCGTGACGGCCACCGTCACCGCGCCCTGACGGCGACCCTCGGTGACGACCCCGACGACATCGGGTGAGCGGCCCGACTGCGAGATCCCGATCACGAGCGCGTGGCGCAGTCGAGGTCGTGCCCCGTAGATCGACAGCAGCGACGGCGCCGCCAGGGCGACCGGAAGGTCGTTCCGCGACCCGAAGATGTACTGGGCGTAGACGCCGGCGTGATCGGATGTTCCCCGACCCGCGATCAGGACGAACTCGATCGGATGCGATCGGATCGCCCTCGTGATCGCCTCGATCGGCGACGGACCCGTCTCCAGCAGCCGGGCTGCGACGTTTGGCTGCTCGAGGATTTCGTCCCTCATGCCCATCGGCGTGGCCTCATGCCCATCGGCCTGACCTCACCCCGGGTCCGCGTCGCCGTCGTGCATGCGGCCGTCGAGTGCACCCGTCGCGTGGACGATCCGGCCCGCGATGAAGGTCGCGACGATCTCGAGTTCGGGCGTGAGGAGGACCGCGTCGAAGTCGGCTCCCGGAGCGAGGACACCATGCCGATCGGTGACGCCCAGCAGCCGGGCCGGGACGCTCGTGACCGTGGCGACCGCATCGGCCAGCGACCAGCCGAGGAAGGCCCGGACATTGCGGATCCCCTGGTCGAGCTGGACCACGCTGCCGGCGAGCCGGCCATCCCCGCGTCGAGCCGCGACCCCGTCGCTGGTCACCTCGAGATCGCCGAGCGGATACCCGCCCGGCGGCATCCCCAGGCCCGCGATCCCGTCGCTGACCGTCGAGAACCGACCCCGACCGACGGCGCGCGCAGCGAGCGCGAGAACCTCCGGGGCGACGTGGGTCCCGTCGGCAACGAACCCGGCCGTCACCCGATCGTCGAGGAGAACGGCAGTGACAAGTCCCGGCTCGCGATGGTCGATGGGCGGCATCGCATTGAACACGTGTGTCGCATAGCGGATCCCGGCGTCGATTCCGGCGAGTCCCTCGGCCAGCGTCGCCGCGGTGTGGCCCGCCGAGACGACGACGCCACGCTCGGCGAGCGCACGAACGACGGCGAGCGCACCGGGCAGCTCCGGAGCGAGCGTGACCATTCGGATGCCCGTCGCGGGCGACCAGTCCGCCACGGTCCCGAGGTCGGGTAGGCGCAGGAAGCTGCTGTCGTGCACGCCACGCCTGGCCGAGGACAGGAACGGCCCCTCGAGGTGCAGCCCGACGGGCCAGGCCCCGACGAAGCCCGGTGGCGGTCCCGCCAGCAGAGCGCTCCGGGCGCGCTCCAGCATCACCGGTGACGAGGAGATGATGGTGGGCAGGAATGCCGTCACGCCGTGGCGAGGCAGCTCCGCCGCAACCTCCCAGAGCCGTTCGGGGGAGATCGTGAAGTCGACCCCGAACGCGCCGTTCACCTGGAGGTCGATGAAGCCTGCCGCGAGCACGAGCCCGGTCGCATCGAGCCGTCGAGCGCCGGGAGGGCACGGCAGCCGTTCGCCGCTGTCGATCGACTGGATCCGTCCCGCGTCGACCAGCACGACACGGGTGTCAGCCGAATCCGCCTCTCCGAGGATCGTGGCTCCATGAATGCACAGCGGCGAGCCGGGCGGCGGCGAGCCGGGCGGCGGCGAGCC
>CAKKPP010000021.1 GCA_919901745.1 Chloroflexota bacterium | reverse complement strand
GGGCGGTCGAGGACGAGGTCGAAGCCTTCCTAGGCCGCGCCCGCTACGAGCGGACCCCCGCGGCCTCGGGCTCGCGCAATGGCCACCGACCCCGTCGGGTCCAGACCGCCGAGGGCCAGATCACGATCGCCATGCCTCAGGTCCGCGACACGCTCACCCGCTTCGTGTCCTCGGTCATCCCCGACACGCGAGCGATCGTCCGGACCCGCCCGCTCGAGGCCCTCGTCATCGGCGCCTACGTCCGGGGCCTGTCCGACCGCGACATCGAGAGCCTCGCCCGGGAGGCCGGGCTGGGTGCGATCAGCCGGACGGCGGTGAGCGGGATCTGCCGCGAGCTGCGCGACCGCTACCGGGCCTTCCGGGCGCGCAGTCTCGGCGAGGTCCGTCTGCTGGCGCTGTTCCTGGACGCCATCTGCGCAGCCTGGGGCTTCACGACCGACGGCGAGCGGATCCTGCTCGACGTCTGCCTCGGCCAGCGCGAGCGGGTCGAGGACTGGCTCGACCTCGGGCAGGGCCTCATCGCCCGCGGTCTGCGCAGCCCGCTCCTCGTCGTGACCGACGGGGCCCCGGGGCTCATCCGGGCGATCGGCGAGCTGTGGCCCGACGCCGACCGCCAGCGCTGCACCCTCCATTAGGCCGACCTCCGGATTATATACCCGAAGGTCGCGATTCGATCGTGGCGGGCCATGTCGTAGAGGCCGAGGATCGTCGCGCCGATGAGGAGACCGGGGCCGCGCCCCCATACGGCGATCAGTCCGAACACTCCGGACGCGAGAACCGCGGCCCAGAAGATCGCGCGCATGACCTTGCGTCTGGGGTTGACGGGCCGATGCTCTCGCACGACGCACTCACCACTCCCACGCTCGTGAAAGCGCGTGGGAGCGCGTCAAGGGGCGGGATTGCTACGCAGTTATCCACAGATCCTGGTGCGGGTGGTCGCCGAACTGAGATCGAACGTCGTATGCTCGCTCTGGGAGGATGGAGTGACAGCCGTAAACGATCGAGCCCAGACGTTCCACCGCCTGCACGCCTCAGGTTGCTTCGTCATGCCGAACCCGTGGGACGCAGGGAGCGCACGGGCGCTCGAACAGATGGGCTTCAAGGCGCTGGCGACGACGAGCGCGGGTTTCGCTTGGACGCTGGGTCGGGCGGACAATCAAGTCACGCTCGATCAGGCCCTGGAGCATCTCCGTGTCGTCTCGGCCGCCGTCGAGGTGCCGGTGAATGCAGACTTCGAGGGCGGCTTCGCGGTCGATCCGGAGCACGTCGCCGCGAACGTGAGGCTCGCCGCGGCCACGGGGATCGCCGGGCTCTCGATCGAGGATTCCACGGGCGACGAGCTCCATCCGCTCCATGATTTCGATCGTGCGGTCGAGCGTGTTCGGGCCGCGCGGCAGGCGATTGACGAGAGCGGCACGGGCATCGTTCTCACCGGTCGCTCCGAGGGGTTCGTCGTCGGACGCCCCGACATCGACGAGACGATCCGAAGGCTGAGCGCGTACGCGGAAGCCGGCGCCGACTGCCTGTACGCTCCGCGGATCGACAGCGTCGATCACATCGCCGCGATCATCGCCGCCGTGTCGCCCAAACCGGTGAACCTGCTGATCAACGCCCCGTTCACGACGGTTGCGCAGGCGGCGGACCTGGGAGTGCGCCGGATCAGCGTGGGGGGCACCCTGGCGCGCACGGCATGGGCTGGATTTCTCCAGGCCGCAAGGGAAATCGCCGACGATGGGACGTTCTCCCGGTTCGAGCGGTTACCGAACATCGACGCGCTGTTCCGCGAAGAATAGGTCCCGGAGACAGGCGCCGGCCGTTTCGTGCGTCGTGCGTCGTGCGTAGAAGTCCCCTACCCCGTCGGCTTGTCGCCGAAGATCGTGTAGTGCCAGTCCTTCTCGGGCTCGCCGGTCAGTTCGATCATCACGTGCTTCACCCGGGTGTACTCCTCGAAGGAGTACGACGACATGTCCTTGCCGGAGCCGGACTGCTTGAAACCGCCGTGGGGCATCTCGGACGTCACCATGAGATGGTCGTTCACTTGCACGTGCCCGAAGTCCAGCGTGCGGGCCGCCTCCATCGCCGTGAACACGTCGCGCGTCCAGATGCTGGCGGCGAGACCGTAGCGGGTGTCGTTCGCTTTCTCGAGCGCTTCCTCGATCGTGTCGAAGGGCAGGACCGCGAGAACCGGGCCGAAGACCTCGTCCTGGACGATCTCGCTGTCCTGGGCGACGTCGGCGACGATCGTGGGCCGGTAGAACGCGCCGTCCGGGAACCCGGGGACATCGGGCCGCAGGCCGCCGGCGACGACGCGACCGCCGGCCGCGACCGCGCGCTGGACGAAGCCTTCCACGCGGTCGACCTGCCCCTTCGAAATGAGCGTCCCCAGGTCCGTCGATGGATCGAACGGGTCCCCCACCCTGACGGCGTCGAAGAGCTCGGCCGTGCGGGCAAGGAACGCGCCGTAGAGCGATCGATGGACGTACGCGCGCGTGGCTGCGGTGCAGTCCTGGCCGCCGTTGATCAGCGCGCCGGCGGTCGCACCACGAGCGGCCGCCTCGAGGTCCGCGTCCGCACAGACGATGAACGGCGCCTTGCCCCCCAGCTCGAGATGGACGCGCTTGAGATTGCCGGCCGCCAACGCCTGGATCTGCTTGCCGGTCGCGGTGTCGCCGGTGAGCGAGATGAGATCGACGTCCTCGTGGGCCGCCAGGCGGGCACCCACCGTATTCCCCGGCCCGGTGACGACATTGAACACTCCCGCCGGAACGCCCGCCTCCAGCGCCAGTTCCGCCAGGCGGATCGTCGTGATCGGCGTGGCCGAGGCCGGCTTCAGGACGATGCTGTTCCCCGCGGCAAGGGCCGGTCCGATCTTCCAGATCGCCATCCACATCGGGTAGTTCCACGGCGCCACCTGGCCGACCACGCCGAGCGGCTCGCGCCGAATCATCGAGGTGTGGTTCCCCGAGTACTCGGCCGCGGCCTTGCCCTCGAGATGGCGGATCTGCGTAGCGAAGAAGCGCAGGTTGTCCGAGGCGAACGCGAAGTCGGAATCGCGGCGGAGCTTGTAGGCCGTGCCGGTCTGGAGGGTCTCGAGGCGGGCCAGTTCGTCGGCGCGCTCGTCGATCAGGTCGCCGAGGCGATTCATGATCGCGACCCGGTCCGGCATCCCCATCGAACGCCAACGACCGTCGCGGAACGCCGCCCGGGCCACGACCACGGCCCGATCCACATCCGCCGGCGTTCCGGCCGGCACGCGACCCACGAGCTCACCCGTCGCCGGGCTTCGAACATCGAACCACGCTCCGCCCTCGGATTCGGCCGGCGCGCCGTCGATGAACATCCGATAGTCGGTGGCGATCTCAACGGCCATGGCGGGTGCTCCTCACGGGGGCGGCGGGCAGTAGCGACGGTTGGAGTCTAACGCGGGGGCGGGACACGGGGCGGGACGCGTGCCAGCCCATCAGCGCGTCGTCGGCCGGACGGGCACGAGCCCTGTTCGTTGACGCCGATCGTGCGAACGACGTAGACCACCGGGAGCATGTCTGCCGCGATCCACGAACGCCCGGTGGATGGCGTCGGGCAAGGTCGTCCACGAGACTTCGCACAGGGGAACGTTCGAACCGATCGTCTGTCCGTCGGGTATCGATCTGGCGCAGCGGTCATGAGGTGTTCGATGGATCGAACGAGCCAGCGACTGGAACGGGGAACGCTCGAAGTGGCACTTCAGCGCGCCCGGGCTCGCGCCGCGGCGGCCATGCGCGGCAGCCCCGACTGGGACGCGGCGATGGCCTCCGTCGAAGAGCTCGAAGCGCACCTCCTCGCGTCGAAGACCCGCTAGACGGCGTTCAGACCGACTCGCCGATCTGGCGAAGGATCTCCTCCCACTGGTCGCCGAGGAGGTACACCGCGGCCACCGACGCCGCGGCCAGGGCGACGATGATCACGATCACCAGCAGGCAGCCCAGCACCAGGCCGGAGCTGCCGGCGCCGGCGCGCTGGACCACGGCACTCCGCGCGAACCGGTCGTGTGGACCCTGCCGCGTCGCGGACACCGCGGTCGCGAACAGGAGGACGACACTCCACAGCAGCAGCAGACCGCTGACGGGCTGTGCCAGGGCAGGGATAACGGCGATGGCCTGGAACGGGAAGGCCAGCGCGAACCAGCGGGACATCGCCTGCTCGAACGTCAGCGTCTGACCGTCGAAGGCATTGCCGACCTGGATCTTCACGAGGCGCTGGCCCGGTGTCGCGCGACGGCCGGACCGCCAGGATCCGATGTAGTAGGCGAAGCTGACGACCGTCGACACGATCGCCGTCAGGAACAGCTTGAGGTTCGATTCGCCGGCCATCGCCGTTTCGAGGGCCACCAGCGGGATGAGATAGAGCAGGACGACGATCAGCCCATCGATGACATAGGCAACGAAGCGCGAGAGCATCGAGGCAAAGACGAACCCGGGGGCACCGGGGACCTCGAGCGACCGGCCCGCGCCCTCCTCCCAGGCCACCGTCGGCGATGGCATGGCTGCATCCTCGGGCGTCGCTTGATCCTCGGGCAAGACCGGCTCACCACCCGTCGGGTCCGTGCGTGAATGATCCACCCGTGATGCCTCCAACCCCTCGGGAATGTCGAGTCGTCACAAGTATCGCAGGCGGTCAAGACGCCGTGGTGACGGCCCGGGAGTATGACATCGCCCATGACCCTGCCACCGCCCCAGATGCCGCCCCCGAGAGAGCCCGGTGCCCAGGCGGCACCGCCGGGCCTGGTCCTGCCCGAAGGATCGGGGCGTTCGGTCTGGGATCGATTACGTCAGGCGAGAGCGAACGTCCAGGGCCTCCAGACCTCGGTCGGCTCGCTCGCATCGAGCGGCGACCGCTTTGCTGAAGTCCTGGAGCAGGAACGCGCGCTGTGGGCCACGAACGAGCGCCAGGTCGACCGCGACCTCTCCGACATCCAGGAAGCGGTCGAGGCCGGCGCCGCCGAGCCCGACGAAATCGGCGACGAGCTGACGCAGCTCGACAACGACTGGGATCGGGCGAAGGCGTACTGGAACGCCTTCGTCGAGGCCCCACCCGCGGACACGGGCGAGAGAGATCGCCGCCTTGGATCGATCGACGCGTTGCTCTCCGCGGTCGTCTATCGCGTTGCCATCCTGACCATTCCTCGCCGGGTACAGGCATACCTGGAGCGCCAACGGATCGGCGGCGCGTTCGATTTCCACGCCGCCTTCAGGGACGAGCTGCCCCTCGAATCGCAGCGGGTCGATGTTCTGCGCTATCTGGCCGGCAGCCCGGTCGGGATCTACGGCATCATCGATGTCGGGGCCGGCGTCATCTGGGCGGGCTCACCCGATCCAGGGCGCCAACGGAGGTCCTACGTCGTCATTGCGGGGATCGCGGCGGCCGGGCTGATCCTCACCGTCGGCGCCGCGCAGCTGGCCGTCGGGGGACCCTTCGTTTCGGCGCGAACGCAGGAACTCGCCGTCGCCTACGTCCTCGTGGCTGCGGGCGTCCTGGGGCACCTTGCGATCGACCTCTACAAGCAGTCGCGCTCTGCGGATCGAACGGGCAGGTGGACCGCGATCGACGACCTCGTCCTGTGGGGTCACACCCATGAGATGCAGATGTACATCACGGCGCTGTCGGTCTGGGCCGGCCTGGTCCTCCTCGCCTTCACGTTCGACAACGTGGCGCCGGCCACGGCCTTCATCGCCGGGTACAGCCTGGACAGCTTCCTGGACGCCGGGCTTCTGCGCTTTTCGAACACGATCGATGCCGGGACGAAGTCGCTGCGCACGCAGGTCGGCGGAGGCCAATAGCCGCTCACGAGGGGCAAGGGATCGAACACGTGTCAGCTCGGTCCGAAGGCAGCCACCTCCGATCAAGTGGCCTCAGCCCAAGCCCACGCCATCGTCGGACCCGAAGCCGCGGTGATGTGATTCGCGTGGAGAAGCACGCATCGCGCACGGGCGGGCGACTCGGCAGGGTCGCTCTGCGTCGTCGTGCGGCCCTGTTGCCGGCAGGACGCCCCGGCGCCGGGACTGGCGCCAGGGCGGGCTACAACCGGCGATCTAGAAGTCCGCGCTCCCGTTGGGACAATTCCCGTTGTCCCCGTTGAGTGCGGGGTTGTCGAAGTCGATGATCGGTCCACCCGGACCGAACCCCAGGAGGACCCCGGTCGCGAACAGGGGTCGTGCAAAGTTATTCGCGTTCGCGTTGGACTGGCCGGTGATGCCGGGCGGATCGCCTCCCGACGGGCTGAACGGCTCGTCAAAGCCGTTGCAATCGCCGGACTGGATCGGATGCACCGTGGCCAGTGCCGGGGCGACGCTCAGTCCCAGGAGCAGGAGCGCGGCAGGCAACATGATCGCGACTCTGAGACGCATTGACCGTCCTCCTCGGTTGGCGGGTTGTCCGCCCTGGGACCAGCGTAAACCGCCATTCCGTCAAGGAACAGGGTTCCGGTGCGTGGGCGCACCGGAAATCCGGCTGCGCGGCAGGCGGCAGATGGTCGCGGGCGCAAGGGCACGCCGAACGGAGGATCTGGTCGGGGCGGCCGGATTTGAACCGACGACCACCGGTCCCCCAGTCTTGCCCATAGCGTCCGCGGGCGTCCGTCGACGGTCCGTTTGCGCACGAACCGGCCATCTGTTCTGGGTTCCCGGTTGCTGTCGTGCGCCCCTATTGGTACCTACGTTGGTACCCACCATCGCCTCGGTCGCTCCGCGACTGGCCGCCGGTGGGGCGGGATCGTGGTCCGGACGCGGAGCCGGAGCGTCTCAGGCGTCGTCGAGGATCTTGGCTCGCAGCATCGCGTGCTCCTCGTCATTCAGCGTGCCGGCGCGGAGTGCCTCGTCCACTTGCGCCAGCCGCGAGGCGAGATCGCGGCCCGCGGCAGGAGCCGCCGCGGCCCCTACTCGGGCGACCGGCGGCTGCGTCACCGCTGACTGAAGCACGTACGTCACGGTCAAAGTACCGGCGGGTTTGACAATCAGCATATAGATGAAGATCAGGATCCCAACCAAGAGAAACATCAAGAGCACCGCACCCAAGAAGGCGCCGCAGCCATACTGTCCAGGCGCCCAGCTCTGCGAGGTCGGGGTGTATCCCTGTTGTGCGAGGGATGTGGCTTCGACCCGCATCTGTGCTGCGGCATCAGCCTGGGTCTTTCCCCGATAGACTCGCACGAGGGTCGGTGACCACCGGTCGGGGCCTTGAGGGCTCGCTGGAACGCCACTCCAGGCCGGACCCGCCCGCTCTTTCTGGGCCGAGGCTCCCCACCCGGGCGGGACGCTTGCCTGGGACCTGATGGCAGCGCTGTCGTTGGTGAGAGCTGCGGAACTCATCACGCGACGACTCCCGGCGTGATCGTGAGCTTCATGGAACGGTAGCATACGCTCCGAACCTCCCGCCCCGGTCGCTCCGGCTCCACTGGCCGCCGAGGCGGGATCGTGGTCCGGTCTCAGCAGATGATGTCGCCAGCGGCCGGCGTCCACCATCCGCCAGGCGCTGCGATGGCAAAGATCGAGTGACCCGACGCGCCGTAGGCAGCCAACACGACCGCGTGGTATGCGGGTCCGTTGAAGTCGTAGGACACCGCGGGTTGGTCGCACTCCCAGGGATGCTGCGTCCACGCCCAGCTGACAACGCCTGCGGACGCCGGTGCCGTGGCGAGCAGCGCGCGGACCGATGCCGGCAGGGGGGTGTGCACAACAAGGCATGGCCCACTGGTGTTCGGGAGTGGGTCGGCCGGCGCGGCGATGCACTCGGTCACGCCGTAGACCCGTATCACGACGCCCTCGCTCCACGGCGCTCCCCAGGTGACCGTCTGGGTGAACTCCGCAACCTGCTCGTCGTCGCTCACGCGCACCTGCTCCTCGAAGTTCACCCCAGTGGGCATCGGTGGCACCAGGACCGGCGTGGGCTCCGGGGTCGGCTGGGGGGTCACTGACGGGCTCGGGCTCGCCGGGGTCGCCGTCGCTGTCGGGCTCGCGGTCGCCGGGGTGATCGTGATCGACGGCGACGCCGTTGGCGTCAGGTCCGCGGCCGGGGTTGCAGCCGACGTGCAGGCCGCCCCGATGAGCAGGCCGGCGATGATCGTGGTGGCCAACCGCGAGTGCAACGAATGCATCTCAATCCCTCCGGACGGTGTACCCATAAGAGACGCTCGGGCGCCCCCGTTGTTGCAGCCCGGGCCTGGGCACCCTTCCCATTAGCGCGCGACGCCGCGCCCGTCCCGTCAAGCGAACCAGAGGACCCGGACCGGGGGCGTCGAGCGGCCCCGCGGGGCGGGATCGCACGTCCGGACGCGGCGCCGGGGTCGTGGACAGACTAGCGAGGGCCGCTTAGCTGCGACTCATCGAGCATTGACGGCACCCGTAACCGGTTGCACATTGTCTGCGTCACACCATCGAGAGATCGCCAGAGGACCACGGATGGGTGCGCGGAGTCGACTGCTGATCGCGGCGGTGGTGATGCTCGCGGCGTGCGCCGGTCCCACGCCCGAGCCGACCACGACGCTGGCCCCCACGGCGACACCGCAGCCTATACCGAGCATCGACAACGCCGCGTCGACGAAATCCTGCGCCGACCTAACGCAGTACCTAGACGACGCGACCAATGCGTTCGCGTCTTTCGACTTAGGGGGAGATCGGGCGAAAGATCTTCGGGACGCGAGTTTAGCTATCTGGAGCCTCGCCGACACCGTCGAGGTCGATGCCGCCCGCCACCTGTACCGGTCAGCGGACGCTTTGAATGAGGCTGGCAGGGTGCTCTACTCCGACTTTGACAGCGCTACTTCGTGGTGGGGTCAGGCTCATAGCGAGGCTGAGGCCGCACTCGACCTTCTGTGCGTCCTGCCAACCTGACCAAACCGGGCATGTCAAGTGCGGGAAGTGCCGAACACGACAAACGGCACTGCCCCAGACGCTCCGGCTCGGCGGGCCCGTTACGGCTCCAGCGGATATTCCTCAATAACCCGCTCCAACTCCTCGCCCGTGAGCCCCGCCCCCGCGACCGCAGCGCCTCTGCCTCGGCGCCCTCGACATATGCCATCCGCGCCCGCTGCCCGATCCCGACCCGTCGCTCGTCTCCGCGCCGCTCCTCGAGGGCTAGCGCCAGGTACGTCAGGGCGGCCGTCTCATCCTCGCCCTGGGCCTCGATGTACTCGGGTGGCCCGTAGCGGCCCGCACGGGGCGCTGAGCGCGCCACGACGGTCCAGGCGCGCCGTCCGGGGTCACAGGAGGCCGGCGCGACCGCCCAGCCGTCCGGTAGGGCGTCGTGGATCGCGTCCCAAGCTCGGTAACGGGGGACGGAGGTCATTCCCTCCAGCGCTCCCGCGAACCCTTTTCGAGTTCGTCATGACGCCCCTTGCCCTCGAGAGTAGCCACCCGCTCTCGAAGCCTCTCGATCTCATGGCGTCGCTCTCTGTCGTCCTCACTTAGCTTTATCCAGCCGGTCAGGACGATCGCCTGTAGGCCGAGGGTGCCGACGAGCCCGGCGAAGGTGGCGAGCTGGCCGATGCCAGTCGCCTCCCACACAATCTGGCCGAGAGGATCGCCGAGGAATGTTGCGGTGATTGCCACTGAGGCCATGAAGACAAGGCCGAAGATTATCGTCACGGTGCTTCGCAGGATGCGCCGACCGGCGCGCCCATTGCAAGGTGCGCGACGTTGCCAACGTTGACCGAGCGCCGGGCCGCCCACGGAGGGCGCGGAGCGGCCCGGGAACGAGGGGTCACACGGTTTTGCTCACCAGGTACGCGAGCGCGGTGGCGTCGACCACGCCGATACCCAGGCGTTGCACGACCTTGACCGCGATCTGATCCTCCGCGAACTTGTAATCGCTCGAGACGGCCACTCGGAGCTTGCTGGCCTTGATAAGGATCTGGTCGGGGCGGCCGGATTTGAACCGACGACCACCAGTCCCCCAGACTGGTGCGCTACCAGACTGCGCCACGCCCCGACAGGCTGTGGAGTCTAGCAGAGGTCCATCTCGGTGCCGCTGAGTCGGTTGCCATGCGGCTGACGATCTAGGCTGGATCTCCTGAGACCGGCGTGAGACTGCGGACCCAGGCCTGCAGATCGGCCAGTTCGTCCTTCGACTCGCGGGCGAGCAGATCCAGCAGGCAGCGCTGGACGCTCTTGCCCTCGAACAGCGCGTTGTGGACCTCGCGGGCAATCGGCATGTCCACCCCGTGGCGCTCGGCCAGCGCCAGCGCGGCGTCCACCGCATAGGCACCCTCCGCGGTACCCGGAAGCGTGCCCTCGAGCTCAGCCCACGGCCGGCCCCGCGCCAGCTCGACGCCCAATTGGTGGTTGCGCGACAGCTTCGAACCGCACGTGGCAATCACGTCACCGATGCCGGCCAGTCCGGCGAACGTCAGCGGGTTGGCACCGGCCGCGATCCCCAGCCGCATCATCTCGGCCAGGCCGCGGGTCATCAGGCCGGCCTTCCCGTTGTCGCCGAAGCCCAGCTCGTCCACGGCGCCGGCGGCGATCGCCAGCACGTTCTTCAGGGCGCCGCACAGCTCCACGCCGAGCAGGTCGTTGTTGACGTAGAGCCGGAACTCCCGACGACCCAGGCGCGCCGCGACGCGTGCCGCGAGCGCCGGATCCGACGCCGCAACCACCGCCGACGCCGGCAACCTCCGTGCAACCTCCAGGGCAAGGTTCGGGCCCGACAGCGCCGCGATCCGTGACGGAACGAAGCCTCCCGCGTCGGCCAGCACCTCGCTCATCCGCAGGAGCGAACCTCGCTCGAGGCCCTTGACCACCGACAGCAGATCCGCCGCGGGGGCGACGTGCCCGGCAACAACCTCGGCGGTTGCCCGGAGGTGCGTCGACGGGACGGCGAAGATGACGAGATCGGTTGCCGCCGCGAACTCGCCCGGATCCGCCGACGCATGCAGCATGGGCGGGAGGTCGATGCCGGGCAGGCGTCGTTCGTTGCGTCCGGTGTCGCGGATGGCGGCCGCGGTCTCGGGGGCGTGGCACAGGAGCAGGACCGGCTCCGTGCGGGCGACGAGCGCGGCGAGCGTGGTTCCCCACGCCCCGGCGCCGACGACGGCGACCCGCGGTTCGTTCATTTCGCGCGCTTGGGACCCTTTGGCAGCGCCGCCCGACCGCCGGCAACCCGACGCGGCGCAGGCGACGGGGCGGACTTGCGACGACGCGGCAGGCGAACGGCGGTGCGATCGCGGAAGATGAGGCGAATCGGGGTCCCGTGGTATCCGAACCGGTCGCGCAGCTGGTTCTCGAGGTAGCGCCGGTAGCTGAAGTGGACCGACGCAGCGTCGTTGGCGAAGAAGACGAACGTCGGTGGCGCGACCGCGGCCTGGGTCACGTAGAAGAGCTTCGGGCGGCGGCCGCGCACCGGTGGGGGCGGCGTTCGATCCGTCGCCGCCATCAGCACGCGGTTCAGCTCGCCCGTCGAGATTCGCTTGCGTCGCTCGGCCCAGATGTCGATGGCCAGCTCGAGGACGCGACCGACGCGCTGGCCGGTCGTCGCGCTGATGGAGACGACCGGGGCGAAGTCGAGGAACGGCACGTCCGCGCGGATCCATTCGACGTACTGATCGAACGTGCGGTCCGTCTTGTCCTCGACGAGGTCCCACTTGTTGACGGCGATGACCAGGCCCCGACCCTCCTCGGCCACATAGCCGGCCACGTGGGCATCCTGGGCCGTCAGGCCCTCGACCGCGTCAATGACCAGGACCGCCACGTCGGCACGGCTGATCGCCTTGAGCGCGCGCAGCGTGGAGAAGCGCTCGGCGGCCGGCCCCGAGGCCACCTTGCCGCGTCGCCGGATTCCGGCGGTGTCGATCAGGACGATCTCGCTCCTCCCCCACTCGAGGCGCGTGTCGATCGTGTCGCGGGTCGTCCCCGGGATGTCCGAGACGATCGCGCGCTCCTGGCCGAGGAGGGCATTGAGCAGGCTCGACTTCCCGACGTTCGGCCGACCCACGAAGGCGATCGAGGCCGGCGACTGATCGGCCTCGGCCGCGATGAGCGCGTCCCAGCGGGCCGCTTCGGCCTCGTTGTCATCGAGGGCATCGAGATCGGCCTCATCCACGACGCCGTCCGACCCGTCGCCGATTGCCGGCAGGCCGTCCGTGCCGACGACGAACGGCTCGAGTCGACCCGCCGCCACCTCGCGAGCCCACGCCTCCGCCTCGGCATCACGGGCCTTGCGCGCGATCTCCGATTCACTCTCGGGCGGCATTGCCCAGACCACCGCATCGAGCAGGTCAGCAACTCCACGCCCGTGGCTGGCCGCGATCGGATACGTCTCTTCCCAACCCAGCGCGTAGAACTCGGCCGCATCGAGCTCGCGCTTCTCGTTGTCGGCCTTGTTGACGACGACGAGTACCGGCGCCTTCGCACGGCGCAACAGCTCTGCCGCTTCGAGATCGGCCGGCGTCGTGCCACTGATCGCGTCGACGAGGAGCAGGATGACATCCGCCTCCGAGATCGCGAGTCGAGCCTGCTCCTGCACCTTCGCCTCGATCGCGTCGCCCGGATCGACCTCGAGTCCGCCCGTGTCGACGACGATGAACCGTCGACCGTTCCACTCCGCGTCGCCGTACAGGCGATCGCGCGTCGTCCTCGCTCGGTCCTCGACGATGGCCACCCGGGCACCGATGATCCGGTTGTAGAGCGTGCTCTTGCCGACGTTGGGACGGCCGACGATGGCAACGACCGGAATTCCTCCGGCTGCGCTCGCTGCGCCTCCGGGCCGCGCGGTGCGGGCCATGTTCAGGCCGCGCCCGAGGCCGCGACGGCGGTCGCCGACTCTGTCGCCATGGGCAGTTTGGGGAGTGAGGTGGTCCGACCGGCGGGAGTCGCGGCGGCCACGAGAGCCGCCTCCGCGAACTCGGACGCACGCTCCCGGATGCCGTCGATCCCGGCCGTCTCGAGGATGTGCCTGGCAACGACGTGCAGGTCCTCGATGGGGGTCGACGTTCCGCCGGTGATCCCGACGACGCGCGGGCCGTCGAACACGGACGGGTCGTCCAGGTCGTGAACGGATTCGATCTGGATCGCCGGCGTGCCGGCGATCCCGCACAGACGCGTCAGCTCCTTGGTGTTCGCCGAGGAACGCCCGCCGACCACGACCATCAGGTCGACGTCGCGGGCGGTGTCGAGGGTGTCCTCCTGGCGCCGGATCGTGACCGGGCAGACCGTGTTGACGATCTTGAGCTCATGGCTTCGGCTGACCATGAACGCCGCCAGTTTCTCGAACTTCCAGGGCGGCTGCGTGCTCTGGGAGATGAGCGCCAGTTTCTTCTTCCGCGGCACCTTGTCCCAGTCGTCTTCCTCGTCGACGACGATGGCGTCCGGCGCGAAGCCGAGCATGCCGACAACCTCGGCATGGTTGGGTGTGCCGAGGAGAACGATCGTGTACCCCTCCTCGACGAGCTTCGCGAGCTCACGGTGCTCCTGGACCACCCAGGTGCACGTTCCGTCGATGACCTCCAGGCCATGGGCGTTGGCCCGCTCCATGACCTCGGGCTTGACCCCGTGGGCGCGAATGACGACGGCTGCTCCGTGATCGACGTCGTCGAGCGTATCCACGGTCCGGATGCCGAGGTCCTCGAGGTCGCGGATGACGCCCTCGTTGTGGACGACCTGGCCGAGCGTATGGGTCACCTTGCCGGCGGCCGACGCCTCCTTGGCCTTGTCGATCGCCTCGCGCACGCCGTAGCAGAACCCGGTGCGCCGGGCGATGCGGACTTCCTCGACGGTGCTCATGTCATGCCGAAGTATCGCACGGGCCCTCGATCCGGCCCGTTCGGCGGTCAGCCGGACGGCCCGTCCGTCCCGTAGACGCCGCGCTGGCGAGGCGGAAGCAGCTCGGCGATCGCTCGCATGATCCGGTCCGTTGCGAGGGTCTTGGCGGCTCGCCGGTCCACCGTCGCATCGGGCGTCTCCAGGTGAAATGGCGTGCCGATCCGAACCGTGATCCGGCCTCCCGGCCGAGGCAGCCGACGTCCTTTGGGCCATACCAGGTCGGCATCGACGATCCCGATCGGGACGATGGGGGCGCCGGTTCGCAGCGCGAGCAGGGCGATGCCATCCTTTGCTGGCTGAAGCTTGCCGGTGGAGCTGCGCGTCCCCTCCGGGAACACGGCGAGCAGATGCCCGGCATCGAGGATTCGCCTGGCCATCTTGAACGCCTCGAGATCCGCCGCTCCGCGATCCACCGGGTGAATCCCACTGTTCCGGGCAAGCCAGCCGAGCACGGGGACGTCGAAGAGCTCCTTCTTGCCCAGCCAGTTCACGCGCCGATCCAGGGCCTGGGTGAGGAACGCGCCGATGACCACCGGATCGGCATTGGACGCGTGGTTCGCGGCGACCAGAACCGCGCCTTCGCGCGGGATGGCATCGAGGTCGCCTTCGATCCGAACGCGGGTGATGCTGCGCGCAAGAACGCGCGCCACGAGCGCGAGGAGGTGGATGAGGAGGGTGACGTGCCCGGCGATGGGCGTCTCGGAGGTCATCGGCCGGCCCTCCGGGAACCGGCCGGGGGCGCTGCCGCAGAAGCCACGGCCCCAGGTCGTGCTCCCGCGGAACGGATTGCCGCGACGACCAGCGCGACCGTCTGCCCGAGGGTATTGCCGTCGGTCGTGATGACGACCGCGTCGTCGGCCGGACGCAACGGTGCGACCGCGCGTCCCCGGTCGAGATCGTCGCGTCGTCGGAGCTGCGCCAGGATCTTCGCCGCGCCGGCTCCGTCCGGGTCCGCGTCACCGCGGAGGCCGCGCTCCCCGGTCCGTCGTCTCGCCCGCTCCTCGACCGACGCGTCGAGATAGATCTTGACGTCGGCGTCCGGCAGGACCACGGTCCCGATATCGCGACCCGCCATGACGATCCCGGCACCGGCTGCGATCCGCCGCTGTTCGACGAGGAGCGCCGAACGCACCTCCGGAACGCGGGCGAAGACGGATACCCGGGCATCGACATCGGGGCCGCGCACCTCGTCGGTCACGTCCCGTCCGCCGACGGCCACGCGAACGAGACGTTGCTGGGCATCGGGCTTCAGTTCGATCTCCTCGATCAGGCCGATCAAACCCGCGGCGTCCGTCTCCGGGATGCCTCGCGCGAGCGCGAGCCAGGTGATCGCGCGATACAGGAGGCCGGTGTCGCAGAAGCGATAGCCGAGTTCGGCCGCAACCGCAGCCCCGACGCTCGACTTGCCCGACGATCCGGGACCGTCGATCGCCACCGTCAACGCTGCGGAGGTTGTCATCGCGAAGAGGATACCTTCAGGCGACCTCGCGCTTGATCGTCACGCTCGCGAGCACGACGAACACGGCCGCGACGGCTGTGAGGACGGCCAGATCGAGCTGGATCGTCGACGCTGCCAGGTCCTCCCCACGCAGGATCACGCCGCGGAGCCCATCGACGGCGTAGGTGAGCGGCAGGACCCGGGCGATGGCCGCGAGGATCTCGGGGAGCCGATCGATCGGCCAGAAGATCCCGGCCAGCAGGCCCTGCGGGATGATCACGATCGGGATGAACTGGATGATCTGGAACTCGGACCGGGCGAAGGTCGACAGGAAGATGCCCAGGTTGACGGCCCCGATCGCGAGCAACAGGACCAGCGCGAGAACGATGAGCGGACTGCCGGCCGACGCGACACCGAGTCCGATCCCCCACTCCCCGATGGGGCCGATCTCGGGGACCGCGATCCTCCCGAGGACGAACGCGGTCAGCAGGATGACCTGGACGGTCGCCAGGACGCTGAACCCGATTCCGTAGCCCACGACGATCTCTGCCCGCGTGACGGGCGTCGCAAGGAGCCGCTCGAGGGTCCCGCCGACTCGCTCGCGGAGGAAGCTGATGCCGGTGAGGATGAACACGAAGAAGTAGGCGAAGTAGCCGAGGAACACCGGCGCCAGGATGTCGAGGCTGTCGGCATCGGCCGACAGGAAGACGGTCTCGTGTCGGAAGGTGGGGATGTTGGTGTTCGGCCCTACGCCGGTTGCTGCCCCCAGCGCCCGACTGACGAGTGCCTGGAGCGCTGCGAGCGCCCCCGATTCGGTCGCCGGGTCCGTGCCCGCCGTGATCACGGTGACGGTCGGCGCGCCGCCGAACTGGACACCCGGAAGGCCGACGCCGACATCGACCCGGCCTTCTCCGACCCAGGTCCGGAGCTCGTCGAGGTCGTTCGCCGTCGCCGCTTCGATCGTGACGTCGACGCCTCCCGGGACCTCCGCGGCTGCGGCGCGCAGGAATCCAACGTGGACCTGGTCGGCCTGTCCATTCGGGGCGTACAGCCCCACGTTGATCGAGGCCACCTCCGAGCCGCGGATCACCCAGGCGAGAAGCAGCGTGATCACGATCGGGGCAACGAGGACCAGTCCCAGGGCGCGATGGTCGCGGCGAAGTCCGGCGAGGATCCGGCGCGCGACCGCGAGTGTTCGGGTCCCGCTCACGTGGGCCCCTTCGCCCCGTCGATCGGGCGACCCTCGTCGTCGAGGCCCGAAAAGCGGAGGAACGCCGACTCGAGGTCGGTCGTGCCCGCCTGGGCACGGAGCGAGGCTCCGGTCCCCTGCGCGATCACCTTTCCGGAGCGGACGAACAGGAGCTCGTCGCAGCGATCCGCCTCGTCCATCACGTGGCTGGCCACGAGGATCGTCGTCCCGGCGGCGGCCAGCCGCCGGAAATGCGCCCAGAACTGGACACGGAGCGCCGGGTCCACGCCGACGGTCGGCTCGTCGAGGAACAGGACGGGCGGCTCATGCACGAGCGTGCAGGCCAGCGACAGGCGCCGACGCATGCCGCCCGACAGGTGCGTCGCCGGCGTATTCCGGCGTTCAGCGAGCTCGACGAGGTCCAGGACCCGGTCGAGGGCATCGGCGGACTGCGCTCCCTGCAGCGTCGCGAAGAACGCGAGGTTCTCCCCGACCGACAGCTCGGGGTAGATCGACTCGCTCTGCGGCATGTAGCCGATCCGCCCAAGGGCCGTGCGCGACGGCATAGGCGTCCCGAGGATCCTCGCCTCACCCCCGGACGCTCGGGTCAGGCCGATCAGCAGGCGGATGAGTGTCGTCTTGCCCGATCCGTTCGGCCCGAGGAGCCCGTAGATCCGGCCTGCGGCGAGCGCCAGGTCGATGCCGTCGACTGCCCGGATCGGCCCGAACGACTTGACCAGACCGGTGGCGACGACCACCGGCGACGTGCCCGGCGTCGGTGCGACCCCGTCCATCACCCTGCGATCGTGCCGGGCGAGACGTCGCGGCGCAACCCCTAGGAGCGGTGCGGCCTCCTGCGCCCCTCGCGAAATCGGCGTGCGCTGGGCACCTTCTGGATCTGCCCCGCGCCGAGCACGCGGACTTCGGGGGCCTTGAGGCGCCGCGCCTGGCCGCCCGTCAGTCCGTCGAGCCGAACGGCACCGATCCGAACCCGGACGAGCCGTTCGATCGGCACGCCGACCGCGGCAAACATCCTCCGGAGCTGGCGCTTCCAGCCTTGGGCCAGGGTTGCCCGGTACCAGGTCAGCGCAGCATCGGGCGGCGGGCGCAGCAGCTCGGCCGTCCGACGGGTTTCGATGCCCGTCGCGGCGCGAAGTGGCGCGGCGAGGAGCGCCAGCCCCTCGTCGAGTGCGATCCCGGCCACGAGAGCAGCCACCTGATCGGGATTGAGCGGCTGGCGCACCGCCACGGCGTACTCGCGTTCCACCCCGAACCGCGGGTGGAGCACACGCTCGGACCAGTCACCGTCGTTGGTGAGGAGGATGAGCCCTTCGCTGTCCTGATCCAGGCGCCCCACCGGATAGATGCGAGCCCCATCGGGCACGAGGGCCGTGGGCACGAAGTCGAGCACCGTCCGGTCGGCATGCCGGTCCTTGACCGTGGAGGTGACTCCGGCCGGCTTGTGGATCGCGATGTAGACCGGGCTCGCGGCGGCACCGATCGGTCGCCCATCGACGAGGATTTCGGCGCTCGTGACGTCCACCTGCTGACCGAGCGTCGCCACGACACCGTCGACGCTCACGCGACCCGCCTTGATCAGCACTTCGCTGGCGCGGCGCGAGGCGACGCCGCTGGCCGCGAGGACCTTCTGGAGGCGCTCGCCGGTCACGACGCGTCCCCCGCGTCCCCTGCGTCCCCCGCGTCCCCGTCGTTCGCGCCGTCCCCGTCGTCCGCGATCTCCGTCGACCCTTCCTCGGCGAGCCGCGCGGCGACGTCTAGATCCAACGGCGGAAGCTCCTCCAGGCTCGAGAGGCCAAACCGTTCGAGGAATTCGAAGCCGGTGCCGTACAGGAAGGGACGGCCCGGCGCAGATGAACGCCCAAGCTCGACGACCAGTCGACGATGGAGCAGCGAGCGCACGGTGTAATCGGAATCGACACCACGGATCCGCTCGATCGCAGCCTTCGTCACCGGCTGGCGGTAGGCCACGATGGCCAGGGTCTCAAGCCCGGCCGGCGACAGGCGCACCGCGTCTGACCCGACATACCGAGCGATGAGCGCCCCTGCCTCGGGGGTCGTGGCCAGCTCCACCCGATCGCCGGACACGACGAGGACCAGGCCGCGCTCGCGCAGACTGACCTCGAGATCGCCAATTCGGGCGTCCACCGTCTCCCGGTCGACCTGGGCGATCGACGCAATCTCGCGCCGGGCCAGGGGCCGCTCGGCGACAAAGAGGAGCGCCTCGAGGGCAGCCTCGCTGAGATCGCCGGGGGTCGGTCCGCCGGTGATCGGTCCCTCGGGAGCCGGTGCCTCGGGAGCCGGTGCCTCGGGTTGGGTCACGCGAATGACTCCAGTCGGTCGTCGAGCGGTTCGTCCGGCGCATCGGCGCCGCCCGACCCACTCCGCTCCTCGGGTGTGGTGCCCCGCGCAATGATCGGCCCGAACGGCTCGGCCTGCTCCACGACGATCTCGCGGCGCTTGACCAGCTCGAGCATGGCCAGGAACGTCACGGCCATCACGGTTCGGTCCCGAACCCCCCGAAGGAGGTCCTGGAGCACGATCGATGTTGCCTCCTGCAGCGCGGCGCGGATGACGTCCGCTCGCTCGGTGAGGGTCACGGATCGGGCCATGGCCTCGGGTGGGATGTCGGGCGGCGGCGCCAGTTGGGCAAGCCCATCGAGCGCCGCAACCAGCAGCGCGACATCGAGGCTCGGCGCGTCGACGGGTCGGGCCCCCGCGAGGGCCGTGGCGTGAGCGGCGCCGGGCTCACGCCGGAAGAGGCCGCCCCCCTGTTGGGCTGCCTCGTCCAGCCGCCGCCCGGCATCGCGATGGGCGCGATAGAGAAGGAGCCTCGCCCGCAGCTCCCCCTCGGGGTCGACCAGTTCCCCGGCATCGAGCTGCGTCGCGTCCGCGTCCTGGTGCCGCGGCAGGAGGGCGCGGCTCTTGATCAGGATCAGCTGGCTGGCGACCGTGACGAACGAGCTGATGGTTCCCAGCCGGTCTGACTCAACCGTGGCCAGGGCCTCGAGATACGCACCGGCGAGCGCCCCGAGGGGCACCGTCAGGACATCGAGGTGGCGAGCCTCGATGAGGGTCAGCAGGAGCCCGAGCGGGCCGTCGAAGTCCGCGACGCTGACCGATGTTGCACTATCGGGGCGTCGATCCGGGTCGATCCTGACCCGCGGCGTCAGCGATACCGCGGCCTCGATCGTCGGCGCCGTCGGCATCTCAGTTTGCCTCGTCGGCGAGTCGGAGCCGCTCACCGTCGACGGGATCCTGCGGCGCATCCTGGTGTCGAATCAGTTCGACCGTCCGAACGGATCCGCCCGCGGCCGCAACCAGCCTGGCGGAGATCTCGGCGTGCGCCTCGCCTCGATCGAGCGCGGTTCGCCAACCCGGCCACGGAAGGAGGCGGCCCAGTCGGCGAACGGCCGGCCCGTACGCCTGGCCGAGCGCGACCGCCACGCGCGGCCAGACCCCGGTATCGCCCTTGCCACAGTCATGGAGCAGGCCGGCGAGGAGCAGCTCCCGATCGGCCTCGCTCGCGAAATCGACGCCGTCGGCCAGCAGCGAGGCCATCACGTCGAGGCCGTGGCGCCGGTCCGCAACGTGCATCGCGTCGAAGGCGTCAACCGCCCATGCGGGAGCCCAGCCCAGCAGGGCGGTCCGCTCCGCCGGCGCGACCCGGGCGCCGAGGTGGTTGCGGAACTGGCGAACCCGACCCGCCCACCAGCGCACGCCGCCGCGTTCCACGGTCGTCAGAACCCGATCAGAAGGTTGACCAGCGGGACGCCGACCGTATCGAACACGAGCCCCAGAACGGTGTTGCCGCCGGGCAGGATCGGCAGAAACGCAGCGCCGATGAGGATGAGGAATCCCCATTGTTCGAAGATGGGGCGCCAGCGCCACGCGGTCTGCGGGCTCATGAGCGCAAACAGGAGCTTCGAGCCGTCGAGCGGCGCCACCGGCAACAGGTTGAGGAGCATGAGGATGACGTTGTAGAACACGAACAGGATCAGGACGTCCCACAGGAGGTCGGGCACCACCAGGCCGGTCGCCTGGATGTAGCGCAGCGGAAGGGCACCCATCACGGCGAGGACGAGATTCGAGGCAGGGCCCGCGAAGGCCACGATGGCCTCCCCGTTACGTCCGCCACCCAGGTTCAACGGGTTCACTGGTGTGGGCTTCGCCCAGCCGATGATGAACCCCGTGAGGCCGCTGATGATCAGGATGATGCCGCCCATCGGGTCGAAGTGCGCGATCGGGTTGAGCGTCAATCGTCCGAACAGCCGCGCCGTCCCATCGCCGAGCCGATACGCCGCGAGGGCGTGCGCGAACTCGTGAACGGGAAACGCCACGAGCAGAATGAGCAGGATCGCGATGATCCTCGGGACGAGCTGTTCCAGATTCACGCAGACCTCGGCTGACGGGCTGGGGATGGCGCCATCCTACCGCCCATGGCGGCGGCCCCGCCGATCACGACGCTACAGCCTCCGGAGCAGCTCTGCCTTCTTCGCCTCGAACTCGGCCGGGGTGATGGCGCCAGAATCGCGCAACGTCGCCAGGCGGCCGACCGCGTCGACGATCTCGGCCGCCGACATCACATGTGGCGCTGCCCCGCCCGCAGTGGCCGGCGGCGGCGCCGACGCGCCGGGCACAGGTGCCCTGGGGGCAACCGGCATCGACGGGGCCACCGAGAACGGGCCCCCCGTATAGCTGTCCGGGACCGGCGTCATTTCGGCCACGGAGGGCGCCGCCCGCAGCGGCGGCGACGGCATCCGCCCGATCTCCGTTTCGAGCTCGTGCTTCTGGTTGAGCATCTGGCGCTTGAATGCAGGAGCGTGATTCAGCATCCGGTACTCGTCGAGGTCGACGTCGGCGGCGGTCAGGATGTTGAGATCGCCGTAATCGAGCATCCGGCCGAACAGGTTCTGCTCGAGGACCGCGTCGTTGATCTTCTCAAGCGAACTGTCGGCGGAACGCTTGTTGATGATCCCCTCGACCTTCAGGACTCGCCGGTTGGTGACGACGTAGTCCTGTGCGTACCACGCCCAGTAGTGGACCACCAGGACCGTCCCCGAGAGGACGATCCCGGCAAGGACCACCCAGCCCACGATATCGCGGACGGTGCCGTCCAGCTTGAGGCTCATGACCAGGAGGACCAGACTCGCGATCAGCAGGGCCCACTGGCGACGGCCATCCACGATCGTCGCGAACGGGTGCTGGCGCGTCCGGAGGACGACCCGCTCTCCATCGGCCAGGAGCGTGTCGGCATAGCGTGGCATCGGCTCACATCCTCCTCAGGCCCGCGGATGGGCTCGAGCGTAGACCTCCCGGATCCGTTCCCCGGTCAGGTGCGTGTACAGCTGCGTCGTGCTGATACTCGCATGTCCCAACAACTCCTGGACGACGCGCAGGTCGGCGCCGCCTTCCAGCATGTGCGTCGCGAAGGAGTGACGGAGGGTGTGCGGACTCACGCGACTCGACAGGCCGGCGGTCACGGCCGCGGCACGGACCATCGACCAGGCCTGCTGTCGGGCAAGGCGCCGACCTCGATCTCCGATGAAGAGCGGGCCACCTCGCGCGGCCGCTGCCTCGGGCGTCAGCAGTTCCGAGCGTGGACCGTCGATCCACGAACGAAGCCAGTCGAGGGCGATGTCGCCGACCGGAACGAGTCGCTCACGATCGCCCTTGCCGATCACGCGCACGAACGCACCCTCGAGCGAGAGATCCTCGCGATCGAGCCCGAGCGCTTCGGATACGCGCAGGCCGGCTGCGTACAACAGCTCGAGGAGGGCACGCTCGCGGGATCGTTCGTTCCCACCCGCGGCTTCGATGAGCCGCTCCGTCTCCGCCACCGTGAGCGTGTCGGGGAGGAGGCGCGGCTGGCGTGGCAGATCGAGGTGCGCCGCGACGTCGGTGGCGATGAGACCTTCACCGAAGGCGAAGCGGTAGAACGCCCGGATGGCGGCCGCGCGGCGGCGCAGGCTGGTGGGGGCAAGACCGGGGTCGCGCGGCCGGCCGCGACGGGCGCGCGCGGCGAGATAGTCGATCGCGGGCTCGGCCGATCGCGCCCATGCGCGACCGACGTCGCGGGCGGCGGCGAAGTCGGCGAGATCGCTCCGGTACGCCCGGATCGTGGCTGCGGCGACTCCGCGCTCGACCTTGAGGTAGTCGAGGAACGACGCGACGACCACGTCGATCGATGGCGATCCGCCCCGTGGCGGCGATCCGTCCGGTGGCGGCGATGCGCCCCGTGGCGGCGGGCCGCCGGTGGCCGGCACGCCCCTTCAGGCTCCGGCCGGGACGCGCTCGCGCCAACCCTCGGCTCGGTCGAGCAGCTCGCGCGCCGATGCGACGGCGGCGGGCCCGGGTTGCGCCGTCTCCCCACCCAGCATCTCGGCCAGCTCGGCGATCCGACCGTCGCGGTCGAGTCGCTCGACATCGGTGACCGTCCGGCCGTCTCGTTGGCTCTTCGAGATCCGGAAGTGGACGTCCGCGTGCGCGGCAATCTGGGGCAGGTGCGTGACGACCAGCACGCGATGACGCCGGGCGAGGAGCCACAGGTTGCGTCCGATCGGGTCCGCGCTCCGGCCGCCGATCCCCGCGTCCACTTCGTCGAACACGATGGTCGGGGTGGCATCGGCCGCGGCCAGGACCTGCTTCGCCGCGAGCGCCACGCGCGACAGCTCGCCACCGGACGCGATGCGCTCCAGGGGCCGCGCCGGCTCGCCCGGGTTCGGGGCAATCCGAAACACGACTTCGTCCGCGCCGGTGCCGTCGAAGGCGACCGCGTCGCCGCCGAGCTCGATCGCGGCCTGGTCCGGCCCCGCCGGCCGCCGCCCGAGGGCCACGTCGAACACCCCGCGGGGAAAGCCGAGGTCCTCGAGAATCGCCCCGACCTCGCCCGCGAGGCGGTCGGCTGCCGCGGCCCGGAAGCCTGACAGCGTCGCGGCGGCCGCGGCCACGCTTCCCAGGAGCTCGGCGTCCAGCGCCGCGCGCCGGGCGCGCTCGCCGTCCATGTCGGCAAGGCGCGCCGACTCCGCGGCCACGCGCTCGCCGTGGGCGATCACCGACGCTTCGTCCTCCCCGTAGCGTCGCTCGAGGCCGTAGATGAGCGACAGCCGCCCCTCCAGCTGCTCGACAGTACCCGCGTCGTGGTCCACGGTCCCGGCCAGCGTTCGGAACTCCGCGGTCACATCGGCAAGTTCGGCATCGAGCCCTTCGAGGCGCGCCACCAGGAGCGCGAATCGTGCGTCCAGTCGCGCAAGTCCCCGGGTTTCGCGGACGGCGACGGCAAGCGCCTCGCGGGCCCCCGCCTCGCGGGCTCCGGTCCCGCCGGTGGCCCCGGCAGCGTCGACGCTGAGCGCGGCCACGGCCGCGGCTCCGCCACGAACGATTGCCTCGCCGTGCTGTGCCGCGCGGAGGCGCTCGCGGATCTCCTCCGCCTCGCCGGGCCGGAGTCGTGCCGCGGCGATCTCCGCCGCCTCGTGATCGAGCAGCTCGATTCGCCGGCCGAGTTCACGCGGGTCGATCGCCAACTCGGTGAGAGCCGCCCGGTTCGAGCGCCAGCGCTCGTCCGCGTCATGCATGGCCGCCCGTTCGGCGAGGTGGCCGCCGTAGCCGTCGAGCAGTTCCCGCTGGTGGCGCCCGTCCAGCAGGCGCTGTTGATCATGCTGGCCATGAATCTCGACCAGCGGGCCGGCGATGTCGGCGAGGTGGGCGGCAGTGACGGTTTCGTCGTCGAGCCGGGCGGTCGATCGGCCGGACGCGGCGATCTCACGAATTGCGATGAGCGGCTCCGGAAGGCGATCGAACAGGGCCTCGACCCGACCGGCGTCGGCTCCGTGGCGGACCAGTGACGTGTCGGCGCGCGCGCCGAGCGCCAGCCCGAGGGCATCGATCAGGATGCTCTTGCCGGCGCCGGTCTCCCCGGTGATCACATTGAGCCCCGACTCGAAGGTGATGCGAACGCGCTCGATGAGCGCGAGGTCGGTGACCGTCAGCTCCAGCAGCGCTCCCACCGGTGCAACGGCCGAGTCGTCGTCGGCAGCGACGCTCATTTGGGCAACAACTCCACCTTGTGACGGAGCAGGTCCCAGAAGGGCAGGCTGCTCTCGGGCTCGACGAGACGGATGGGCCGTTCAAGCGCCCGAACCTCGACGACGTCGCCGACCGCCACCGGAACGTCCTCGCGGCCATCGATGCTGACGAGCGCCTCATGCGCCTCAACGACCTGGCAACGAACGACCTGGTCCGGGCCGACGACGATCGAGCGGATCGCCGACAGGTAGGCCGCGATGGGCGTGACCACCATGTTGCGGCTCTTCGGATCGACGATCGGCCCACCCGACGAGAACGAATACCCGGTCGAACCGGTCGGGCTGGCGACGACCAGGCCGTCCGCGACATACGTGGCGAGATGCGTGCCGTCGATGGCCACGTCGAGGCGGACGACACGGGCCAGCGATCCCCGCGCGACGACCACGTCGTTGAGCGCGATGTAGCGCTCCGCCGGACCGCTGCCCCCGCGCAGGATCAACCCCTCGAGGATCATCCGTTCGTCGATCCGATACGCCCCCCGGAGCAGTTCATCGAGGATCGATTCCATGTCCGCGGCCTCGACCTTGGACAGGAAGCCGATCTTGCCCAGGTTCACGCCGAGGAGCGGCACGTCGATCTCCGCGACGGCCCGAGCGGCACGAAGGAACGTGCCATCGCCGCCGAGGACGATGAGGAGGTCCGTGGTCGGCAGTTCCGCGATCAGGGCCTCGAACTCGCCCGGCGGCGCCGCCCAGTGGGCGAGCCCTCGCCCATCGCACCACGTGGCGGCCCGCGTGGAGAGGTCGACCGCGGCAGGGTTGGTCGGGTTGTAAGCGAATCCGAGACGCGGGCCACTCATGGCGCGCTCACGGCGGCAATGCGCTCCACGATCGACGCCGGCAGCGCGGCGCCGGCTCCTCCGCCGCTCGGTGGCGCGCTGTGACCGGGTTCGACTCCAAGCCAGAGCAGGAACTCGCGATTCCCCTCGGGGCCGGTGAGCGGCGAGGCGATCAGTCCGCGCGGCGGAAGGCCGGCATCGAGCGCTCGGGTCGCGACGCGCTCCAGGACCTCGCGATGAACCTCGGCGTCGCGGACGACACCGCCCTTGACCTGGCTGCGCCCCGCCTCGAACTGGGGCTTGACGAGCGCCACGATCTCGCCACCGTCCGGTCCAAAGGTCGATGCCGTCGGTCCCAGGATCAGGCCGAGCGAGATGAACGAGACATCGATGCTCGCAAACGAGACCGCCTCGGGCAACGAGGCCTCCGCCAGGAAGCGTGCGTTCGTCCGTTCCATCGGGACGATCCGCGGATCCGTGCGGAGCGATTCGGCAAGCTGTCCGCGACCCACGTCCAGAGCGTAGACGCGTGACGCGCCGCGTTGCAACAGCACGTCGCTGAATCCCCCGGTCGACGCCCCGACATCGAGGCAGATCCGCCCGGACGGGTCAATCCCGAACGCGTCGAGCGCGGCCGCCAGCTTGAAGCCGCCGCGACTGACGTATGGCGGCGGCTCGGCAACGGCAATCGTCACGTCCAGCGCGACAAGCTCGCCCGGCTTGCGGTCGAGACGCGCGCCATCGCCCTCCCCGACCCGCACCTTCCCGGCAAGCACGAGCGCCTGGGCCCGCGACCGCGTTTCGACCAGGCCACGATCGACGAGCAGCTGATCGAGACGTGTGCGCGAACTCGATCCGGCCGCGTCGACCCGGCCCTTGGTGGTCCTCACGCGCCTATCGTGGCACAGCGGACTTGCCGGGGACTCCTCCCCACCAGCCGGGACTCCTCCCGACGAGGGAGTCCGGGCACGGTTCAGACGGCGGCAGGTTCTGGCGCGGCACCGGGAGTCGCCCGAGGCATGGCCCCAAGCTCGGCCAACGCCTCGCGAACCTGTGCGGCAAGTCCATCGACATCGAGACGCAGCAGGCGACGCAGATCGGCCGCCGAGCCGTGATCGACGAATCGATCGCCCGGGATTCCGACGATGCGCACGGCGAGTTCGCGGAGCTCCGGCTGCGCCACGCGCGCCGCTTCGACGGCCTCCAGCACGCCGCTTCCGAATCCGCCGGAGACAACGCTCTCTTCGAACGTCACCAGCAATCGTTTGCCGCGAGCCTGCTCGAGGATCAGGTCCACGTCGAGCGGCTTCGCAAATCGGGCGTTGACGACGCCAATCGACCAACCCTCAGTCGCCAACCGATCGGCCACATCGAAGGCGCGCTGCACGATCGGACCAAAGCCGACGAACAGGATGTCGCGGCCTTCGCGGAGGACCTCAGCACGACCCACCGGAAGGATCGCCGGCTCCACGGGATCGAGGCCGAATCCGGCATCGCGAGGGTAGTGCAGGGCAAATGGATGGTCCTGGGCGAGCGCCGTGCGGACGAGCGAGCGGAGCTCCTGCTCGTCGCGCGGTGCGGCGATGACGAGGTTGGGCAGCTGCCGCTGGGCCGGGAGCGTGAACATTCCCTGGTGGCTCGTCCCGTCCTCGCCGACGATCCCGGCGCGATCAACGGCCAGCAGGACCGGCTGGTCGTTCTGGCAGACATCGTGGACGACCTGGTCGAAAGCTCGCTGGAGGAACGTCGAATACAGGGCCACGATTGGCCGCATCCCGCCGATGGCCAGGCCGGTCGCGAGCGTGACGGCATGTTGCTCGGCGATGCCGACATCGATCACGCGCTCGGGAAACACGGCCTGCAGCTTCGACATGCCGGTCCCGGTCGGCATGCCGGCAGTGATGCCGACGATTCGGGGATCTTCCCGGGCGAGGGCGATGACCTCATCGATGAAGACGGCGGTGTAGTTCGGCTTCTTCGCCGGCGTTCGCGCCGGGGGCGTCGCGTCGTCGGCCATGGATTCGCCTGAATCACCATCCGCGTGCCGGGGCCCGTCGCTCGAATTCGAACCGGAGTCAGCCTTCGGGCCGAGATCCATCGGTGGAAGCGCAGCCCCGTGAAAGCCGATCTGGTCATTGACGGCTGGATCGAACCCGCGACCCTTCTGCGTCCGGACGTGCACGATCACCGGACCCTTCAGGTCAAGGGCCGCCCGCAGGGTCTCGCCGAGCGCATGGAGGTCGTGACCGGGAACAACGCCGATGTAGGTGATCCCGAGGTCCTCGAACAGTTGCCCCGGCTGGGCAAAGTTCACGACCGAACGACGGAGGCGCTGACTGAGCTCCAGCGCCGTCGGCCCCACGATCGGCAGCTTCTCGACCAGGCTGTCGTAGGCGGTCTTGCTCGATTGCCACGCCGGGCTGAGCTTGATCTGGCTCAGGTATTTGGAAAACGCCCCGACCGTTGGGCTGATCGACATCTCGTTGTCGTTGAGAACGATCAAGAGCTGCGTCTTTCGGTGCCCGATGTCGTTGAGCGCCTCGAGCGACAGGCCGCTCATCAGCGCGGCATCGCCGACCACCACCGCAATCCGCTCGTGGCTGCGTTTGAGGTCGCGGGCCGTCGCCAGGCCCTGGGCGATCGACAGGCCCGTCCCGGCGTGCCCACCGTCGAACACGTCGTGCGGGGATTCGCTGCGCCGCGGGAACCCGCCCACGCCCCCGATCTGGCGGAGCGTGCCGAATTGGTCCAGCCGCCCCGTCAGCAGCTTGTGCGGATAGGCCTGGTGGCCGGTGTCCCAGACGATCCGATCGCGTGGCGATTCAAGGAGTCGGTGCAGGGCGATCGTCAGTTCGACGACACCGAGCGAGCTGCCGAGATGGCCACCGGTTATCGCAACCGTGGTGATGATCGTCTCGCGGATCTCGGCGGCAAGCTGCTGGAGCTGGCCGTCGTCCAGGTGGCGCAGGTCGGCTGGTCCCTGAAGGGACGCGAGAATGGACACGGGTGGCGATCGCTCCGATTCAGGAGGTTGCGGGCGGAAGTCTAGCGCGAATGTCCGTCCGGCCCGAAACGGCGCTCGATGGCGCGGATCTGCTGTGGCTCCAGGGCAACACGTCGGGGGCCGAACCCGGTTCGGAACGCCCGACCGGACCCTGCGGCACCATTCGACCGCTGGACGTCATGCACGAACAGGTGGTTGACAGACAAGAGCCTCGGGCCGGGCGGGCGGGCGGCGGTCGGTCGCGGGTCGGTCACGGAGCTGAGTCGACCTCAGGCCCCCTTCCTTTCTTACTCCCAGTAATGAGATCGGGCGTCAGCGACCGTGACGGGTCAGCGATTCTGACGTTCTGGGTGCACTGCCACGCCTGCCCAGCCCGGTTCTGATTACCCCAGGTAGTCACGGGTGGGGCACATTCCTGCAAGAACGTGTCCGTGAAGAACACGTACATGCTCGGCCTCCCTGCCGCGCTGCCACCTACTCGGCCTCGCGCGCATCGTCGGGCGTCACGTCGAGCGCCTCGAGGGCGCCGCCTGCGCGTGAGACGAGCTGCTTGATCCGCAGCTCGGCATCGGACAGCAATCGCGCACAGCGCTCATGCAGGGCCACGCCTCGCTCATAGAGCGCGATCGAACGCTCGAGCGGCATGCCGCCCGCCTCGAGCTCGCCGACGACACGCTGAAGTTCGGCCAGCGCCTCGTCAAAGGACAGCAGGTCGATCGGCTGGGCCGCGTCAGGGCCAGGCGCGTCAGGGTCGGGTGTCGGCTGTGTCACCGGGCTCCTCGTCGTCGTCTCGGTCGGCCCAGCGGCTGAGGCGGGGCGCCACGAGCATACCAAGGCGGAAGCCGGCGACCAGCACCACGGTGACGACGAGCGCGACCACCAGCAGCGTGGCGGCAGGGCCGGGCAGTTCGATCATCGAGCGGCAACGGGCTTCCCGCCCGGGGCAGGATCGGCCGTGGCCGCCACTTCTCCGCGAGAGACGCGCAGCGTCAGCGGCGTCCCGGCCGGACTGTCGGCGGGGTCGCGGACGACGACGCCGTCCACGCGGCGTCGGACGATGGCGTAGCCGCGGTCGAGTGTTGCCTGGGGACCGAGCACTGCGAGCGCGGCCCCGGCGGCATCGAGACGACCCCGCGCGTCGCCGGTTCGGGCCGCGACGAGCGCCGGCAATCGGTCGGCGACGCGCCGAACCGTCCCGGCGTCCCGATCCAGTCGACTCGTCGTGGCGCCGGTGGCGCGGTCCAGCAACAGCCCGATCCGTTCCCGCGCGGCCGCCAGCCGGACCGCGGGGTGGAGTCGATCCAGGGCGCGGCGCTCGGCGGCAAGACTGCGCGCGCCCTCACTCGTGGCACGCGCCGCGGAGCGCTCCAGGCGATCCGCGGCGCGGCGCAGTGAACCGAGATACTCGATGCGATCCGGGACGACGAGCTCGGCCGCGGCCGACGGGGTCGGTGCCCGAACGTCGGCCGCAAAGTCGGCCAGGGTCACGTCGACCTCGTGGCCTATCCCCGTCACAACCGGGATCGGATGGGCTACGACCGCCCGGACCACCCGCTCGTCGTTGAACGCCCAGAGGTCCTCGAGCGATCCGCCGCCGCGAGCCAGGATCGTGACCGCCGGGGCGTTGGAGGCTGCTGGCTCCCCGTCCGCTCGCGTCTCCGCGATGAACCGCTCGAGGCGGCGGAACGCCCCGACGATGCTCGCCGGTGCGTCGTCGCCCTGCACCCGGCAGGCGACCAGGACCACGCGCGCCAGTGGCCAGCGCCGATTCAGCACGTGGCAGACATCGCGCCAGACGGCGCCGGTGGGGCTGGTCACCACCGCGATCGCCGCCGGACGTTGCGGGAGCGGTCGCTTGCGCGCCGCGGCGAACAGGCCCTCGGCATCCAGCTTCGCCTTGAGCGCCTCGAAGCGCAGCGTCAGGTCGCCGAGACCCGCCGGCTGGAGCGTTTCGACGTAGAACTGGAGCGCTCCCTGCGGCTCGTAGTAATCGATCCGACCGTGGACCACGACGCGAAGGCCCGCCTGAGGCTGGAACGGCGAGCGCAGCCGGTCGTCGCGGAACCAGACGCACTGGAGCTGGGCACGCTCGTCCTTCAGGGTGAAGTACGCATGACCTGCGCTCGAGACGGTGACCCGCCCCACTTCGCCCTCGACCCACAGGTCGCGCAGCTGTTCATCGGCCCGCACGGCCGACTGGATCGCCCGGGCGGCCTCCTCGACCCCGAGGATCCGTGGGCCGTCGAGCGCGGTCATTCGGCGCCGAGCCCTCTCATGTCAGACCCGCGTCTGGTACTCGCCCGTGCGGGTGTCGATCCGGATGGTGTCGCCCTCGTTGATGAACAGCGGCACCTGGACCACGAGGCCGGTCTCGAGGGTGGCGGGCTTGCGGGCCCCGGATTGCGTGTCGCCGGCAAACCCGGGTTCCGAGGCGACGATCTGGAGATCGACCGTGATCGGGAGTTCGACCCCGATCGTCTCGCCCTGGTAGCTGGTCCGGTCGAGGGTCATGCCGTCCTTGAGGTACTGCGCGGTGTCACCCAGCTGCTCGGCGGAGAGCTGGAACTGGTCGTACGTGTCGGTATCCATGAAATGGAAGTCGGCGCCGTCGCGGTACAGGAACTGGATCGGGCGCTTCTCCATCGATGCGCGCGGCCACTTCGTCCCGGCCTGGAACGATCGCTCCACGGTCTGGCCGCGCTTGATGTTGCGCAACGTGATCCGGACCTGGGCCGAGCCGCGGCCCATCTTGATGTGGTGATAGTCGAGGATCTGCCAGAGGTCGCCATCGAGCTCGATGGCCGCGCCCTTGCGCAGGTCGCTGGTGCTGATCATGTCGGGTCGGGCTCCGTTCGGATGACGGTCGGCGCACGGGACCGTCATGGTCGAATGCGTGCAGGGCGCTGAATCCTAGCAGAGGCCCGCCCTACTCCTCCTCGCGGCGCAGCGCGCGCATGCGGACCTGGTACTCGGCCATGTCGATCTCGCCTCGGGCGAGGCGCGTCCGGAGGGCCTCTTCGGCCGGATCCCGTCGCGCCGGCATGCCACGCCGGATCGCCCAGATGACGACGATGACGATCGCGAGGGGAATTGCCAGGGTCACCACGAACCCCAGGATCGTGATGCCCACGATCGCGTCGAACATGCCGGTCACATCCATGGACGCACAGTATCGCGCCGCTCGTGGCGGCGCCAGCCCTACCGACCGACGACGACGATGTCGCGTGGAAATTGCGTGAGCAACGCCGACGTTCCGGCCGCAGTATCGATCGTCATCAAGTCCTCGATCCGGACGCCCATCTCCCCGTCGACGTAGACCCCCGGCTCAACCGAGAAGACGGTCGGGCTCGGCAGGGGCGCCTCGGCGGCCGACAGGCCGAGGCTCGGCAGTTCGTGCGTCGCCAGGCCGATCCCATGACCCAGGCCATGACCGAACTGTTCCCCGCGGCCCGCGGCCACGATCACGTCGCGGGCGACGGCGTCGATCGCGCGGCCCGATGGCAGGTCGACCCCTTCGTCGTGCGCGACCGCGACGGCGACACGAATCGCATCGACCGCCGCTTCCTGGGCGCGGGCAACCAGGCCATACACCTCGAGATCGCGCGCCGCCGGCTCTCCCACGAACAACGTCCGGGTCATGTCGCTGCGGTAGCCGGCGACCTCCGCCCCGAAGTCGAAGAGCAGCACTGCATCGTTGAGGACCGGCCGATCGCCGGGCGACCCATGCGGGAGCGCGGCCTCGGGGCCCGCCAGGCACGCGACGTCGAACGCGAGGGCGTCCGCTCCGGCGGTCCGCATCCGCCACTCCAGATCCAGGGCGAGGGCACGCTCGGTGACACCGGGGCGAATGGACGGCAGCAGTCCGGCCATGGCGCGGTCCGCGACCGCGCAGGCGGCGGCGATCCGCTCCAGCTCCGCGGGCTCCTTCGTGGCGCGGTCGGCCTCCACCCATCCTTCGACCCCGACGAGCTCGATGTCCGGCGCAGCCGCCGCGAGGCGTTGCCAGCCGGCGTGACTCAGCAGGGCCGCCTCGACAGCCACCCGCTTCGCTCCGACCGACGTGACGAGATCGGCCCAGCGTTGCGGGAAGGCGTGAAAGGCCGCATGCACCCGCGACTCCGGTGCCTCGCGTTGGGCCTGAAGGATGTAGCGACTGTCGGCGAGCACGACGACCTCGTCGCCGGTGACGAGGAACTGGCCGGAGTTCCCGGCCACCTTCTCCTCGCCATCGGCCAGCGTGAACCCGGAGAGGTACCGCATGTGCTCGCGACGGAGCCCGAAGTAGGCGTCAACGCCGGCGGCAGCGAACCGCTCGCGCAGCCGGGCGAGGCGCGCCGGACGCGCGGCCCGATCGGCATCCTGCCAGCGAACCAGATCGCCGGCCGTCGGCGGGGCCGCGAAGTCCGCCGGCACCGGCAGCGCCCGCCCCTGGATCACAGGTAGCCGTATTTCCGGAGGTTCGCCTGGTGCTCGGCGAGGGTCTTGGTGAACGCGTGTTTGCCGGCACCGTCCGGAATCGCAACGAAGTACAGGTAGCCGCCGTCGAGTTCCGTATCCGGCGCGAGGGCGGCCTCGATCGACTCGAGGCTCGGCGTACAGATGGGACCCGGGATCAGGCCGCCCGTCTGATAGGTCTGGTAGCCCTGGAGCTCGGGAGGCACGTTCACGCCGGCGAGGGCACGACCGGGCGGATTCCAGAACGAGTACAGCTGCCATTGGTCGAATGGAAGCTCGGCGAGGGCCAGTTGATCGATGGCGTAGAAGACAGTCGGATCCGCGTTGAGGATCCTGGCCGTCCCGCGCAGGCCGTTCAGCCGGTTCTGATACACCCCGGCGATGATCGGTCGCTCCTCGTCGAGAACGGCCTCGCGCTCCACGATCGAGGCGAGCGTGAGGATCTCGTAGAACGTCATCCCGCGCCCCTCCGGCACGATCACCAGGTCACCCACCACCTCGCGGAACTTGCCGAGCATCGCCCGGACCAGGTCATCGGCCGTGGTCACCGAGGCGGTGCCGCCCCCGGCGTCGACGATCAGCGTGTAGGTCGCCGGATACAGGTAGCCCTCCAGCGATCGACCCTCCGGGAGGTCCAGCCACGGGTAGTCGCCCAGGAGGGTTGCCGGAGGGTTCGTGGCAAGCTCGTAAAAGGCCTGCGGATCCACCCTGGACGGCACCGTCTGGAGCAGGGCCGTCATCTGCTCGATCCGGAGACCTTCGCGGAAGGTCACGACCTCCGTGGAGATCTGGATGGGAGCCCCGAGCAGGGCCTGGGTCACCTCGTCCACCGTCATGCTGTGGTGCAGGAGGAAGTGGCCGGCCTTGAGTTTCGGGTTCAAGTCGGTTTCGATGGCATGGAAGAGGAAGGCGCGTTCGCTCGTGATGAAGGCGCCGCCGAGCAGGCGCGGGGCCAGCGTGGCGGCCGTGTCGCCGAGCGCGACCTCGAACTCGGCCTTGGTTGAGTCGCCGCCTGCGGGATCGGTCAGGGCAGAACCCAGATCCTCGCGGATCAGGTCGCCCACAAGGGGAATCCGAAGGGAGCCTGGGTTCTCCCAGGCCCAGTCGACAATCGCCGAACGAACGATCGGACGCAGGACGGTGAACATCGTCCCGACGACCAGGGCCGCCAACACCAGCGCGAAGAGCAGAAAACGCAGCACACCGTGCCCGCCTCCGTTGGATCCGCGCCCTCGACCGGACCGGCCGTTGGACGTGCGTCGCCAGTCCGGCTCGTAGCGACCCGGATCGCGCCGCGGGTTGGACGGCTCGCGACGAATGCTGACGTCCGGTTCCAGGGGCCGGGCCTGTGGTCGATCGTTTGGGCGGCTGGCGCCTCGGAAGGTCATCGGGCGTCTCCGGTCATTCGGGCATCGAGTTCGTCCTGGAGGATGATTGCCGCGGCCACCCGGTCCACCTTGGCCCGATGGGCGTCACGCTGAACCTTGGTCGGCGGTCCACCCGAGCGACCGCGCTTCATGGGGCCGAGTCGGCGCTCGGCCTCGTGGCTCGAAAGGCGTTCATCGCGCCAGGCGATCGGCAGGCCGAGCTCTGGAGCCACCGATTCGACCCACGCACGGGTCGCCGCAGCCTGGGTACCCTCGATCCCGGACGCCTCGAGCGGTAGTCCCACGACCAGCTCGACGACGCGATGCTCGCCGATGATTCGCGCCAGGGCCTCCGCATCGGCGATGGGCGACGTCGCGCTGCGCAGGGTCCGCAGTGGCATGGCGCGGCCGCCGTCGCGGTCGGCCAGGGCGAGGCCGATCCGACGCTCGCCCACGTCGATGCCGAGCAGCGTCGTCATCAGGTCGCGACCGTCACGGAGCCACTTCCACGGGATCGCCGACCGTGAACGTCACCCGGCCGTCGATCCCCGGGATCGAGGTCACCCAGTCCGGCCACACGACGACATTCGCCTCGCCTTCCGGGTCGAGCCTGGCCCGCGCCTCGCGCAGCGGCAACCCGAGGATCGCCGCCTTCAGCGTGTCCGCGTCGAGCGTCCGCACGCGCGAGGCCTGGGCCGTTACCGGAAAGCGCACGAGCTCGCCGTCGGCGGACGGGTCGCCGACCGTGATCCGCATCGAATCGGCGACGAGCACGTCGGGGAACACGATGCCCGCGAGGAGCTGGGTTTCGGCGAGGGCCCGGATCGGCCCGGGGTCGACCACGATCACCGTCCCCGTCGCGCTCAACCCGAGGTCGAACGAGGCAGCCTCCTGGCCGACGAACGTTGCAGGATCGACGGTCGGGACAAGTTCGCCGAGTTGCGCGGTCTCGTCGAACACGGTGGCGCCGGCGGGCGCTTCGACCGGATCGGCAATGCGGGTGGCGAATTCGGTGCTTACTGCCGCACTCAGCGCGTCGAGCGCTCCGTCGACATCCGCCTGGAGGATCTTCGGGAACTCGGTTTCGGAGCCCCCGCTCGTCGGTTCCGCGTTGGTCACGCGAAGGACGATCGGATCGTAACCGGCGGGGATCCCGGTGATCGTCCCGGCGGCAACGTTGCCCTGGGAGCCACTCGCCACGGCGGTCACGCCGACAACCTTGGTCATGCACTCCAGGCCGTTGAAAATGTCGATCTTTGCTCTCGAAATCCTGACCGCGCTCGACGTCGAGAAACCGACGCCGCTCGCGGTTGAAACCAGCGCGCCCGCCCGCACCGTCTGACTCCCGCCAGTGTCGCAGTTCTGGAACGTCACGGTTCCGCTCGCCGTCGTCGTCTCGACCCGCTTGCCGGTCGCCGGAAACGAGTCGGTGACCGCGACGTCGATGGTCAGTCGCTGCGCCGGCACGACACGCGCCGTGGGGTCGACCGTTGGTGCGTCCGGATCCGCGACGATCTCGAGGCGGATCGGTCCCACCGCCTCGAGCCGTGGGCTGATCGCGATCGTGGCGCTGGGCAGCAGGACATAGCCAGCCACCGTGACGACGACGGCCAGCACGGCAAGGCTCACCAGCACAACGGTGGTCCGCGCGCTCGGCGCCCGCGGACCGCGCCGCCGACCCACGACCGGGATGGAGCCCCAGCCCGACGGCGGAGCGACCCGTGGCGTCCCGGACGGCTCGGGGAAGTCGGAAGTCGGCAGGGCGGTCTCGGTCAGCTCGCTCGGCGGGACCGCTGCCTGGCGAACCGATGTGACGGTGCGAACCGATGTGACGGTCGGCCCCGAGTCGTCGCGGCTCGTGTCCTGCGGCGCGACGGCCCCAGCGCCCGAGATGGCGGCCGATTCGAACTCCGCTACGCTCGCATAGACGGGAAGGCCGGCGGAAGCCGCGAGGGACCGCGCCGTCGCGTCGGGTGCCACGATCGAGAGTCGGCGGCCTCGGGCCGACGCCTCGCGGGCGAGCAGCCGGAAGTTGATCCGCGACGTCGCCAGGCGCGAACCATGGGGCAGGACGATGGCCACCGGCCCTTCCGCCGCGGCCCGCATCCGACCGGCGGCCGACGTGATCTCGTCGTCGACGTCCAGGTAGAGAATCGCCGGCGCGGCCTCCGGGTTCGTCCCCTGCCCGCTCACACCTTCATCGCCTTGAGCACGCGGCGCAGCGCCACCTCGAGGGGATCCTCGGACCCCTGGAGTTCGATCGCCTGGTACGCGAGGCCCATCGGCGTCACGTCCTGCTGGTCCACGAGGAGACCCGTGGCATCGACGACGGCCTCGATGTCCGAGGGCCCGATGACGGTGACTTCGGGCGGCCGGGCAAAGGGCAGGCGCCGCCAGAACCCCTCCGCCGCCAGTGCCGTCCGGACTTCCGGCAGCCGCGATCCCCCGCCACACAGGTAGATCCGGCCGGGCAGGAGATCCCCGGCCGCCAGCTCCTCCATCACCAGCTCCACGCCGGCCGCCCAGATCTCGACGTCGCCGGCCACAACGGCGGCCACCCGAGCGGCCTGATCGCCGGCGATGCCGCGCGCGTAGTCGACCTTGAGCGACTCGGCCCGGGGGAACGGCAGGTCCAGGTGATCGGCGATGGACTTGGTGAAGGCGCGGCCGCCGAGGGCGAACATTCGTGTCCCCTCGATCCCGCCGTGACGGACCAGGGCGACATCGGTCGTACCACCGCCCACGTCGACGAACAGGGCGCCGGCCTGGCGAATCTGCTCCGTCCCGAGAACGCGGGCCACCGCATACGGCTCGGCGACGATGTCGAGAAGCTCAAGGTCAAGCTGTGCGGCGACGCTCTGGAGCGCCCCGAGATGCACGAGTGGCGCAAATGCGTTGAAGATGCCGATGGTGACGTTGCGACCCTGGAAACCGATCGGGTTGGTCAGTGGGTAGCCGTCGATCGCGACCGTCGTGACGGCTGCGTGAACCAGCCTGACGTCGACGTTCGGCAGGCCCGTCTCCCAGGTGATCGCCCGCCTGGCCTCGGTGAGTGCCTCGACCTGAACCGTATCGATCAGCTTCTGCACCTCCGCGTCCGTGATCGGCAGATCGGGCTTCTTGCGCTCCTGGGTGTGCGTCGTCGTGAAGCCTTTCACGAGTTCGCCGGCGATCCCGATCACGACCTGAGTCGGTCGGAACCCGGCCATCTCCTCGGCTTCCTGGAGCGCCACGGCGCAGTTGTCGACGACGGCGGCGATGTCGGCCACGGTGCCCGACTGCATGTGGGCCAGACCTTGCCGTTTGCGGCCGACGCCGCGGACGGTGCCACGACCGTCGGGATCGATGTCGAACACGAGGGCCTTGGCAAATTCGGTGCCGATGTCGAGGGCGGTACAGGCCGTGAGGGGCTCGGCCCGCTCCCGGGGCCAGAATCGCTTGAGGAACGTCATCGGGCGGTCATGCCCCGTTCTCCAGCGCCTGCCGCACGGCGCTCCGCACGGCCTCCAGCGCAGCGGGGATCCCCTCGCGGCGGCTGCCCTTGCCCTGCGCCATCTCCGGCCGCCCACCGCCCTTGCCCTCGAGAGGCGCAACCGCGGCCCGGACGAGGTCGCCGGCGCTCAGGCCGCGGGCCACGAGATCCGCGCTGACGGTGACGAACACCTGGGGCTCCTCGGCGTCCATGGCGAGAACGACGACGCCGTCTCCGAGCACGCCGCTGATCGTCTTCGCGGCCGACTTGAGCGCATCGATTGACTCGTAGGGCCCGACGTGAGCGACGAGACGGGCAGCGCCGATCAGCTCGGCGGCGGCAACCAGCTCGCCGGGTTTCGGGGCGGCCCCGGCCGCTCCCCCACCTTCGCGGAGACGCCGTTTCGCCTCCTTGAGCTCGGCCTGGAGCGTCGCGATCCGTTCCGGGATCGCGTCGGTGGTCTGGGCGCCGAGCGTCGCGGCCGTCGCCTCGAGCGCGTGGGAGCGCGCCCGCAGGTACGCGTCCGCGGCCGCGCCGGTGAGCGCCTCGATCCGGCGCATCCCGGAGCCGATGCTCCGCTCGCCGGTGATGACGAAACTGCCGATCTGGCCGGACGCACGGCAGTGCGTGCCGCCGCACAGCTCGAAGCTGTAGTCCTGGACGCGGATCGTGCGGACGGTCTCGCCGTACTTCTCGTCGAAGAAGGCGTCCGCACCGCGTTCGATCGCCGTTGCCATGTCCATGTGCTCGATGCTGACGGCCCGGTCCTCGCGGATGATCCGGCGTGCCTCGTCCTCGATCGAGCGCTTCTCGTCGTCGGTGAGGCCTCGATCGAACGGGAAGTCGAACCGGAGGTAGTCGGGGGTCACGAGCGAACCTGCCTGGCGAGCCCGTTCGCCGACGACGTTTCGCAGCGCGCGGTGGAGGACGTGGGTCCCGGTGTGGTTGCGCATCGTGTGCGCGCGGCGGTCGGCGTCCACCGCGGCAACGACCATTTGACCGACCTTCACGGCGCCGCGGAGGGTCCCTCGGTGGACGATCAGGCCGCCGACGGGCTTCTGGGTGTCCTCGACCTCGAACAGGACGTCGTTGCTCGCGTCCCCGTCCGCGCTGTTGACCAGCCGCAGGATCCCCTGATCGCCGACCTGGCCGCCACCCTCGGCGTAGAACGGCGTCCGGTCGATCACGATCTCGGCGGTCGCCCCGGCCTCGGCGCGGAGTTCGATCTCATCGACCGCCTCGAGCTCCTGGTACTCCATCCCGTCCCGAATGATGGCGACGATCCGTGCGCCCTCGACGGTCGCCGTCTCGTAGCCCTCGAACGTCGTGTCGCCGGCGCGGGACTGGATGGATGCGTAGAGCGCGCTGAGCTCAGCCTGGCTCCGAAGTGCAGCCCTGGCGCCCGACCGGCTGCGCTCCCGTTGCTCGGCAAGGGCGGCCTCGAAGCCTTCGCGGTCGACTCCCACCCCGTACTCGGACGCGAGTTCGATCGTCAGGTCGATCGGGAACCCGAACGTGTCGTGGAGCTTGAACGCCACCGCTCCCGGGATCAGCGGCGCGTCCGCCGGCAGGTCCTCCGGGCGGCGTCCAATCACGCGCTCCGCCGAGGTCAGCGGGATGAGCGCCTCCTCGAGGAGGTTCGTGCCGGCCTCCAGCGTGCGCGTGAACTGCGCCTCCTCGCGGACGATCGCGCCGATCACCTCGTCACGACGCTCAACCAGATGCGGGTAGGCCTCGCCCATCGTGTCGATGACGACCCGGGCCACTTCGGCCATGAACGGCTCGCGCCGCCCGAGCAGCCGACCGTGGCGCACGGCGCGGCGCATGATCTTGCGGAGGACGTACCCTCGGCCTTCATTTGCAGGCAGCACGCCGTCGGCGGTCAGGAACGTGACGGCGCGGGCGTGGTCGGCGATCACCTGGTAGCTGAAGCGCTCGGCTTCGAAGGCGTCCGGATCGTGCCCGAGCAGCTCCCGCATCCGGCCATGGATCGGGGCGAACAGGTCCGTGTCGTAGTTGGACGGGACCTGTTGCAGCGCCATGGCCAACCGCTCGAGCCCCAGGCCGGTGTCGACGCCCGGGGCCGGCAATGGCGTCAGCGATCGATCGAGCGCCAGCTCGTACTGCATGAACACGAGGTTCCAGATCTCGAGCCAGCGCGGGCAGTGTTCCGAGTGGTCCGGCGTGCAGAAGTCGCCTTCGCTGAGCTGGACTCCGCGGTCGAAGTGGATTTCCGAACACGGTCCGGCCGGTCCGGTATCGGCCATCCGCCAGAAGTTCTTCTCGTCGCCGTTGGCGAAGTCGCCCCACCGGGCGATCCGTTCCGGCGGGAGCCCGATCACCTCGTTCCAGATCCGGTAGGCGTCGTCATCGGTGGTGTAGACGGTCGCGGCGAGACGGTCCTCGGGGATCCCGAGGTCGCGGGTGAGGAAGTCCCAGGCCCAGCCGATCGCATCGGGCTTGAAGTAGTCGCCGAAACTGAAGTTGCCGAGCATCTCGAACAGCGTGTGGTGCCGCGGCGTGCGGCCGACCTCCTCGAAGTCGTTGTGCTTGCCGGCGACGCGCAGGCAGCGCTGGTAGTCGACCGCACGCTTGTATGAGCGCGTCTCGGCGCCGGTCAGGACGTCCTTGAACTGGACCATCCCGCTGTTGGTGAAGAGGAGCGTCTGGTCGCCGCCCGGCACGAGGCTGGCGCTGGGCACCACCTCGTGGCCCCGCTCGGCGAAATACTCGACGAACCGGCGGCGGATCTCTGCGGCGGGAAGCGCCGTGATCCGCGGGTCGCGGTCCGGCGGCGGCGACTCGTTCGACATCGGCGGCAATGGTAGCCGAGCGAGCGTCGACTCACGGTCGGTCCATGAGGGTGCCGGCCGATCTCACAAGGCTGGTCACGCTCCCCGGTTCTGGAGGCGCGACCAATCCTCCCGCAACCCCAGCTCTGCGAGCCACTCGTCAAGGTACCTGATGTCGAGGGCATCTCCGGCCACGTCGACCATCGCCGCGACATCCTGCAGCTGGCGGTCCGAGCCGGTCGCCGCGGCCCACTCGAGCTTGGCGAGGATCATGTCCTCGGGCGTGGCGATCCACGCGATCGTACCGAGGAGCTCCAGGCGCTGCCGTCGCTCGAACTCGGCCTTCGAGAAGGGCCGGTCCTTACGGAGTACGAAGTCGATCTTCCAGCCCGTCGTCGCGTCGATCGCGTTGAACTGGCTTCGATCCCGGAGGGCGTCATGGGCAGCCGCTCGGTCTACGTAGAACGCCGCGGAGTGAAGACCTTCGACCAGGCGGTCGAGTGCCGCAGACTCAGGGTCGATGACGACATCGACGTCGCGCGTGGCCCGCGGAGCGCCGTGGAATGAGCTGGCGACTGAGCCCGTGATCATGTAGGGGATGCCGGCACGCTCCAGGACCTCGACGATCAGCCCGAGGATCGACGGAAGCATCATCCCCGGGCTGTTCGTTCGCGGACCTTCTCGGCCACGTCCGCTCCCAGGAGAGCGTCGACGAACGCTCGCCGAACAGCCTCATCATTGAAGTCCGGATGCCGGTGCCGAATGCCCGCTTCGACGAGTGCTCTGACATCGTCGGTCATCTCGGCGGCCGCCATGACGCGCTGCTGTGGCGTCATCCTCCGAAACGCCTCGAACTGGCCAGCAAAAGCCTCGGGTGACGTGTCGAGCGGCCGCATCGCAGCTACTGTAGCGCCGCCGCGCTTACGCCTTCGGTCGGTTCGGACCGAGGATCGCGATCAGCGAGACGAGTCCGATGCCGACCCAGGCCATCACCGATGCGACGGCCACGCGGAAGTCGCCGATCCGGAACAGGTCGATCTCGAGGCGAGCGCCGAGGGCATCGCCGGCCCAGGCACCAAGAAAAGCGGCGCCGATGATCAGCGGGAGGCGGCCACCGGCCGAGCCGCGAATGAGAACGAACAGGAACGCGTGAAACGATCCGACGAGGAGCGCGAGGACGGGCGCGGTCCCCAGGCTCAAGCGACCGCCGCGGCCGGATGACCCGAACCGTGGGGTTCCGCGGCCAGTGCGGGTCGCGCGATCCGACCGCCACCCAGGACGACATCGCCGTCGTACAGGACAGCGGCCTGACCCGGTGAGGCCGCCCACACCGGCGTCTCGGTCTCGACGATCCATCGCCCGCCACGGGCCGGCTCGGTCGAGGTCATCGGACTGATCGTCGCCGGAACGAGGCCGGCGCGATGGCGGATGCGGACGCTGGCGTCGAAGCCGCCTTCGGGACTCCTGGCGGCCGCGCTCGGTGGAGCGTCGTCGACAAACGTGACGCCTTCCAGTTCGATCGTCGTCGTCTCGAGGTCCTCACGGCGGCCGAGCTGGATGGTGTTCGTCAGCGGATCGATCCGCGACACGAATCGGGGGGCCCCGAGGGCGACGCCGAGGCCCTTTCGCTGGCCCACCGTAAAGCCGGCCGAACCACCATGCTCTCCCACCGTGGTCCCGTCCGCGTCGACGATCGGACCCGGCTCCGGATCCCACCCCGCGCGCTCACGGAGCGCTTCGCGATAGTCGCCGCCGGGCACGAAGCAGATCTCCTGGCTCTCCGGCTTCTCGGCCGTCGCGAGACCCAGGCCGCGCGCAACGTCACGAACCTCTGTCTTGGTCAGCTCACCGAGCGGGAAGCGCGCGTCGGCAACCTGATCCTGGCGCAGCCCGTACAGGAAGTAGGTCTGGTCCTTGTCCGCGTCGCGGGCGCGGAGGAGACGCGCGCGGCCGTCCGGTCCGATGTCGCGGCGGGCATAGTGGCCGGTCGCGACGGCCTCGCAGTCGTAGCGATGGCGCGCCCGTCCGAGGAGCGCCCCGAACTTCACGTAGGTGTTGCAATCGATGCAGGGGCTCGGCGTCTCACCGGAGAGGTAGGCGTCGAGGAAGGGACGCAGCACGCCGGCATCGAACTCACGCTCGAGGTTCATGACGTAGAACGGGATCCCGAGCTGCCCGGCGACGCGACGCGCATCATCGGCCGCGTCCAGCGTGCAGCAGCTCTTCGATGATTCCGAGACCGCGTCCGCGCCGTCGTGCAGGCGCATCCACACCCCGACCACCTCGTGCCCCTGCTCGTAGAGCAGTGCGGCCGCCACGGACGAGTCCACCCCACCGGACATCGCGACGAGGATCCGGCTCATGACGCGACCTCTGCGCGGCCGGGCCACCCGGCCCTCATGCCGTCACCCCCAGGCCCAGCGGATCTGCCGAGAGCGCGGCAGCGGCCGCCCGCTCGCGGCCCAGCACGTCGACGATGATCGTCGCCGCCTCGTCCACCTGCTCGTCGGTTGTCGTTCGCCCCAGCGAGAGCCGCAGCGAGCCGCGCGCCTCATCGTCCGGGTAGCCCATGGCGCTCAGGACGTGCGATGGTTCGGTGGACCCCGTCGTGCAGGCGGAGCCCACGGACGCGGCCACGCCGGCGAGGTCGAGCGCCATGACGATCGCCGCGCCATCGGCCTCGCGGACGATCACGCTGAGCAGGCCCGGTAGCCGATCCTTGACGTGGCCGGTCAGCTCCACGCCGTCCACGGCGCGCAGCGCGTTCCACAGACGCTCACGCTGGCGCCGGAGCCTCTTCGCCGTCGCATCGCGTTCCTCGACGGCAAGATCGAACGCACTGGCCATCCCGACGGCCGCCGCAACATCCTCCGTCCCGGCGCGCCGAAAGCGCTCCTGCGCCCCACCGTGCTCCTGCGCAAGGATGTGCGTCCCGCGCCGGAGGTAGAGCGCGCCGGCACCCTTGGGCCCCTCGAACTTGTGAGCTGCGATGGCCAGCAGGTCGCAGCCGAGCGCGTCGACATCGAGCGGCAGGTACGGCGCGGCGGCGACGGCATCGACGAGGAACAGGACCTCGCGCCGATCCCGGAGACGGCGCCCCAACTCAACGACAGGCTGGATCGAACCCACCTCGTTGTTGGCCAGCTGGACGGCGACCAGCGTCGTTCGATCGTTGATGGCCGTCTCGACCTCATCGGGATCGACCCGTCCGTAGCGATCAACGGCGAGTTCGGCCACTTCGAATCCGAACCGCTCGAGGTGGCTCAGGCTGTGCCCGACGGCGTGGTGCTCAACGCGGCTGGCCACGAGCCGGTTCCCGCGCGCCTTGCCGGCCCAGGCCGCGCCCTTGATCGCCAGGTTGAGCGCCTCCGTTCCGCCGGCGGTCAGAACAAGCTCCCGGGGCTCCGCGTTCAGGCGAGCCGCGACCCGCTCACGGGCCTCGTCGAGGGCCGCCCGGGCACGGCGCCCAAACCCGTGCGGCGAGCTGGGATTCCCGAACTCTGCGCCGAGGTACGGCAGCATCGCCTCGAGCGCCTCGGGGCGCAGCGGCGTGGTGGCGGCGTGATCCAGGTAGATGGCCATCGTCCCGGGATTGTATGCCGGGAACCGCTCAGTGCCGGAGCCGGGAGGGTCCTGCGGACGATCGCGGGTGCGGACGATCGCGGGTGCGGACGATCGCGGGTGCGGACGAGCACGCGTGACCCGTGACTGCCGGTCAACACCGTGGCGATCGCGTTCCGGGGATCGCCGCCGGATCGAGCCATCTCGGCCGTCAGGTCGGTACGTGTGTCTGGCAGTCACCAAGCGGCCTCGAACGGAGGCGAAAGGACGCCCGAGACGCACGATCGGACCGGTCGGCGTGTGCTTCGGCACAGGTTTGTTGACTCGGAGTCACGGTGTGGCCGGACTTGCCCGCCGTGACGCCTATTCCGCCGCCCGGCTCAGGTCGGCTTCGCGGCTCCGGGCGCGTTCCCGTTCGTGACGCGGGAGCTGGCGCTTGCGCAGGCGGATCGCCAGCGGGGTGACCTCGACCAACTCGTCGGCCGCGATGAACTCGAGCGCGCTCTCCAGCGTGAGCGGCCGCGGCGGCGTCAAGCGGAGCGACTCGTCGTGGGAGTGGGTTCGGATGTTGGTGAGCTTCTTTTCCTTCGTCGCGTTGACGTCCATGTCGCCCGATCGCGAGTTCTCGCCGACGATCATGCCCTCGTACACGTCCACGCCGGACCCGATAAACAGCTCCGCCCGATCCTGGAGGTTGAACAGCCCGTAGGCATTCGAGGTTCCCGTGCGGTCGGCCACGAGGACCCCGCTGGTTCGATGGGTGACCTCGCCCGCCCACGGCCCGTAGCCCTCACCGAGCTGGTGGAGGAGCGCCGTCCCGCGGGTGTCCGTGAGCAGCTGTCCGCGATACCCGATGAGCCCGCGCACGGGCAGCACGTACTCGAGGCGGACCCGGCCGTCGGCATCGGTGGACATCTGCTCGAGGCGGCCCTTGCGACCCGCCAGGGCACTCTGGACCTCGCCGATGTAGTCGGGCGGGATGTCGATCGTCACCCGTTCGTAGGGCTCCTGGACCTCGCCGTTCACCTCGCGCAGGATGACCTCCGGGCGGGACGCCGTCAGCTCGAATCCCTCGCGGCGCATCTGCTCGATGAGCACGGCCAATTGGAGCTCGCCACGTCCGCGGACCTCGTAGGTGTCGCCCGAGTCCGTGGGGTACACCTCGATCGAGACATTGCCCAGGACCTCACGCTCGAGGCGCGCCTTGATCTGGCGGCTCGTCACGAATTTCCCGTCGCGCCCGGAGAGCGGGGACGTGTTCACGCCGAACGTCATTCGCAGCGTCGGCGCGTCCACGTCGAGGCGCGGCAGTGGTCGCGGATCGGACGGGTCCGTGATCGTGTCGCCGATGGTGACCTCGGGGAGCCCGGCGACGGACACGATGTCGCCCGGGCCCGCTTCGGCGATGTCGATCCGCTCGATCCCGTGCGCCGTCTGGAGACTGGTCACGGTCCCGCTAAGCGTGACGGTGCGGCCCGGCTCCACGGCCCCGGCCGTGTCGTCCGCCTCCTCGCGCACGACGGTGATCCGCTGGCCCGGCCGGATCGTCCCATTCCAGATTCGTCCGACGGCCATGCGCCCGACGTACTCGTTGGCGCTGAGGTTCGTGACGAGCAGCTGGAGTGGGTGGTCCGGCTGGTAGCGTGGCGCCGGCGTCACGGCCACGAGGAGATCCAGGAGCGGCTTGAGGTCCGTACCAGGCTGGGCGAGATCGCGCGTGGCCGTTCCGGCTTTCGCATTCGTGTAGACGACCGGGAACTCGATCTGGTGCTCGTCGGCGCCGAGGTCCATGAACAGCTCGTAGACGGCGTCGAGGACCTCCGCCGCCCGGGCATCGGAGCGATCGATCTTGTTCAACGCGACGACGACCGGCAAGTGGCGGGCCATCGCCTTCTGGAGCACGTAGCGGGTCTGCGGCAGCGGGCCCTCGGCCGCGTCCACGAGGAGCAGGACGGCGTCCACCATGAGCAGGGAGCGTTCGACTTCACCACCGAAGTCCGCGTGACCCGGCGTGTCGACGATGTTCAGGTGGACCTCGCCGACGTCGACGGTGGTCTGCTTGGCGAGGATCGTGATCCCCTTCTCGCGCTCGAGGTCGCCCGAGTCCATGACGCGATCGACGACAGCCTCGTTCGCGCGGAAGGTCCCGGTCTGGCGAAGCATCGCGTCGACGAGCGTGGTCTTGCCGTGGTCGACGTGCGCGACGATGGCGACGTTGCGGAGGTCGTCGCGCGTGGCCGTCGCCGGCTGGCTACGGGTTTCAACAGGCATGGCGGAGCGGGTCGTGTCACTCATGGGCTGGCGGATTGTCGCACGACCGCCCGGGACCTGCCGACGAGGCCGCGGGCGCCGAGCACGAGAGACCCGTCATCACGAGAGACCCGTCACCCTCACGCCCCGCCGGCCTTCGCCTTCCGGGCGATGAACACCACCGTCCCGTCATCGGGCGTGGCTGGCTGCCCGGTATAGGCAACCTCGACCGAGATCTCCGCGAAGCCGGCCTCCTCCAGCAGGAGCAGGATCTCCTGGCCGAAGTACAGGTTCTCGCTGAGTCTGCCGACCTCTTCGCGCACCACCTCGCCCGCGCGCCACAAGCGGGCCCGGAGTTCCAGGTCCTGGCGCTGTTCGAACGGGTCGAAGCTCTCGAGCCTCGTGATCAACTCGATCTCGTCGCCATCAGCGGCTCGGCGGCGGTCTCCGGTCTCGCGCCAGTCGCGAGGCAGGCCGTCGCGCCGCCCGGCCAGCCACAGGGCCCACTGGTCGGTGCCCTGATCCGCGTAGGGGAACTCGTGCCAGATGATGAGGGCGCCGCCCGGTTCCAGATGGCCGAATGCGCGATGGAGGGTTTCGCGATCCCGATCGCGGCGCCCGCCGATCCCGAAGACACCACACAGGTAGATGGTCCGGTAGCGGCGGGCCAGGTCGAGGTCATGCCCGGCCTGGATGAAGAGGCCGGGCGTCAGCCCACGACCGGTCGCCGCCGTCCGAGCGCGGTCGATCATGTCGCCCGACACGTCCACGCCGTCGACATCGAGGCCCTCGGCCGCGAGCGGCAGGAGGATCCGCCCCGTACCGCACCCGAGATCGAGCGCAGGCTCGCCGAAGCGGCGAATCGCCGCGCCGTAGTACGCCAGCTCCTCGGGTTCCGCCTGGTTGAACTCGGACCACCAACGGGCGATCAACCCGTAGTGCCAGGTCCTCGTCTCACCCGTCGTCTCGTCCACGTCCACGATCATCGATGGTACTCGCCGTCGGGCTGCTAGCATCGCGCGGAGTGACCGTCGCCGCCGTGATTCTTGCCGCCACCGCCGAGTCGGCCCTCGCCGACGTCGAGGGGCAGCCGCGCGTGCGGCGAATCGTCGACGCGGCCTGGTCCGGCGGCGCGATCCCGATCGTCGTCGTGGTCCCGGATCCCGAAGGCCGGGTGGCCGCGGCCCTTGCCGGAGCCCCGGTCACGCTCGCGGAGCCGGCTTCCTTCGAAGGTGGCCCGGCCGCCCAGGTCGCGCGCGGCATGGACGTGGCCGCGGCCGAGGTGCACGAGACCGAGGCGGCCATCGTGTGGCCGGCGCGCTATGTCTGGATCAGTCCGGAGACGATCACCTCACTCATCGAGGCCCACGGTGTCATCGCCAACCGATCGTTGGTGCTTCGTCCGGCCTTCGACGGCACGGCCGGCTGGCCGGCCGTGCTCCCGGTCGCGCATCGCGAAAGGCTCGATGCGATCGCCGCCGATCGGATGCCGGACGACATCCTGGCCGACCTCGTGGCGTCGGGTGTGGCATCCGGGATGCTGGACGTCGGCGATCCGGGGGCCGCCTACGATGCCTCGACGCCGCGTGCCAACCTGCCGCCGTATGTCGGCCCGGCCAAACCCGCCTCCGGCCACGCCCACGAGTGGGGCGCTGCGATTGCCGACGAACCCGACGACGCCCCGATCCCCGGCCCTGCCATTGCCCGCCTGTCAGACGACTAGCGCTGTGGTGCGCCCCGGATCAGGCGCCGCCTGCTGGCGTCCCGCAACCGGCTGACCGGGACCGTCGCGATCGCGATCCCACCGACCACGAGTCCGACCCCGACAATCTGGGTCGCCGACGGGGTCTCCGCGAGGAGCACCCGAGCCAGGACAACGGTCGCCACCGGTTGTGCGAGGAGAATGATCGAGGTCACCGCGGACGGTAGTCGAGGCAGCCCGATCGAGATCAGCACGTAGCCCACCGACTGCGAGGTGACTCCGACCAGGATCAGCCAGCCGTGAGACGGCCACGCGGGCAGCGGGTCGAGGCCGCCGGCGATCGCCCCGTAGGCGGCGGCCGCGACGGCCGTCGCGGCGGTCGACACGAACACGGGCCCCGCAGGTCTCCGCAGGTCGCGCCCCACCAGCCGGATGATCATCAGATAGCCACTGTAGGCTAACGCGGTCAGAATCCCGAGGCCGACACCGAGCAGCGGATCCTTGCCGTAGGCGTCACGATCGAGGATGCCGGAGATCAGGACGACCCCGGCGACAACCACCGGAAGGGCAAACAGCGTCGTGCGGGCGGGCTGTTCACGCAGGAGCACCCAGGCAACCAGGGCAACCACGACGACCTGGAGATTGCCGAGCACGGTGGCAAGTCCCGCCCCGACGAACTCGATGGCGTGGTGCCACGACAGGAGATCGGCCGCAAAGAAGACGCCGGCGAGGGCAGCGAGGCGGATGCTGCTGCCGGGCAGACCGCCGAAGCGCCGCCGCTCCAGCCACGCGACGGCCCCCAGGACCGGCAGGCCGTACAGGCTGCGGAACACCGTCGCGGTTTCCGGGCTGACCTCGGAGAACCGATAGAAGATGCCGGAAAAGGCGATGAACATCGCCCCAGCCAGCGCCGCAAGCTGCGGTCGCGCCGCGATCCGGTCCAGGAGGGGGTGCGCCGTCTCGCCGACGGGCGAATCGATCCCCCCTGACACCTACGCCTTCCGTTCCTCGACGGGGACGACGCGAAGGCCCAGGTCCGCGTATTGACCTGCGTCCGGGGGTGACGGTGCCTCGAGCATGAGGTCCGTTCCCGACTGCGTCTTGGGGAAGGCCATGACCTCGCGGATCGTGGCCTGGTTCGTGAGCAGTGCCGCCCAGCGGTCGATGCCGAGCGCGATCCCGCCGTGCGGCGGCGCGCCGTACTCGAACGCCTCGAGCATCGCGCCGAACATGTTGCGCATCCGCTCCAGGCTGTAGCCCTGGAGCGCGAAGCTCAGCTCGAGGAGATCGCGGCGCCAGATCCGGATGGAGCCGCCGCCCAGTTCCCAACCGTTGAGCGCGAGGTCGTACTGGAGAGCGCGGGCGCGTCCTGCCGGGTCCTCCGGCGATGGTCGCGACGGATCCCCGGACACCGTCGTCAGCAGCGCCTCGTCCTCCGGGACGACGCCCGAGAACGGGTTGTGCGTCGCGTCCCAGCGGCCGCCCTCGACATCCCACTTGTACATCGGAAAACGGTGGACCCAGCAGTACGCCAGGACGTTCGGGTCCGCAAGGCCGAGCCTTGCCCCGAGGTCGGTCCGCAGCCGGCCGAGGACCTCGTTGGTCACCTCCGTGCCGTCGGCCACGATGAGGACGAGGTCGCCCGGGCCGGCCCCCGCCCGCGCGCACAGGCGCTCGGCGAGATCGTCGCCCAGGAACTTGACGATCGGACCCTTCACCGAACCCGTCGCTTCCAGCGCGAGGTGGGCAAGGCCCCTGGCACCGAATCGCTTCGCGGTCTCGGTCAACTCGTCGATCCGGCTGCGCGGCGCGTCGCCCAGGCCGGGCGCGACGATCGCCTTCACGCGGCCGCCTCCGGCGAGCGCATCGTCGAACACGCGGAACCCCGAGGCCGGCACTCCATCGGGCGTGGGGATCTCGGGAGCGAGGTCCACCAGCTCCATCCCGAAGCGCAGGTCGGGCTTGTCGCTCCCGAAACGCTCCATCACCTCGCCGTAGGTGAAACGCGGGAAGGGCACCTCCAGGAGGGGCCGCTCCGGGGTGACGGCCTGGCTGACCTCGATCGCCATCCGCTCGACGAAGTCCATGACGGTCGCCTCGTCGACGAAACTCATCTCGAGGTCGAGTTGGGTGAACTCGGGCTGCCGATCGCCACGCAGGTCCTCGTCTCGATAGCAGCGGGCGATCTGGAAGTAGCGATCGACGCCACCGACCATGAGGATCTGCTTGAGCTGCTGCGGGCTCTGCGGCAGTGCGTAGACGCTGCCCGGCTGGAGCCGCGACGGGACGATGAAATCGCGGGCGCCCTCGGGGGTCGACTTGATGAGCGTGGGCGTCTCGATCTCGACGAATCCGTTCTCGTGGTGCGCCTGACGGATCGCCTGGACGAGCCGGCTGCGCAGCAGCAGCCGCTGCTGCATGGGCTCCCGGCGGATGTCGAGATAGCGGTACTTCAGGCGAAGCGATTCATCGACCGGGGCGTCGGGATCGTTGATGTAGAAGGGCGGCGTCCTGGCCTCGTTGAGGATCTCGAGAGCCGTCGTCTGGAGCTCGATCGCTCCCGTCGAGAGGCGGGCGTTCTCGGTGCCGGCAAGGCGCGCCGTCACGGTCCCCGACACCGATACCACGAATTCGGAGCGCACCCGGCTGGCGACGTCGTGGGCGGCCGGCGAATCGGTGCCATCGACGACGACCTGGGTGATCCCGTGGCGGTCACGCAGGTCCAGGAAGATCAGCTGACCGTGATCCCGGCGGCGATGGACCCATCCGGACAGGCGCACCTCGGCGCCAATGTCGCCGGCCCGGAGCTGGCCGCAGGTATGCGTGCGATAGGGCGTGGCAAGACTCGGTGGATGTTCAGTCATGGCGGGCGTATCGTAGCCCGAACGGGGCCAGATCAAGGAGGGACCATGGCACGCCTGCTTGTCCACATCGCGACCGGACCGGAGAATCCGACGCGGGCCGCGCTGGGGCTGCTTGTTGCGCGCTCGGCGCTCGAAGCGGGTCATGGGGTCGACGTCTTCATCGCCGGGGATGGCGTCTCGCTGCTTCGCCCCGAGACGCTCGACGCCGGCCACGGGATTGGAACGGGCCCCTTCCGTGAACACATCGATGCGCTGGTGGCGGGTGGGGCGGTCCTCTACGCGTCCGGCATGTCGAGCAAGGCCCGGGGCCTTTCCGCGGACGGCCTGGGCGGTCTGCCGGTCCAGATGGCCCCGCCGACCAGGCTCATCGAATTGGCCCTCGAAGCGGACCGTGTCCTGACCTACTGAGGCCGAGGGCGCACCTCGCTGATCGTCTCTACGCCGGCCCGCCGTGGCGATGGGCGGCGTGTGCCCGGCTGATCTCGCGCTGAAGGTCAGCCCTGGCAACGGTCTTCTGGGTGCCGGCGGGCAAGTCCCTGAGCTGGACCTGGCCGTCGGCGTATTCGTCGCCGATGATCACGGCAAAGTGCGCCCGGTCGCGTGCCGCCGACTCCAGCTGCTTGCCGAGCTTGCGCTGGCCGAGTTCCGCGCGGGCCGCGATCCCGGCGGCCCGGAGTTCGGTGGCCACGACCAGCCGGAGGACGGTCTCCAGCGGGTCTGCACCGACGACGACCGCCGTCACCTCCGGCTCCACCGGGCCCGCGCCTCCGTTGGCTTCGAGCGCGAGGACCACGCGGTCAAGGCCCAGCGCGAACCCGATCCCGGGCGTCGGCTTCCCGCCGAGCAGCTCGACAAGGCCGTCATACCGGCCGCCGCCCCCGAGGGCCTGTTGCTGGCCCTCGGCGCCCTCCCGGTAATACTCGAATGCCGTTCGGGTGTAGTAGTCGAGGCCGCGAACAAGCCCGGGTTGAAGTCGATACGCGATCCCGAGGGCGTCCAGGTGTCCACGGACGGCCGCGAAGTGGGCGGCACACGCGTCGCACAGACGGTCCACGATGCGCGGCGCCGACGCATTCAGCGCGGCCATCGCCGGGTCCTTCGAATCGAGCAGACGGAGCGGATTGGACTCGAGGCGTTCGCGCTCGATGCCGGGCAGCCGGCCGATCGCCGGGCGGTAGTGCTCGCGGAGCGTTTCGACATACGCCGGGCGGCAGGCCGGATCGCCGATCGAGTTCAGCAGCACCCGCACATCGGCAAGCCCAGCGTCGCGGTAGAAGCGGACGCCCAGTTCGATGATCTCCGCGTCGACGGCGGGGCCCGGATCGCCGATCGCCTCCACGTCCCACTGCCAGAATTGGCGGTACCGACCCGCCTGGGGGCGGTCGTAGCGGAACATCGGACCGGTCAGCGACACCTTCACGGGCTGCGGTTGGGTGTGCATCCCGTGCTGGATATAGGCGCGGACAATGCCGGCGGTCGCCTCGGGCCGGAGCGCCCACACCTCGCCCTCCTCGGTGCGGGAAGCCAGCCGGAACAGCTCCTTTTCGACCACGTCGGTGACCTCGCCGATCCCCCGCTCGAACACGGCCGCCTGCTCGAAGAGTGGTGTCTCCAGCTCGCGGTAGCCGTAGCGCGCCGCCAGCCCGGAGGCGAGCTCCTCGAGGCGAGCGAAGGCGCGCCGCTCACCCGCCAGCAGGTCACGGGTGCCGCGCGGGGCGCGAAAGGTGGGCATCGAGAGGTAGTCTAGCGGCCGTCCACCCGATGGCTCAGCGCTTGCGGGCGAGGGTCAGTCCGTCGGCGATCGGGACCATGCTCACGTCGACGCGCTCATCTGTCGCGAGGCTGTCGTTGAGGGCCCGGATCGCGCGCGTGTCGGCGTCGTCGGCGGACGGGTCGACGACCGCGCCGCCCCACAGGACGTTGTCGTACGCGACCAGGCCCCCGGGCCGCATCAGCTCCATCAGTCGCTCGTGGTAGAGCTGGTACGACACCTTGTCCGCGTCGACGAAGGCGAAATCGACCGTCCCCGCGGCCCCCTCGGCGAGAAGCCCGTCGAGTCCCTCGACCCCGGGCCCGAGGCGCAGCTCGACGCGGTCCCCCACCCCGGCCTCGGCCCAGTATCGCCGCGCGACCGCGGTCCACTCGTCGGACACGTCGAAGCAGGTGATGCGCCCGTCATCGGGCAGTGCGAGCGCGACGGCCAGCGAGCTGTAGCCGGTGAACGTGCCGACCTCGACGCAGCGTCGTGCCCCCATGAGGCGGACCAGCATCGCCATGAGCGCTCCCTGCTCGGGAGCGATCTGCATGCTGTGCTGGGGCAGCGCCGCCGTCTCGTCGCGCAATCGGGTCAGCAACGGGTGCTCGCGCAGCCCGACTCGCTGAAGATAGGCGTTGAGGTCGGCCGGCAGGCCAAGACTCGCGTTGCTCATCCGTTCACCCCTCGAGTGGTTGGCTGATCCGGGCTCGGGAACCGGTCACCCGACATCCCGCGAGGCCGAGATGACGTCCTTGAGCTGCTCGATCCGGCTGAGGACGCGGGCAAGCTGGCTGACCGACAGGACCTGGAGCGTGGCGCGGACCACGGCCACGTGGTCCGGTCTTACGGTCACCGATGCCGCCACGATATTGACCTTGTTCTCCGCCACGACCTGGGTGATGTCATTGAGCAGACCGGTTCGGTCGTACGCCTCGACCCGGATCGCGATCGGGTAGGTGGCCGTCGCGGCACCTTCCCACTCGACTTCGATCAGGCGACCGACGTCACGTTCGTTGATCACCGTGGGGCAGCTCCGAAGATGCACGGTGACGCCCTTGCCCCGGGTGATGAAGCCTGAAATGGGGTCGCCGGGGATCGGGTGGCAACACTTGGCAAAGCGAACGAGGAGGTCCCGCACGCCCTTGACCTTGACCCCACCGGTCCTCGGCGGCGCGGGTGGCGCCACCGCCGGGAGCGCAAGTTCGGCGTCATCGAGGACGCCGAGGCGGCTGACCACCTGCTGGGCGCCCACCGCGCCGTAGCCGATCGCGGCGAACAGGTCGTCGAGGGCATCGAAGCTGTAGTGGCGTCCCACCTCGGCGACCCGGTCGACGCCGATCGCGGCGATCGTCGTCCGGGCGAGGCGTCGCAGCTCTCGTTCGAGCGACTCGCGACCGTGAACGATGTTCTCGTCACGGTCCTTGCGCTTGAACCACTGGCGGATCTTCTCGCGAGCGTGGCTCGTTCGGACCACGTTGAGCCAGTCGCGGGACGGGCCGTGCTCGCCCTTCGTGGTGACGATCTCAACGATGTCGCCGTTCTTGAGCCGCGAGTCGAGCGGGACGAGGCGATTGTTGACCTTGGATCCGATCGTCCGGTGGCCGACATCGGTGTGGATCCGGTAGGCGAAGTCGAGCGCCGTGGCTCCGGCCGGCAGGTCCTTGATATCGCCCTTGGGCGTGAACACGAATACCTGGTCCTGGAAGATGTCGAGCTTGATGCCCTCGACGAACTCCGTCGCGTCGGAGACGTCGCGCTGCCAGTCCATGAGCTGGCGCAGCCAGGCCAGCTTGGCATCGTACTCGCGGTCGGACTTGGTCCCCTCCTTGTACCGCCAGTGAGCGGCGATCCCCACCTCGGACACCTGGTGCATCGCCTGGGTTCGGATCTGGATCTCGAGCGGCTTGCCGTCGAGGGCGATCACGGCCGTGTGCAGGGACTGGTAGAGATTGTTCTTGGGCACCGCAATGTAGTCGTCGAACTGACCGGGAATCGGGCGCCAGATCGAATGGACGATCCCGAGTGCCGCGTAACAGTCGGCGACCTTGTCGACGAGGATGCGGATCGCATAGACGTCGTAGATCTCGCCGAACTCGGCGCTCTTGCGCTGCATCTTCTTCCAGATGCTGTTGATGTGTTTGGGCCGTCCCTGGAGGTCCGCCTGGATCCCGGCGTCGGCAAGGCGGGGCGCCAGCTCCGCGATCGCACGGTCGATGTAGGCCTCGCGGCCCTTTCGTCGGGTGTCGAGAAGCGTCGCCAGCTCCCTGAAGCGCTCCGGCTCCAGGACCTTGAAGGACAGGTCCTCGAGCTCCCACTTCATCTGCCAGATCCCCAGGCGCTCGGCGAGTGGGGCGTAGATCTCTTCCGTCTGGCGAGCGATCCGGAGCTGCTTCTCGGGCGGTAGCGCCGCGAGCGTGCGCATGTTGTGCAGGCGGTCGGCGAGCTTGATGAGGACGACCCGGATGTCCTCGGCCATGGCCAGGAGCATCTTGCGGATGTTCTCGGCCTGCTGCTGCTCGTGACTGTGCGTGCTGAAGCGCGACAGCTTGGTGACTCCGTCAACGAGGCGAGCCGTCTCGGCGCCGAAGCGCTCCTCGAGGTCCGAGAGCGAGTAGTCCGTGTCCTCGGGGACATCGTGGAGGAGCGCGGCCTGGACGGCCGTGGGATCCATCCCCAGGTCGGCGAGGATCTCGGCGGATGCGATCGGGTGCGTCACGTACGGCTCGCCCGAGGCACGCTGCTGGCCATCGTGTGCCTCGACGGCGAAGTCGAAGGCGCGGCCGACCGGCTCGAGGTCGGCCTGCGGATAGTGCTCGGCGATGGTTGCGAGGAGGGACGTACGGAGCGCCGGAAGATCTGGCAACGCGTTGTGCGTGGCGGTCGCGGAGGGTGGCCGGCGCGGCCCGCGCCGCCCCGTCGTGTCCGCGCCAGGCGGTCGGGTGGGGCTCGACCGCGACGACGCCGCCCCGGAGCGCGGGGATGATTCGGACTTCGTGCGGGGCGCGGCCATCGATCAAGGATAGCAGCGGGCACGTCCGATCCCGGCCGGCTGGCCGATCATGTGCGCCCAGCACGATCCGAGCCGCGGAAACCGTGTTCCGCGAGGATCTCGAGCGCCACCGCGCGCTCATCCCAGGCCAGCGGGCCGTCGTCGTAGAGGATCGACGACTCGTGGCCTTTGCCGGCGAGCAGGACCACGTCTCCCGGCCGAGCCCGTTCGAATGCCGCTCGGATCGCGCCTCGCCGATCGGCGATGAGCAGGAGGTCGTCGCCGCGCCGCCGCCCGGCCTGCTCCGCGCCGACGGCGATCTCGTCGAGGATCGCGTGCCGGTCTTCGCCGCGTGGGTCCTCATCGGTGACGATCACCAATCGACAGCGCTCACCGGCGAGGCGGCCCATCATCGGACGCTTCGCGACGTCCCGCTCGCCCGCTGAACCGAAGACAGCGATGACTCCACCGCCGCGCTCCTCCGCCGCCGGCCCGAGCTGGTCGAGGACGGTCCTCAGCGAAGCCGGGCTGTGGGCATAGTCGACCACCACCGCGAAGGGCTGGCCGGCATCCACCGACTCCATCCTGCCCGGGATGCGCTTGACGGATTCGAGCCCCGCTCGGACTGCCGCCGCATCGAGCCCCATCGCCTCACCGAGCGCAATGACGGCCAGGGCGTTATGGGCGTTGAACCGGCCCGCCAGGCGGAGCCGCAGGCGCGCAGAGCCAGTCGCGCCATGTGTGGAGATCACAAGCCCACCAGCCGCCTCATCGACCGAACCGAGCCGGACGTCCGCGCCGGCTGCCGCCCCGAAGCCGATGATTCTCGCGCCGGCCCCCTGGGCGACCGCGATGAACCGGTCGGCGGAGGGGTCGTCGACGTTGATGATCGCGCTCCGCGGCCACTCCAGGAACCGCTTGGCCGGGTTGACAGCGCCGACCGCCAGCCGCTCGAAGAGCGACACCTTGGCGTTGCGGTAGGCCTCCCATGTCCCATGGAACTCGAGATGCTCGTGGGTCAGGTTGGTCAGGACGGCCGCGTCGTAGGCGATCCCGTCAACGCGGCCAAGGGCCAGTCCATGGGACGTGGTCTCGATCAGCGCCGCCCGATCCCCTGCCTGGACCATCGCCCTGATCGCCGCCTGGAGCAGCGGGGCCTCCGGTGTCGTGGCGTGGGCGACATTGCTCTCCCGATCGCCTCCGATCTTCGTCTCCACCGTCCCCACGAGGCCCGCCGGAACCCCCGCTGCCTCGAGCGCAGCAACGGCGAGCAACGAGGTCGTGGTCTTGCCGTCGGTCCCGGTGATCCCGATGACGGCGAGGTCACGAGAGGGATCCCCGTACCACCAGGTGGCGGCAGCCGCCAGGGCCCGCTGGGATGATCGAACGATCAGTTGCGGGCCTTGCAGACCCTCGATCGGGCGCTCGACGATGACCGCCACCGCCCCACCGGCGACCGCTCGCCCGGCGAAGTCGTGGCCGTCCACGTGCGCGCCGGGAACGGCGACGAACACGCTGCCCGGGCCGACCTCACGCGAGTCGTAGGCCGGCCCTCGGACGGTTCCGGACAGCCCCTCGCCGGCAACGGTCTGCGTCCGAACGAGCAGGCCGGCGGCATCGAGGCGCGCGACCAGGTGCGCGAGGGGCCGCGGCGCGGGCGGCTCGGCCGCGGCGAGTCGCGCGCTGATTCCCCCCGGGCGGCCGCCGCTCATCGCCCTGCCATCCGGACCAGGCGCGACGTCACCCGGCCGGCCTGGTAGCGCCACGAGCGAACGATTCGCTCGTGGGCACCGCTCATCGTGACCCACCGCGCGCCGAACGATCGTTTGTGCTCGTACAGGCCGTGCGTCGGCGAACCCGGTGCCGGTTCCGCATGATCGGGCGCCACGTCGACGCCACCAAGATCCATTTCCGACCGACCCTCCCGGAGCGCCAACTGGATCGCCCGCCAGCGGAGCAGGTGCATGAGACCCGGGTGGTCGCGACGGGCCCGCGGATCATCGGCGGAATGAACCGTCGTCAGGCGACCCCCGTGCCGGTAGAGGACGAGGCCGGCGATCTGCGCGGCGTCCGTCGCGGCCACGCCGCCCGTCCCCGACCCGCTGGGCGGCGCCGCACCGCCCGCCGCCGCAGCGCCCGCTGGCGCATCGGCCACAGCCTCGAGCAGGATCAGATGGCCGGCCGCGTGGGCGCGTGTCCACCAATCGACAAAGGCGGCCCGGTCGCCGATCCGAAACCCGACGCGTTCACCGGTCGAGATGAGCAGCCGCGAGAACGCCTCGAACGCGATCCCCGGATCCGCGACCGGTGCCCGGAACAGGTCGCCGGCTGGGTCGCCGCCGCGATCGTGCCGGATCACGGCGAGGCCGTCGCGTTCCGCCGCGGCGATCCGCTGCCGGGCAGACTTGGTCAGGCCGGCGCGGATCGCTGCCTCGTCGAAGCCGGCCAGCGGCAGGGACATCCGGTGGCGCGACGGCTGGATCTCGGGGATCGGATGAAAGCCTGCGGCGCTCAGCAGCTCCGCATAGCCGGGGTCACCCGGGACCTCCGCGTCGGACGCCACGACATCCGCGCCATGCGCCGCCAGCCAGGTTGCTGCGCCCCGGAGGCGCGCGGCCATGGCCTCGGCCGAGCCGGCGGGTACGGGGCCGCGCGGGAGGTAGGCCCCGGCGCCTCCGATCAGCGGCCACGCGCGGCACAGGGCGAGGACGGCCGAACCATCGGAGCCCATGAGGAACGTCGGCCGCCAGCCGCTCGCCGTGCGGTGCTCCGCCCAGGCGCGGGACTGGTACACGTGGCCGCCGCCGACGTGGACGGTCAGGTCGTCCCACGCCTCCAGTTCGTCGGGCGTCGCCTCTCGAAAGTCGACCATTCCGGCAGGCACCGTGGGTCAATCGCCCCCGGCGAATTCGGCTGCCCCGGAGCCGGTCCCTCCGGCCAGACCACGTCGGCGACGTGCGACCCACACCCGGCTGCGCTGGGCGATGTCGTACGTGGCCCGCCCGAGGCGGCTCAGGACCAGATCCCATGCGCCGATGTAGCGGATCTCGCGACCCCCGAACCCGGTCTTGAAGTGGGCGATTCCCGCATGGGCCAGGCCCCACAGGTCGTAACTCGTCGCACCCTGCTCGCGGGACGAGCGGATCGCCTCCCACTTCAGCAGGTAGTTCGCGCGAAGGTCGGCGCCGGTGGCGGTCATGCCCCCATAGGGCTCCACGACGCGACCGCCGCTGCGAACCAGGAGCAGCGTTGCAAGCGGCTCCCCCTCGGCCGACTCGGCGAAGAGGAGGCGCGCCAGGCCCAGCGGGCGAAAGGCGTCCCACACATCGCGATACGCCTGCTCGGTTCGGATCAGGAAGCCGGCCCGCGCCGCCGTCTCCTGGTAGATGCGGTAGAAGTCACCGAGCCGGTCGCCTTCGGCGTCGACCACCCGGACCTTCGCCGTGCGGGCCTTGCTCACGTACTGGCGCCACTTCTTTCGAAGGTCGCCCCACAGTGCGCCCTCGTCGGCGCGCAGGTCGATGATCCGGCTCGCGTTGGGCTGGATCGGCGGTGCGGGATGCCAGCCGGCGCCCCGCAACGAGCCGCGGAGCGCGCCTCCCGGGTCGTGCGGACCGTCCAGTTCGATCTCCGGATCGATCCGCAGGTGCGCGACGTGCTCGGGGTGACGGCCGAGGTCGCGCCGCACCAGATCGGTGAACACCTCGACCGCGGTCGCCGTCCATGTCTCGGTCACCGGACCCCGAGGCGCGTAGGCAAATGCCCACGGCAGCGGCCGCGGGCGCCGAACCAGGACCTGGGCGCCGATCGACGTCGCGGATCCCGCGTAGCCGGTGGTGGCCATGAGCCGCACGACGGACCATCCGTTCACCGCCTTGACCGCCGCCCATGGGCTCGCCTGCAGGTAGGAACCGGGCTCCGAACGTGCAACGAAAGCATCCCACGCCGCCGTGTCGGTCGGGTCGAGCGGGTCCGTCGCCATCGGAATCGTGGCCGGTTCGACGCCGGTCTCGATCATGTCGACCGCCGACGCAGGACGATGTCACGCATGACCTCGATGGTGGACGGCAGCTCCGGGATCCGCAAGACCGCGGCGAGCCCGAGGTAGGCGCCGAGCCCGAGGCCGCCGAGGATCGCCAGCTCGAGGGCAATGAGGACCTGGTTCGGTTCCGGCCCGAGCAGGCCACCCAGCCACTGGAGTGCCAGCCAGGCCGCTCCGCCCGCCACGAAGGAGGCCAGGACCGATTGGGCGACGACTCGGCCGAGCCCGGCAAGGCTGAGGTCGGGAACGCGTCGCTTCAGAACGGCGAGCAACACCGCCGTCTCGAGCCACGCGCCGACGGCGATCGCGAGCGCCAGGCCCTGGAGCCCCAACGGACCGACGAGGACGACGGCGAGGACGGAGTTCGTCACGACGGCGAGGATCGCGGCCAGTGCCGGTGTCCGGGTGTCGCGTCGCGCGTAGAAGGCACGCGCCAGGATCGCAATGGATGCGTGCGCGGCGAGGCCGGCGAGGAAGAACAGCAGCGTGTCGGCGGTCAACGCGATGGCCCGATCGTCAAATCGGCCGTATCCGAACAGGACGGTGACGATCGAGTCGCGCAGGACCATCGCCAGGGCCATGATCGGGACCATCACGAAGACGATCAGGCGAAGGGCGCGCGTCAGAAGGCGCACGTAGTCCGTCGTGGAGCCCTTGGCGAGCTCACGTGCCATGGACGGGAACACGATGACCCCGAGCGGGACGCCGATGACCCCGAGCGGGAGCTGCATGATCGCAAACGCGTAGTTGTACGCGGTGATTGCGCCGGCACCCAGTCCGGACGCGAGCGTCGTCGCCACGATGAACGTGATCTGGTTGGCACCGAGCCCGATCGCCCGGGGAGCAATGAGGCCGATCGCCTCGCGCGTCGGGGGATCGCCCAGATCAATCGTGGCGGCGTACTGGAAGCCGCTCCGGCGGAGTGGCAGCAGCTGTACCGCGAGATGGGCAGCCGAGCCGGCCACGACTCCGATGGCGACGCCGGTGACGCCCATCGCGGGGGCAAGCAGCACGGCTCCCCCGATGATCCCGAGGTTGTAGGCGATCGGCGCGACGGCCGCCGCTGCAAACCGGTCCGTGGCATTCAAGGCGCTCGTGGCGACGGCACCCAACGCGAGAAGAATCGGGCTCAGGAGCATGATCCGGGTCAGGCTGACGGTTTGCTCCACCTGGGCGGGATCGAACCCCGGCGTGATGGCCGGGACGACGACTGGCGCCACGATGAACAGGACGACGGCGAGCGCCGCCAGGCCGACAAGCATGGCGTTGGCGATCGTCGAGACGAGGCGCCAGGCGCGCCCGGGCTGGTTGTTCGCGAGAAGGCCGGTGATGACCGGGATGAGGGCCGATCCAAGGGCCCCGGCAGCCACTAGCTGGAACATGAGGTCGGGCAGGCGAAATGCGGCGAAGAAGGCATCGAGCTCACCTTGTGCGCCGAAGATCGTGCCCATGACGACCAGGCGCGCCCAGCCCAGGGCGCGCGACGCGAGGAAGGCGATGGTGACGATCAGCCCGGCACGCGCCAGGGTATTCGAGCGGGTCACCTCGATGGTGACCCTGCGCCCGGATCGGATTCGCGTGCGCTGCGCGCTCGCGGATGCGCATCCCGGTACGCGGCTCGGAGGCGTGCCGGCGAGACATGGGTGTAGATCTGGGTCGTCGCGAGGCTCTCGTGGCCGAGCAGTTCCTGGACGACCCGCAGGTCGGCGCCTCCGTCGAGGAGGTGGGTGGCGAACGAATGCCGCAGGGTGTGCGGCGATACGCCGAGCGGGAGACCCGCGCGCCGACGCAGTCGGTCGAGACGGTAGCGCAGACCGCGCACGCCGAGCGGGCCTCCCCGATGATTCAGGAAGACCGCCGTGGGCTCCAGCATGGAGTTCGCCGAGCGAGCCGCGAGGACCGGCCTGCCGTCCTCGAGATAGGCGCGCAGGGCCAATACAGCGGGCCGGCCCAGGATGCCGATGCGCTCCTTGCGGCCCTTGCCGACGACCGTCACCTGGGCCCTCCCGAGATCAAGCGAACCGAGATCCGCGGCGGCCAGTTCGCTGATCCGCAGGCCTGCCGCGTAGGCCACCTCGACGAGCGCTCGATCGCGCAGGGCGATCGCGGCTCGTGGCACGACGCCGTCGACTCTCGTGACGTCGGCGATGTCGGCGTCGACCGCGGCGAGGAGGGCCTCCACCTGCTGCACCTCGAGAACGCGCGGGAGCCGGCGCGGCAATCGGGGTGTCGCGATGGCGCCCCACGGATCACCCGGCGCGAGACCCTCGCGAGCGGCCCAGCGGTGGAAGGAGCGGATCGCCGCCAGCCGCTGCCCGACGGAGCTCCGGGCTCCGGTCGCCCCCAACCGGCCGAGATACGCGCGCAGGTCCATGCGCGCCGGGGTCCGCCAGTCCGTGCCGCGGTCGGCGAGCCAGCTGAGGTATCCGGCGATCGTTGCCCGATACGAGCGCCGCGTGTGCTCCGACGTGTCTCGTGCGGCCAGTGCCAGGAGGAAGCGGTCGAGGGCCGGGTGTGTCCCCTGCGTCGCGTCCGCCGCGCTCACGCGTCGGCGGCGCGCCCGGCCGGCCGCGCCCGGCGCCCCGAGCCGCCGGCGCCTCCCCGGCCCGCGCCCGCGCTCGTCCGCCTGCTCCGCGATTCGCCGGACGCCGGGCGACCGCGCCGGGGGCGTGAGGCAATGGCCGCCGCATTCGCCGGCCCACCGGACAGGCTGGCGCCAATCACGACCGATTCCGGCGCGCCATCGATCGCCGCCCCACAGCGCAGGCAGATCAGCGCCTCGCCGTGACGGGCAACCGGTCCACCATCCGCGTCGTGGACGGCACCGAGGGCCTCGTGATTCGTCGTGTAGTCGCACTTGGGATACTTCGAGCACCCCCAGAAGACGTTTCCCGTGCGCCGTGCGCGTCGCGCCACCAGGTGCCCGTCTCCGTTCTTCGGGCAGACGACCTCGAACGGCAGCTGGTCGGGGGGCGGTGGGCCATCCTTCTTGATGTAGGTGCAGTCGGGGTAGCGCGAACAGCCCACGAATGGCCCGAAGCGCCCGCGCTTCGTCGCGAGGACGCCTTCTCCGCAGGTGGGACAGGGCTCGCCATCGCCGGCCATTGCCGGCGCCTCGTCGCCCGGCAGCGGTCGCGACTCCTTGTGCTCGGGAAACAGCGAGCATGCGAGGAAGCGGCCGTTCCGTCCCAGCCGGATCACCATCGGGTGCCCTTCCGAACAGACCTCGTCGGTCTCCTCGGTCGTGAAGTCACTCCGCCGAAGCTCACGCCGCTTCTCTTCGACGCGGTCCCGGAGCGGTCCGTAGAACGCGCGGAGCAGCGGGATCCACTCCCGCTCGCCGCGGGCGATCTCATCGAGCTCCTCCTCCATCCGGGCGGTGAACGCGAGATCGACGTAGTCGCCGAAGTGGGTGACCAGCAGGTCGGTCACGATCCCGGCCACGGGCTCGGGAAAGAGGCGGCGCTCCTCGACCCTGACGTAGCCGCGATCGACGATCGTGGAGATCGTGGCCGCGTACGTCGACGGCCGGCCGATCCCGTGCTCTTCGAGCGACTTGATGAGGGTCGCCTCGGTGAATCGCGGCGGTGGCTCGGTGAAGTGCTGGGTGGGGTCCACCGATCGAACGTCGACCTCGTCGCCTTCGGCGAGCGTCGGCAGGCGACGGTCCTCCTCGTCCTCCTCGGCCACGTCGTCGCGACCTTCCGTGTAGACGCGGGCAAAGCCGTCGAACAGCGTCCGGGTCACGCTCGCGCGAAGCTCGTACGGTCCGGCCGTCAGTTCCGCGGTAGTGGTCTCCATCTCCTTCGCTGCCATCTGCGACGCGAGGGCGCGCTGCCAGATGAGCCGGTACAGGCGGAGTTCCTCCGGCTTGAGGCTCCCCGCAAGCGAGTCCGGATCGCGCCTGAAGCTCGTCGGACGGACGGACTCGTGGGCCTCCTGGGCGCCCTTGGACTTCGTCTTGTAGACCCGGCCCTTGGGCATCGTGTACGGGGCACCGTAGCGCTCGCCGATGACCTCGCGGGCCTCGCCCATGGCGATCCCGGCGATCGCCGTCGAGTCCGTTCGCATGTAGGTGATGAGCCCGACCTGGCCGTCCGGCGTCGCGATCCCCTCGTACAGTCGCTGGGCAATCGACATCGTCCGCTTCGGGCTGAAACCCAACTTCCGGCTGGCCTCCTGCTGAAGCGTCGACGTCGTGAACGGTGCCGCCGGACTGCGCTTGAGCGGGCGGGTGCCGAGCTTGGTGACCATCGGCCGGAGCCCACGCAGCGCCGCCGCGTGCACCTCGGCCGTCGCACCGTCGGCGACCTCGATGGCCGCCCCGTCGATCCGCACGAGATCGGCCGTGAACGTGTCCCCCGCCGCTGTCGCCAGGGTGGCTTCAAGGGTCCAGTACTCGCGGGCGGAGAATGCGTCGATCTCCCGCTCCCGCTCAACGACGAGCCGGACGGCGACCGACTGGACTCGACCGGCCGACAGTCCACCGCGCACCTTGCGCGACAGGAGCGGGCTCAGCGTGTAGCCGACCAGGCGATCGACGATCCGTCGGGTCTGCTGGGCGTCGACCAGGTTCCGATCGATGTCGCGCGGGTTGGCAAAGGCCGCGCGAATCGCCGTCTCGGTGATCTCGTTGAAGGTCACCCGGCGCGTCTTCGCCGACGGCACGTTCGCCGCCTCGGCGACATGCCACGCGATCGCCTCTCCCTCACGGTCGAGGTCCGTCGCGAGGTAGACCGTGTCCGCGCGCTTCGCTTCTCGCGCGATGGTCTCAACCTGCTTCCGGCGGTCCTCGGAGATCACGTACTCGGGTTCGAAGTCGTGGTCGACATCGACGCCAAACTTGCCCTTGCCGGGGTTCTCCGGCAGGTCGCGGACGTGCCCGTAGGAGGCAAGGACGCGGTAATCGTCGCCGAGATAGCGCTCGATCGTGCGCGCCTTGGCCGGCGACTCGACGATCACCAGGTGCTTCGGCATCGGGCGGGAGTGTAGCACCGGGTGCTTCACCGGCCGTTGGCGGGCGTCAGGCCTCGCGAATGCGCCGGAGGAAGTCCTCGTCGATCTCCAGCTCGGCGTCGGGGCGGTCCTCGGCGGGCACCTCTCCGGTCAAGGCCGGTGTCTCGGCATCGGGAGCACCGTCCGATCCGGCCCGAATTTCGACGAAGCGCACGTTCCGGTATGGAAAGAAGAAGACGGAATCGATGTGGTCGATAAAGATCGGCCTTGTCCGCGTCATCGTCCGCAGATTCGTGCACAACATCCCGGCATCGGTCGCTGCCGGGAGCTCGAACAGGTCCGCCAGCAGCGGCTGCTCGCCGTTGAGGTGGATGACCGCGTCGCGGATCATCGTGGCGTCTAGAGCGGGCGGTAGAAGTCGATGACGAGGCGGACCCGGCCGCTCGAGACCCAGACACCAAGCCCGACGCGATCGTAGTTGGCGTTCATCAGGTTCACGTAATGGCCGCCCAGCGGGCTCCACGAGCGCTCGCTCTGGAAGAACAGGTGCGAGGCGAGGACGGCGGCGTACGGGTCACCCGAGCGGCAGCCGAGGTTCTCGGCCCACACATAGCTCGTGTAGCCCGCCGCGCGCAGCCGATCGCCGGGATTGCCGCCGCTGAAGTGGGTGCACAGGTTGTTCGTGGCGAGCTTCCTGGCATACGGGCGGCTCACGTTGGCCGAGATGCCCTCGTCGATCCACAGCGCGGCGACGCTGCGACCGCCGGGGCTGGAACAGGAACCGCTCGAGGTGACCGTCCCGCCGGTCCGCGTGCAGTTCATGAGATTCAGATAGTAGGTCTCGACCGCGCCCCAGGTTGCGTTTCCGACGGCACCGCCCCCGGAACTGCTCCTGGGGATGACCCGCACGGCCGGCTTTGGGACCGTCGTGAACGTCGCCGTGGCCGCCGCCGCGATCGGGATGCCGACGACAGAGGTCGCTCCGGCGCCGACGCTCATTGTCACCTTGGTGCCGTAGCCAAGCGCCTCGTTCATCTTGAACACCAGCACGGTGTCCTCCTCGGCCCAGCTGAGCGTCCCCTTGATGGCCGTATCCCCCACCGACGCCGACCATCCGGCCTCGGTCGAGGCTCGATCCATCGGTGTCGTGAATCGGACCGACAGAGTTGCCGACCGGTCGATGTTGGTGGTCCCATCGCGTGGTCGGAACCGCACGACCGACGGCGTCGAACCGGTGGTCAGCTCGACGGGTGCGCTGACAGCCAGCGGCGCGCCGTCGATGTCGAGGACCGACCGCGCGAGGGCGATCCGGTACGTCGTGTCCGGCGCAAGAGCGGCGTCGGGGGTGAAGATCCAGTTCTCCGCTCCGCCTCGTCGGCCCTGGCGCTCGAGACTACCGGCGAGCGGTGGATTGATGAACAGGCCCTCGCCGAGGGTGGCCGGATCGATCGCCCGGTCGAACGAGATCGCGATCGCGGCATCGAGGCCAACCGCCGAGCCGACGCTGCGCGTGGGCTCGATGCCTGCCGTGGTGGCCGCGCGCGTCAGGAACACGGCGCGGATGTCCGAGGCGGTCGGGCGACCCGAAGCGGCCAGGGCGCCTGCGTGAACCGTGATGGTGTGGAAGGTGGACGGCGCCCACGACGTCGCCGGGGTGATCGTCAACCGGGTGGCCGTGGCATCCCAGGTCAACACGAGCGGGGTCTCCGGCGTGGCGACGACCATCTCGCGGACGCTGGCGACGTCCATCTTGTCCCCGAACGTGATCGTGACCGGAGCCGCCGGCGACCGGCCGACCTCGATGACGGTCTCAGCCTCGGGTGCAATCGCGACGGCGATCGATTCGGATGGCGGCCGTGCGACGATTCCGGTGGGACGGACCAAGCCAAGGATCCCGATCCCGATGAGGCCCCCGACGCCGAGAGCCAGGCCCACGCGTGCGGCGATCGAACGACGCATGAGAACGGACACGTAGACCAGGAACAGGGCCGGCAGGGCCCTGGCGACGATCATGAACTGACGCAATACGACAGGCTCCGAGGCTTCGCTGGGGTTCGACGGCAACGAGGCTGTCGGCCGACGGCCAACCCGACGGTCGGCGGTAGGGTAGCACCACATCTTCGATTCATGTTGTCCAGGCGGGCCGCGGACCTGCACGTCACGCGGCCAAACCGCCGGTCGGCACGTACCGCCCGTACGCCCCGGCCACCAGATCCGCGGACTCCAGGCGCGTGATCGCGGCGAGGATCGTGGCCACCGGAAGCGAGGTCAGCGCCACCAGTTCGTCGACCGTGGCGGCACCCGCGAGGAGCGCCTCGGCCACCCGACGGGGTGTGCTGTCCAGTCCCTGGAGCACCGCCTCCGGGCTGGGACCGCTTCGACGCCAGGTCCCGGATCCGGCCACCGACGGCGGCGACGTCCGGTCTCCCCCGGACAGGCCGGCGGCACCCGAAAGGCCCAGATCGTCGAGCAGTTCCGGGAGGCCGGCCACGATCCGGGCCTCCGCGCTGGCCTCGCGCAGGAAGGCGAGACAGCCGGCCGACATCGGTGCGTCGAGCGCGCCCGGCACGAGAAAGCAGCCGCGGCCCTGCTCGAGCGCCCACGCGGCCGTGGTGAGGGCACCGCTGCGTGCCGGTGCCTCCACGACGATGGTCGCCTCACTGAGGCCGCTGATCAGCCGGTTGCGCCGCGGAAATGTGCCCTTGGTCGCGTGCACGTCGGGCGCAAATTCGGAGACCACCGCGCCGCCGGAGTCCACGATCGCGGCCGCGAGTCGGTCGTGCGCGGCCGGGTACAGCCGGGCATGCCCACTGCCGATCACGGCAATCGTCCGGCCGCCCTCACGGAGAGCGGCCTCGTGCGCCGCACCGTCCACGCCGACCGCCAGCCCGGAAACCACCGAGGCGCCGGCGCGAACGAGCAACCGAGCGATACGACCCGCGATCGTGCGACCGGCCGGGGTCGGTCGACGCGTCCCCACAACGGCAACGGACCGAGGGGTGGTCATGGCGGCGGCCTCACCTCGGAGGAAGAGAACGTGCGGCGGAAGCGCGATCGAGCGGAGTCGGGGCGGGTAGGTGGGATCGTCGATTGTCACGATCTCGACGTTCGCGGCGGCGAGCCCTGCCAGGATTCGATGTCGGTCCGAACCGGCGGCGGCGACCCGCGCCGCGAGGCCCGGTTCGAGCGCCCGCCCATCCCACCCCTCGCCCGCCGAGAGCGCGGCAACCGCGCGCGCTCCACCGGGGCCTCGGGCGAGGTCGAGAACCGCGCGCCCGCTCCCAGCCGCCTCGACGAGCCGCCCGAGCGTCATCGGGCCGAGCCCTTCGACCGAAACCAGCACCGCCAGCGCCTCACGTTCCTCGAGACGGGCTGCCGGCTCCCGAACCGGTCGATCATCTCCCAGCGGGCCCGCTGGGCCAATTCCGAGCATCACCCTGCCAACCGTTCGACGACCCGATCGGCAGGCGATCGGAACCGTGCGGCCTCCTCGAGATCGGCGATCTCTACCGGGTCCCGCTCCGCGAGATCGGCGATGGTGCGCGCAACGCGGAGCACGCGCTCAGTGCCGCGCCCCGAAAATCGTTCGCGCTCCGAGAGTTCGACGAGCCGATCCCGGGCCGTCGGCGACAGCCGGGTCACGCGCCGCAGCGCGCTCCCGCCAACGCGGGCGTTGGGCCGTCCCGGCGCCCGAGCCGCCTGACGGGAGCGAGCCTTTGCGATGCGCGCCCGCACGGCCGCTGAGGCCTCGGGGGCCGTGTTCGCGAGGAGGGCCGCGGGCGCAACCCGGGGCATCTCGACCCAGAGGTCGATCCGATCGCGAAGGGGACCCGAGATCCGGCCAAGATACCGATCCGCGACGCCCGGGCGACAGCGACAGCTGCGATCCAGGGCCCCCGACCACCCGCACGGACACGGGTTCATCGCGGCCACCAGCTGGAATCGTGCCGGAAAGGCTGCGGTTCGGCCGACGCGCGAGACGGAGACCCAGCCATCCTCGAGCGGCTGGCGAAGCGCCTCGAGCACGTCGCGCGAGAACTCGGGCAATTCGTCGAGGAACAGCACGCCGTGATCAGCCAGGGTCACTTCACCCGGCGAGAGGCGCGGGCCACCACCGATCATCGCGGCGTACGACGCGGTGTGGTGAGGCGACCGAACCGGGGCCGCCCGGACAAGACCGTGCAGCGGACCCTGGCCCGCCACGGAGCGCACGATCGTCGCTGCCAGCGCCTCGGCGTCGCCGAGTTCGGGCAGTAGCCCCTGGATCGTTCGAGCCAGAAGGGTCTTTCCGGACCCCGGCGGACCCATCAGGAGCAGCCCGTGGCCCCCGGCGAGGGCGATTTCGAGCGCGCGCCGGGCCTCCGCCTGACCGCGCACATCGGCCAGATCCGGGGCCACGCTGGACACGGCGTCGGCGCCTTCGGGCTTCTCGTTCGCCGATACCGACCCGTGGCCGCTTCGTGCCGGCGCTCCCGGGTCTGCACCGATGTCGATCCGATCGCGGGCAATCGGCAGGGGCCGAGCTCGCCTGCCCGCAGCCACAATCGCGGCCGCGTCGGCCAGCGTCTCGGCGGCAATCACCGCGATACCGGGCACGAGTCGCGCCTCGTCGGCTGCCGCGGCCGCCAGCACGACACCGCCCACGCCGCCGGCGGCGAGCGCCGCCACCATCGGCAACGTCCCGGGAACGGCGCGAAGCTCGCCGCCCAGGGACAGCTCACCGATGAGGGCCGGTCGCGCGCGTCCGGCCCGGATCTGCTCCGACCCGAGGAGGATCCCGATCGCGATGGCAAGGTCGAGCGATGCACCGGCCTTGCGCAGGTCGGCAGGGGCGAGATTCACCGTGATCCGCCGCGGCGGGAACACGAATCCGGCGTTCCGAATCGCGCCTCGGACTCGCTCACGAGCCTCCTGGAGAGCGGCGTCGGCCAACCCGACGATGGTCAATCCGGGCAGGCCCGGTGCCACGTCGACCTCCACACGGATCACTCGACCATGGAGGCCGAGGAGCGTTGCGGACGCGAGCGAGGCCAGCACCCCCCGAGGCTAGTTCGCCCCGCTTATCGCCCCGTTACCGACGATCTCGAGCCGGCCGGCGAATCAACGAGCCAGGACCGCCTTGGGCGCCGGCTCGGACTTGTCGACCACGCGGACGAAGTCGAGCACCGCGCGGCCGAGCGGCTGGTCCGCCTTGGTGAACATGAACGGCGAACCCGAGTTGAGCGAGCTGATCGCGCCGCGATATTCGTTGATGACCTGGAAGTCGATCGTCCGCTTGAGCGCGCCCTCGGCGTTCTTCACGTTGATCCCGGTGAACGCGTTCGAGCGGTTGAGGATCATCTTGACCTTGTCCTTGGCGTACCCGAGGTGGCCGATCGTCTCCAGGACGAGGCGCACGTTCTTGAGGCAGGACAGGTCGGCCGTCATCACCACGAACACCGTCTCGGCCGCTTCGATCACGCCGAGGTTGATGTCGTCGAGGCGCTTGTCGATGTCGACCAGGACATAGTCGTACGCCGATCGGAGCTCCTCGAGGATGTGCGGCATGTGCTCCGTGGTCACGAGTTCGGCCGTCTCCGGTGAGGGCGGCGCCAGGAGCAGGTCGATTCCAGAATCGTGCTTGACCACGACCTGCTTGATCAGGTCGATGTCGATGGCCGGGGCGGTGACGACGTCGACGATGCTCTTTTTGTCGAGACCGAGGTCCAGGAAGACGCGGTGGTCACCGAACTGCAGGTTGCCGTCGACCAGGCAGACCTTGCGACCGAGTTCGCGATGCAACGCGATCGCGCCGTTGATCGCCATCGTCGTTGTCCCGACCCCGCCCTTCGCCCCGTAGAACACCAGGAGGCGGCCCATCGGCTGGTGCCCGACCAGGTTGTCGTGCGGCGCGAACCGCGCCAGCAGGCTCTTGATCCGCGCCATCAGCTCCGCCGGGTGGAACGGCTTGATCAGGTAGTCGTCCGCGCCGGCGCGCAGGCCGCGGACCTTCTGCTCGACCTCGCGCTCGGCCGTGAGCATGATGATCGGCACGTGGCTCTCGCCACCCTCATCCTGGCGAATCTTCGTGGCCACCTGGTAGCCATCGAGCTTGGGCAGCATGACGTCGAGCAACACCAGCGCCGGCGTCTCCTGGGCCCACAGCCGCAGCCCTTCCGCGCCGTCGGCGGCGGCGATGACGTCGTAGCCCTCCTGCTTCAGCGTGTACTGGAGCAGGCGCTGGACATTCGGATCGTCGTCGACGACAAGGATCTTGGCCGCCATCGGTCGTCGGCTCCTCCTACGTGGGATCGGGCTCGGCGCCGTCGGCGTCGGCCAGGCTCGGAGGGTCGAGTATAGCCGTCATCGCGCGCCGTTCGGCGAAGGCCGAACGCAGGAAGTCGGCGATTCGCCGCTCCCACTCGGCCGGGAGCAAGTGGTGGGACCGGCTGTGCTCGGCGCCCGGTGCGATCCAGTGCTGGGCAGCGGGCCCCGCGGCAGCAGCCAGCCGACGCCCTGCGGCGATCGGCACCGTCGAGTCGGCATCGCCGTGGATCAGCAGGAGCGGTACGGGCTCGACGAGGCCGATGACACGAATGGGCTCGGTGGCCCGCAGATCCGCCCCGATCCGGCGACGCGCCGCAGCGAACAACCGCGCGGCCACGAACCCGCGCCAGGGCCCGCGTATCCGGTTGGCGACAACGAGCGGCAATTCGGGGGCGACGGAGTCGGCGATCACCGCGACGATCTGCGGTCGCGGGGCCGGCTTGCCCACGCGTGGCGCGTCCGGATCCGCGTCCGCCCCGGCCAGCGATCCGTCGCCGAGAACCGCGACGGCCGCGATCGCGGTCATTCCGCCCATCGACGTCCCGACGAGCGCGACCCGGGTGATCCCCCGCTCGCCGAGCCAGGCGAGGGCGCCGGCCACGTCCTCGACCTCGAGATACCCGAACGTCGTGGGGCCATCCTCGGAGCCACCGTGCCCCCGGAAGTCGAGCCCGAGCACGCCGGCGGTGGTGCGCAGCGGCGGCCCGTACTCGACAAGGTCGGGCGCAACCGAGCCCGTGTAGCCGTGGAGCAGGAGGATCGCTTCGTGCGGGTCGGGCCGCCATGCATCGCCGGCGGGTGTGTCCGTCGCGGGCTCCGCCGGCAGCCAGCGCGCCGCCAGACGAAGGCCGTCGCGCGAACGGATCCGGATGACTTCGCCGCCCAGGGCATCGAGCGCCGTGGCCAGCGCGTCCTCGTCCGGTGCGTAGCGCGGGGCGGCCAACAATCGATCCGCGCCGCGGCGCGCGATCACACCGAACGACGCGAGCGGCAGGGCGATGGCGGCCGCCGCGACCAGGAAGCGGCGGATCACGCCGGCGGGGTCAGCTTCCGGCGCCCGGCGTGGACCCGCCGCCGGACATGCCCTTCTGGACGAACCCGGCGAAGGGCTCGATCATCCTCGTGAACTCTGTCGGGATGACGAACTTCGTCGACGGACTCGCACCCAGCGCCTTGAGCGCCTCGAGGTACTGGAGGGCCATCGTCTTCGAGTCGACGCCGCTCGCCGCCTGGAAGATTCGCGTGAGCGCCTCGCTGAATCCTTCGGCCCGCAGGATCGCCGCCTGGCGATCGCCCTCGGCCTTGAGGATCTCGGCCTGCTTCTGGCCCTCGGCGACGTTGATGGCGGCCTGCCGGCTGCCCTCCGATTCGGTGATGACGGCGCGCCTCGTCCGCTCCGCGGAGAGCTGGCGGTTCATGGCGTCCTGCACGTCGCGCGGCGGCGTGATCTCGCGAATCTCGACGGTGGTGACCTTGCCGCCCCAGCGCTCCGTGACCTCGTCGAGCTTGACCCGCAGAACCTCGTTGATCTGCTCGCGCTTCGACAGGACTTCGTCGAGGAGGATGTCGCCGATGACGGCCCGCAGCGTCGTCGTGGCGACGCCCTGGAGGGCGCCGGGGAAGTTGACGACATTGACCACGCTCTTGAGCGGATCGCTGATCCGCCAGTAGATCAGGAAGTCGACGTTGATCGG
>CAKKPP010000020.1:12029-17280 GCA_919901745.1 Chloroflexota bacterium | reverse complement strand
AGGTAGCGAAATTCCTTGTCGGGTAAGTTCCGACCCGCACGAATGGCGTAACGATCTGGGCGCTGTCTCAACGAGGGATCCGGCGAAATTGAAGTACCTGTGAAGATGCAGGTTACCCGCGGCAGGGCAAAAAGACCCCGTGGAGCTTTACTGCACCCTGATATTGGATTGGGATTTAGCTTGTGTAGGATAGGTGGGAGGCTGTGAAACTGGGGCGCTAGCCTCGGTGGAGCCGACGTTGAAATACCACCCTTGTTGTGTTTTGGTTCTAACCGCGACCCGTAATCCGGGCGCAGGACAGTGTCAGGCGGGCAGTTTGACTGGGGCGGTCGCCTCCTAAAGTGTAACGGAGGCGCCCAAAGGTTCCCTCAGGCTGAATGGAAACCAGCCGAAGAGTGCAAAGGCATAAGGGAGCTTGACTGCGAGACCTACAAGTCGAGCAGAGACGAAAGTCGGGCTTAGTGATCTGGTACCTCCGAGTGGAAGGGGTATCACTCAACGGATAAAAGCTACCCCGGGGATAACAGGCTGATGGTGCCCAAGAGTTCACATCGACGGCACCGTTTGGCACCTCGATGTCGGCTCGTCGCATCCTGGGGCGGAAGTACGTCCCAAGGGTTTGGCTGTTCGCCAATTAAAGCGGCACGCGAGCTGGGTTCAGAACGTCGTGAGACAGTTCGGTCTCTATCCGCCGTGGGCGTAGGGAACTTGAGAGGAGTTGCTCCTAGTACGAGAGGACCGGAGTGAACGAACCGCTGGTGTGCCAGTTGTCCCGCCAGGGGCATCGCTGGGTAGCTATGTTCGGTTGGGATAAGCGCTGAAAGCATCTAAGTGCGAAGCTCGCCTCGAGATGAGGTTCCCCACCGGGTCAACCGGGTAAGACCGCAGGGAGACTACCTGCTTGATAGGCGGCATGTGGAAGTCCGGTGACGGATGAAGCTGAGCCGTACTAATGGTCGAGGGCTTGACCTCTTCAGCAACTGACCAGGGGTCGGTGGCTGGGATCTGATGATCCTCATGACATGATTCGAACGGATCGAAGAGATCGATTGATTGGCGCCCCGTTCGTGGGTTGACCCACGAACGCCGGCCCGCTGCCAAACCATCCAGACGCAACGAATCCTGGTGACTCTAGCGGAGAGGCCACACCCGTTCCCATCCCGAACACGGAAGTTAAGCTCTCCAGCGCCGAAGATACTGAGAGGGCAGCCTTTCGGGAAAATAGGTCGTCGCCAGGATTCTTGCGTTTTGCAGCGACGTGTCCCACCCACTTGGGCCCGGCTGGCGGCCGCGACGAGGTCCGCTGCTCCCCTGCCCGGACGTTTTACGGGCCATCGGGCGCGGACCCCGCATCCGGGGCCTCGGCTATCCTCGCCACGTGACCCGATCAGAGCCGCCGGCCGCCAGCGTCACGATCCAACCGGCTGCCCGACCATCCCCGGAGCTCCCGGGACTCGACGCAACGGCCTGCCCATACCTTCGGGCTGAGGCCGGAAGCTGGCGCTACGCGCGCGCCTCCCGAGAGCACCGCTGCACGGCGCTCGCGCCGCCGACGATCCTCGCGATCGGGAAGCAGCGCCGACTCTGCCTGGTGTCGGAGCACATCGTGTGCCCGACGTTTCTGGCCGCCCGGTCGGCGACTTCAGGCACATCTGCCCACGGTGGAACTGCCGCGGACGACCGCGCGGCGGTCACGCGGTGGCGCTTCACGCGGACGACAACGCTCGTGACCGGCGATGGCGGGATCGGCTTGACGATCGTCGCGGCAATGCGCCGCCGTGGCCTCGCGCAGGCAACGCTCGTCGTCCTCCTGCTTGCGGCATTCGGTGCCGTCGGATTCAGCCGGTTGAGCCAGCCGGGCGTCGCCCCGGCACCAACGGCCCGCCCGACGGCCAGCCCTGCCGCGGCCGTCTCCGCGACGCCCGGATTGACGGTTGCTCCGTCGCCTTCCGCCACGCCCGAGGCGACCCCGGAAGGCTCGCCTGGTCCATCGTCGCCGGTGGCAACCCCGTCGAGATCGGTCGCGCCCTCGGGCGGCGAGACCTACGTCGTCCAGGCAGGCGACACGCTGAGCGGCATTGCCGCGCGCTTCGCGACGACGGTGTCCATCCTTCAGGAACTCAATGGCATCATTGATGCGGGACGAATTCGAGCCGGGCAGGTCTTGATCCTGCCCTGATCAATGGGCGGTCCCGTGCCGACCGCTCAGGTGGTTCGCCGCGTTCATGATTGACAGCCGCGACAGAACGAGGTTGCCGACCCGCCCGCCTTCACCTCGCTGATTCGGGTCCCGCAGCGCGGGCAGGGCGATCCACCCTTCAGGTGAACCGACAGGAAGTCGCGGACCTGCGTCTCGAATGTCGGTGGCACGCGTGCGCGCAGGACATCGCCCGCGGTCGCGAGCGTGGATCTCGTTGCAGCCCAGAGCTCGTCGATCTCCTCCGGGGCAAGCGTGGCGCGCTTCCGGAAGGGGAGCAGGCGCGCCGCGTGCAGGATCTCGTCGCTGTAGGCGTTGCCGATCCCGGCTACGAACGACTGGTTCCGCAGGAGATTCTTCAGCTCTCCATGGTGTCGACGGATGCGATCGCGCCAGATCTCGACGGTCAGGCCCGGATCGTCGGCGTCCGGGCCGAGGTCGGGCTCCGCCATGCCGGGCACGGATCGCGCCGTCCCGCCTGGGAGCAGGTAGACCTTGCCCATACGGGTCGGATCGCGGTAGCGGACCTCGACCTCCTCCGCCGGGTCGGGCAGCCACGTGGCGCCGCGTGTCCACGCAGCCTGGTCGGCCGGAAAACCGGTGCTGCCACCGAACGACAGGACGAAGGTGGTACCCGGGGATGGGCGCCTCTTCGGCGACGCGAGCTGGAACCGACCGGTGAGCATCGGGTTGACGGTGATTCGGTCGCGGTCGAGTTCGATGGTCAGGAACTTGCCCCGTCGCCGGACGGACGCCACGCGCTGTCCCACCAGAGCCTCGACTTCTGCAGGCGTGGCCCGAACACTGAGCGCACCGGGCGTCGTGGCGCCCGTGACGCAACGCCCGGCGAGGGCGGCGTGGAACGCCTCGGCGACAACGGCGAGATCGGGGAGTTCGGGCACGGCCGGCCGATTGTAGCCGCGAGAACCCGTGTGCTAGACTCTCCCGGCCCTTGGGGCCAGGACAGCTGGAAGAGCGAGTCTCAACGTCAAGTCGCCTCGAAAGGAGCGGACCGCGGCCGACAAACCACGGACCACCGATCGACCACGCAGACGGTCTGAGCCGCGCTCGGGCCGTTTCTGATTCTCTGGGGCAAATCCACCACAGGAGAACGATGAGTTGACCGAAGAGCAGCAGGGCGGGATCGCGCCGGAGTCCGAGACACATGTCTCGACCGAACTGGCGTCGAGTGAATCCGTCGCGAGCGTCGCAGTCGCAGACGAACCCGCTACCACGACCGACATCGCCGTCGAGGCCCCAGCCGAGAGCGAAGCCGTAGAGCTCGCCGAGGCGGACATCGAGGCGGTCATCGAGGCGGTCATCGAGGCCCCCGCCGAAGCCGAGCCCGCCGAGGCGGTCATCGAGGCCCCCGCCGAAGCCGAACTCGCCGAAGCCCGGGCGGCGGATGTCGTGCTGGAACCTTTCGAACCTATCGGCGCGGCATCAGATTCGCGCCCGATAGAGGAGGTCGACTTCGCGGATGCACCCGCCGCGGCAGAAGCCGAGGACGAGGTCGATTCGCCGCCGCCGCCGCGCGAGCTGGGTCCCGAGCCGACGACGATGGAGGAGCTGCTCGCCGAGCAGGACTCCGACATCAAGAGCTTCAAGCACGGCGATGTCGTGGAAGGAGTCGTGGTTCGGATCGACAAGGACGAGGTCCTGGTCGACATCGGCGCCAAGAGTGAAGGCGTCGTGAGCAATCGCGAGCTCTACGGGCGGAACTCGGAAACACAGCCGCAGCTCGCCGTCGGCGACACCGTCCTCGTCTACGTCCTGCAGCCCGAGTCGCCGGAGGGCCACGTCGTCCTCTCGCTGCGCCGGGCCGGCCTGGAGCGCAAGTGGCGCGCGATGCAGGAGCAGTTCGAGACGGGCGTGATCATTGAGGCGCCGGTCATCGACCACAACAAGGGTGGCCTCATCGTCGACTGCGGGATTCGCGGGTTCGTTCCCATCAGCCAGATCGTCGACTTCCCGCGCCGGCCCCAGAACGACCAGCCGCGCGACGCGGCCCAGGAGATTGCCGAGAAGCTGCAGCCGTTCGTCGGCCGCAAACTCCGCCTGAAGATCCTCGAGGTGAATCGCAAGGCCAACCGCCTGATCCTCTCTGAGAAGGTCGCCCTGTACGAGGAGCGGCGCGAGAAACGCGACGAGCTCTTCAGCAGCCTCCAGGTGGGTCAGAAGGTCAGCGGAACGGTCCGCTCGATCGCCCCGTTCGGAGTGTTCATCGATCTCGGCGGGATCGACGGCCTCGTCCACAAGAGCGAGCTCTCGTGGAACAAGGTCAACAATCCAGAGTCCGGCTACAAGGTCGGCGAGGAGATCGAGGCCGAGGTCATCGACATCAACCACGAACGCGGCAGGATCAGCCTGTCGGTTCGCCGCCTCCAGCCGGATCCGTGGCATTCGACGGTGGCCGACTTCAATACGGGCGACGTCATCGATGGCACGGTCACGAAGCTGGTCAACTTCGGCGCGTTCGTACGCGTCCGCGACGGCCTCGAGGGCTTGATCCACATCAGCGAGCTCTCCCATCAACGTGTCGCTCATCCGGGCGATGTGGTGCACGAAGGCCAGCAGCTGAAGCTCAAGATCATTTCCCTCGATTCCGAGCGGCATCGTCTCGGTTTGAGCCTGAAACAGGCGGAAGAGGCACCCGTTCGACCTGCGGCCCCCGAGCCAGTGGCGCGCCCGGAGCGAGAGCGCGCCGATCGGCCCGAGCGCGGTGAGCGACGGCCACGCCAGGAGCGGGGCTATTCGATGGCCGACGCTGTGCAGGAACCCGAGGGCGGTATCGATAACACGCTTGCGTCCGCGTTCGCGGGCATTCGGGAGCAGGTAGAAGCGGTCGCCGAGCCCGAGGCCACCGAAGCGATCGCGGAAGCGGTCGCCGAGCCCGAGGCCACCGAAGCGATCGCGGAAGTGGCCGCCGAGCCCGAGGCCGCCGAGCCCGAGGCCGCGGAAGCGGTCGCCGAGCCCGAAGCCACCGAGGCCGAAGCCGTGGAAGCGGTCGCCGAGCCCGAAGCCACCGAGGCCGAAGCCGTGGAAGCGGTCGCC
>CAKKPP010000020.1:0-11929 GCA_919901745.1 Chloroflexota bacterium | reverse complement strand
GGAAGCGGTCGCCGAGCCCGAAGCCACCGAGGCCGAAGCCGTGGAAGCGGTCGCCGAGCCCGAAGCCACCGAGGCCGAGGCCGTGGAAGCGGTCGCCGAGCCCGAGGCCGCCGAGCCCGAGGCCGCGGAAGCGGTCGCCGAGCCCGAGGCCGCCGAGCCCGAGGCCGCGGAGCCCGAGGTGGACAAGGACGCGTCGACGGCCTGACGTCCAACCATTCGCGCGGGCAAGCCCGCGAAGCCCCCGCTGATGGCCCGCCGATGCCGGTGGGCCATCTGGATTCTCACACCCGTGGTCTGGCCGCGTCCTGGATCCGACGTCGTGCCAGCGGCGAATCAACTGGTGAACGCCCTCGTCGCCACGAGTTCGACCCGGTACCATCGGCTGTAGGGCAGAAACATAGGGAAGATTGCGGAGGGGGGTGGTCGTGCTAGAGTGGCCGCGGCGTCGCGATCCGGCGCCTCGCTAAGGAACGGATGTTCGACTCGATGGACCGCTTCGACAAGTTCACAGACCGCGCTCGGAAGGTCCTCACCCTCGCTCAGGATGAGGCCCAGCGCTTCAACCACAATTACATCGGTACGGAGCACCTCCTGCTCGGCCTCGTTCGGGAAGGCGAGGGCGTCGCCGCCCGGGTCCTCGAGAACATGAACGTCGAATTGGCCAAGGTTCGGACGGCCGTCGAGTTCATCATCGGCCGCGGCGACCGCCCGGTGGTCGGCGAGGTCGGCCTGACCCCCCGAGCGAAACGCGTGATCGAGCTGGCCATTGACGAGGCGCGCCGCCTCGGCCACAACTACATCGGTACGGAGCACCTCCTCCTCGGACTCGTTCGAGAAGGCGAGGGGATTGCCGCCGGCGTCCTGGAATCCCTGGGCGTGAACCTCGACAAGGTTCGCCACGAGGTCATCCGCGTCCTGTCGCAGAGCTCCGGCGCAGGCCCTACCCAGGAGACCAAGCGAGCTTCGAAGACGCCAACCGTCGACCAGCTCGGGATCAACCTGACCGACGCCGCCCGCGCGGGCAAGCTCGATCCGGTCATCGGTCGCGAGAAGGAAATCGAGCGCGTCATCCAGATCCTGTCGCGCCGAACCAAGAACAACCCCGCGCTCATCGGCGAGCCGGGCGTCGGCAAGACCGCGATCGCCGAGGGCCTGGCCCACCGAATTGTGAGCGGTGACGTCCCGGAGACGCTTGCCAACAAGCGCGTCCTGACCCTGGACATCGGATCCCTCGTCGCCGGCACCAAGTACCGCGGTGAGTTCGAAGAGCGCCTGAAGAAGATCATCGAGGAACTGCGCAACACGAACGACGCGGTCCTCTTCATCGACGAGCTTCACACGTTGGTTGGCGCCGGCGCTGCCGAGGGCGCGATCGACGCGGCCAACATCCTGAAGCCGCCTCTCGCGCGCGGCGAGCTCCAGTGCATCGGCGCCACGACGCTCGACGAGTACCGCAAGTACATCGAGCGCGATGCCGCTCTCGAGCGCCGCTTCCAGCCCGTCATGGTCGAGGAGCCAACCCGCGAGCAGACGATCGAGATCCTCAAGGGCATTCGCGAGCGCTATGAGACGCACCACAAGGTCACGATCACCGACGAGGCAGTCACGGCTGCCGTCGACCTCGCCATCCGCTACATCACCGACCGACACCTTCCCGACAAGGCGATCGACCTCATCGACGAGGGCGCCAGCCGTGTCCGCCTTCGCCACGCATCGGCGCCGCCCGCACTGCGCGAGGCGCAGCGCGAACTCGACCGCGTGACCAAGGAGAAGGACGCCGCGATCAACGCCCAGGAGTACGAGTCGGCTGCGACGCTGCGCGAAGCGGAGGCGACCTCCCGCGAGACCGTCGAGCGGCTGCGAAGCGAGTGGCAGTCGACCGTGGCCGGTGAGACTCCGACGGTCGGTGAAGAGGAAATCGCCCAGGTCGTCGCGATGTGGACCGGGATTCCGGTGACCCGGATCGCCCAGGAGGAGTCTGAGCGACTTCTCCACATGGAGGACGCGCTGCACGGCCGGGTCATCGGCCAGCAGGAGGCGATCGAGACGGTCTCGAAGGCCGTCCGGCGCGCTCGCGCCGGGCTCAAGGATCCCAAGCGCCCGATCGGCTCCTTCATCTTCCTGGGCCCGACCGGCGTCGGCAAGACCGAGCTGGCCAAGGCGCTCGCCGAATTCATGTTCGGAAGCGAGGACTCGCTGATCAAGATCGACATGAGCGAGTTCATGGAACGCCACAACGTCAGCCGGCTCGTCGGGGCTCCCCCAGGCTACGTCGGGTTTGACGAAGGTGGCCAGCTCACCGAGGCGGTTCGTCGCAAGAGTTTCGCGGTCGTGCTCCTCGACGAGGTCGAGAAGGCGCACCCGGACGTCTTCAACATCCTCCTCCAGATCCTGGAGGACGGACACCTCACCGACGCCAAGGGCCGCCGGGTCGACTTCCGGAACACGATCATCATCATGACGTCAAACCTGGGCGCGCGGCAGCTGCAGACCAATGCCGCCCTGGGCTTCCGGGCGCGCGGCGAGACCGAGGACGAACAGGCGACCACCTCGCACGAATTGATGAAGGAAAAGGTCCAGACCGAGCTGAAGGCCAGCTTCCGGCCCGAATTCCTGAACCGCATCGACGCGACGGTCGTGTTCCGGTCGCTGACTGTCGAGGAGATCCGGCTGATCGTCGACCTCCTTCTGGCGCGCGTGCGCGATCAGCTGAAGGCCCAGCAGATGCAGCTGGAGGTGACGCAGGAGGCCAAGGATCACCTGATCAAGCTGGGCTACGATCCGGCTTACGGCGCGCGACCGCTGCGCCGGGTCATCCAGAACATGATTGAGGACGTGCTTGCCGAGCATCTCCTGCTTGGGCGCTATGAACCCGGAACGACGATCGTCGTCGATCGTGACCCGGAAGCCGGCCTCGACATCCGCGCGGTAGAGGCGAAGACGCCCGTCGAGGCGCGCTAGCCGCCCGTGGCGCGGCCGCAGAGCCGCTACGTCTGCCAGTCGTGCGGTGACGACTTCCCGCGCTGGGAAGGCCAGTGTCGTGCGTGTGGCTCCTGGAACACGCTCGTCGAAACGGTGGTTCGAGATGCCCGTCGCGCGCGCTCGACGCCATCGCCTGCCGGCGCGCCGGTCACCGCCAACCCACTTGGTACGGTTGCTGAAGCGATCCTCGGAAGGATCCCGATTGGGATCGCCGAGGTCGACCGCGTCCTCGGCGGCGGACTCGTGCCGGGGTCCCTCGTGTTGCTCGGTGGTGAGCCGGGGATCGGCAAGTCGACCCTCCTGCTCCAGGCAGCCGCAGGCCTGACCCGCAATCACGACAAGGACCCCACGGCCCAGGTGCTCTACGCGACCGGCGAGGAGTCTGCCGCCCAGGTGCGTCTCCGCGCCGACCGGCTCGGATTGCTGGAAGGACCATCCGCCACGGCCATCCATGTCGCGGCCGAGAATGATGTCGGGCGGATCGCCGAGCTCGCACGGCGGCTGCGCCCGGCCGCGATCGTCATCGATTCGATCCAGACAATCACGAGCGACGACCTGGACGGCCCGGCCGGCAGCGTCGGGCAGGTCCGCGAGTCGGCGCTGCGGATCATGGAACTCGCCAAGGGTGAGGGGATCGCGGTGATCCTCGTCGGGCACGTGACCAAGGACGGCAGCCTGGCCGGCCCAAAGACGCTCGAGCACCTGGTCGATGCGGTCCTCGCGCTCGAGGGCGATGCGCACGGGTCGCTGCGACTGCTGCGCGCGACGAAGAACCGCTTCGGATCCACCGAAGAGGTGGGCGTATTCGAGATGGGCGAACTCGGTCTCAGCGAGGTCGCCGACCCGAGTCGGGCGTTTCTCGCCGATCACGAGGGACCCGCCCCGGGGAGTGTCGTTGCGGCCACGCTCGAGGGGAGCCGCCCCCTGCTCGTCGAGGTCCAGTCCCTCGTGGCGCCCTCCGGTTATGGGACACCCATGCGCAAGGCGATCGGCGTCGATCCGAACCGGCTGTCGCTCCTCGTCGCCGTTCTCGGTCGACGCGCGGGCATCGCCCTGGGAACGCAGGACGTCTATGTCAACCTGGCCGGCGGCCTCGCCGTGGACGACCCCGGCATCGATCTGCCACTGGCCCTGGCCATCGCCTCATCGGCTCGCGATCGACCGATCCCGAGTCGAACCGTCGCGATCGGTGAGATCGGGCTCCTCGGCGAGCTCCGTCCGGTGGCCGGCCTCGAGCGCCGGCTCCGCGAGGCGGCGCGCCTCGGGTTCACCCGAGCGATCGTCCCGAGCCGGTCGCGCGGGGGCACGCCGCCAGTCCTCCCGGAGCTCGACGTCATCGCCGTTGCGACAGTGGCCGACGCGGTGCGCGAGGGACTGCACGACGCCGCCGGCGGCGCGACCCGGGTCGCGGCGTCCGTCGACTGACCGCGCGCGGCGCGGTCGGCTGGAGTTCCCCCGGCGCCGCCGCAGCAGCCGGGCCGGCCTCGGGGGCGCGACGGATCATGGCAGCGCGTTCGCGGCGATGCTAGGCTGACCCGCGCCGTCGTCGTTCGGTGTGCCCTCGGGGCGGACGCGGCGCGCGAATCAGAGGATGCTCGTTGATCCGTTCCATCCGGCTTACCGGGGCTGCCATCGGCGGCCTGATCGGTATCGTCCTGGTCGTGTCCAACCAGAGGGTGTTCGACGACGCCCCGAGCGGCGGCGCATTGATCGCGGCGTGGGTCGTGGCGTGGGTCGTGGTCGGGTTCTCGATCCTGCCATATCTCACGATCGCTCCGGCAACCCGTCTCGTCCGCGGCGTCCAGGACCTGTCGACGGCCGAGTTCGTGACCGCTGTTGCGGGCCTGCTCATCGGCCTGCTCATGGGCCTCCTTCTCGGTTCCCCACTGGCCGGCATTGAAGGCCCGCTCGGGACGTGGTTGCCGTTGGGCGTGTCGCTCGCCCTGGGGCTCGGCATGGCCGGCTTGACGATCGCCAAGCGAGCCGACCTGCTGCTCGCGGCCGAGGCCATCGGTCTCGTCCGGCGGAGTGACGATGACGATGCGACCCCAGGGCGGAGCGGCGACCCACGGATCGTCGTCGATACCAGCGCGATCATCGACGGGCGGATCGCGGACATCGTCGAGTCCGGGTTCATCTACGGGACGCTCCTCGTCCCCCGGTTTGTGCTCGAGGAGATTCAGCACATTGCCGACTCCCCCGACACCACGCGGCGAAATCGCGGGCGACGCGGGCTCGAGATCCTGGGCCGCATGCAGAAGGACGCCGCCACGCCGGTTCACATCATTGATGAGGACGCGCCCGAGGTTGCGGAGGTCGACGGCAAGCTGATCGCCCTGGCCAAGCGCTACAGCCGAGCGATCCTCACCAACGACTTCAATCTCAACAAGGTCGCCGAGTTGCAGGGGATCCGGGTCCTCAACGTCAACTCGTTGGCCAACGCCGTGAAGCCCGCCGTGCTACCCGGCGAGGAACTCCGCGTCCGGGTGATCCAGGAGGGCAAGGAGCCCGGGCAGGGCGTCGGCTTCCTCGACGACGGGACGATGATCGTGGTCGAGGGTGGCTCGCGGTTCGTCGATCGCGATCTGGACGTTGCCGTGACCCGCGTCCTGCAGACCGTGGCCGGTCGAATGATCTTCGCGCAGCCTCGCCTCGAGTGAACGACGACGGTTCGACGACCGTGTCGGGCCGGGTCCCTCCCGCCGAGGCCGTGGTCGTCGCGGCCGGAGCATCCCGACGGATGGAAGGGCGTGACAAGCTCCTGTCGATCGTCGGCGGCCGCCCGCTCGTCGCCTGGTCACTGGCTGCCGTTGCCGCGGCCTCGACCGTCGGCCGGATCGTGCTCGTCGTGCCTGCCGATCGTGTGTCGCACTACGCCGCCGCTGGCTGGCTGCCGGCCAAGGTCGCTGCCGTGATCGCCGGGGGCGCTCGGCGCCAGGAGTCGGTGGCCGCCGGGGTGTTGCGCCTGGATGCGCTGGCCGGCGGGTTGGATTCCAGCGCCCGCGTGGTCCTCATTCACGACGGGGGGCGTCCGCTGGCCAGTCCGGGCCTCGTGGATGCCGTCGCGACTGCGGCGGCCGTTCATGGTGCGGCCATCCCCGTCCTGGCGGTGGCCGAGACAATCAAACGCATCGACGGCGAGCGGATCGCGGAAACGGTGGATCGATCCTCGCTCGCGACGGCCCAGACGCCACAGGGCGTTCGCCGCGACATTCTCGCCGCCGCCTGGGCCGTTCACCCCCCAGGCGCGGTGGAAACCTATACCGATGAGGCCTCACTGCTCGAGGCCTGTAGAATCCCCGTTCATGCCATCCCCGGTGAACCCGACAATCTCAAGGTGACGTTGCCCGCCGATCTCGATCGCGTTGCCGCGACGCTCCGCAGGGTCGAGCCGGGCGTGGGTCTGGGCCGTGACTGGCACCCGTTCGGACCGGGCAGCCCGCTCCGTCTCGGAGGCATCGAGATCGAGCATGCGCCCCGGCTCCACGGGCACTCGGACGGCGATGTCGCGCTGCACGCGGTCGCCGACGCTCTGCTCGGCGCCGCCGGTCTCGGCGATCTCGGGCGCCTCTTTCCGGCCGATGATCGGACGCCGCGCGGCGCGGACAGCGGCGACCTGCTCGTCGATGTCGTCCGACGCCTGGCGGGCGTGGGCTCGAGGCCGCGTTCGGTCGACCTCACGATCGTCGCCGGCCGCCCTCGATTGGACACACATCTGCCGCTCATCCGGGATCGGCTCGCAACGCTCCTGGGTGTCGATCCGGGAGCCGTGAACGTCAAGGCGTCGAGCGGCAATTTGTCCGGCCCCGAGGGGGCGGGTCGCGGGATCGGGGCCGAGGCGGTGGCGACGGTGGGGCCGGCGTGATGGACGGGATCCGCCTCATGGACACGCTGACCGGCGATGTTCGGCCGCTTGTGCCGCTCGAGCCCGGTCACGTCCGGATCTACAGTTGCGGGCCGACCGTGTACGGTCCTGCCCACATCGGGAACTTCAGGTCGTTCCTGTTCGCGGACCTGCTGGTTCGGCACCTCCGTTGGCGCGGACTCCGCGTCACCTGGGTCATGAATGTCACGGATATCGACGACAAGATCATCCGCGGTGCCGCGAGCGAGGGGGTCGGCATCGACGTCCTCGCCGAGCGTTGGCTCGAGCGCTTCCTGGCCGATGCCGACACGCTGCGCATGACCCGACCCGATGTCCTCCCGCGCGCCACCGGCCACATCGCCGAGATGACGGCGCTGATCGAAACGCTCCTGGAACGTGGGAACGCATACCGGACGCCCGACGGCTCGATCTTCTTTCGGATCTCGTCGTGGCCGGCGTACGGACGTCTGGCCAGACTGGATCCCGATCAGCTTCGGGTCGGCGAGCGGGTCGAGGCCGACGAGTATGGCAAGGACGACGTGCGCGATTTCGCCGTTTGGAAGGGCCCGCGCGGCTCGGAGCCGTCATGGGACACTGCGATCGGCCCCGGCCGCCCCGGCTGGCACATCGAGTGCTCCGCGATGAGCATGGCCCATCTCGGGCAATCGTTCGACATCCACACTGGCGGCGTCGACCTGGTATTCCCGCACCACGAGGACGAGATCGCCCAGAGTGAGGCCGCAACCGGCCGGTCCTTCGTGGGGACCTGGCTGCATTGCGCCCATCTCCAGATGGCGGGCTCCAAGATGGCCAAATCGACCGGCAACATCGCAGGTGTGGACGACGTCGTTGCCAGCGGGATCTCGCCGCGCGCGCTTCGGTACGCGCTGATCGCCGTGCACTACCGTCAGGGTCTCGACGCCGGCGACGCGTCCCTTCAGGCGGCCGCTGGAGCGGTGGACCGGCTGGACACGCTCCTGGCCGCCCTTGCCGCTTACGAGCAGGCCGGCCCGGATGATCCGGATCTGCCAGGTGTCCTGCAAGCTGCGCGCGCTGGGTTCGGCGACGCCCTGGACGACGATCTCAACGCCTCGGCAGCCCTGGCCTCGCTCTTCGACCTCGTGCGCGATGTCAACCGGCGGCTCGCTGCCCGCGCACTCTCCTCGGCGGACACCGGACGGGTGCGAGACCTCCTCCGCGACCTCGATCGCGTGCTGGCGATCCTCCCGGATGCGGACGATCGCCTGGATGCCGATCTTGAGCGCCTGCTGGCCGACCGTAGCGCGGCTCGTGCCGCTCACGACTGGGCCGGGTCGGATCGCCTCCGTGACGCGCTCGCCCGGCAGGGGATCACCGTCGAGGACACGCGCGACGGGCAGCGCTGGCGGCGAGCGAAGATCGGCGACCATGCCTGACCGCGGATCCCGACCACCCGGATCGCACGGTCGAGGCCCGGGTGGCGGCCATGGTCGCGGCCCGGGCTCTGGCCGCGACCGTCCTGTCGGTCGCGAACCACGAGGCGAACCGGAGGAGCGTCGCTCCGGCGCGTCCGAAGGTGCGCCGCCGAACCATCGCGGTCGCGGGCGTCCTCCGGGTCCTCCCGGTCGTTCCGGTCCTCCCGGTCGTTCCGGGCCGACGCGCCCCTTGCCCGGCGGCGGTCAGGCGATCCCGGGCGGCGGGCCACGTCGGGCCGGCCCCGCGCCGTACGTTGGCCACCCAGCCGGCGATCCTCGTCCCCCCTGGCCCGCCGGCGGGAACCGCCCGGGGACCGGGTTTCGCGCTCCAGGCCAGCCCTCGGGGCATGCTCCAGGGTCCATGCCGCCACGGAAGATCGAGCACGGCCGCGAGGAACCGGCGTCGCGGCGGGACGATCGTCGGTTCGACCGCGGCGGACCGCGCCCGGCGAGCGACTTCGGGGGGCCTGCTCGCTTCGGCCCCGACGCCGACCGACGCGGCCAGCAGGGGCGGCCACCCGCGGCTGGCCCGGGACGCCCCAGCGGGCACGTCCCAGGGCCTCGGCCGTCGTACCCACCCCGGGGCCGGGTCGTCGCCCCCGCCCGAAGACCCGCTCCGTCCGCCTCCGGCGGCCCACCCTGGGCCGACCGTAGCCCGTGGCCGGCCCCGGTTCCCGCGTACGAACTCGACAGCCTGGTCGGGCCCGAGGACGAACTCGTGGCGGGGCGCCGCCCGGTCGAGGAGGCATTCGAAGCTCGCCGGGAAGCTCGCCGATTGCTGGTGACGCCGCAGCGTCGACAGGCCCTCGAGCGGCTCGTGCTGCACGCAACGAGCCTGCGGATCCCGATCGTCGAGGTCGAGGGCGGGACCTTGACCGCACTGGCCGGTTTCGATGGACATCAGGGCGTGGCGCTGGCCGTGGCACCGCGGCGCTGGGCAAGCACCGCCGACATCCTCGCGCGGGCGATCGAACGCGACGAACCGCCGTTCGTGCTCGTCCTGGACTCGCTCGAAGATCCCCAGAACGTCGGCACGCTCATGCGCAGCGCCGAGGCCGCCGGCATTCACGGCGTGATCTTCCCCACGAGGCGCCAGGCCCCGCTCACGCCGGCCGCGGTCAAGGCGTCGGCAGGTGCCGTGGAGCACCTGCTGCTGTGTCCGGTCGACGACCTCCCGGGCGCTCTTGCCGACCTTCATGTTCGCGGGCTGCGGGTTGCCGGAGCTGAAGCCGGGGCGTCGTTGACCGTCCGTGAAACGGACATGCGCGGCCCGCTGGCCATCGTCGTCGGCAGCGAAGGCCAGGGCCTTGGTCCCGCCGTCCGTCGCCGCTGCGACGTCCTGATGCGCATTCCGATGCGCGGCAAGGTCGGTTCGCTCAACGCCGCCGTGGCGGGTTCGGTGATGCTGTTCGAGGCGCTGTCCCAGAGAGATGCGGCGTCTCCGCCCGCGGGTCTCGAGCGTTCCCGGCCCGCTGGCCTCGAGGACATGGCGGCCACCCCCGCGCCGCCCGCGGCCGCCGAGGACGACGTGCGGGTCGAACGTGCCACGGCGCCGGCGTCAGCCGAGCCAACCGATCCACCCGCGGCCGCGCCCGCGGCGCGGCGACGGACGCCCGCCGTCCGCAAGGTCAGGGTCGCGACCGCGAGCACCGAGGGGCAGGGAGCAACCCCATCGAGCGAGGATGCGGGGAACGCGGCGCTCCTGCCCGATGACCTGGCGGCGTCGCCCGGTGATCTGGCCGCGAATGCTCGTCCTGCTGCGCCCTCGATCGTCGATCCTGCCGACTCGGTCGATCCTGCCGACCCTCTCGCACCCGCGAACGTGACGGGCGTGGACCGGGCCCGCCGTCGTGCGCGAACACCTCCGAGTGGGCGTGCTTGACCCATCAGCCTGCCCGGCCCTATCATTCGCGGGCGCTTCGGGGTCTCCTGCGGTATGGCCCTGCGCCGCGCCGACGTAGCTCAATTGGTAGAGCAGCGGTTTTGTAAACCGCAGGTTCCGGGTTCGAGTCCCGTCGTCGGCTCCATGTGCAGTACTGGTGTCGGGTTCACCACGAGGCCGCAGTCTCGGCCCCGGCATCGGATGGCGAAAACGGGTAGGTTGAGCAGGTGGTGAGCTCCGCTGACTGTAGATCAGCCGTCTTCGACTGTGGGGGTTCGATTCCCTCCCTGCCCACCAGATCCTCGCACGCATCGGGTCCCGGGCCCACATAGCTCAGCCGGCAGAGCACTTCCTTGGTAAGGAAGAGGTCATCGGTTCAAGTCCGATTGTGGGCTCCATTCCAAGGGGTTCCCAACAGGCTGGCAAGTCACCGCGGCGTCGCCGCACGAGATGATGGAGAGAGAACGGTCACGTGGCCAAGAAGAAGTTCGAACGCACCAAGCCGCACGTGAATATCGGCACGATCGGCCACATCGACCATGGCAAGACGAGCCTGACGGCGGCCATCACCAAGTACCTCGCCCTGAAGGGTGGGTCCGAGTACCGCGCCTTCGACACGATCGACAACGCACCCGAAGAGCGCGAGCGCGGGATCACCATCGCGATCGCCCACGTCGAGTACGAGACGACCGCGCGCCACTACGCCCACGTCGACTGCCCGGGCCACGCCGACTACATCAAGAACATGATCACCGGCGCCGCCCAGATGGACGGGGCGATCCTCGTGGTCGCCGCGACCGACGGGCCGATGCCCCAGACCCGCGAGCACATCCTCCTGGCCCGCCAGGTGGAGGTCCCGTTCATGGTCGTCTTCCTCAACAAGGTCGACGCGGTGGACGACCCCGAGCTGCTCGACCTCGTCGAGCTCGAAGTCCGCGAGCTGCTCACGAAGAACAACTTCCCCGGCGACGACGTCCCGTTCATCCGGGGCTCCGCCCTGAAAGCCCTCGAGGCGCCGGCCGAGGCCGGCGATCCCGCCTACGTCTGCATCCAGGAACTCCTGGATGCGGTCGACAGCTACATCCCCAACCCCGTCCGCGAGATCGACAAGCCGTTCCTCATGCCGGTCGAAGATGTCTTCGGGATCAAGGGCCGGGGGACCGTCGCCACGGGCCGGATCGAGCGCGGCATCGTCAAGGTCGGCGACGAGGTCGAGCTGATCGGGGTCAAGGCGACCCGCAAGATCGTCGTCACCGGCGTCGAGATGTTCAAGAAGCTCCTCGACGAGGGCCGGGCCGGCGACAACGTCGGCTGCCTGCTGCGGGGCATCGAGCGCGAGGAGATCGAGCGGGGCCAGGTCCTGGCCAAGGCCGGGAGTGTCAAGCCCCACACGAAGTTCCAGGCCCAGGTGTACGTCCTGACCAAGGAAGAGGGTGGCCGGCACACCCCGTTCTACAACGGCTACCGGCCCCAGTTCTACCTCCGGACCACGGACGTCACCGGTTCGATCGGCCTGCCCGACGGCGCCGAGATGGTCATGCCCGGTGACAACGTCGAGATGAGCGTCGAGCTCATTACCCCGATCGCGCTCGAGACCGGTCAGCGGTTCGCCATCCGTGAGGGTGGCCGGACCGTCGGTGCCGGCGCGATCACGAGCATCACCGAGTAACCGGATGGCAAGAGTCGAAGCTCGTCCCACGCTCCAGCTCGCCTGTCCGGACTGCAAGGAGCGGACCTACACGACAC
>CAKKPP010000019.1 GCA_919901745.1 Chloroflexota bacterium | reverse complement strand
CGACCGCGCCTGCTCGTCAGCCCGTCAGCACGCGCGTTTTACACCAGCCACCTAGCACCGGCCGGCATTCACGAACGATCGGCGTTCTACGATCTCGACAGCTTCCGGCGCGGGGGCGTGCGGATCGCCGACCTTCTCGATCCTGGCCACGAAGCCCGGGTGATCAACCGAGCCTGAGGCTCTTCCAGGCCGGGCCACCGGGCGCCTCGATCAGTTCGACGAGCACACCGTGGCAGGAGCGCGGGTGGAGGAACGCGACCGGGCCCTCGGCGCCGCGGCGGGGTGCCGTATCGATCAGCTCCACGCCGTCGATCGCCAGGCGGGTGAGCGTCTCGGACAGGTCGGCGACCTCGAAACAGACGTGATGGAACCCCTCACCCCTGGACGCCAGGAACCGCGCGACGCCCGTCGAGTCGTCGGTTGGCTCAACCAGCTCCACTTTCGATTCGCCGACGCCGAGGAAGGCGATCCGCACACGATCGGTGGCGATGTCCATGACCGTCTCGAGCTCGAGGCCCAGCAGGTCGCGGTACACGACGAGGGCACGTTCGATCGAGCGGACCACGATCGCAACGTGATGGATCTTGCCCAGCCCGCGAATCCGCGGCGGCAGGCTCGAGGTGTGTCGTGGGCTCAATGGGTACCTCCCTTCTCAGACCGTGATCAACTCGCGATGGCTGCCCCAGACGGAGCGCAGCCGATCGGAGATCTCGCCAACCGTGGCGTAGGCGCGAACGGCCTCGATGATGGGCGGCAGGAGGTTGTCGGTCCCGCGGGCGGCGTCCTCGAGGCGATCCATGGTCGCCTCCCAGGCGGCCTGATCCCGTTCGGCGCGCACGCGCCGCAGCCCCTCGACCTGGCGGCGCTCTCCCTCCGGATCGATCCGCTGGAGCGGCGGAGCGATCCCCTGTTCGTCGCGGAACTGGTTGACTCCGACGACGATCTGGTCCCCGCTTTCGATCGCCCGTTGCACTAGGTAGGCCGACTCCTGGATCTGACGCTGCTGGAATCCGGCTTCGATCGAGGCCAGGGTGCCGCCGCCGGATTCGATCTCCGCCAGGTACTCGCTGGCCAACGCTTCCAGCCGATCCGTCAGGGTCTCGACGAAGAACGATCCGGCGAGCGGATCCGGGGTCTCGGTAACGCCTGCTTCATGAGCGAGGATCTGCTGGGTCCGCAGCGCCAGACGCGCACTCTCCTCCGTCGGGAGGGCGAGTGCCTCGTCACGGGCGTTCGTGTGCAGGCTCTGGGCACCCCCGAGGACGGCGGCGAGCGCCTGGACCGTGGTGCGAACGACGTTGTTGTCGACCGATTGGGCGGTCAGGCTGCTTCCGGCCGTCTGGACGTGGAAGCGGCACATCATCGACTTCGGGTTTCGAGCCCCGAAGCGGTCCTTGACGATTCTCGCCCACATCCGGCGAGCGGCCCGAAACTTGGCGACCTCCTCGAAGAGCTCCGACCAGGCGGCGAAGAAGAACGACAGACGAGGCGCAAAGTCATCGATGGCCAGACCGCGCTCGAGGGCCGCCTCGACGTAGGCGATCCCATCGGCAAGGGTGAACGCGAGCTCCTGGGCGGCCGTCGCCCCGGCCTCGCGCATGTGGTAGCCGGAGATCGAGATCGTGTTCCAGCGGGGCAGCTCTCGCGCCCCGAACTCGAAGATGTCGGTCACGAGGCGCATCGACGGGCGCGGCGGGAAGATCCAGGTCCCGCGGGCGATGTACTCCTTGAGGATGTCGTTCTGCGTTGTTCCGGAGATGCGCTCCCGTGGCACGCCCTGTTTCTCCGCCGCGGCCACGTACAGGGCGAGCAGGATCGCTGCGGTCGAGTTGATCGTCATCGAGGTGCTGACGTCGCCGAGCGGGATGCCGTCGAGGAGGGCCTCCATGTCGGCGAGCGAGCTGATCGGCACGCCGACCCGGCCCACCTCCCCTTCCGCTGCCGGGGCGTCAGAGTCGTAGCCCATCTGGGTCGGCAGGTCGAAGGCCACCGATAGCCCTGTCTGGCCCTGCTCGAGGAGATAGCGGAAGCGCCGGTTGGTCTCGGCGGCGCTGGCAAACCCGGCGTACTGGCGCATCGTCCAGAAGCGACTCCGGTACATCGTCGGCTGGACGCCACGGGTGAACGGGAACTCCCCGGGAAGGCCGAGGGCGGCAGACTCGTCCCAGTCAGCCAGGTCGCCGGCGGTGTAGACGTCGGCAAGCTCGATGTCCGACGAGGTCCTGAACGACGAACGGCGCTCCGGCGCCCCCTCCAGGGCCCGGGCGCGGGTCGACTCGCGCCAGCGCTCACGGTCTCGACCCCGCTCGTCGGCCACGGCCGTCAGCCGATCACGATGAGCAGGTCGCCCAGGTCGATCGTGTCGCCGATCGCCGGAGCGATCCGCTCGACCGTTCCGGCGCGCGGCGCGCGGAGTTCGTTCTGCATCTTCATCGCCTCCACGACAAGGAGCTGCTGGCCGGCGGCAACGGCGTCACCCACGGCGACCGAGATCGCCATGATGCGCCCCGGGATGATGGCACGGACCTCCAGTGGCCCGCCACGTCTCTGCGCGCGATTCGTGCGTTGGGCCCGCTCGACCAGGTCGGCCCGCGCGGCGTCGTCCACCGCCAGTTCGAAACGCCAGCCGGCCACGACAACTTCGACGAGGCGGCCGGACTTCGTCGCCAGAACCTCGCCGAGCAGGGCCGTGTGATCCAGGCCGGTCGCATCGCGAAGCGACCAGCGTCCCTCGCCGAAGGGCTCAACGGCCAGCGCGTCATCCGGCGACAGGTCGACCACCGCGTCGCCGGGGAGGCTCGCCGTGACCGCGGGTCCCACGCGGAGGGGCCGCCGGCTCAGCGAGGCCATCGGTCTCGCGCCGCTTCGCGACCGGCCTGCCGCCAGGCCGACGGACGTGCCGGGTCACGTTGCTCCGCCTCCGCAGCGCCCGAATGGCCTGCCCCGGCCCAGACCGCCGCGGCGGCGACACGGCTCGCAACGGCGAGGGCGTCCGATCGGAGATCGGTCGCGACGGGGTCCCAGTGCTCTACGACCCAGTCGGTGGACAGCTCGCCCGCGGCAAACCCGACGTGGTCGGCGACGAATCGGTGGAACGGCAGGGTGGTCTGGATCCCGGTCACCTCGCACTCGTCCAGCGCCCGCCTCAACCGGGCGATCGCTCCCTCACGGGTGGTGTCGGCCACCATCAGCTTGGCGATCAGCGGGTCGTAATCGGGCGGTACGCGATTGCCCGGCTCAACGGCGGTATCGACGCGCACCCCGGGGCCGCTCGGCATCGTCCAGCGACCGATCCGGCCTGGCACCGGCGCGAAGCCCCTGGCCGGATCCTCGGCCGCGATCCTGACCTCGATTGCATGGCGCCGTGGGCTGCCGGCCGCCTCGGCTGCAGCAATCACGTCCGCGCCGAGGGGTCGCCCGGCGGCGATCCAGAACTGCTCCCGGACAAGATCGATGTCGGTCACGAGCTCGGTGACCCCGTGCTCCACCTGGAGGCGCGTGTTGACTTCGAGGAACCAGAACCGGCGCTGGGCATCGAACAGGAATTCAGCCGTTGCGGCGTTTGTCAGGCCGGCCGTCCGGGCAAGGCGCACGGCCATTTCGTGGAGCTCGCGGCGCTCCTCCGGCGTCAGCCCCGGCGCGGGCGACTCCTCGACGAGCTTCTGGTGCCGTCGCTGGAGGGAGCAGTCACGCTCGCCCAAAGCCACAACCGTCCCGGCGGTATCCCCGAGCAACTGCACCTCGATGTGTCGCGCCGGCCGGATCTCCCGCTCGAGATAGACCGAGCCGTCACCAAACGCCGACGCCGATTCTGCCGCCCCGGCCGCCAGGGCCGCCGGCAGGTCCTCGGCACGCTCGACCCGGCGCATGCCCCTTCCGCCGCCGCCGGCCGCCGCCTTGACGAGGAGGGGAAACCCGATCTCGACGGCCGTGGCGATCACGGCATCGACCTGGTCCGGCCGGTCCACCGACGCCGGCTCGAGCGTTCCCGGCACGGCAGGCACTCCCGCCTCGTGCGCAAGTCGACGGGCGGCAAGCTTGTCCCCGAGGGAGCCGATCGCCGCCGACGATGGCCCGACGAAGACCAGCCCCGCGTCTTCCACTGCCCGAGCGAAGGAAGCACGCTCCGCGAGGAACCCGTAGCCGGGGTGGATCGCCTGGGCGGACGTGCGGATGGCCGCGTCGAGGACGGCATCGGCGCGCAAGTAGCTCTCGCCGGCGGGAGCGGGACCGAGACGGACCGCGAGGTCGGCAGCACGTACGTGGACGCTGTTCGCATCCACATCGGAATACACCGCGACCGTTTCGATGCCCAGGTCCCGCGCTGCCCGGATGATCCGGAGCGCGATCTCGCCGCGATTGGCCACCAGCACGCGACCAAACGGTGCGACGTTCGCGGTCCCGTCTTTGCGCAAAGACGCCGGTCCGGCTGCGGACCTCGGCCCTGCGGTCACAGCGGGATGTTGCCGTGTTTCTTGGGCGGGTTCTCAACACGCTTGTCGGCGAGCATCTCCAGGGCTGAAATGAGGCGCGGCCGCGTCTCGTGCGGGAGGATCACGTCATCGACGTACCCCCGCGCCGCGGCGACGTACGGGTTGGCAAACTGCGTTTCGTACTCGGCCACAAGGGTTGCGCGCTCCGCGGCAGCGTCCTTGGCCGCCGCGATCCGATCGCGAAAGATGATGTTGACCGCGCCCTCAACGCCCATCACCGCAATCTCGGCCGTGGGCCAGGCGAAGTTCATGTCGCCTCCCACGTGCTTCGAACTCATGACGTCATATGCGCCACCGTACGCCTTCCTCGTGATCACGGTCACCTTGGGTACGGTCGCTTCGCAGTAGGCAAACAACAGTTTCGCTCCATGGCGGATGATCCCACCGTCCTCCTGCCCGACACCCGGCAGAAAGCCCGGAACGTCGACAAAGGTCACGATGGGAATGTTGAAGCAGTCACACGTCCGGACGAAGCGCGCGGCCTTGGTCGATGCGTCGATGTCCAGCGCTCCGGCGAGCACGGCCGGCTGCTGGGCGACGATCCCGACGGTCCGACCGGCGAGCCGGGCGAAGGCGATGATGATGTTCTGCGCCCAACCCGGCTGAATCTCGAGGACATCGCCGTGGTCGACGATGCGCGTCAGCACATCCCGCATGTCGTAGGGCCGGGACGGATCATCCGGAATGACATCGTCGAGTTCGGCGTCCATCCTGTCGTGCGGGTCGCTCGATTCCCGTCGTGGTGGCTCACCGAGGTTGTTCTGGGGCAGATATCCCAAGATCCGCCGCGTGAGCGCAAGAGCCTCGGCTTCATCCCGTGCCGCCAGATGGGCCACGCCACTGCGGGTCGTATGCGTGGTGGCTCCCCCGAGCCGCTCCGCGTCGACGTCCTCGTGCGTCACCGCTTTCACGACGTTCGGGCCCGTGACGAACATGTAGCTGGTTCCCTCGACCATCACCGTGAAGTCGGTGATGGCCGGCGAATACACCGCGCCCCCGGCGCATGGCCCCATGACGACCGACAGTTGCGGGACAACGCCCGATGCCCGCGTGTTGCGATAGAAGATGTCGGCGTAGCCGCCGAGCGATGCGACGCCCTCCTGGATGCGGGCGCCGCCCGAATCGTTGAGCCCCAGGATCGGCGCGCCGACGCGCATCGCGAGATCCATCACCTTGACGATCTTCTCGGCGTAGGCCTCCGACAACGAACCACCGAAGACCGTGAAGTCCTGGCTGAACACGAACACGAGCCGATCGTCGATCTTCCCATGGCCGGTGACGACGCCGTCGCCAAGAACGCGCTGCTCGTCGAGTCCGAAGTCACTCGAGCGATGGGTCACGAACGCGTCCAGTTCGACGAAGGATCCCGGGTCCAACAGCAGGTCCAGGCGCTCCCGCGCCGTCAACTTGCCGCGGGCGTGTTGCTGATCGATCCGCGCCTGCCCTCCACCCAGCAGCGATTCGGCGCGCATGTTCGCGAGCCTGGTCACACGTTCCTGGTTCGTGGGCACGGCGTTCGCTCCTCCGTGTAGCCTGTCTTTGCGCAAGGACGATGGCCATTCTAGCCCGTGGCAAACGTCGATCGATATCCACAGAAACGGTGAACAACTCGGTCATGCTGTGGATAACCGGGTGCCCAGTGTCGCGTCGACTGGGGTAGCATGATGGAGACGTTCCTCCCCCACCCCGCCCCGATGCGGCGCGACCCGAGGTGATGAGTCCGTGATGAATGTGATCGCCATCGCCAACCAGAAGGGCGGTGTCGGGAAGACGACGACGGCGATCAACCTCGCCGGCGCCCTCGCCGAGGAGGGATTGCGAGTCCTGTGCATCGACATGGATCCGCAGGCCAACCTGTCTGCCGGCCTTGGGATCAATCTCAACAACGTTGAGCAATCGATGTGCGACGTGCTGTCGGGACGGTTGCCGATCGAGGACGTGATCGTTACAACTGAGACAGAGGGGATCGCGGTCGCACCCGCTCACATCGACCTCGCAGCGACCGAAAGCGAAATGTTCACCGCACTGGGCCGCGAGTCGCTCCTGCGCGACGCGCTCGACGCGCAGCGGAACGGGCGCTACGACTACGTGATCATCGATTGCCCGCCGAACCTCGGCCTCCTGACGCTCAATGGGCTCATCGCCGCAAACGGCGTGATCATTCCCGTGCAGACCCAGTACTACGCCATGAAGGGCCTCAACAACCTAGTCAAGTTGATCAACCAGATCCGCATGAAGCTGAACCGGAATCTTCGGATCCTCGGATTGCTCCCAACGTTTTTCGATGGGCGCACAAACCTGGCGCGGGACATGCTCGACGAACTGCGTGTGGTGGGCGACCACCACGTGTTCAACAGCATCGTCCGCAACACGGTGAAGTTGGGCGAGGCGCCGCTCGTCGGCCTACCGATCACCGCCTATGCCGGCAACAGTGACGCCGCCAGGACGTACCGAGAACTGGCGCGGGAGGTAATGGACCTTGGCTAGACCGGATTTCCGCGCCGCAGCCGCGCGACGCCTCTCCGAGGAGCGGGAAATCTCGCCCGCGATCATCAGCCTGCTCTCGCCGGAACGCTCCGGTCGAGCCACCGGCGTACGGATCATCCCCGTCGACCGGATCGAGCCAAACCCCGAGCAGCCCCGCCTCGCCATCGAGGAGGGCGCGCTCCAGGAACTCGCGGCGTCGATCCGGGAGCATGGCGTGCTGCAGCCCATCCTCGTGCGACCACTGGGCAACAACGAGTTCCAGCTTGTGGCCGGCGAGCGCCGTTGGAAAGCATCGAAAGTGGCCGGCCTGGCCACAATCCCCGCGCTGGTCGAGGAACTCGACGACGACACGGCGCTGGAAATCTCGATCATCGAAAACCTGCAACGAGAAGACCTGTCGCCGCTCGATGAAGCGGCGATGTACGACCGCATGGTCACGGAGCACGGCTACAGCGTCAGGAAGCTCGCTCAGAAACTCGGCAAGGACAAGGGGTACCTCGAGAACCGTCTTCGGCTCGCCGACGCGCCCGATGACATTCGCGAATTGGTGTCCTTGCGCAAAGACACACTCTCGCACGCCTACGAACTCATGAAGGTTACCGACGAGAAGAAGCGTCGTCGGCTGGGGGCGCAGGTAGCGCGGGGCGAACTCACGCTGATCAAGCTTCGCGACAAGATCGAGGGTCGCCGGGTACGTCGCGCGGTCGGGGACGAGGCAAGCGCGGTCAAGCCCGTCGACGGACCGACCGAGGCGGAACTCGCTGGCGCGAGCGAGGCCGCCTGGACCGGGCGGGTGCGTGCGGCCGGTGGCGCCATCTCGGACGACTCGCTGATCAACGCAAAGAAGCAGCTCGCAGAAGCGGTCGAGGAGCTGGTCGGCGTGCTGCGCACACCGGACGTGGTCAATGCCATCCCTGACGTCGATCGGGCCAATCTTGCCAAGTACCTGACGATTGCCAAACTGAAGCTCGAGAACGCGATCGCGATCATTCGGAGCGGCGACGCGGGCTGACGATCCGATAGCTCGTCGGCGCGATGCAGGAAACGATGAAGCAGATTTGTCTCGATTGGCCCCCGGCAATCGGACGGGCGAGGCTACGAGCTACCGGTTCGCGCCGTGCCCGCGGGCCTTGGCGGGTTTGGTCTTCGCTGAATCCGCGCCCGCGGCGGCCGTCTCGGCGCCCGCGGCGGCCGTCTCGGCGCCGGGCTTGCCATCCTCGCCCTGGGCGATGGAGCGAACGTAGGCGCCGTGGTTGTCCCAGCCGTCGGGCGTCACACCGCGAGCAGCCTCCGACACGTACTTGCCGTGGTTCTCGGGATGCTCCTTCGTCTCGTGGACTGCGTCAACGACGTCGGCGGCCGCTTCGCCGCCGTCGGCAACATCGTCGCCGTCAGTCTCCTCGGTCGGCTCTTCCGCAGCCGGCTCCTCGGCCGGCACCGGCACGACCTTGCCGGCGGCCTCGCCGGCGCGCACCAGACCACGATCCTGATCAGGCCGCGCTGCCGCCGCGACGCCGGCGGCCAGGGCGAGGGTGACGACGGCGATGATCAGGCTGCGCACAGTTCGGATGGAAAGCGACACGAGTGACCTCCGAGATCCCGAAGTGGATGATTGCGTATGGACTCACCGATGGTAACGACCGGCCCGCCGCGTCCGTTAGGGGCCAGGTGGTCCCGGTCGACGCCATCCGTGGGTCCGGCGCGCCGATGCACCGGGGCTCTCCGGATCGGCCGCACGGCCCCGCTCACGACACGAACCTGAGGGTGATCAGCCAGCCGGCCGCGAGGACACCGATGCCCAACGCCTCGATCTCCCAGCCATGGCGTCTGCGGGTCGAACGGTCCGCCCCCGTCATCGCGATCCCGGCGGCAATGATCGCTCCCCCGCTCGCTACGAGGACCAGCCCCGGGCCGGTGCCTCCGAAGGCGAGGAGTGCCGCCCCGGCAACGGACAGGCCCCCCACGATGGCGACCAGGTGGAGCCGCCACGCAACGGGTCGCCCGAGGCGGGTGACGGCCGTGGAGATGCCGGTCAATCGATCCGCCTCCTCGTCGGCCATCGCGTTGGCGAGGGCGAGGCCCAGGCCGGCGAGGACCGCGGCCGGGACCAGTCCCACGAAGGGCGTGGGCAATGTGCCCGTGACCCCGACCCAGGCGAAAACAGGCAGGAGCGGAACACCGACCGCAAATGCAGCCGGCCCCCAGACCGACCCTTTCAGACGTAGGTCGTATGTGTACCCGGCCCCCACGCCGATAACGGCAATGACGACCGTCGTGGGACCCGATCCTGCGGCCAGAGCGAGCCCGACAATGAGGCCCACGACGACCGTGAAGATCGCCAGGGGCCTGCCGACCACCCCGGCCGAGATCGGCTTGGCCGGCTTCACGATCCGATCGGCCGGGGCGTCGACCAGGTCGTTCAGAGCGCCGATCGAAGCCTGCAGGGCCAGCATCGCCAGCCCGAGTCGCGCGGCCGTGCTCAATCCCCCGCCCGCGAGGAAGGCGATGGAGGTGGTCAAACCTGCGTTCAGCACCGTCGGAAACGGGTGGCTCAGTCGGACGAGGCCCCCGATTCGGGCTCGGGGGGATGGTGGCGCGCTGGCGCCCCGCGCATCAGACGTACACCAGCTCCTCGAAGTTGGCCACGAGGTAATCGATCAACCGCTGGCGTCCGTCGGCGACCTGCGTCCGGATCCCGGGAACAAGGGCGTGAACCGCGATCGAGGGGACCATCAGGTGACCATCGCGATCCCGGCCGATGCTGGCGGCCGGCCCACCGCCCGATGTGAACACCCGTTCGAATTCGCGCTCTCCGATCCGCGCCGAGGTGCAGAATTCCTCGACCACGCGGCGGACGCCGCGACGGATCGTAATGTCACGCATCAGTTCGGCAGCCCATGCATCGATCTGGTCGTCTGACTGCTCCGCCAGGCGGGATCGGTATTCCTTCGGGTCGGCGGACAGGCCGGCGGCTTCCACGATGTCTCCCCAGGTCCCGGGCCGCATCGTCGCCGCTGCCGGGTCGCCCGAGAGTATGCCAGAGGCGATCAGCGATCGTCCGGACGCGCGCCTTCCGGCCACTCGTTGAACCGCTCGGTCACCCATCGTCCAAGGGGCCCCGGCCTGGGGAGGTCCGGCGCGTCGGCAACGAGGTCGCGAAGCGCTCTCGAGGTCCGCTCGGTGGCATCGGCGATCGCCTCGCGGGTGGGTCGGCCGGCCGTGTGGATCGGCTCCCCCACCCGGATTCGAACGATGCGGCCGAGCCGCAGCCAGCTGGTGCCGTTGATGGCGATGGGCACGATCGGCACGCCGGAGCGGATGGCGAAGTAGGCCGTGCCCTCGTTCAGAGGCAGCAGCGCGGACTCGCGATGGTGGATCCGTCCCTCGCCGGCAATGCCGATGACCGCTCCGGAGCGCAGGACCGCATCGACCCGTCGCGTCGCGCCGAGGAGGTCGTTCTTGCCGGGTTTGTACGGGAGCGCTGTTCCGGTCCAACGCATGATTCGGTTCCGCCCACCCAGATCCATGTCCTCCTCCTTCGGGCCGAAGAAGAACAGGCGCGGCCGCATCGGCAGCGTGGCCATGAGCATGAATGGGTCGGTCCAGTTCAGGTGGTTGAAGCAATAGACCGCAGGGCCACCGGGAAGGCGGTCCATCCCCTCGACGCGAAGCCGAACGTAGCCCCTCGCAAGCACGCCGACGACGACGCGCGACACCCAGTAGCGAACGGTCCGACGCCACGCGGGGATTTCGGACAAGGGGAGGGCGTCCCTGGGCGCCTCGGCCATCGACGGACGTCGGCTCGTTGCGGCGATCGCCGACGGGTCGAGTCGACCGATGTCGTCCAGCACGAGCGCGGCGAGCTCGGCGGTCCCGTCGGCCGGCGGGACGCTTCGATTGGGGACGAGAACGACCGTCATGCCGGCAGCGACGGCGGCCGAGACACCGTTGAGCGAGTCCTCGACCACGAGGCAGCGCCCCGGAGCCACGCCGAGCCGGCGGGCTGCCTCGAGATAGACATCCGGCGATGGTTTCCCGCGATCGACCTCGTCGGATGAGACGACGATCCGGAACACGTCGGTCAACCCGGTCGTCGCCAGGGCCGCGTCGATGACCTCGCGATGTGCCGACGACGCCACGGCAACCGGCCAACGTCCGGCAATGCGACGGACGGTCTCGACGGCACCTGCGATGGCCGGGGCGCCCGCGGACGCAAATCGCCCGACGACGCCATCCACGATTGCCCGTTCGATCGCAGCGTCGGTCAACTCCAGGTTGAGGCGCTCGCGCATGGTCGCGGACCACTGGCGCGAATTCGCGCCCATGACGGCGGCCCGATCGAGCATGGTCCACGATCGGCCGTGATCGGCGGCGAACGACCGACGGACCTCGTCCCACCAGATCTCGGAATCCACGAGGACTCCGTCCAGGTCGAAAATGACGGCATCGAACGGCGGCCCGGCGTCGACGTCTCCCGGCATCGTCGCCGTCATGCGGGAAACGTGGACTGGCGGCGCGCCCCCCGATCCGGTTCCATCTATTCCTCTCCGATGGGTCCACCTCAAGCCAATCGAGCGTAGCACGATCACCGCCCCTCGCCGTCGCCGCGCCACGCCTGCTACCGTTGGTCGAGCTGGGTAGCGGTGGACGGGGTCGAGGATGCGGATGGATCGGCGCTTTGTCGGCTCGCGGAGCGGCTCGAGGCGGATCCTGCCCTGGTGCGGATCGCCTGGGCCATGTTGGTGTTCGTACCCAATCGTGCTCGGCGGGGCCATCCTCGTCGGGTCCAGCCGTGACGCCGGCTGACGCCGCACCCTCAGTCGGGTCCCTCTTGCCCACGTCCGCCGACCTGATCCCGCTGTCCGTCGCGGGCGTCGCGGTCGGCCTGCTGCTGCTCTGGCGTGGGTTCACCGGATACCGCACCGCCGCTCGGATCGGCGGGACGAGCACGTCACGGATCGCCTCGATCGCAGCGGGCGAGGTCCGCATCTCGGGGACTGTCGAGGCCGCCGAGGTGGCGCTCGTTTCGCCGCTCCAGAGCGCCACGTCCGTCTACTACCGGGCTCGCATCAGCGCGGGATCCGGCACTGACAACTCCACTGCCTTCGACGAGGAGCGGGCCGTCGGGTTTGCAGTCCGCGACGGGACCGGGGCGATCCGGGTCTTCCCCCGTGGAGCTCGCTGGGACGTCCCGTGGCGATTCGATGCGAGCGATGACTGGACCGGCAGCCGGCCCGATGGGTTGGCCCTGCGGGACGGGCCCGCGTACACCGCGGCACGGCCAGACCGCGAGGCCCGGATCGCCGCGCTCCTCACCGTGCGCATCGCGCGCGACCCGGCGGACCCGGAAGGATCGATCGGTGGAGCGACCGGATTCCTGGGGGCATCCGTCGGGCTGTGCCTCGGCACCCAGGGCGAACGGCCGCGACGGTATACCGAAGCGCGCATCGAACCGGGCGACAGTGTCACGATCCTCGGGCGCGCCATCCCGTTCGGAACGCTGGGCGACCCCGCCCATGCCGACCTCGCCGAGGGTGGCGGGTTGGACGAGCAGGTGGAGGCCGAGATCTCGGCCGACATCGCCGAAGCGCGGGCCGCCGGCCTCCTCGCACCCGATGCCGAAACAGCGTGGGGTAATGCCGCGATCCCCGGCTTCGGGATCGGCCGCCCGGCTCGTGAGCCCGCCATCGATCCGCGCGCCGACGCGGCTCCCCTGGCCGGCGTGGTCGAGGCCGAAGCGGCCGAGCGTACCTTCACGATCCCGCCCGAGGCCCTCGTCGTCGTCGCCTCGAGCGAGGTCCCGCTGCTCATCGCGGCGGGTGCGCCCGGTGCGGCCGGCGAACGCCAGCAGACGCGATTCCTCGTGGGCCTCCTCGGGGCAGCGCTTGCGATCGGTTCGGCCGTCGTGCTCGCGCTCGGTCTCGGCGCTACCCTGCCCTGATGGAGCCGCTCGCCCTCGCCGCGTGGTTCGGCGTCGCCGTGGTCGTGGTCGTCGTCGCGTTCATCGTCATCGCGACCTACAACGACGTGATCGCGCTTCGCCAGCGTGTCGACAAGGCCTGGGCGAACATCGATGTCGGGCTCAAGCAACGCCACGACCAGCTCCCGGCTCTCATCGACGCGGTCCGCGGCGTGCTCGCGTTCGAGCGGAACACGCTCACCGAGGTCACCCGGCTGCGCGCCGCCTACTCCCCCACCCAGCCGATCCGGGATCAGGCCGCAACGTCGGAGGCGACGACCGCGGCCGTGCGGTCCCTGTTCGCCGTTCTCGAGCGCTATCCGCAGATCAAGGCCCACGAGAACGTCCTGGACCTGCAGGACGAGATCGAGCGGATCGAGAACGTCATCGCCGACCGGCGCGAGCTCTACAACGACCAGGTCTATCGATTCAACACGACGATCGCCCAGGTCCCGGCGGTTGCCCTGGCGGGCCTGTTCGGCTGGAAGGCAAGGCCGTTCTTCCTTGCCGAGCCGGTCGAGCGGCACCCGCCGGACACGGACCTTGAACCCGGCTGACCTGTCGCTGAAACGTCATCGTCACAATCCGTGACTAGACTCCGCAGCACCGACAACGAGCACGGAGTCCCTGCCCCATGTGGTTCTTCAACAAGCAGCCGGCCATGACCGACCCTGCGGAGACACTGCCCGGCCGTCCCGATCCCATCACCGTCCCTCCGCCCCACTTCGTCAACGGCCGTTCGCTCGTCCCGCCCTATCCGCACGGATTCGAGCTCGCCGATCTCGCGTTGGGCTGTTTCTGGGGTCCCGAGAAGGACTTCTGGAAGATGCCCGGGGTCTGGGTCACCGCGGTCGGCTACGCCGGCGGCACGACGCCGAACCCGACCTATCGCGAGGCCTGCACCGGCAAGACCGGCCACACGGAGACGGTTCGCGTCGTGTTCGACCCGTCGATGATCACCTACGAACAGATCCTGAAGGGCTTCTGGGAGCACCACGACCCCACCCAGGGAATGCGCCAGGGCAACGACATCGGCAGCCAGTACCGCTCGGCGATCTTCACCCACTCCGACGCGCAGATGTCGGCCGCGCTCGCCTCACGCGACATGTACCAGGAGCGGCTCGGCGCCGCGGGTTTCGGCGAGATCACGACCGAGATCGCCCCGGCCCGCGACTTCTTCTTCGCCGAGGACTACCACCAGCAGTACCTGGCCAAGAATCCCCGGGGTTATTGCCCTGACCATTCCACCGGCGTCAGTTGCCCCATCGGGGTCGGGATCGAGGCTCACTGAGCTCCCTCGAGGCGCGTCCTCGCTTCAGGCTGCGTGCGACAATGCCGCCCGTCAGGGCCGCGAGTCCACGTGCAGTCAAGCAGCACCTCGCCGGCTCCAGTGCCGCAGAAGGGGAAATCGCCCATGGCTAGGTTCGCACAAAGCGTCGTCATCCGGCGTCCGGTCGGGGAGGTCTGGGCATTCCTGGCCAGGCTGGAGAACGAGACCTTATGGCAACAGGGCCTGATCGAAGCGAGGATGACCTCCGAAGGGCCGATGGGGCTGGGTTCCACGGGCGAGGAGATCCGATCATGGATGGGCCGGCGTGTGGCGACAGCCTGGAAGGTGACGGCCTTCGAGGCTGACCGGCGGTTTGCCTTCAAGGTCACGAAGCCTATGCCATTCACGGCGGCGTACGAGTTCGCGACAGTGCCCGAGGGCACAAGGGTCGAGATGACGGCCGAGCCGACCGGGTTCAGCCGCGTCCTCTGGCCGCTCATCGCCAACACCGCACGCAAGCAATACGAAACCGACTTCGCGAAGCTCAAGGAGGTCCTTGAAGCTCAGGCTTGAGGCCGGCGATCGGACCCGAGAAGTCGTACGTTCCCCGCAAGGAATGTCAACGGGTATGATTGTGCCAACGGTACGGGCGTGAGCTGTCCTGTCGGTGTCGGGGTCGCTGCGGGCAGGGACGACAAGTCTCCGATCGAGTTCGCCTGACTCTCAGCGGGCAACACGGCGGGTTCGACCTTCACGCTCCAGTGCTCTGGCGGGTGTATTCGTCCGCATCGAACCATCCGTGCGACGATTTGACTCTGTACTCTGCGTCGACGTCCCACTCCTCCCAGCCGGCAACGCTCAACGGGTTGCCGCTTGCGGCATGGGTTCCTGTGAAGGTCCAGAGATAGACGACGTGATCGCCGGCGATGCGCAGCCCGTCGCAGACCAGGCTCAGGTCAGGAACGTCAGCGAAGAACCCTGCGGCCATCTGAGCAACGCCTGCACGCCCCTCCCAGGGTTCACCGCGGTTGATGACGATCCGACCGTCGGAGGCGTAGAACTCCGCGACCGCCTCGGCTGATCCGGAGTTCCAGGCAGCGGTATAAGCATCCGCGACCTGCCTCATTCGATCGTGATCGATCATCTGTCAGGCCCTCTCACTTCCAACGGCATCGGGTCACGGTACTTCGAGCGTCAACATGTTTGATGGCCCGCGTCTGCTTGGTCCACCGGCGCTGCTCGACTCAGTCGTACATTCGCCCGCAACGAACCCGAACGGCTATTGCCCGGATCACGGCACGGGCGTCGCGTGCCCGATCGGGGTGGGCGTGACGGTCGCGGAATAGGCCCGTGAAGCGAACTCGGCAACGCGGAAACTGGTAGGTTCACGCCATGACCGACGGGATCACCCCGAGCCAGTTCCACGAGGCCGAGGGCGTCGAGGATTGGCGCGTGCTGGGTGAGGGTGCGTGCACGTACTTCCGCACCGGGTCGTTTCCGGCGGCCGCTCGGCTCGTGCAGGCGATCAGCGAGCTGCCCGGCCTCGACGATCATCACCCCGACGTCGACCTGCGCCACGACGGCGTGACCGTTCGGCTGATCACGATCACCGACGACTACTACGGCACGAGTCAGCGTGACGTCGAACTGGCCCGGCGGATCTCATCCGTGGCACGGGAGCTGGGCCTGTCGGCCGACCCGTCTGCGGTCCAGAGCCTGCTCGTCATCCCAGGCGCGAGCGACACCGCGGAGGTGATGCCGTTCTGGCGGGCCGTGCTCGGGTACGAGCCTCGCGGCGACAGCCCCGACGAGGACCTCGTCGATCCGCACCGTCGCGGGGCGTCATTCTGGTTCGAACCGATGCACGAGCCGCGTCCGGGCGGCGGCGGCGCGATCCACGTCGCGATCTGGGTGCCGTACGAGCAGGCGGAGGCTCGCATCGCGGCGGCGCTCGCGGCGGGCGGGCGCATGGTGCGCGACGAGTTCGCGCCGTCGTGGTGGACGCTGGCCGACGCGGCCGGCAACGAGGCCGACATCGCCACCACGATGAGCCGCGGGTGAGCGCCGCGTTCGAACGAGTGAACGACCTCGGCGTCAGGACCGTATCTCAGGACTACATCTTCTTCGTGTACGACCACCCGTAGTACGGTTGGCACCTCCCCGCCCCGTCTGAGGTACCCGATGACCAGGTTCGTCGTCGACGCCAGCGCCGTCCTCCACCTGGCGAGCGCAGAGATCGAGGTCTCGGGCGAGCACGAGCTCCTCGCACCGGCGCTCGTTCGTTCGCAAACGCTGTCGGCTCTGCACGAGGCCGTCCAGCGGGGCGAGATGCCGGCCCACGTCGCGCGCGACCGCCTCGCCAGCATCGGGCGGATGCCGATCAGGCTCCTCGGCGACGCGGTGCTTCGGCGTCGGGCCTGGGAACTGGCGGATCAGTTGGGATGGGCCTCGACCTACAACGCCGAGTACGTTGCCCTCACACAGTTGCAGGCAGACGCGTTCGTCACCCTGGACGCGGAACTGGCGCGCAGCGTCGAAGGGATCGTCGCGACCGCGTCGATCGACGCGCTGCGCCAGGAAGCAGGTCCGGCCGTCGACTTGAGGGCGGGCACGGCCAGGTAGACGCCAATCCCGGGATCGGCTGTCGGGAATCAGTCGATGTCGTGGGCCACGCACGAGTGGCGGTCTGTCGGCAATCACCTGGCACGTCGGGCTCCCTCAGAGCGCGGAAAGGAAATCCAGCACCCGCCTGGTCAGCAGTACCGTCGCGTTCTCGTCGTACGACGGCAGCGAGCGGTCGGCGAAGTAGTGCTGGTCGCCCGGATAGAGGAACAGCTCGACGGAGGAGGTCTGCTCGACGAGTGCCTTGGCCGCCTCGAGGTCGCCCTCCCCGGCGAAGATTGGGTCGCGGTCCATGCCGTGCACCTGACCGGGCAGGCCGTTGGGCCAGGGGCCGACGTACTCAAGCGGCAGGCAGGAGTAGAACAGCAGTGCGCCTCGCGCGCCCGGCCGGGTCTGGGCGAGCTTCTGGGCCGGGACCACACCGAACGAGAAACCGGCGTAGACCAGCTCAGCGGGCAGCCCCTCGGCGGCCCGGATGCCACGTTCGGCCACCGCCTCGAAGCCCTCCTCCTCGACGTGGGCCAGCCCGGCTTCAATCGACTCGAACGTGCGACCGTCGAACAGGTCGGGGGTGTGCACCGTGTGGCCGGCCCGGCGCAGCTCGTCGGCGAACGCGATCACCCCCTCGGTGAGCCCCTGCACGTGATGGAACAGCAACACCTCAGCCATGCCCGAACCGCCTCCCCATGTGCCTCGACGTTAGGCACGTGGTCACGGACCGAGTGCAGCTGCGGACGGTGGCGGACCGGCTGCGGATCACGCTCCAGGATCCATGGCAGACGGTTCGGCCGCTCCGGTCGGTTCGGTGAACACGCGGCCGTCCCGGCCGCCGAAGTCCCACACGTCGATCGCCGGCGGCTCGATGCCCAGGCTCGTGAGCGCGGTGCAGACCTGGCTGCGATGGTCGGTCCCGTGGTGGAGCGCCTGGGCGAGCCGGATCGAGAGCGGCGCGTGGGTCTCGTGGCCGGAGTCTTCAGATTCGACGACGTCGGTCGTGGGGTCGAGATCGCCGGCGACGAGGCGCTGCCAGGCCGAATCGTGGGCCGCCATCACGGCGCGCAGCATCGCAAGGTCGCTCGCCTCCTCATCGAAGCGCTCCGGCTCGCCGCCGCGCAGGACATCCAGGTAGAACACGTCCCCGCCCACGAGGTGGCGGAGCGTGTCGATGATCGAGCCGTACGTGCCGGGCACCGTGGTCGCCAGCTGCGCGCCATCAAGGGCAGCGCACGCATCGAGCACGCGAATCGTGGCCCAGACGTGATGGCCGAACGCGTCGGCAAGGAGGGGTGAAGGCATCGGCCGCACTCTAGCAGCGGTGGCGGCCCACGTTCTCTCAGCTCGCGTCGACGACGCAGAAGCGGTTGCCCTCCGGGTCGGCCAGGATCACGTAGTCCGCGTCCGCCGGGCGCTTGTCCCAATGCACCTCGGTGGCGCCCAGCGCGATCAGCCGCGCGACCTCAGCGGCCTGGTCCTCGGCGTAGAGGTCGAGGTGGATGCGCGGCGGCACCTGCACGGTCGATCGAACCCGGTCGAGCGAGACGTTCGGCCCGACACCATCCCTGGGCCGCATCAGGACGAAGTCGTCGCTCGCGTCTTCGCGACGGACGTAGTCGAGCGCCGCGGACCAGAACGCCGTCTGGCGCTCCAGATCGTCGACGCGGATGACGATCGAACCGACGCGAATCATCGAGCCCACTCTAGGAGCGTGCGTCGGTAATCGCCGCCAGGACGGCAGCCCAGCGGGCTGACGAC
>CAKKPP010000018.1:84126-109082 GCA_919901745.1 Chloroflexota bacterium | reverse complement strand
AGGGCCTCTGTACTTTTCGTGCTCATCTGTCTGGACTATTCGTGCTCACTCACAGCCTACCGGCTTCGCGACGAGCAGCGCCGCCGGCGCGGCGCCGAGGGTCGGGGGGCCGACCCAGCCGAGGTCACCCGCCTGCTCAACGCCGCTCTGGGCCTCACCAGGAGGAGGTGACATCAGGTCAGCGCAACGCCCTATCCTGTCGGAGCCGAGGAGCCTGAGCCGTCAGCGCTTTTCCAGCACAGCCGGGACGCGACCCGCGAGATGCAGCTGGAGGTCGACAAGGTTGTCCTAGCCGCGAGCAACGAGGTGTCTCCAGACAAGGCTATCGGGGCGGTCGCTTCAGAAATCGAGAGCGGCCTGGGTTAGACCGCAAGATCTAGGCATCATGCACGTCGCCGCGGGAGGCGATCGGCGCCCAACCCCCATTCGACATCGACTGCCACGGGCCGTCTCACGTCAAGCTCGATGAACTCGGCGCGCTCGAAACGGCGTACGTCGAGTTGGACTGCGCGTCGAACGGGCTCTGTCACGACGGTGCTGAGCAGCGTTCCGAACGGATCCTGGATCGTCCGGGCGAACGGCCGAGCGTCGGCTAGGTCCGACCGCAGGTTTCCGACATCCGACAAAGTAGAGCCAGAAGCTCCCTCGGAGGCCGCTGTCGCGAGCGCTCTTCCATTCCATTCGTTCCAACTCATCGTTTGGATGGTCGCGTTGACCCCCGACGACTTGAGTTCGATCAGACGGCCGATCCCCCGACTTCGAGGATCCAGGGTCAGGATGTCGAACCCGGGCCACTCTGTGTCGACCCCAGCAGCGGCCAGCTCGTCGAACGCACTCGCTGGGCCCGGACACGCCGCGATTGCGATTCGGACAGGAGTATGGCCAGCTGAGCGGGCGGAGGAACCAAGCGTTAGTGACGCACCACGCGTAGAACGCGAACAACGGCCTCCTCCGGCAGCTCGTGCTCCCACACCCGGACCACCGTCCAACCAGCCGCTGATAGGGCGCCGTCGATCCGTCGATCCCGCTCGACATTGCGGGCGAGTTTGGGGGTCCAGTACTGCTCGTTCGCTTTAGGCGCGGAGCCATGCTCAGGGCAGCGATGCCAGAAGCAGCCATCGAGGAATACGGCGACGCGTGCACCGGGAAAAGCGATGTCCGGGCGAGCGCGAACATCGCTCAGCGAGATCATGTGGTTCTTCCTGAACCGCAGCCCGGCGCGGTGTAGGGCCGATCGGAGACGGATCTCGGGCGCTGTGTCGGATGGCCGGTTGGCTCGCATGATGAGCGACGCAGCTGCGCTGGTAGGGATAGGGTATTCCCCGTCGCCGGGTTTCATGCCATGCCGGACGGTGGTGGGGTTTTGCGAGGTGCGATCGTCATGCGGACAGAGTCGAGCGTACGCCCGAGAGACGGGAGTAGCAGCGAGAGGAGTTGCTTTGCCACGGCCTGCGCGAGGACCGGTGGCACGGCATTGCCGATCTGCTCGTAGATGGACCATCGTCCTGGGCCCACCCACTGGTACGTATCCGGAAATGTCTGAAGCCGAGCAGCTTCGCGCGGGGTAAGCGCGCGGTCGTCGAAGGGATGTGCGTTGCGCCCGCTGGAGACTCGACCAGCGGACGACGTAATCGCGGGCGCCGGCTCGCCCGATCGGAGGCGGCAGTACGTATTGTGGAACCCGGATGTCAGGCCTAGCTCGCCCTCGATGTTCACCCGGGACGACCCCTCCCCACGGAGAGCGCTTAAGACTTGGAGGATGCGGGGCGAGTGGTCTGGCGCTTCGTGGAGGGTAAGGTGACGCGATCCCCCTCGGAGCCGCTTCTGGATCGCCGTCCGAGGCCGGCCCGAATAGGCGTCCGAATGCTGCCCAGCTGCAAGAGGCGGCAGATCGCTGATGGCGTCCCACACGGAGAGCCAGCGCTTCTTGGACCGGGTGGCCTGAAGCCTAAAGTCAAGGTCGAGGTCATTCCTGATCCCGACGAGGAAGACACGATGACGGAGCTGGGGGACTCCAAAGTCCGCCGCGCGGACATCGTACGTGACGGCGCGGTACCCGGCCAAGCGAAGACGGTCCTTGGCAGCAATCAGATGCCGCCCGCCGTCCTTGACCGCCAGGCCCCGGACATTCTCCATCAGCGCGGCCGGCGGGCGGAGCAACTCGACCTGGTGCAAGAACAGCTCGACGCCCGCGTTCATGGCCTGCCGGCGGATGTCGTTCGCCCGATGACCTAACGTCGACCAGCCTTGGCACGGCGGACCGCCGACGAGGACATCGCATTCTTCCGTGCCGAGCAACTCGTGGAGCTTGGACCGGACATCCCACTGATTGTCGATGGTCTCGTTCAGGACAATCGTCTCGGGGTGGTTGGCGCGATGCGTTGCAGCCGCCCACTTGTTGGCCTCCACGGCCATTACTACATGGGCCCCCGCGGCGGCGAAGCCAAGTGACAGACCGCCTCCGCCTGCAAACAGATCGACGACCGTCAGACGCAGCGTTCGTTCTCCGCTAGGAACCAGGGACGGGCAGGAATCGCGCTTAGAGTAACCGCCCGGTGGCGCTGCGCGCAGGCAGACACGCGAGCGGTCACAAGACGACGGCGCGTCACGGGCGACGCTCACAGAACTGCTCGGCGGGCGCTTATGCTTTCGGTTATGGAATCCTCCACGGCAGATCCAACGGAAGAGCGTACCGACCGCAAGCTGCAGATGCGTTACGCCGGCGGCCTCGTCAGACACCTCGGTCTCCAGATGTACGCCGGAGCGGTCCCGGCGATCGCCGAGCTTGTGGCCAACGCCTGGGACGCGGACGCCAAGAACGTTTGGATCGAGATCCCACTCGACGAGCCCTTCGAAACGGCCTCGGAGATTCGAGTCCGCGACGATGGGGTTGGGATGACCTTCGAGGAGGCGAACGATCTCTACCTGGCGGTGGGGCGGGACCGACGAGTCAACGGACCCACATACACGGCCGGGGGTCGACCGGTCATGGGCAGAAAGGGGCTCGGGAAGCTCGCAGGGTTCGGTGCTGCCCTTGTAGTCGAAGTTTGGACTGTGAAGGGCGGCCGGCTGACTGCATTCCGGATGGACTACGAGCAGATCGTAAAGGGGACGGACACGCCGCTGGTGTGGGACAAGCCATACGAGCCGGAGGTCGTGAACGATAGGCGCGTGCAGGACGACGACCATCTGCGTCAAGGGACTCTGATTGTCCTGAGGCGCGTGCAGCTGAAGAAGGCGGTCAGCGCTCGGCTGTTTCGGATCAGCATGAGCCGCCGATTTGCCGTCCTGTCCGACAAGTTCCTGGTCCATCTGAACGGGGAGCCGCTCACGAAGGAGGAGATGGAGTTCCAGTTCCGGTTCCCCGAGAGCGGGGGGCTGGGCACTGCCGATGTCGAAGGAGTCGGGACGATCAGATGGTGGGTTGGCTTCACCAAGTTGCCAATCCCAGACGACGAGGCACGTGGGGTCTCCGTCTTGTCCCGGGGAAAGCTCGTGCAGGCACCCTTCTATTTCGACCTATCCGGCGGTGCCCACGGGCAGCACGGGATGCAGTACATGACGGGCGAGGTGCAGGCCGATTTCCTCGACGAGGCGGTCGACCTCATCGCCACAGACCGCGCGTCTGTCCTTTGGGAGGACCCTCACGCCCGGCCGCTGCTCGACTGGGGCCAGCGGAAGATCAAGGAGCTGCTCTCCGAGTGGGCGAGCGCACGACAGAAAGAGAACGAGCGACACCTCCGAGACACAACTCCCTATTTCGATCGACTGGAGAAATTCCCCGAACGCGAGCGCGGGGAACTGCGGGCAGCGATCACGAAGTTGGCATCGATCGACACCATTGACGACGCGCGTCTCGACGAACTGGTCGGGGTCCTGTTCAAGGCATACGAGAACGAGACGTTCATGCAGTTGATCCGTGCCATCAGCGCCACCGACGACGGCGCGCAAAAGGAGCTTCTTCGACTATTCCAGGAGTGGGACGTCATGGAGGCGATCTCCGTCGCCCAGACTGTCCGCGGCCGCATCGAGGTGATCCGCAAGTTCCGAGCGTTGATCAGGGCGAAGGCGCCAGAGAAGCCCGACATGCAGGACTTCGTGCGAGATCGGCCATGGCTCATGAACCCTCAGTGGGACGTGCTGCAGCACGAACGCAGCCTCGACAAGGTGCTGGCAGAACATTTCGAGGTGCCTGGCGACGCCGATTACGACGGAAACGACGGAAGCAGGAGGCTCGATTTCTTTTGCCTGGCAGACAGCTCGTTGGCGGTGGTCGCGGAGCTGAAGCGGCCGGGGGACCTCATCGGCTTAGACGAGTTGCGCCAAGTGTCAGGGTATGTCGACTATCTGCGCACTCGGGAACGGGAGTCGAACGATCCGGCACACTCCAGCCGCGATGTCTGGGGATGCCTCGTGTACGGCCGTCTTCGGCCCGATGGGGAAGGCGAAAAACGCCGGCTGCGGGACGACCACATCTCCGTCGTTACGTGGGACAAGTTGCTTCAGGACGCTGAACGTTTGCATCGCGAGTACCTGGAGATCGTCAAGGCGCGTGCCCCTGAAGATGACCCGCGAATCCAAGACCTAGCCGTCGTCGAGGACGAGGCCCCAGTCGACGAGTCGCTGGCCGAGCGATAGTCCGCCGCAAGCCCAGGGACGCTCAGCGTCTGCGGATGACGCCCTGCGAGCGGCGACCGGAAATCTCCAGCTAGCATCGACGAACGCATCGAAATCGTGCGACGTGACGAGTTCGTCCTTTGCCCGATTGATGAACTGCAGGAAGCGGCCCAGCGACCAGTTCGAGCAGTGGTGGTACGCCAGCGGCGGCTCCGGGCCGATGTCCTTTCTACAGCGGGACCTGCACAACGCCATCGAGGACCCCCGGTCGCGGCCGCAGGCCGGCATCTGCCGCGTTCTCGGTAAGGATCCGGTGGCAGAAGCTGTGAGAATTTGAGACGGCGATCCGGGCGCGCGTCGCCGGGCCGACGGTCTGGTCCAGGCACTCTAGGAACTCGCGTGTGACTTTCACGTTGTACGGGAGGACGTGCTCCACGATCACGCGCGTCTTCCCGGTCCCCGCCCCGGCGATGACCACCAGCCCCATCGCCATGCTCGACGATCCGCCGCTGATCCGGCGTCAGGGCTGGGCGATCCGTATGCACTGGGGGCATCACACGGGCATCCCCACGTTGCATGCCACCTCTGGTGTCACAACCAGCACCACGTGTTGCAACGTCCGGCTCATCCCGACGTAGAGCAGCCGATCACGCCTCGCATCATCCGGCCGCAGCTCCGTGAGGATGACGACGGGCCGCTCGAGGCCCTTGAAGCGGCGGATCGAGTCGCACAGGATCGTGCCGGAGGGCTGCGGCAGCACGAGTTCGGCGGCGAGACCGTTCGATTGGCCGTCGTCGTCGACCTGGCCGTTCCAGAGCGTCTCGTTCCCGAATCGGCGCTGCCTCCAGGCATCGGAGTGGTCCAGGCCAGAGCCGCTGAGCACCACGATGTCGCGGGCGGCGACCTGCTCGTCGTGTCGAAGGCGAAACAGCAGCGTGCGCAGCGCCTCGATCGTCTCGGCCGGGGTCGAGACCTCGATGACCTCCGGCGCTCGGCCCCGGGGCGGAGCGCATCGGCCGACAGTCCGCCGTCGGCGAGCCTGGCAACGGCCTCGTGAATGGCCTGCGGATTGCGGCAGTTCCAGACCAGGTCGCGCGGCGTCAGCCCGAGGCGCTCGACGACATCGTCCCGGTAGAGCGCCTGCGCGGGATCGTGGAAGACGTACATGACGTCGTCGGCCCGGGTCGATAAGCAGGAGCTGCAGCGCGTCGAACCAGTCCGCCTCGCAGTAGTGTCTCAGTTTGACCGAGACTCCGGAATAGAGAGAGACCGGATCGATCCGAGTCAGGCCGTGCGACCGGTCATATTCCAACAGATCGGTCATACTCCCCCTTGACAGCACGCGCTTGGCATGTGGTACTAGCTTGGGCGCCGGGGCTTAGGTGTGGGCCGCCGTGCGTCTCCGGGGATGGTAAGAAGGCGCTCCTTGGCACGGGGCCTGTCACTGGTGCACCAGACCCCCAGTGACGAAACGAGGAACGGGGCCTATGTCTCAGCCGCGACCAGTCACCGGGCATTCGATTCCAAACGAAATTTCGCGTGGTCGAGCACTAGTTGCCGTCGCCGCTTTCGGCGAGACCCTTCTTCATCCGATCGCGACGATCCGTCGGATGCGGCTCCGGCGCGGCTCGCCCCGCTGGACCTCTCTCAGTACCATGACCCCAGACGAGTTCGCGGATTACGCTAGACGGACTGGCATAGAGGCCCGGCTCACCAACGTGCTGGCTGAGGTTGGGGGGCTGCGTGAGGATCAAGCTACGACCCACACCGGAGTACTCAGCGGCCAGGAGAGGCCTTAGCCTCAGCGCGCGCCTCGCCCTCCGGTTCGTCGAGCAAGCCATCGCCGCCAACCCAGAGGAACCCGGTCGTAGCCACTTCGCGTACAGCGTGCCGGTGTTCCCTGATATCGCGGTTACGGTCGTCGAGAACGGCGACCTCATCGTCGCGTTCCACAGAGTAAGTCCGACCCTCCTGTCGCTCGACCTGCTCATCGACCGCAAGAATCCGCCCGACTGGTATCGAGTCGAGTAGCGCTCGACCACGAGCCGCTCGGCCTTCGCGCCGGCTCGCTCGTCCGCCGATTCCACGGCCGTGGCGTCAGCCGTCAAGCCCTACCCTCCGAAGACGTCGAAGTTCCGGGCGCGATTGCACTCCCCGCAGATCGGGAGCCCCGACTCGCCCTCGGGATCGTCTTCCGGATCCAGGCCCTCCAGCTCCGTGCCGCAGGTCGCGCACTTCAGCGGTGCGTCGTCCCAGCCCTCGAGTGCTTCGTCCTCGCTCATGTCCGGACCCTACGCCCAGGCCGGCCGGCGCATGAACGCGGGCACTAGATGGCCCACGTGGAACAGCCGGCAGTACGAGCACGTATACAGGTGGAACGCCTCGCGATGTCGGCCGGTCATCAACCGCGCCGCGCGCTTGGCCTCGGCCTTGGACAGGTAGCTCTGCTTGGTCCCGCATTCCCGATCGATGCGCATGCTCGGCGCCCTCCCAGGTCCCCCGCCGGTCCCTCCTCGGCTCCACCCGAGTCCTCACTGAATCGGCGGCTGCGCCGAATCTGCGCCGCCCGTGTGACAGCTCTGGTGGCACGAGATTGCGACGCAACGCTGGGATACGTCGCGGGTAAGCGCCGGTCCTTACCGTCCGGCCTTCACCTCGATCACGAGGATCCCGCGCTCGGGATGGGCGATGACCAGGTCCGCCTCGCCGTCCCTGAGGCCGCGATGGTCTGCCGTCCGGCCGATCGTCTGGCCGGCGATGACCCCCAGGTAAGCCGAGGCCGATAGCGTGTCCCAGTGGAGCTCGATGTTGACTGGGACGACGACAAGGCGGCTCGGGTCACGGCCGAGCGTGGACTGAGCTTCGAGGACGCCGCGACCGTCTTTCTCGACCCACTGGCCATCAGCGTCTATGACCAGGACCACTCGACCGATGAGATTCGATATGCGACGATCGGGACGACGCGCACCGGCCACCTCCTTGTTGTCATCCACACGAACCGAGGCCGAAGCGTTCGGATCATCACCGCATGGCCGGCCACACCGGCTGAACGACGAAGCTATGAACAAGCCCCGAGACGCTGACCCGGACATCGCGCCGGAGTACGACTTTTCCGCCGGGCGGCGCGGCGTGTATCTGGATCGAGCGAAGCGCGGCATCCGTGTGATCGCCCCCTTGGCCGCACCGGTAGCCAGCCCAAGCGAGCCTTCGACCCCGGCCGAACCGACTGTCAAGCCGCCGAAACCCTCGCGCCCCTGATTCCATGCGCGGCCCCAGGCCGCGGATCATCGCCGCATGGCGCGCCACGAAGCGCGAACGACGTGAATACGAAAATCGCTGAGCGCAAGGCTCGATCCGTCGCCGATGATGAACGACCGGACACGAGCCACCTCGACTGGAGCAAGGCCGTAGTCGGCCGGCGCGCCCGAAAACCCGGTGAGAAGACCGAGGTCTTCATCGATGGTGCGGTCGGATACCAGTTGCGATTGATCCCGTCGAACAACGTGCTGGCCCGGTTCGAATCGACGCTCGAGGCATGGCCGGTCATCATCGCCACGATCGAGGGTGGTCGGTCGCCGCGCACACTCGCGTTCGATGTCATCCTGGCCGACGGGTGGGCGGGATTGGTATCGGCCGGTCTGCGGATCGAGATGTGGGCTCGGCACAACAACGGCGAGCCGAACCCGTACGCCGACCTGTGGGCGGCGGCGCCCCGGCGCGTCGCCGAGGGCGCCGCCTGATCCTCTCCGCACGGCGCGTCACGACGCGTGTCGGACCCGGATCAGCCGACGACGGTCAAGCCCTCGGAAGCGGCAGCCGCGGCGAGATCTCGATCGAGCGTCGCGAGCTCCGCATCCACGTCCACCGCGAGATCCAGGTACAGCGCGTCGTACACCGTCAGACGGTGACGCGCCGCAAGCTCGACCGCTCCCAGCAGGCCGGGCAGGCCCCGATCGGCCGTTTCCACGCCGCTCGCGTACAACCGCTCCAGCCGCGTGGCAGTTTCGAGTGCCTGCAGACGGGCGCCTCGGAGGAGCGCGTTCGCGACTTCGACCGGGAAGTGTGGCGGGGCGAGGATCATGGTGTCCGTGTCGGTCCACCCGCGCCACCGGTCAAGCCAGGACTCGTCGCCGGCCAGGAGGGCCATGGCCGCCGAGGCATCGATGACGACCGACTGCTGCCCCAGGCTGAACCTCACCCGGGTGCCTCCGAGTCGGGTCCCGTGTCGGGTTCCGGGTCGGGTCCGGTGTCGGGTCCCGTTCCCGTCCGAGCCCGGCGCTGTTCGTGGAGCGCCGCCACGGGATCGAAGCCGGGCGGGAATGGCCGCCTGCGAGCCAAATGCCGGATGTCGTCGATGGCCGCCAGGCGGGCCGCACGCCGGCGGTCCGGATCCACGAGCGCGAGGTCCGCGAGCGGCACGATCGCGGCCACGGGCTGACCGGCCCGCTCGATCACGATCCTCTCCCCCGCTGCCGCCTGGTCGATGATCTGACCGAACCGGCGCCGAACGTCGAGTGCCGTCACCGTTCTCATGGCACCATCATAGCACTATCAGATGTGCAGGAGCGCCGGTGCTCGCGACGCCGGCGGAACGCGAGCACTGGACGATCGGGCCGCGCGGGATCTCCGTGCACTGGCCCGATGTCGACGAGGACATCGCGATCTGGGAGGTCCTGGGGATCGCCGAGGACGCGTACCTGCGGTCGCTCCGCGAGGCGCCCGTCAGCTAACGCCATCGCGACGCCTCGGGTCGGCAACCGCCAGGCACGGTCCATCGCTTGCAGGAGCCAGTCAGGTTGTCGTCGATTGCCACCACCCGGTGCGGCATAGGCAGTAGAAGATCCGGATCCGACTTGACCTGGGGCGTCCCCTCGCCGACGATGGGATCGCTGACCTCACTGCACGTCCGGCTCGACCGGAGCGCCCCCGTGAACGCGAAGCGTCTTCGCTTCCTCGCCCGCCGACATGCCGCGGGCCATCCACCTCGTCCTTGCTCTCACGACGATACGGCAACGCCCTGCGATGCCGCGCTCCTTGCTACCGAGGTGGCCCGGGTTCGCGCCTGGACGGACTTCGCGTCCGACCTGCTCGACGCCCACATCTGGGGCTTCTCTGCCGGCGACTGGCAGGCCGCAGAGGCCCTGGCACATGCGCTCGAAGGCTCGGATTGGCCGCCCGACTGGAAGCGCGATCTCGACAACCCGGCGAGCATCATCGTGGATCCGTCGGTCTGGCCGACGCCCGGACTGCCCGATATCAGACCAGGTTCGGCAAGGTCCTGACGCGCGCGCCCCTCCTGGTGGCGCAGCCGGCAGAGCGCTGGATTAGCCAGAGATATCCGCCGAAACCTACTCTCGGCGTGATGGACGACACCGGCATGCCGCAGGCGTATCCTTACATTTCTATTAACGTAAGGAGTCCAGCGATGGACATCTCCGCCCGGCTGACCACCAAGGGCCAGATCACGATCCCGCGCGCCGTCCGCACAGCCCTCGCACTCAAGGAGGGCGATCGCGTCATCTTTCGCGTCGACGGGGATCGCGCGATCCTCGCCCGGACGGAGGACCTGCTCAGTCTCGCGGGATCGATCCCGGTGCCCGCTGCCAGGCGGGGCGCGCCCTGGTCGGAAATCATCGAGGAGACGCACCGGGCCCGGGGTCGTCGGCGACCTTGAGCGTCTTCGTCGATACGAACGTCCTGGTTCGGCACCTCACCGGAGACCCTCCGGAACAAGCGACTCGGGCGAGCCGGTTCCTTGCGGAATCGGAGGCCATCCTCTTGCCGGACTTGATCGTGGCCGAGCTCGTGTACGTCCTCGAGTCGGTCTACGAGACGCCGCGCCCCCAGATCGCACGCGCCGTTCGGTCGATCCTCGCATTCGGGGAAATCCGCGCGGTCGACGTGGAGTTGCTTCTGCGGGCCGTGGAGGTCTACGAGGTCGATCGCCTCGACTTCGCCGAGGCCTACCTCGTCGCAACGGCCGAACGCTCCGGCGTCAGCGCGATCGCCTCGTTCGACCGCTCGATCGACTGCGTCCCCACCGTACGGCGCATCGAGCCCGGTTGAGCGCACCGGCGGAAGTACCCAATCCGGGTTGGGTATGGGACGTCAGGCGTGCCCTTTGTCAAAGCAATCGCCGTCCGGATGGTCGGAGGGGTCGGTTTTGCGAGACTCATGAAGATGAGTCATGTAGACTACCTGTCATGACAAAGCGGCTGCAGGTCCTGCTCGACGACGCGGAACTTGCCGAGATCCAGGCCATCGCCCGACGGCGGCGCCAGACGATGGCGGCGTGGGTCCGCGATGCCCTGCGCGCGGCGCGGAACGCGGCCGAATACCCCGCGCCCGAGGCGAAGCTTCGAGCGGTCCGCGAGGCCTCGAGCCACGCCTACCCGGTGTCCGACATCGACGACCTTCTCGCCGAGATCGAGCGGGGCTACGGATCCGCCGGTCCGTGATCCTGGTCGACTCGAACATCCCGATGTACCTCGTCGGGGCCGAGCACCCGAACAAGTCCCGGAGTCGCGCGATCCTGGAGCGGGCCATCGCCGACGGCGAGCGACTCGTCACCGATGCCGAGGTGATCCAGGAGATCCTCCAGCGCTACGTCTCGATCGGCCGGCGTGATGCGATCGAGCCCGCCGTCGCCGCGCTCCTGGGCGTCGTCGACAACGTCTTCCCGATCGAACTCGAGGACGTCAGGCGTGCCTCGACGATCGTCGCGGGCAGCGGGCTGGGAGCGCGCGACGCCCTGCATGTGGCGGTGATGCAACGTCGCGGGATCGAGCAGATCATGTCCTTCGATCGCGCGTTCGATGGCGTCCCCGGGATCGTCCGCGTCGGCGCCTGATCGGGCTGACCCCAACCGCTCGGCTCCGCGGACGTTGACATCGTCCCACCAGCGGTCGTACCATCACTCCTACCGATGTCCTCTTCCACATCCCGAGTTCACGCGCTCGCCGAAACCGCCGCGACGTACGGCGCTGCGACCACGTCCGTGCCACACGTGAAGCTGTCGATCAGCCTGCCGGCCGAGCTCGTCGCCGAGGTCCGTGCGGCGGCCGAGGACGCGCAGTCGAGCGTGAGCGCGGTCATCGCAGCGGCACTTCGTTCGTCGATCGCCACGTCCGACCAGGCGCGGCTCGACCAGGCGCTCGCCCTGGACACCGAGGACAACGCGGCCTGGGCCAGCGACGTGCTCGCCCTGACCGCGCGGGCGTGGGCCGACCTCGAGTGGTAGGAATCGGCCGCGAAGGCCCAACGGATGCGCTCGGCGGAACCCCGAGGCGGGGCGACATCCACTTCATCGCGTTCCCCGACCTGGGCGGCCACGTCCTGCGCGGCCCACATCCCGCGGTGGTCGTCCAGGCAGACCGGATGCGCCGCTCATCGACCGTGATCGTGGTCCCGATGACGAGCCGCGTCCCCTCGGCCGAGCTCGATCCGCCGTACCTGGTTCCCGTTGCCGGTCGCGAGTGCGGTCTCGATCGTGACGGCTACGTGAAGTGCGACCAGCCGGCGACGCTGCCGGTCGCGGTCCTCGGGCCTCGTGCAGGCCGCCTGAACCCGGCCGCGGTCGGCCGGGTCGACGCGGCGCTTCGGTTCGTGCTGGACATCTGACCCGGTCGGCGCGAAGCGCGACGGCCTGGGCTAGATCCCGTGGTCGCCGCCGACGGTCAGGACGACGTTGCCCGTCTTCTGCCCCGTCTCGACGTACCTGGATGCCTCGACCACCTGCTCCAACGGGTAGCGCCGATCGATGACCGCCCGGTACTTCCCGGCCTCGATCAGCTCCTTGAGGAAGAGGACATCCTTCTTCGTGTACCGAGGGATCGGGAACCGCACCCGCTTGTCTCCGATCCGCCTGGTCACGAGCGCCAGGATGGGGTTCTGGGCCAGGAACCCGAGGTCGGTTGCGAGGTAGACGCCGCCGCGCTTCAGTGAGCCTCGGCACCGCCCGAACGAGTGCTTCCCGACGGCGTCGAAGATGACGTCGTACGTCTCGCCGTTCTTCGTGAAGTCTTCCTGCGTGTAATCGACGACTCGGTCGGCTCCGAGCGATCGCACGAGCTCCACGTTCCTGGTGTTGCACACCGCGGTGACGTCCGCTTCGAAGTGCCTTGCCAGCTGCACCGCTGCCGTTCCGATGGACCCGGATGCGCCGTAGATGAGGATCTTCTGCCCCTTCCGGAGATCGGCCCGTCTCAGGAACGTCAGTGCCAGGATCGCGCCGTCGGGTACGGCCGCCGCCTCTTCGAAGGTCATGCCGGCCGGCATCTTCGCCAGCGGGGCCCTCTCCCGGACACAGACGAACTCGGCATGGGCACCGAACCCGGCGACATTCGCGCCGAAGACGCGGTCACCGACCGCGAACTCGCTGACGGCCGCGCCGACGGCTTCGACCTCTCCCGCGAACTCGTAGCCGGGGATCCGCAACTTCGGCCGGCGGAGGCCCGTGAAGAACCGGGTGATGAAGTATTCCGCGCTGCGAAAGCCCGTGTCCGACCGGTTGACCGTCGTGGCGTGGACCTTGACGAGGACTTCGTCGTCTTTCGGGACGGGCCGTTCGACCTCCTCGAGGCGCAGCACCTCCGGAGGCCCGTACCTGTCGTGGACAACGGCTCTCATGTCTGCACGTCCTCTCATCGGCTTGCTGTCAGGGATGGATCGGGCCGCTGACGGTCAGGACGACGTTTCCCGTCTTCTGCCAGGTCTCGACATACGCGTGAGCCTCGGCAACCTGCTCCAGGGGGTAGCGGCGGTCGATCACCGCCCGGTACTTGCCGGCCTCGATGAGCTCCTTCATGAGGAGGACGTCCTGCTTGTTCCGTCGCCCCATGGCGAACTTCATCCGCCGGGTGCCGACCCACCGGGAACCGATGGCCACGACGATCGTCTCGAGCGCCGATCGCCCGAAGTCCGTCGCCACGTACATGCCGCCCGGCTTCAGCGAGCGTCTGCCGCGGAAAAACGCGTATTTGCCGACGGCGTCGATGATCGCGTCGTAGGTCTGGCCGTTCTTCGTGAAGTCTTCGAGGAGGTAGTCGACGACCTCATCCGCACCGAGCGACCGCACGAGTTCGACGTTCTTCGTATTGCAGATCGCGGTGACGTGGGCACCGAAGTGCTTGCCCAGCTGCACCGCGGCCGTGCCGAGGGATCCGGACGCGCCGTAGATCACGATCCGCCGGCCGTCGCGAGCATCCGCCAGTCGGAGCGTCGAGAGTGCCTGGAGGGCCCCGTCGCAGACGGTCGCTGCCTCTTCGAAGCTCATGCCGGCCGGTTTGTGGGCCAGCGGGGCGCTCTCCGGGAGGCAGATGTACTCGGCGTGCGCGCCCAACCACTGGCTGCCGGCGCCCTGACCGAACACGTGGTCGCCGACGCTGAACTCGCTGACGGCTGCGCCCACCGCCTCGATCTCTCCTGCCAGCTCGACGCCGAGTGTTCGCCATCTCGGCCGGCGGAAACCGATCATGAAGCGCCAGAAGAACGGATGGGCGGCCCGAGCGTGGGTATCCGTCTGGGTGACCGTCGTGGCGCGGATCCTGATCAGGACTTCGTCGTCCCTGGGTATGGGCTTCTCGATGTCTTCGATTCGCAGGACCTCCGGGGGTCCGTAGCGGTCCTGGACGACGGCTCTCACGCCTGCACCTCTCGCTTCCCGTTTCGCGGCAATCGACGGATCGGGCCGCCGTGGTTCCACGCCCGCCCTGCCCGATAGAGCTCCGCGGGCCTGCCGCCGGCCGCGCCGGGTCGAGCGCGGCGCCCGGTCGGGATCACCCAGCCGTCCTCCGCGACGACGCTGCGCCGGAAGTTCGCGGCGTCGAGCTGCACGTTCCAGACCGCCTCGTACACCGCCCGCAGCTCGGCCAAGGTGAACGTCGCTCCGACGAACGCCGTGGCGATGCCGGTGACCTCGAGCTCGACGCGGACGCGCTGAATCGCATCGCGCACGATCCGCAGATGATCGAACGCCAGGTCGATCGTTCCCGTGAGCACGTCGGACACCGGGACCAGGGCGGCGTCCGCCGCGTCCGTGCCCGCCACGATCGCCCCCACGTCGCGAAGCACCGCGAGGTACGCGACCGTCACGACGTTCATCCGAGGGTCGCGCTCGGGATCGCCGTACGCACCGAACTGGGTCAGCAGGCTCGCGGCATCGACGCCGGTCTCCTCGGCCAGCTCCCGCTTCGCCGCTTCGTCCAACGTTTCGGCGGGACGCTTGAAGCCACCCGGGATCGCCCACATCCCCTGGAACGGCGCCTCGCCACGACGCACGAGCAAGGCGTGAAGCGTGCCTTCGGACATGGTAAGGATCACCACATCCACGGTCACCGCGAACGGCGGGAACCGCGACGGGTCGTAGTCCGCAGGTACTCCCGCACGGCTGGGCACTCCCGCGCCGCTCGTTTTGGTCTCCACGACTCTTACTCTACCAGCAGGTTAGGGTCTTGTCGACCAGAACTTTGCGACGCCGAAAGGTACGAGTTCGACCCCGGCAAGGAACCGGCGCCACATCGTCCAGCGTCTCGGGTTCGCGTGCCGAAAAACGCGCCGCACATCGAGCGAACTGGAGCCTCCGATGCCTTCGACATCCGTCTCGATCACGATCCCCCTCCCGGACGTCCGCGTTCGCTGGCTGGCCGCGGGCCTGGCGACCGGCCTTCTCGCCGCAGCGGTGTTCGCCGGGCCGGCCCTCGCGCCGCGCCCGCTGCTCGCCATCGACCCGGCCGCCCCGCCGACCCCGGCCGAGCACACGATCAGCGTGAGCGGTACCGGACGCGTCGTCCTCATCCCGGACACCGCCGACCTGCGGCTCGGCGTCACCATCACCGCCAAGACCGTGAAGGCAGCGCGAGCGACCAACGCGGCGTCGATGACCGCGGTCATCGCGAGCCTCAAGAAACTGGGCATCGCCGACCGTGACATCCAGACCACGGCCCTGTCGCTGAGCGCCATCTACGACTACTCGTCCAACTCCAACAAGCCGCGCCTGACCGGTTACACGCTGACCAACGCAGTCGCGGTGACGATCCGCGATCTCGATGTCGTGGGCGACGCGATCGACGGCGCCCTCGGCGCCGGAGCGACGACCCTCGACGGCGTGACCTTCCGGGTCGAGAACCAGGTTGCCGCCGAGAAACTGGCCCGTGACGAAGCGATGGCGTCGGCCAAGACGAAGGCCCAGACCCTGGCGGCCGCCGCGGGCGTTTCGATCACCGGCGTCGCCTCGATCAGCGAGACGGTGGGCCCCGTCCCGTATCCGGTCTACTACGACGCGCTGCGCGGAGCGGCGCTCCAGGACGTCGCGACGCCGGTCCAGCCGGGCTCGAACGAGGTGTCGGTCACGGTCTCGGTGGTCTACCTCATCGGCTGATCGCGCGCGCATGATAGGGCGCCCGATGTCGTCGGATTCGGCGTGCTGCTCGGCCGCGCTGCTCGGCCGCCGCGCCCGGCCGCGCTGCTCGGCCGCGGCGCCCGGTCGCGCTGCCGGCACGGGCCCTCCCGCCCGCGTCCGTCCCGCCCGCGTCCGTCCCGCCCGCGATTCGTTGCAGACTCTCGCCCGGGGAACGTTATCCACGAATCGGGCCTCGAATCCGGGGCCGGCGGCCGCGCTCACGCACGGGGAAGGGCCCGACCGACCGCTGCGCGGGGTCAATTGCTGGATAACGTTCCCGGGGTGAACGTATGAGCAGGATCCGGTCGCCGGCGCGCTTGGGGGTGCCGGTCGCGGATCTTGGGCCGCGTGCAGGGCGCCTGAATCCGGCCGGGGTCGGCCGGGTAGACGCGGCGCTTCGGTTCGTGCTGGATCGCTCGAGCTCTAGCGCGTCGTCGAGCTCTAGCGCGTCGCCCGGCCGCGCGTCGTCCGGCCGGCCGGCGCCGAGGCCGGCCCCGAGGCCGGCGCCGAGGCCTCCGCGAGGGCCGCCTCCCAGCCCATCGATCGCCCCTCCGTATCGATCGCGGCGGCGGCGGGTTCCCCCAGGGTGGCGCGTGCCGGCCCGAGATAGCGATTCTTGAGATTCGTCCAGAAGTCGACGCCCGACAGGTCGAAGCCCAGAGCGTTCATCTGGGCCAGGGCGGCGGCGCCGAGCCGGATCGCCTGTTCCGCACGACCCTGCGCCGCGAGAGCCATCGCCAGGCCCTCCATCTCGTTGCCGGCCTCGGCGACATTCCCGTAGTCGAGGGCGGCCCCCATGCTCTGGCGATACCACGTCTCCGCCGCCGCTCCATCTCCCCGGATCAGGGCGCAGTCCGCCAGGAAGTGGAGGCTGTAGTGGATGTCGCGCGACGCGTGGAGTTCACGACCGATCGCGAGCGTTTCCCGGGCCAGGGGTTCGGCTGCGGCCACATCGTTGAGGGCCACGAAGACCTGGCCGAGACCCACCCGGACCCGATTCACGAGTCGCCGGTCCCCGGGTCGCTGCATGCACGCGACTGCCTCCTCCATGGGACCGCGGGCCGCCTCGCTGTCCCCCATGAAGAGGCGCGCCCAACCGAGCGCCTCGAGCGCGAGGCCGGTCTCGAGGTCGTCCCCGAACTCGCGCCAGATCCCGATCGCGCGCTCGGCGAACGTCGCCGCCTCCGAGGCATCGCCCGCCCAGTTCGCGGTCATCGCGGCCCCGGTCAGCGCGCGGGCAACGGCGGCCGTTCGGTCTTCGCGACCGGCCAGCGCGTGGCCGAGCCAGCCGCGCCCTTCCGAGGCGTGTTCGGTATGAAGCGACCAGAACCATCCGAGGGCGCCCGCCAGGCGCAGTTCCTCGTCCGCCTCCCCCGCCCGACTCCTGACGAGGGCCGCACGCAGGTTCTCCAGCTCCGACTCGAGCGTGCCGAGGCCGCCGACCTCGTCGTCGAAGCGCCGTGTGTAGGCCGCCTCGGCCATCGCCATGAAGACGCGCAGGTGCACGTCGGCCAGTGCGTCCGCTTCGCCGGCTTCGATCAGCCGCTCGCGTCCATATGCGCGGAGCGTCTCGAGGAGGCCGTAACGGACGGAACCGTCGCGACCCGGCTCGGCCATGACCAGGGACTTGTCCACGAGCTGCGCGAGGAGATCGAGGACATCCTCACGGTCCAGCGGCGGGTCGGCGCAGACCGCCTCGGCCGAAGCCAGCGAGAAGCCACCCGCGAACACCGAGAGGCGACGGAAGAGAACACGCTCGGGCGCGCTGAGCAGGTCGTGGCTCCACTCGACCGCGGCGAGGAGCGTCTGCTGGCGCGGCAGCGCCGTCCGGCTGCCCCCGGTCAGGATCCGGAAGCGGTCCTCCAGGCGTCGCAGCAGTTCATCGGGAGCGAGGACCCGGACCCGCGCCGCCGCCAGCTCGATCGCCAGCGGAACTCCATCGAGACGCCGGCAGATCTGGGCCACCGCGGCCGCGTTGGCGTCCGTGAGCGCGAACGCCGGCTGGACGGCGACGGCTCGATCGCGAAAGAGCTGGACGGATTCGAACCCGGCGATCGACTCGGCGGTGGTCGCCTTCGTCGTCGTGGTTGACGCGGCTTCGGGCAGCGAAAGCGACGGGACTCGCCACACGATCTCGCCCGGGACATTGAGGGCCTCGCGGCTGGTGACCAGGATCCGGAGTTCCGAGGCGCGTCGCCCGAGTTGATCGACGAGGTCGGACACGGCCTCCACGAGGTGCTCACCGTTGTCCATCAGGAGCAGGGACGTGCGGCCCGAGAGGTGTTCGACGAGCATGTCCACCCGCTGACGACCCGGGATCTCCGGAACACCGGCGGCGGCGGCGACGGTCGCCGGGACGAGGGCCGGATCCGACAGGGGGGCGAGATCGGCTAACCAGACACCATCGACGAACACCTCGAGCATGTCGGTCGCCACCTGCAGGGCCAGTCGGGTCTTGCCTGCGCCTCCCGACCCGGCGAGCGTCACCAGCCGGTGGTTGCCGAGGAGCGCGATGACCGTCGCCAGCTCCGCTCTTCGCCCGACGAAGCTCGTCGCCTGGATGGGCAGGTTGTGCCTTGTGCTGTCCGTGCTTGCAAGGGGAGGGAGCCCCGCGAGGAGGTCGGGGTGGACCAGCTGGAAGACTCGCTCCGGGATGGCCAGGTCGCGCAGGCGATGCAGGCCGTGATCCTCGAGCGAAGCTCCATCCGGAAGGCGCCCTCGGACAAGGCCGGCGGTGGGCGACGAGAGCAGGACCTGGCCGCCGTGTGCGAGGCCCCGCAGGCGAGCGCAGCGGTTCACCTCCGGACCACGGTGGTCGGCCCCTGCCTCGCCCGTATGGATCGCGATCCGGACACGGACCGGGGCATGGTCCGGCCACGGCTCGCGATCCAGCTCGCGCTGCACCTCGAGCGCGGCCGAGACGGCGTCGCTCGCGGCCGGGAAGAGGGCGAAGAAGCTGTCGCCCTCGCCACGTTCGGTCAGGACCCGGCCGCCGTGCTCGGGGATGATCCGCGAAAGGAGGTCGTCATGGCGGCGGAGCGCGTGCCGCATCTCCGTCTCGGACGCCTCCCAGTTGCGCGTCGAGCCTTCGATGTCGGTCAGGAAGAACGTGAGCGTGTCCGTGTCGGACGTCATCAACCGGATTATCCACGGGACCGCGATGCGGCAACGGGCGAGTCTGCAGGCGCTGCGAGCCGGCGCATCCTGCTGATCGACCCGACGGTAGGTGCTCCGCAAGCGCGCCCCGCGAGCTGGCCTTGCGGACCCCATGGTCGGTGTTGCGCGCGGTACTTCCGAACCATGTCCGTGATGAGCGCTGCCTGCGACGCTTGCGCCTTCATCAATCCTGCGTCGTCGCGCCCTGTTCGGTTCGTCGTGCCGACGGTGACGGCCATCCGCCCACCATCGGGGACCTGCATTGCCTCTCCATCTGCCCGGCCACCGCGTCACGCGCACCGCCGCTGCCCTGCTGCTTGCGGCCGCGAGCATGGTCACGACTCTGCCCGGCCCCGCGCCCGTCTTCGCCCTCGATCCGCCCCGGCCCCTCCCCGGGTACACCCCGGCGTTTGTCACCGAGCGCGAACCGGGTGTCTGGTACGACTGCACGTGGGCATCCGCGCAGATGCTCCTGGACAAGTGGACGAGCGGGGTGACCATCGTCGATCGGAAGCGACTCAGGGCGCTTTCGGGGGACGACGACGGTGGATCGAACCTGACGGACGTCGAACGCGCCTTTGCCGAGATCGGCTTCCCGCTGGAGTCCTCGCCGTTCGGGAGCACCTCGATCACGTGGCCGAAGCTGCTCGACCGACTGAGCCAGGGCGGCGGCGCCATCCTGCTCGGCGACTATTCCAGGCTGCCCCGCGTCAACGGTCGCTGGGACCGCGCGTTCTGGAGCGGAGAACGTGAGAACGACGACCACGCGCTCTACCTGGATCGGTACGACCCGAAAACGCGCCGGATCTTCGTCATGGATCCGCTCGCTCCGGCGGGCTGGACCGGCGAGTGGATCCGCGTTTCGGCGCTCAAGCTGTTCGCGTGGCGCACAGGCGGTGGCAGGCTGTGGGCCGCGCTGACGCCGCCGGCACTGGCCGGCCCGTTCGCCGGCGTCGATCTCGGCGACCCGGTTGCGACCGCGGACGCGTCCGCACTCCGGGTCTCGTGGCCCGTCGAGGGCATGCAGGAGGGATGGACCTACCCGGGCTCCTCCGCCACCGCGGAGTTCATCCCGGTCAGCGAGGCCGACCCGATTGACCCCATGGACCCGATCGTCGCGGCACGCCCCGCCGTCGTGCCCGCGGCCGTGCGCGCGTTCCCCGCGGACGAGTTTCCTCCCGCCCCACCGGACCTGTCACCGACCCTTGTCGACGGGTTGCTGAACGCCTCCGTCCCACTCCCCACGACGCCCGGCGTCTACCGGGTCACCGTGTCCCTGACGGATCACCGGACCGGCGCCCCGATCGCGACGGCCGGGCCGCTCAGCCTCTACGTGCCGGGCCCGCGGGCGGCGAGTTTCGACCTCCCCGAACACGTGTCGGCGGAGCCCGGCACGCTCGCCGCCATCCTGATCGCGGTCCGGAATGCCGGGACCGAGTCGTGGCTCGAACCGGCGCCGGTGCCGTCCGTGCCACCCGATCTCCAGCCCCATCGGAACACGCGGCTCGTGGGCACGTGGGTCGCCATGCCGGTAGCAGGCTTCGAGGAGACGGCGGGCCCGGATGGCATCGCAACTCCGGCCGTCACGACGGCACCCGCGCCCATCGACCTCGGACCACTCGCGCTCGAACCCGGCGACGGGCTGGTCATCGAGGCGCTCGTGCGCATGCCGACGGTCGCCGGGTCATGGCGATTGATCATCGACGTCGTCGACGACCAGGTCGGGTCCTTCGCACTCACCGGATCGGCGCCCGGCGTCGTTGTCGTCGAGGTGCGTGCGCCGGTCGCGGGCTCGAACCTGCACTGATCCGGCCCGCAGACGGCGCAGGCGGCGCAGGCGGCGCAGGCGGCGAGGGGTCGCGTTGACGCCGCGGTGACGCGGTGATGGCATTCTCCAGGGTGGATGGGGACGTGGGGTCCGACGGCGACGGAGGGATGTCATGGCAACGGGTGTGCTGTACGTCCATGGTGCCGGCAACCGCATGGCGGATGCCCACAGGTACGGCGCCCTGATTCGGGCCGGACTCAAGCTTCCGGAAGAGCGGCTGTCGATCTCGGACTGGGGTGAGAAGGCCGGCGCGAGGCTGGACAGAATCGACCTGACGATGCCCGACGAACCCGCCGCCGCAGACGTGACGAACGACGTCCTTGCCGACCCGTACCTCCCGATTCGTGCCCTGCCGGAACGTGCGCCGGGCGGAGGCGCGGCCGGTGACCGGGACGCCGAAATTCTGCTCGAGTACCTTCAATTCCTGGGACCTGACCTGACCGACCTTGGGAGCCCATCGGTTCACCTGGCAGCGGCTGCCGCCGAGATCGCTGCGTCACCCGAGCTGGCTGCGGCCGGTGGCGAACCCATTGAACGCATCGATGCGGCGGTCGTCGCCGCGCTCGCCCGTTCGTTCCAGCGCCGCCCGAAGGCAGATCAGGCGGCCGGTGCCATGGGCGTCGACTTCGACGCCGCCAAGGTGGCGATCGCGACCCTGCTGATCACCCGTGGACCGCTATCCGGCGTGAGCGCATGGCTACCGCCCGAGGTCGGCCGGCAGATCGCCCTGTGGGCCAGCCGGGAGCTCGCGCGCCGGCGCAAGCAGTTGATGCGCGAACACGTTGTTCCCGTCGCCGATGTCCTCTACTACCAGCGCAACGGGAAGGACATTCGGGCACACGTCCGCGGCGAGATCGACCGGTGTTCGAAACCCGGAATCGTCATCGGCCATAGCCTCGGCGGCATCATCCTCGTCGAAACCCTGTTCGGGAAGGGCGGCTCGGCTGAGAACGTGGGGCTCTTGGTGACCTTTGGCTCCCAGGCGCCGTTCCTGAGTGCGATCGGAGCACTGGACATGATCGTTCCGACCGTTCCGTGGCTCAACATCGTGACCCGCTACGACTTCCTGTCCTTCTGCGCATCGCGCCTCTGGCCGGGCAAGGTCACGGACCACGAGATCGTGATCGAACGCGGCTTCCCCGAGGCCCACGATGCCTACTACCAGACGCAGGCCTTCTACGACGCGATCCTGAAGCACCCAGCCGCAAGGCGAGTGCTTGCCTGACAGCGTGGTTGAGGCGGTGTCACGGTCGAGCCTGCCTGGTGCTGGGGCGAGGGCCTCGGTGAGCGCGATTCGAGCCGGCTAACTCGCCTTCTTGTCACCCTTCGGTTTGGCGCTCTTCGGCTTCTTTGGAGTCTTCGCCTTCTTGTCCATCGCACGTCCTCCGGTGGAGCGGGTTGATCGATGCCGAGGATGATGCGCCAATCGGCGGGGGATTTCGAGCCCCAAGCGTCGCCAGCCCCAAGCGTCGCCAGCCCCAAGCGTCGCCCGCCCGTCGGCGCTACGTTCCGCGATCCGATGCCTGCCCCGCTCGAGTGCCTGCGACCACCGCCAGGATCTCCTCGCCATATCGCTCGAGCCTGGCCGGGCCCATCCCCTTCAGCCGGCGGAGGGCGGCGATCGACTCCGGGCGCTGTTCGGCGATCCCGGCCAGGAGCGAGTCGTGCGCGACGACGTACGCGGGAACGCCGTCCTCACGCGAGCGAGCCAGGCGCCACTCGCGGAGCGCGGCAACGAGGGCGTCATCGGTGCCGTCTCGGGCGGCCGCAGTCCGCACTGGAGCGCCGGGCAACAGCGTGACCCTGCGTCTCAAGTTCGGGCTCCCGCCTGCGCCCGAGCCTGAGCCCCGGCGCGGATCCAATCCCCGGACGAACCGACTGACGCGGCGCGCCGTTTCTCGCTCCCCTGCCCCGATTCGCCGCTCCGCCCACGTGAGGGTCAGGTGGAACCTGGCCCGGGTGAGACCGACGTACAGGAGGCGGCGCTCTTCCGCGAGCTCCTCGTCGGATTCGGCCTGGCGGATCGGGAGCGTGCCCTCTTCGAGCTGAGGGAGGAAGACAGCGTCCCACTCGAGGCCTTTGGCGCGGTGCAGCGTGAGCAGGTTCACGCCGTTCGCGGACCCGGCGGCCTCTTCCGCGGCTCGGGCCTCGAAGTCTGCAACGAGCGACGGCGCATCGCGGTCGGCCGGTGGGGCAACGGCGGCCCGGGCCATCTCGAGGATGAGCGCCAGCGATGCACTCCGCTCGCGCGCCTCGGCACCGGAGGCACTCGAGGCACCGCCGATACCGCCCGCACCGCCGACACCGGAGGCACCGTCGCCCGCGGAGCCGCTGCCCGCCCCGTCCTGCTCGAAACCGAGATCCGTGCGCAGGTGCTCCTCGAATGCGTCGACGAGGTCGCGCCCGCGCACCGCCGCCGGCATCCGGCGGAGGATCCGGAGCGCGTCTCGCACCTCGCGGCGATCGAAGAAGCGTTGACCGCGGACCAGGAACGGGATCCGCGCCTTCGTGAGTGCCCCTTCGATCGGCGCAATCTGGGCATTCATCCGAACGAGCACGGCGATCTCGCCCGGCGGCGTGCCCGCGTCCAACAGCCCACGGATGGTCGTCGCGATGAAGTCCAGCTCCGCCCCTGCGTCCGGGAAGGACCGGATCACGGGAGTCGGGCCGGTTGGCCTGGTTGCAACGAGCCGCTTGAGCCGTCCCTCGGCCGCGAGCAAGCGATTCGCGAACGACAGGATCTCCGGGCTGCTGCGGTAGTTGCGCGAAAGCGTGACTGAGCGCGCGGCGGGATGGCGTGCGGCGAAGGTCGTGAGGTATTCGGACGTCGCGCCGGTGAAGGTGTAGATCGTCTGGTCCTCGTCGCCGACGACGCACAGGTCGTCGCGATCGCCGAGCCAGAGCTCAAGCAGCCGCTGCTGGAGCGGGTTCGTGTCCTGGTACTCGTCGACGCTGAACCAGCCGTACCTCCCTCGGACGGTCTGGGCGGCATCGGGGTCGGTTTCGAGCAGATCGACGAGCTGCGTCAGCAGGTCGTCGAAGTCGAGTTTGCCGGCCCGGTCCTTCGCTCGCTCATAGTCGGCCCAGAGACGGGTGAAAAGCTCGACGGCGATGGGTGGCGTGCGACCACCGGGGCCGGCCGCGCCCGTTCGGTTCGCGGTCGCAATTTGGGCGCCGGCCGCGCTTCGGGCGCCGGTCGCGCTTTGGGCGCCGGTCGCGCTTTGGGCGCCGGCCGCGCCCGTTCCGTTCGCCGTCGCGGCCGCATACGTCGCGGGTGTGAGCCGGCGACCCTTCGCCCACTCGATCTCCTCGGCGAGGTCCCTCGCCGGCGTAAAGCGATAGCCGCCGGGCAGCCCACGAGCCAGACGACCGATGATCGGGATCTTCGAATCGAGGACATCCGGAGCGGGGGCGCCGTCGTGGCGACTGGGCCAGAAATGGCGCAGCTGGGCGAGCGCCGCGGCGTGGAATGTGCGCGCGGCAACCCCGGGCAGGCCGAGGGCGCCCAGCCGCGCGACCATCTCCCTGGCCGCCTTGTCGGTGAAGGTCACGACCAGGACCTGGCGGCGGTCGACCGCGTCGGTCGCCACGGCGTACGCGACGCGATGGCTGATGACGCGGGTCTTGCCGGAACCCGCGCCGGCATGGATGACCAGCGGGCCGCGCGTGATCGTCACGGCCTCGGTCTGCTCCGGGTCGAGCCCCGCGAGGATGCCCTCAGCGTCCGCGAGCATCGGCTTGGCCGACTCGCCCGGGGCGGAACGATGGTGGACGGTCACGCCCCGAGGCTACAGGACGTGGCTCATCGCAGGTTGCACGCAGTCGGCGCGGGGCGTCCGCTCGATCGCCTGTCCTTTCCCGTCCGGCCAGTTTCCGACCAGGTACCGACCGAGATCCGGCCCCGCTCCGGCCCCGCTCCGGCCCCGCTCCGGCCCCGCTCCGGCCCCGCTCCGGCCC
>CAKKPP010000018.1:37805-84026 GCA_919901745.1 Chloroflexota bacterium | reverse complement strand
GGCTCAGGGCGAGGTCGCGTGGTGGGGCACGCCGCGTACGCCCTGTCACCCCGCCCCGTCGCCCCTCGTCGTTCCTCGGCGCCCCTCGTCGCCGCGCCCCTCGGAGCCCATCGGCGTGCTCCTGGGGCGTGCTCGTGTGTTACGCGAAGAAGGCGATGATCGCGGCCGTGTCGTCGGAGAAGGCCCAGCGCTCGGTGACCTTGCCGTCGCGCACGTGGGTGATCTCGGCGGTTCGGTACTTGAGCGTTCGGCCGTTCCGTGTGGCTGTGGCCTCGGCCAGCACGACCACGTGCTCGTCGTTCGCCACGACGTCGTGCAGGGAGGCCGTGATCTGCCAGTCGCTGCCTCCGGCAAACCGGGCCGCGAGAGCCGCCTTGCCGCGGACAGGTTCGGGATTGCCGATCTCGTGCCACACCACGTCGTCGTGAAGCATGTCGGCGATCGCGCCCATGTCGCCCTTGTTCAAGGCATCCATGGCCGCGCGGGCGGCCTGGGCGTTCGGGTGCTCCATGATTGCCAACCTCCGGGAGTCGGGAAACGGTCAGTCCACGTCTGTGCGTCCGCACAACCAGCCTACGTGGCACGTGCAACCTTCGCGTCCTGTCGTCGGTAGATGATGTAGCGAACGCGTTCATCCAGGCCGGCGCGTTCATCCAGGCCGGCGCGTTCGTCCACGCGGCGATCCGGTGTCCACCACTCAGGGGAGGCCCTCGATGCAACTCAGCTTCCTTCACGAACCACACCCGCGGATCGCGGAGCGCCGCCGATCGGGGCCGCCCAAGACCACCGCTGAGCACGTCGGCGTCAACGGCAGGGTTGCGCTGGTCCTCACCACGGTCGTCGGAACGATGTGGTGCGCCTATGCCTTCGCGGCCCTCGCACTGATCGCGCTCCCGCAGGCCCTCGGCGGCGGCCTGCTCGCCCTCATCCAGTGGGTCAGCCAGACATTCATCCAGCTCGTCATGCTGTCGGTCATCATGGTCGGGCAGAACATCCTCAGTCGCGCATCGGACAAGCGCGCCGACATGACCTACAAGGACGCGGAGGCGACGTTCCACGAGGCCCAGCAGATCCAGGCCCACCTCCAGGCGCAGGACGAGGCTCTCAACGCCCTCCTGAAGAAGGTCGAGAGCCTCGAGACAGGACGCCGACCGACCTGACTCCCGATTCCATCGACTCCCGAAGGGCATGGCCAGACGTGTACGCTCTCCCCAGATGGCGCTGATCTGCCCGAGCTGCGGTCAGGAGAATCCCGACGGCTTCCGGCTGTGCGGGATGTGTGGCGCAGCGCTGATCGCGGAACGCGCCCCGGTCCGCGAGGAGCGCAAGGTCGTGACGGTCCTGTTCTGTGACCTGGTGGGGTCGACCGCCCGCGCCGAGGGCCTCGATCCCGAGGACGTCCGGGCGCTCCTCTCCCGCTTCCACGCCCAGGTCCGCGCGGAGCTGGAACGCCACGGCGGAACGGTGGAGAAGTTCATCGGCGACGCCGTGATGGCGCTCTTCGGCGCCCCCGTCTCGCACGAGGACGACCCGGAGCGGGCGGTGCGAGCCGCACTGGCGATCCGTCAATTCGCCGGGGCCGAGGGCACGGACCTGAGAATCGGGATCACCACCGGCGAAGCGCTCGTGGCCCTGGGCTCGCGGCCGGCGGAGGGCGAGGGCATGGCGTCGGGCGACGTCGTCAACACCGCGGCGCGACTCCAGACGGCGGCCCCCGTCAACGGGATCCTCGTGGACGCCTCGACGCAGCGCGCGACCCGCCAGGCGATCACCTATCGCGAGGCTCCGGCCGTCGAGGCCAAGGGGAAGGCCAGGCCGATCGAGGTCTGGCAGGCCGTCGAGGCCCGTTCCCGGTTCGGGGTCGATGTCAGCCACCATGCACGGGCGCGGCTCGTCGGTCGCGAGCAGGAAGTCGAAGTGCTGCGCACTGCGCTGAACCGGGCGCGAGGAGAGCGGCTGCCCCAGCTCGTGACGCTCGTCGCGGTACCCGGGATGGGCAAGAGCCGGCTGATCTACGAGCTGTCCCGGATCGCCGATGCGGAACCCGACCTCATCACCTGGCGCCAGGGTCGCTGTCTCGCGTATGGGGACGGCGTCGCGTTCTGGGCGCTCGGTGAGGTGGTCAAGGCGCAGACCGGGATCGTCGAGCAGGACGCCGCCAGCGAGGCTGCCGTGAAGCTGACCGCCGCGGTCGCGGAGGTGCTCGAAGACGGCGGCGAGCGCCAATGGGTCGAGCGTCATCTGCGCCCGCTTGTGGGCCTCGAAACCACAACGGGCCTCGGTGGCGATCGCCGCGGTGAGGCGTTTGCGGCCTGGCGTCGCTATCTCGAAGCCCTGGCCGAGCAGCGACCGCTCGTCCTCGTCCTCGAGGACCTCCACTGGGCCGACGACGGGCTGCTCGACTTCATCGACGAGCTGATCGACTGGCTGACCGATGTGCCCCTCCTCGTGGTCTGCAGCGCTCGACCGGAGCTGCTCCAGCGACGACCGGCGTGGGGTGGCGGCAAGCTCAATGCCTCCACGCTGGCGCTGTCGCCGCTCTCCTCCGAGCAGACCTCCGCGCTCCTGGCCGAGGTCCTCGGAAGCCCCCGACTCGCGCTGGATGTCACGCGGACGCTGCTCGAACGAGTGGACGGGAATCCGCTCTATGCCGAGCAGTTCGCCGAGCTGGTGCTGGAACGCGGCGTCGCCGGTGACCTTGCGCTCCCGGAGAATCTCCAGGGGATCGTCGCGGCGCGCCTGGACGGCCTCGCGGCCGACGAGAAGGCCGTCCTCCAGGAGGCGTCGGTCATGGGCAAGGTGTTCTGGACCGGCGCGCTGGGAGGGACCCTACGGACCGACCCGCTGTTGCAGGCGCTCGCCCGCAAGGGGTTCCTCACACGGCAGCGCCGCTCGTCGGTCGAGCAGGAGAGCGAGTGGTCCTTCGCCCACATGCTGCTGCGCGACGTCGCCTACGGGCAGATCCCGCGGGCGGAACGGAGCGCGAAGCACCGCCGTGCCGCCGAGTGGATCGCGAATCTGGGCCGGCCCGAGGACCACGCCGAGCTCCTCGCCCATCACTGGCGAACGGCCCTCGAACTCGCGGAGAGCGCCGGGATCGAGACGGCCGACCTGCTCGAACCCACGCGCCGCGCCCTGCGTGCCGCTGGTGATCGCGCCTTCCGCGTCAACGCCTACCCGGCCGCGGCGGCGTTCTACGGCGCAGCCCTGGAGCGCTGGCCCCAGGGTGCCGAGGACCGACCGCAGCTCCTCTACCGCTTCGCCGACGCGCTCTACCTGGCAGACGATCCGCGCGCCGCCGCGGCGCTTGAGGAAGCGCGGGATGTCCTGATCGAGGTGGGCGATCGGGAGAGCGCGGCCGAAGCCGAGATCTCGCTGTCGCGCATCGCCTGGCAGGCGGGCAAGGGCCAGGAGGCCAGGGATCACCAGGCTCGGGCGGAGGACTTCGCCGGACAAGGGTCGTCACCCGCGTCCGCGCGAGTCCTCGCGGTGATCGCACGGACGCGTGCCATCGGCGGCGATCCGCAGGGCGGCATGGCGCTGGCGCGGCAGGCCATGGACATGGCCGCCCAACTGGCCCTCGACGAGGTCCGGGTGCATGCGCTCGCGACGATCGGGCTGGCGAAGAGCTATCTCGGCGACCCGACCGGAACCGATGACCAGCAACGGGCCCTCGATGAGGCGATCGAGCTCCGCCTGTCGATCGCCGGGAGTCTCGCCAACAACATCTCGGTGGACGCGTTCTTTGCCTTCGAGCATCGCCGGTCGGAGGAATTGATCGTCGAAGGCCTGCCGATCGCCGAGAGCGTTGGCGACGCGGCGGGGGTGCGCTGGCTGCGTGGCCAGCTGGGCCCGTCCGGGTTCGTGTCGGGCCGCTGGGACGAGGCACTGGCCAGAGCCGACGGGTTCATCCACGAGTGCGAGGCGGGCTCGCCGCACTACCTGGAGTCATCGAACCGGAGCATGCGCGCACGGATCCGTGAAGGTCGTGGCGACGCCGAGGGGGCGCTCGCCGATGCGCGTCGGAGCGTCGAGCTGGCCCGGGCCGTCAACGATCCGCAGCAGCTCCTCTCGGAACTCGGTCTGCTGGCCTCGATGCTCAAGATCCGGGGACAGCTCGACGAGGCTCGAGACATCGCCCGTGAACTGGTCGCCATGGCGACGTTGTACCCGCAGGATGCGGTCTGGACCCTGACGCTCGAGTTCAATTTCTCGCCGCTCGCGCTCGAATTCGAGTCGGAGCTTCGAGCGATCGTCGAGGTTTCCCCCTACCCGCGCTGGACGGCGGTTGCGGTCGCGTGCCTCGACCGGGAGTACGTCCGGGCCGCCGAGCTCTGGGGCGCCGCGGGCAGCCCCACGTGGGAGGCGCGCCTGCGGATGCGAGCCGCAGAAGACCTCATCGAGACCGGCCGGCGCGCCGAGGCTGAGACCCAGATCGACCAGGCGCTCGCGTTCTACCGGGGAGTGGGCGCGACATTCTGGATCGAGCGCGGGGAGGCGCTCCTCGCGAGCGGCTAGCGGGGTCGCCGGGTCTGCGGCTCACGCACGGACGGCAGCCACCGGCGACGTCGGCGAGGTACGCCGCGTGTCCGTCCGGACTCGATCGAACAGTCGGCCGTACCCGTTTCCGATCGCCGACCAGACCATGCCGCGGCTGTACTCGTGCGCTCGGCGACCGATGGCGATCCGGCGGTCGGCGTTCGCGAGGAGCTCATTGAGGGCCGCAGCCATGAGCGCTGGTGACGCAGGAGGCACGAGGACGCCGCGCCCGTCGGCAAGAAGGTCGGCCGCGTAGAGGAACGGCGTCGAGACTACGGGCCGGCCCGCACCCATCGCGTACGACAGGGTGCCCGAAACCGTCTGGTCCGGGTCCGCGTACGGGGTGACAACGACGTCGGCGGCCTCGAGCCAGCGAGTCATTTCGACCCGCCCGACGAAGCGATCGATGAACCGGACATACGCGCCCATGCCGAGAGCGGCCACGCGAGCCGTCAGGGCCTCGCGGTAGGCCTCGCCCTGGTCCCTGAGCGTATCGGGATGCGTGGCGCCGACGATGACGTAGCACGCCGAGGGGTGCTCGGCAACCACTGCCGGGAGGGCATCGATCACCAGCTCGAACCCCTTGCCTGGGCCCAGGAGACCGAAACTCAGGATCGCGTCGCGCCCTTCCAGGCCGACGGCCGGCTTGATCTTCGCGGACTCGACAAGCGGCAGGTCGGGCACGCCGTGGGGAATGACATCGAGGTGCCGCGCCTGGATGCCGTACACGCTCTTGAGGAGCGCGGCCGCTGATTTCGACATGACGACGGTGGCCGCGACGGTCCCGATCAGCTCGGTGAGGATGCTTCGCTGTCGGACGGTCGGTGATCGCAGGACGCTGTGCACGGTGACCACCGATGGGACGTCGAGGGCCCGCACGAAATCGAGGACATATTCCCCATCCTCGCCGCCCCAGATCCTGTAATCGTGCTGGATCGAGACAACGTCGACGCAGCTGTTCAGTGCGCGAGCGGTCGACGTGTGATCTGCGCGTTCGTCGGGTCGGATGCGGTGGTGAACCTCGACCGGGTACGACATGCCGCGCTCCGACGATAGGAGGGCGACGACCTCACGCCCACCCATGGTCGCCGACACGTTGTGCGTAAACGTCGCGATGCCACAGCGTCGAGGGGGATAGGTGGAGGCGAAGGCGATGCGGGCGATGGCGTAGGTCCTCTCGATCGATCGATCGATGGCGCGACCCTGCGAGTGAGCGGAGAAGTGCAGCGGCCCCGCCGGGGGACGGGCCGCGTCGAGCGCCGAGGCGGAGCGCACCAGTGAGGCGCGCGGGCCCTTGGGGCTCGTCTCGATCTCGAACGTGACGGACTCGCCGCCGTTGAGTCGATCGAAGTTGAGGGAGCTGTCGAGGCCGTCGCGGTGGAAGAAGTATTCCTTCCCGTCCTCGGCGGCGATGAAGCCGAAGCCGCGCTCGGCAACGACCTTCTTGATGGTACCGGTGGTCAAGATGACCTCCAATGCTTCACGAACAGAAACGGCAGACGCACGGTCCGTTCGAGAAGGGGTCGACCACGCGGAGCATCGTCACAAGCTGTGGCGAGCACCCAGCTTAGCACACTCGTGCGAGGAACCATCCCGAACAACTGGACCGACCGGCCCCATGGAGCCGATCCTGTCCTGGGCAGCTGGAGCAGAGGGAAGAGTCGGGGCGCGCCCGACGTCAGCTCCTAGCCGCGGCGTAGGCGACGCGAACCGGCGGCCATGTTCGCCACGAAGATGACGGCGACAGCACCGAGCGTCGCGATGACGATGCTCTCGACATTGATCCCATCGACGGTGCCGACCTGGAGCACAGTTGCTGCGACATATCCGCCGACCAGACCGAACACGAGGACGATGATGCGCCGGCTCAGTTCGGAGCGCTCGGGGCTTGTGTTGGTGGTGCGGCGCCTATCGGGGCGAATGCAGCTCGGAGAGCGAGGCGAAGAGCTCCCTGTACGCGGCGACTGCGACATCGTGTGGGTCCGACGAGCGGAGCTGGACGCAGACGTGGTCCGCGCCTGCATCGAGGTGGGCGCGCACGCGGGTCGCGACGTCCTCGACCGAACCCTGGACGATGACCGCATCGACGAGCCGGTCGCTGCCGTCGCCCGCCACGTCCTCGTCCGAGTAACCGAGTCGCAGCAGGTTGTTGGCGTAGTTCGGGAGGGAGAGGTAACGGCGCGCAAAGGCGTGGGCGACGTCGCGCGCGCGAGCGCGATCGGTGTCGATGACCGCGGTCTGCTCGACCGCCAGAAACGCATTGGGGCCCAGCCGATCGCGGGCCATCACCGAGTGTTGCACCGGCACGAAGTAGGGATGCGCGCCATCCGCGCGTTCCGCCGCAAGTTCGAGCATCCGCGGACCGAGGGCGGCAAGGAGGATGGGCGCGGGCTGGGTCGGCGCAGGGCCGGCGTACGCCGCCGCGGCCATCGCATCAAGGTAGGCGGTCATCGTTGCGATCGGACTGCCGTAGGTCGTGCCGCGGGTCGCCACGGACGGCGCATGGCTCACCCCGATCCCCAGCACGAATCGACCCGGATAGGCATCGGCGAGGGCGTGGGCCCCATTGGCCATCGCCATCGGGTCACGGGCATAGATGTTGGCGATGCCGGTGGCGATCGTCATTCGCGGGTTGGCGGCCAGCAGGATGGCAGCGTGGGCAAGAACGTCCTTGCTGCCGAGGCTCTCGGGGATCCAGGTAGCCCTGACGCCGAGTCGGTCGTACTCGGCGATGGCGGACCGCTCCTCGGCGGCGGCCAGGGTCTGGAGGGCGAAGCTCCAGATTCCGACTCGACCGAGGGCAGCAGTGAGCGCGGCACGTCGAGAGGAAGCCATCGTGCCGAGCGTAGCAGGACAGAGGCAGCACGCATGAGGGGCAACATCGATACCCTCTCGATTCCCGGCCGGCAACGCGATCCCCCGCCGGGACGTACCCGGGCGGCGCGTTGAGTACCATGGTCGGACGGGCAAACTCTCCGGCACCATCGGGCGCGGCCGGGCGGCCCGGGGGAACGCGCGCCCGAACCAGCGACCAGCGACGGCTGGCCGACGCGCAGAGGTGCCCAGCGTGACCGACGACCTTCAGCGGCTCGCCGCCGAGTATCACGACTTCCGGATGGAGATCTGGCCGACCTCGGCGCACATGCTCGGCGACTACCGATTCGCCGATCGCTACGAGGACGCGAGCCGAGCCGCGGAGGATCGCGAGATCTCGGCGTTTCGGGCCTTTGCCGCGCGCGCCGAGGCGCTCCCGTCCGACGGGCTGACCGCCGACGAGCGGATCTCGCGGGAGATGATCGCGCTCGATGCGACGGCCCTCGCCGATCTCGCCGAGGCGCGCCTGGAGGAGTTCGGGGTCGACCCGATCTTCGGTCCCCAGGCCTCGCTCGCTGTCCGCATCCCGAAAATGACCCTCCCGTCGGCGGAGGTGAGCGAGGCGATGCCGGCGAAGTTCCGCGGTATCGCGCGGATGTTCCGGGACAAGGCCGATCGGCACCGCGAGGGCGTCGCGAACGGGCGAACCCCGGCCGATTTCGCCTGTCGCCAGACCGTCGCGCAGCTCGATTCATGGCTGGCGATCCCGGCGGCTCAAGATCCCATGCTGGTTACCGCGGAGCCGGCGGGCATCGCCGACATCGACGCCTGGCGCGCGGAGCTCCTGCGGACCGTCCGCGACGAGATCCGACCTGCGCTCTCCGCCTATCGCGATGTCATCCGCGACGAGGTCCTGCCCGCTGCCCGCCCCGACGACAAGTGCGGGCTCACCTGGCTGGACGACGGCGAGGAGGCGTACGCCCGTTCGATCACGTTCTACACGACGCTGTCGATGTCGCCCCAGGAGATCCACGAGGTCGGACTCCAACAGGTAGCGTCGCTGGCCGCGGAGTACCGGGCGCTCGGACCCGAGACAGTCGGCATGTCGGATCTCGAGGGCATCTTCGAGGCGATGCGCTCCGACCCGGCGCTCCATCACACGAGTGCCCAGGACATCGTGGACGCGTCGGTCGCGGCGATGGACAAGGCGAAGGCCGCGATGGGCGACTGGTTCGGGATCCTGCCAAAGGCCGACTGCACCGTCGAGGCCACCCCGCATGGTGCGATCGCGTACTACTTCGCGCCGGCCAAGGACGGCTCGCGCGGCGGCGTCTTCTTCATGAACACCTCCGATCCCTCCGGGTGGGGCCGGTACCAGATCGAGGCGACGGCCTATCACGAGGGCATCCCGGGCCATCACCTCCAGCTGGCGATCTCGACCGAACTCGAGGATGTGCCCGAATTCCGAAAGCGCTCATTCATCCCCGCGTACGGCGAGGGCTGGGGGCTGTACACCGAACGGCTGGCCGACGAAATGGGCCTGTACTCCACCCCGCTCGACCGGATGGGGATGCTCTCGGCCGACTCGATGCGGGCCTGTCGCCTCGTCGTCGACACCGGGATGCATGCGTTGGGCTGGAGTCGACGCCAGGCGATCGACTACATGGTCGCGAACTCGCCGATGCGCGAATCGCATGTCGCCGCCGAGATCGACCGGTACGCGGTGACGCCCGGCCAGGCACTGGCCTACATGCTGGGTCGCCTCGAGATCCAGCGGATCCGTCGCGAGGTGGAGGCCGAGCTCGGCAACCGCTTCGACATCAAGGGCTTTCATGACGCGGTCCTCGGCTCGGGAGCGATGCCGTTGCCGACGCTGGCGCGACACGTCAGGGCCTGGGTCGAGGCGACGTCCGGCGCAGCGGTGGGCTGAAACTCGCGCGGCACCCGCCCGCCCGGTACGCTGACGGAGCGATGTTTCCGAACCTCTTCTCGCCCCTCCAGATCGGCAGCCTGACCCTCAGGAACCGGATCGTGTCGTCGGGGCATGACACGGTCATGGCCGATCACGGGCTCGTCGGCGACCAGCTCGTCGCGTATCACGAGGCGCGGGCCGCGGGCGGTGTCGGCCTCATCGTCACGCAGGCCACGGCCGTGCACCCGAGCGCCGAGTACACGGCGCACGCGCTTCAGGCCTACGACGATCGGTGCCTTCCCGGTCTGTCCCGCTTGGCGGACGCCGTGCACGCTCACGGCACGCCGCTCGTCGGGCAGCTGTTCCACGGCGGCCGCGAGATCATGGACTCGCTCGACGGCTCGCTCCCGGTCGCGCTCGCGCCGTCGGTGGTCCCCAACGAGCGCTTCCATGTCATGCCGCGGGCGATGCCGATCGCCCTCATCGAGGAGGTCGTCGCCTCGTACGGCTCGGCGGCCGGGCGATTCCGGTCCGCCGGTTTCGACGGCGTCGAGATCGTGGCGAGTCACGGCTACCTGCCGGCGCAGTTCCTCAATCCGCGGGTCAACCTGCGCGAGGACCGCTACGGCGGCACCGACGAGAACCGACTGCGGTTCCTCCGCGAGGTCATCGGGGCGGTGCGGGTAGCCGTTGGGCGGGAGTTCGTGGTCGGCCTCCGGATCTCGATCGAGGAAGTGACCCCCGAGGGCCTCACGGCCGACGACACGCTGCGTGCGCTCGCGGCGCTCGCGGGCACGGATGGGGACGGCCTGCTCGACTACGTGAGCGTGGTCGCCGGGACGTCGGCGACGCTTGCCGGGTCGGATCACATCGTGCCGGCGATGCACGAGGCGAACGCGTACACGGCACCGCTCGCCGCGCGGGCGAAGGCCGTGGTCACCGTCCCGGTCATCGTCGCGGGGCGAATCAACCAGCCCCAGGAGGCCGAGGCGGTGATTGCCGCGGGCCAGGCCGATGCCTGCGCGATGACGCGGGCACTCATCAGCGATCCGCTCCTGCCGCGGAAGGCCGCCGCGGGGCGTCTCGACGAGATCCGCGCCTGCGTCGGGTGCAATCAAGCGTGTATCGGGCACTTCCATGCCGGGTATCCCGTCTCGTGCATCCAGCTGCCCGAGACGGGACGGGAGATCCAGTACGGGCGGCGCGTGCCGGCGCGGGCGGCGCGCAACGTCATGGTCGTGGGTGGCGGGCCCGGCGGACTGAAGGCGGCGGCAGTTGCAGCGGAGCGCGGCCACCGGGTGACCCTGTACGAAGCGACCCGGCGCGTCGGCGGCCAGGTCCTGCTGGCCGAGAAGCTCCCCGGGAGGGCGGAATTCGGCGGCGTCGTCACGAACCTCGGCGGCGAGGCGGAACGGGCCGGCGTCCGGATCGTCACCGGCGTTGCGGTGGACGTCGCGCTCGTCGGTCACGAAGCCCCGGACGTCGTCGTCGTCGCGACCGGGGCGCGGCCTCGCCGGCCGCCGCTCGAGCTGACCGGCGATCCCGCCGTCCTCGATCCCTGGGAAGTGCTCCTAGGGGCGAAGGTTCCGGACGGCCGCGTCGTCATCGCCGACTGGCGCTGCGACTGGATCGGTCTGGGGCTGGCCGAACTCCTTGCCCGGCGCGGCCACCCGGTCACGCTGGGGGTGAGCGGCTACATGCCCGGCCAACGGCTTCAGCAGTACGTCCGCGACGCCATGACGATTGCCGCGCTGAACGCACGGGTCGAGATGCTCACCAACGTTCGCCCGTTCGGCTTCGATGGGTCCGCCGTCTTCTTTCAGCATGTGCTGACGGGCGAACCGGTCATCGTCGAGGGCGTCGCCTCGCTCGTCCTCGCCCAGGGTCACGAGCCCGTCGACGATCTGGGTCGCGCCCTTTCGGAGCCCGGCGCGTTCGACGGCGAGGTCCACTTGATCGGCGACTGCCTCGCCCCGCGCACGGTCGAGGAAGCGGTCCTCGAAGGCCTGCGCATCGGCTCGGCAATCTAGGACCCCGGTGATGGCCCCGGGGGGCCGACCTGGCTCAGGGACTCCAGAAGCCGAGCACGCCGGGGCCGATGTCCACCTCCGACCCGCCGTCGAGCGGGATCACCGTCAGATGTGATCCGCCCTCGGCGTCGACCAGCGGCAACACGAGAGCGCTGCTGTCGGCCGACCAGATCGGGTGACTCTTCGCGTACTGGTCGAAGAACGGCAGCAGCTGTTGCTCGAAGAGGTCACTGAGCGGAACGACGCGTTCCAGGACACGCTCGCCGGTGGCCGCGCGCACGACGACCAGCGTGATCTCGATCCCGGGGATCACCGCGATCCTCCCGCGTGTCTCGATGTCGGCCGACGCGATGTTGCCGCCGTCACGGGGCGCCAGGGTGAGCGTCGCGAGCAACGCACCGTCGGGAGACCAGAAGAACGCTGCGACGGGAGCCGCGAGGACGGTTCTCGTCGCCCCGGAGACCGCATCGGCGACCTGGAGCGAACCGAGCGCCGGTCCGGCCGCCCCTCCGCCGTCGATGAACGCGAGTTCGTCGACGTTCGGGCTCCATTCGAACGAAGCGGCGCGACCCACATCGAAAGCGGACTGGGAGGTGCCGTCGCCTCGCTCGATCACGAGAGCGCTGCCACGCCCCGACCGCAACGCGACGAAGGCCCGGTAGCTGCCGTCGCGCGAGATGGCCGGCGACTGGAAAGTGCCCGGAGCCGGCGGGGACGTGCCCAGCCGGGACCCGTCGAGATCCATGTCGCCGATGAACGCCGTCGGACCCGACCCACCGCTGTGCACGAGCAGGCTCGATGCGTCTCGCCAGGTCCAGTACAGCGGCTGGCCCTGGGTCACGATCGCGTCGAGACCGAGCCCGTCGGCCGCCACGACTCGGAGCGCCAGCGTGCCGGGCTCCCCGGTGAGGAACCCGATGCGCTCGCCGTCGGGTGCCCAGGAAAGGTAGATCACGCCCACGTCCTCGCTCGAAAAGACCGCCCTGGGCGGAGCGGCGTCTGTCGAACCCGACGCCGACCCCGCATCGAAGACGAACACACCCGACCGGCCCGGGGCCGCCCCGATCGCGGCGAGCTGCGTGCCGTCGGGTGAAAACGCCGGGAACCGGAATGCCGTCGATTCGACCGGGAATCGACGCACCAGCGTCCCGGTCCGATCGACGATCGAGAGGGCACCATCCGGGGCGATGACGGCGATCCGGTTCCTGGCCACGACGGGCGGCGCGGTCTCCTCCGGCGCCGGCCCGCGAAGGGCCACCCCCACGGCAAGCGAGGCGACAACGGCCACGGCGATGATCCCGAGCATCCATCGGCGCCGCCTCGAGCGGGGGCGGACGGGCTCGACCTGAACGACGGGTCCGTCCGGCGCGACCGACCCGGGCTCACTGCTGCTCGTCGGATCCCGGGGCTCGGTCATGTCGCGCCGCCCGTACACGCACGGGTGGTGGCGTCTCGGCCGATCACGTCCGCGTGCATCCGATCCTCCGCTGCTCCGGTCCTTTCCGGCTTCTCGGATTATCGCGGCCGCAAGCCGTGGCGACTTGATGCATTGCACCAGGCTGGAGCCGGGTGTCAGACTGGATGGCGAACCGGGAGCGGCCGTCGGAACGCGAACATGTCGTGCGCGCGTCGGTTGCCCTGCGACCGAGGAGGATCATCATGCCCAAGTACCTGTTCCGGGCGTCGTACTCGGCGGCCGGCGCCGCAGGCGTGCTCAAGGAAGGCGGCACAGCCCGAGCGGCGGCCGTGGAGAAGCTCGTCGCGAGCGTCGGTGGCACCGTCGAGTCGATGTACTGGGCGTTCGGCGCCGACGATTTCTTCATGATCGCGGACGCGCCCGACGCCGAGGCCGCCGCGGCGGCCTCTCTGACCGTCGGCGCCAGCGGGGCGGCCAGTGTCACGACCGCCGAGTTGCTGACCGCGGAACAGGTGGACGCGGCGGTCCGTCGTCGCGTGGAGTACCGCGCGCCCGGCAGCTGATCCACGAAAACCGCGGGGGCGCCGAGGCCACCGCACGCTCGAATCCACGCTGTGGTGCGCCGCTCCCGGGGTAGATCGCCGGCCAGCGGCCCGCCGCCTCGCGCGTGAGCTTGGTGGGGTCGGGCGGTGGTTTCGGTGCCCGCTTGCGGTCCGCCGTCAGGCCGGGGTCCCGCCCGAACCGCGGGCGATCTCGGCCTTCCGTCGCTCGACGAAGGCGCTGAGGGCCTCGGCCGCGCCGGGATCCAGGGGCGGCGGCACGTACTCCGCCAGGAGTTGCTTCCAGATGCGATTCGCCCGCTCCGTGGCCGTGCGGGCACCGTCCTCGTGCCACGTTTCGAAGTTCCGCCAGTCCGAGAGCATCGGCTGGTAGAACGCGGTCTCGTAGCGCTCCAGGGTGTGGGCCGAGCCGAAAAAGTGCCCGCCGGGGCCCACCTCGACGATCGCCTCGAACCCAAGCGAGTCCTCGTCGACCGGGAACGGCACGAGGACCTCGGCCATCATCTGGAGCAGCTCGGCGTCGAGGATCAGCTTCTCGAAGGACGCCGTGAGCCCACCCTCGAGCCATCCCGCGCCCTGGTACAGCAGGCTGACGCCGCCCATCACCGAGCCCCAGATCGACATCTCGCTCTCGTACGCGGCCTGGGCATCCACGACCGCGCTGCCCGTGACGTTCGAGGACCGGTGCGGCAGCCCGTAGCGCCGGGCCAGCTGACCGGTCGCGAACGCCGCCTTGACGAATTCGGGTGTCCCGAAGGCCGGCGAACCGGTGCGCATGTCGACGTTGGAGGTGAACCCGCCGTAGACCATCGGCGTCCCCGGCCGGACGATCTGGGCGAGACCGATCATGAACAGCGCCTCGGCATTCTGTTGCGCAAGCGCCCCGGCAAGCGTGGCCGGGGTCATGGCGCCGGCGAGGGTGAAGGGTGTCGCGACGACCGGCTGGCCCCAGGTCGCCATCTCGATGAGCCCGTCGGACATCGGCCCATCGAGGCGCAAGGGCGAGTTCGAGTTGACGATCGTCATCAGGCTCGGCTCGCGGATCAGGGTGTCGCGATCGACCCCGCGGGTGATGCAGGCGACCTCGATCGCATCGTCGACGACCGTCCGCCCGAAGGCGAGGCACTGCCACGTCTTGTCGAGCAGCGTCGCGAGCGTCCGGTACATGTCGAGGTGGCGCGTCCCGACCGGCAGGTCGTTCGGTTCGAGCGGTCCCCCACCCTCCTGGTGAATGATGTCGAGGCTGCCGATCACCCGCACGAAGTCGGCGAAGTCGGCGGCGTTGCCTGCGCGCCGGCCGCGATCAATGTCCGTCACGAACGCGGGCCCGCCGACGGCTCCGAAGACGAGATGCCGATCGCCGAACACGAGGTCCCGCTCCGGGTTCCGCGCATGGAGGCTGAACCGCGATGGGGCACGTGCGACGAGCTCCTCGACCTGGGCCGGGTCCAGGCGCACACGGCCGGCCGGCCCGCCCGCCCCGCCTTCACGCTCGACGTGGGCACCGGCGCCGCTGAACAGGTCCAGCGCTCGGGCACCGAGGACCTCGACCCCCACCTCGTCGAGGATTCGAAGCGACGCAAGGTGAATCATCTCGACCTGGTCGGCAGACAGGATCTCGACAGGTTGGTATGGGTTGATGATCCGCCGCCACGGCAGCTGGGGGATGCCGCCGGCAACGCGGCGCGGACGATGGGGACGAGGCCGATGATCGATGCGGTCGGGCACGCCTGAACGATACGGCGCCTCGGTGCCGACGGGTGCGCGACGTTGCGCCGCGCGGACGCCGGTCGCAGCGATGGGTCAGCCTTCGGGAACCGCCGGGACCGGTCGGTCGAGCCAGCCGGCCAGGTCGCGGATCGCGATCGCCTCGTTGGACGAAATGACGTCGACGCCCATCCCACGTCGAGCGTCGCCGATGCGTACGGCCAGGGCCAGCAGCCAGTCGCGAATCGCGATCGCCTCGCCGTCGGGCGCCTTTCGAAGGGCCTTCTTCACGCGCTTCAGCACGTCCTTCGGTGAACGCCCCGACGCCTGGTAGGCCGCCCAGAACGGGTCGAGGTTGGCGGCCAGCGTCTCGGCCATCGTGAACCCGATCGTCCCGTCGCTGAAGTGCCCGCGCGCCATGACGATCTCCTCGCTGAGCCGGCGGAACTGCGCCTCGGTCGCCTCGCCGTCGGCCGCCGCGACGAGCGAATAGACCTGGAATGGTGCGTGGAGGATCGTCTCCCAGTCGTCTCGCGAGATCCGCTCGGGATCGCCCATGGCCCGCAGGATACTCTGCGGGTGGCGGCTCGGGCCGAACCGGCCGCGCCGGCAACCGCCTGATCTACCCCCGCCCGATCGCGTTCCGGCGCTGCTCCATGAACCGCCAGATCATCGGCGTGAAGATCAGTTGCATGGCGAGATCCATCTTCCCGCCCGGACAGACCAGGGTGTTCGCGCGGCTCATGAACGAGTCGTGGATCATCGAGAGCAGGTAGGGGAAGTCGATTCCGCCCGGGTCCCTGAATCGGATCACCACGAAGCTCTCGTCGAGCGTCGGGATGAACCTGGCGATGAACGGATTCGAGGTGTCGACGACCGGGACGCGCTGGAAGTTGATGTGGGTCCGGGTGAACTGCGGCGTGATGTAGTGGATGAAGTCGGGCATCCGTCGAAGGATGGTGTCGGTGACGGCCTCGGTCGAATAGCCCCGCGTCGACTTGTCGCGATGGATCTTCTGGATCCATTCGAGATTGATGACCGGCACCACCCCGATGAGCAGGTCCGGGTACTGGGCGACGTTCACCTCGTCGGTGGCCACAGCGCCGTGCAGGCCCTCGTAGAAGAGCAGGTCCGTGTTGGCTCCCAGGTCTTCCCACGGCGTGAACGTCCCCGGCTCCTGCCCGTAAGGTGCCGCCTCCGCCTCGTCGTGCAGGTACGTCCGGGACCGCCCGACTCCCTCGGCCGCATAGCGCCGGAACAGCTCCTCCAGTTCGGGGAAGAGGTTCGCCGGCGGGCCGAAGTGGCTGAACGCGTGGTTGCCGGCCGCGGATTCGGCGGCGATCCGCTCGGCCATCTCGGCCCGGTTGTAGCGATGGAAGGCATCGCCTTCGACGAATGCCGCCTCGATCTGCTCGCGCCGGAAGATCTGCTGGAAGATCCGCGAAACGGACGTGGTGCCCGCGCCGGACGACCCGGTGACGGCGATGATCGGATGGATCGTCGACATCGCTGACCCCGCTAGCCGGCGTCGCGGAACAGGCCGCGTGCATTGAACAGGGGCGCCTCGAACGGACGGACGTTGTGATCGCGGTGATAGCGCTCGATCCGCTCCACCTCCTCGGTCGAGCCGAACACGAGCCCGGTTCGCTGGTGGATGGAGGTCGGCTCGAGGTCGAGGATGGGACCGTCGCCCGTGCTGGCGCGACCGCCCGCCTGCTCCACCAGGAACGCGATGGGGTTCGCCTCGTACAGCCAGCGCAGCTTGCCGTTCCGACCGTGTGCCCGCTCGTCGCGCGGATACAGGAAGACGCCGCCGCGCAAGAGGATCCGGTGCGCCTCGGCGACGAGCGATGCCACCCAGCGCATGTTGAAGTCCTTGCCGCGCGGTCCACTGTGACCCGCGAGACACTCGTCGACATAGCGCTCCACCGCCGGCTCCCAGAACCGCGCGTTGGACGAGTTGATCGCGAACTCGCTCGTGGCGGTCGGGATTCGCAGGTCCGGATGGGTGAGGATGAACTCGCCGATCTCCCGGTCCAGGGTGAATCCATGCACGCCGCGGCCGAACGACAGGACGAGCATGGTCGTCGGTCCATAGATCGCGTAGCCGGCACCGACCTGGCGCCGACCGGCCTGCAGGAACGACGCGGGGCCGGGCGGTGCGTCGGGCTCCGGGTCGGCGAGCACGGAGAAGATCGAGCCGACCGAGACGTTGACGTCGATGTTGGACGAGCCGTCGAGCGGATCGAAGGCCAGCAGGTAGCGGCCACGGGGATACCTGTCGGGAACGACGTAGACGTCGTCGAGTTCCTCCGAGACCATCGCCGCCAGCGAGCCGCCCCACTCCGTGGTGCGAATGAACAGGTCGTTCGCCACCACGTCCATCCTGGCCTGCTGCTCGCCCTGGACGTTGATCGTGCCGGTCTTGCCGGCGATGCCGTCGAGCGGTCCCTTCCCCACGGCATTGCCGATCCGTTTGCAGGCCAGCCGGATATCGTTGACGAGGGCAGTGAAACCGCCCGTCGCGTGGGGGACCTTGCGCTGCTCGCCGATGATGAACTCCGTCAGCGTGACGTCGCGACCGAACGCCTCGTGCTGCGACTCCCCCGCTTCCTCGGCTGGGTTCCGGCCCGACGACTCGATCATCCGCCTTCGTCCTCCGGGATCTCGAACACACGGCTGGCCCGGATGTCGGCGGCCTCGAGGGTCATCAGCTCGTCACGGGTCAGGGCAGTGGCGCCACGATCGCTGAACAGCCGGTTGGCCTGGCGCAGGCGCGCCCGGTCCAGGGCGTTGCGGATCGAGCGGGCGTTGGAGAAGTGCGGCTGGGTACGGCGCCGCTCGATGTACTCCGTCAGGGCACGTCCGGCGTCGGGCGAGAGGCGGTACTGGAGCTGCTCCAGCATCAGGCCGGCGATGGCGCCGAGTTCATCGGGCGTGTAGTCGGGAAAGTCCACGTGGTGCGCGATCCGCGAGTTCATCCCGGGGTTGCTCTGGAAGAAGCGATCCATCCGATCCCTGTAGCCGGCGAGGATGACGACCAGGTCGTCACGCTGATTCTCCATGACCTGCAGCAGGATCTCGATCGCCTCCTGGCCGTAGTCCCGTTCATTCTCCGGTCGGTAGAGGAAGTACGCCTCATCGATGAACAGGACGCCGCCCATCGCGCGCTTCAGAACCTCCCTGGTCTTGGGCGCGGTATGGCCGATGAACTGGCCGACGAGGTCGTCCCTGGTCACGGCCACGAGGTGACCCTTGCGGACGTAGCCCAGCGAGTGGAGGATCTCCGCCATCCTGAGCGCGATCGTCGTCTTGCCGGTCCCCGGGTTCCCGGTGAAGCTCATGTGCAACGACGGTGGCCCCGACGACAGACCCGCCCGGCCGCGAAGCTTCTCGACGAGCAGCAGCGCGGCGATCTCGCGAATCCGGGTCTTGACCGGGACGAGGCCGATCAGCTCGGCGTCGAGCGTCGCCAGCAGCGCCTCGATGGGCGACGCCGAGAGCGCCGCCCCGAGGTCGAGATCCAGGTTCGCCTCGTCGGACTCGACGCCTGCCTCATCGGAGGGGACTGCGGTCGTCATCATCCGTAGCGCTCGCCTGCCGGTCGGTCGGTGGCGTAACTGTGGACCGCGTAGCGGATGTGGCGGCCCTCGGCCTCCTGGCGGGACAGCCCGAACCCGGGTTCACGATCGGGTCGGTTGACGATGAACGACAGCTTCAACGACTCGACGCCGCGTGTCGCGTCGAACGCGTTGACCTTGATGTACTGGCCCGGGAAGGTGGTCCGGCAGCTCGCCACTTCCGCCATGACACCTGTGGCATCGCGCAGGTCGAACATCGGGTTGCCGTACATCTCCCAGTAGGTGTTGCGCGGGTGCGGGTCGTCCGTGTATTCGACGGACAGGGCCCAGCCCTGGTCGAGGCAGTACTGGATCTGGTCACGGATCTGTCGATCGGTGAGGTCGGGGAGGAACGAGAACGTTCCCTGGGTCAGGCGCATGGCGGCAGGTTCCTCGCTCAGGCCGGTGTCGCGGTCGGGATGAAGTCGGGCGTGTCCGTGCTCGTGTAGTCGAAGGTGACCTCGCCCCACGTGTCCAGCGCGGCGCGCAGCGGTGTGCAGGTGCGCGCGGCATCGGCCAGGATTTCGGGACCCTCGTTCCAGATGTCGCGTCCCTCGTTGCGGGCCAGGACCATGGCCTCCAGGGCCACGCGGTTGGCCGTCGCCCCGGCCTGGATCCCCATCGGGTGGCCGATGGTGCCCCCACCGAACTGGAGCACGACGTCGTCGCCGAGATACGTCAGCAGCTGGTGCATCTGGCCGGCGTGGATGCCTCCTGATGCAACGGGCATGACCCGCCGCAGACTCGCCCAGTCCTGCTCGAAGAAGATCCCGCGCGCCAGGTCGATCGGGTTGTGCGGCTCACGCAGGACGTTGTAGAAACCCTGGACGGTGTTCGGATCGCCCTCCAGCTTGCCGACCACGGTTCCCGCATGGAGATGGTCCACGCCCGCGAGACGCATCCACTTGGCGATCACCCGGAACGAGACGCCGTGGGATCGCTGGCGGGTGTACGTCGAGGCGCCGGCGCGGTGGAGGTGCAGGATCATGTCATTCCGTCGCGCCCAGGCCGACATCGACTGGATCGCCGTGTAGCCGATCACGAGGTCGATCATCACCACGATCGAGCCGAGATCCCTGGCGAACTCGGCACGCTCGTACATGTCCTCCATCGTCGCGCCGGTGACGTTGAGGTAGTGGCCCTTGACCTCGCCGGTCGCCGCGCTGGCACGGTTCACGGCCTCCATGCCGTACAGGAACCGGTCGCGCCAGTGCATGAACGGCTGCGAGTTGATGTTCTCGTCGTCCTTGGTGAAGTCGAGGCCGCCCTTGAGCGCCTCGTAGACGACCCGGCCGTAGTTGCGGCCGCTGAGACCCAGCTTGGGCTTGACCGTCGCGCCCAGCAGCGGCCGGCCGTACTTGTCCAGCCGTTCGCGCTCGACGGTGATCCCCGTGGGCGGCCCTGGAAACGTCTTCACGTACGCAACCGGGATGCGCATGTCCTCCAGCCGCAGCGCGCTGATCGCCTTGAACCCGAAGACGTTGCCGATGATCGAGGCGGTCAGGTTCGCGATGGACCCCGGCTCGAACAGGTCCAGGTCGTAGGCGATCCAGGCGAAGTGCTGATCCGGACTGTTGGGGACGGGCTCCACGCGATAGGCCTTCGCCCGGTAGACGTCGGCAGCGGTCAGGCGATCCGTCCAGACGACGGTCCAGGTCGCGGTCGACGACTCGCCGGCGACGGCCGCGGCGGCCTCGATCGGGTCGACACCCTCCTGTGGGGTGATCCGGAACAGCGCGAGGATGTCGGTGTCCTTCGGCTCGTAGTCGGGATCCCAGTAGCCCATCCGGGCGTACTCCATGACGCCCGATCGATATCGTGCGTTCGACTCGGGCGGCGTGTCGTGGGTCGCGGTGCGATCCGTCTGGACGGTCATCGGGGAAGCTCCATGGGTTCATCGCGCCAGGGCGACGTCGCTGCATGCTACCCGTTCGATATCATGCAGTCGAATACATGTCCTCGATGGTGATCATCCATAATACTGATTCATTGTGCCAATCGGGCCGGGCGTCGGACGCAGCGGCCAGGACTGGCGGAGGTGCCACGTGACCACGTCGCCGACCGCCACGGTCGGCGCGCCGAGGGTCCGGATGACGACCGAACCGAACGGCGTGTCCAGCTCGACGTCGGTGTGGCTGCCACGGAACCACGCGGCGATTACCCGACCCGGCAGGTCCCCGTCGAGGCCCGCCCAGTCCGGCCGGACCACGACCTGCGCCGGGCCACCGGCAGCGAGCACGCCATCGGTCGTGGCACTGACGACCGAGGCTGCGCCGGTCAGGCGCGCCGACCAGGCATCGACCGGTCGCTCGTAGACCTCGAGCGGTGTCCCGAACTGGATCCGTCGACCGTCCCGGACGATCGCGACCCGATCCGCGATGGACAGCGCCTCGGCGACATCGTGTGTCGCGAAGATCACCGCGGCGCCGAGACGGCGTACCTGATCGGCCAGCTCCTGCTGCCAGGTCGCCTTGAGTGCCGTGTCGAGATGGGCGGTGGGTTCGTCGAGCAGGTACACGACCGCGTCTCGGGCGAGCGCCCGGGCCAGGCCGGTTCGCTGCTGTTCGCCGCCCGACAGCTGGGCCGGTCGGCGCGACGCGAGGTGCGCGATCCCGAGCCGTTCGAGGACTTCGCGAGCCTCACGCTCGGCGTTCGCCCGTCCGATCCCACGTCGCCGGATCGGGTAGATCACGGTCTCGAGGACGTTCAGGTGCGGCCACAGCGCATCGTTCTGGAAGACGACGCCGACCGACCGATCCTCCGGAGGCACGGCGACCCCGGGGCCGTCGACCAGGCGGCCGCCGATGCGCAGCTCACCGGCGATCGGCCGCACGAATCCGGCCACCGCCGCGAGCAGGCTGGACTTGCCCGACCCGGATGGGCCCAGGAGCGCGACGGTCTCCGCCGGACCGACCGACAGGTCGAACTCGTGGACGACCGGCGTTCGCGTGTGCGCGATCGTCAGGCCGCGAGCGTCTACGACCGGTGTCGGGCCGGCCATCATTCGCGACCCGGCGGCCGGTCGATCGCACGCCGCACGAGAAGAACCGGGATCGCGCCGACGCCCACGACGAGACCCAACGCCACCGCGAGCGCGGCGGTGATCGTCGGGTCACCGAGCTGCTGGACGTTCAGTGTCACCACTGCGAGGGTATCGGTGCCGGGTCCGTAGAGCAGGCTGGACATCGTCACCTCGTGCAGGCCGAACAGGAAGACGATGAGCCAGGCGCCGATGATCGCCGGCCGGAGGAGCGGCAGCACGATCGACCGGAAGACGTCGCGAGGCCGTGCCCCGCTGGCCCGCGCGGCGCGCAGCAGGTCGTTCGGGAGACGATCCACGGATCCCGCGATCGGTCGATGGCCGAGTGCCCAGAACTTCCCGAGGTAGACGATCAGGATGATCAGCAGCGTGTCGCGCAGGGCCCCGCCATAGCCGATGAGCACCGCAAGCGCCAGCGTGGATCCCGGGACTGCGAACCCGATCGATGCGACGCCGCCCAGTACGCGCCCGGCCCGTCGCCCGACGGCGACGACGATGCCGCCCAGGACCGTGACGATCGTTGCCGCCGCGAGCGCCAGCCCCACGCTTCGCGCGAGCGCTCCGAGGATCCGCGGGTCCAGCACCTCCGCGAAGTTGGCCAGCGTCCAGTTCTCCGGCGTCGGCGGCAGCCCGACGGCCCGCGTGAGCGCAACCAGGATCAACGCCACGAACGGGACCGCGGCGGTTGCGATCACGCCCACCATGACCGCGGCGACGGCCACAGTACTGCGCCGTCCCGGCGTCGCCGGACCGCTCGAAGTGACCGCGGTCCGGGGCGACGAATGGCCCCCGAGCAATCGGTCCGACGCCGTGACGGTCACGAACGCGATCGCCACGAGGATGAGCGCGAGCACGACGGCCCGATCGAACGACGCGGGGTCGGCCGAGAACGCGAGATCCTGATACAGCCGGGTCGTGATCGTGGAGACACCCCCGGGAATGCCCAGCACGGCGGGCACGCCGAACGCGTTGAGCGTCATGATGAAGGCGAGCACGCCCGATCCGAGGATGGGCCGGCGAAGGAGCGGCAACGTCACCGTCCGGAGCGCGTCGAGCGACGTGGCACCGCTCGCCCGGGCAGCGCGCTCGAGGTCCGGTTCGGCTCGTCCAGCGAGCGCCGCGGCGACGATCAGGTAGGCCAGCGGCACCGCCTCCACCGTGAGCACCGTGATGACGCCCGGCAGGCCGTAGGTCCCCGGCAGGCTGATCCCGAGCCACCGATCCGTGAGGCCCCGTGGTCCGTACGCCGCCGCCCATCCGAGCGCCGCCACGAAGGGCGGGACGAACAGCGGCCCGACCATCCCGGCCCGGACGAGCCAGCGACCACGGGACGAGGCGCGCTCCCCGATCAGGGCGGTGGTGGTCCCGATCACGACCACCAGCACGGCGACGACGACACCAAGCCCGATCGAGGTGAGCACCGCCCGGCCACCGGCACCGGCGAGCGCTCTCGTGATCGCCTCGGGGCCGAGGTCGCCGAGCGTGCCGGTCAGGCGCGCGAGCGGATAGGCGACGAGCGCCGCGAACGCGGCGCTCGTGACCAGCATCCCGAGGGCCCGCCCGGGAACCCTGCCCGAACCGGCGCTCCGATCCCGCCCGGCCACGCCCATGATCGTCACTCGCCGAAGATGGCTCGGTATCCCGCCAGGAGATCGGCCTGCTCCCGGAACGCCGCCGTCCAGTCCGGCCGGACCTGGGAGCCGTCGATCGGCGGTCCGCCCGCGACGTCGGCCCGGGCAGGCTCCCAGCCGCTCGCGGCGATGATCGCCTGGCCGTCCCCGCTGAGGACGAAGTCGATGAACGACTTCGCGGCCGCGGCGTTGTCGCTCGCCTGGAGCATCGCGATGGGGCTGTACATCGTCACGGCCCCGGACGTCGGCCAGATGAGCCGGACGGGCGACCCCTTGGCGATCGCGCTTCGGACGGAGAAGTCGAGCGTGATGCCCGCCTTGAAGCGGCCCTCGGCCACGCCCGTCGTGACCTCATCGGGCGACTTCACGATGATCGCGCCGTTGTCCTTCAGCCGCTGGTAGAACTCGAGGCCGTAGGCCGGATCCTGGGCGAAGGCGCCGAGCAGCCCGAAGGCCGATCCTGCGAAGCCCGGGTCCGGCAGGGCGACCGCGTCCTTGAGCGCCGGATCCGTGAGGTCGCCCCAGTCCGTCACCGCCGGAGAGAGGTCCGCTGCGCCCACCATGACCATGTTCAGGTGGCGCGTCGCCCAGAAGGTCGCTCCCTGGTCGGCGGGGTCCAATGACGCGGCCTCGGGCGGAGCGTAGGCGGCGAGAAGCCCGTCCTGGTCGTACTGCTGGATGCTCAGGGGGTCGGTGAGCCAGAAGAGATCGGCCCTGACCCCGCCCTCGCGCAACTCCGCCGCGATCCGCGCGGCAACCTCGCCCGTGGGGGCGCGGAAGAGGTCGATCGTGACGTTCGGGTTGACCGCCTGGTAGCCCTCGACGATCGCATCGACCGTCGCCTGGGTCACGGTCGAGTACAGCCTGATGGTGCCCCCGGGGGGCGCGACGGTCTGCGGGGCCGGGGACGGGGAAACGCCGGGGGCCGGCTCGCTGGCCGGCGGGTCGCTCGGGGTGGCGCCGGGGCCTGCCGTCGCGCACCCGGCGACGAGGACGACCGCAGCGGCCACGAGGGTGGCTGCCCGGAACCCGGGAACGCGATTCGCGGGGCGCGTCATCACGGAATGTACCTTCATGTCGCTCCTTCGCACAGCGGAATACCCTCGGTGCGAGCCAGGTGACTCGGCCGGCTTCCGACGCTTGCGGGGGATCGCGGACGGGCGGTAGGCGCCTCCTGGATTGGTCCTGGTTCGTGCGGCTCAGCGGTGGGCGGATCCGGGCGCGTTCAGCCGAGCGCGGCGCGGGGGCCCGGGTGCACCACCCGGTTGTTCACGATATCGATCTGGAGCATCGAGAAATGGCGCAGGCTGGTGAGCTGGCGGCGACTCAGCCGATCGCAGACCCAGCCCCAATGGAGCGATACCCAGTCGCCGACCGCGTACGCCGGCGCCAGTCCAAGCCCGTTCGATGCACCGCGCGCCGTCTCGAGGGCCGGTTCTCCGAAGCCCACGGCCGTGCCGTCCCAGGTCAGCGGACGTGACAGGACGTCGACCTCCTCGTCCCGGATCGCCACGACCTGGCCCCACCGGATTCGACAGTTCTGCAGGACGTGCAGCGGTGTGTCGCCACGGTCCGCGCCGAGGAGGCCCACCCAGGGGTAGACCCCGAAGACGTGGAAGCTGTGGTGCGGAAGAGCGCCCTCCGGGATGGCCTCGGCCATGAACCCCCATGACGTTCCGGCCCGGCGCCGGAAGCGATCCATCAACGAGTTGCCGAATCGGGTCATGTCGATCCGGTCGAGCAGGCCGTTCCCGAGCCAGTACGCCTCCACGACCCGCCGATCGAGCGGGTCCGCGATGCCGGTGGCGGCGCTGATGAACTCCAGGTACGGCCACGCCCCGGCGAACCCCTTGGCGAGTTCGATCAACCCACGATCGACGACGCCGGCCGCGCCGTACTGGAGCATCGCCGCGCTGTCGGGCGGACCGCAGTAGCCGCGCTCGTTCGGCGGGTAGGCATACCGGGCGAACAACGTCGCACCGGCGATCGGGCCGTCCGGGGCGAAGCGGCCGCCGGGGGCGGCAGGGCCGTCCGATGGCGCGGAGGTCGCCTCGAGCGACGGTGCGGTCGCGGCGACGCCCGGTGCGATCGCCGGAGCAGGCGCGACCAGACGATCCGGACGGTCGACGTTCACGAGGAGGCCTCGAGGTGTGCCTCGGGCCTCGGGCCCCCGGCCGGACCATCGTCCAGCTCTCCGAGGAACGCCTCGAATGGGTCGTTCTCCGCGTACGTGAGCGCTTCCCGAGCCTGCTCCTCCGTCATCCGCTCGATCGCGAAGCCCAGGTGCAGCGCCAGCCAGTCGCCCACGGCGGGGGGTTCTCCCTCACCGAGCATGCCCAGATGCACGGTCTTGACCTCGCCGCCCACATCGACGCGAGCGAGGTCCGGGCGGCCGACGCCGATCTCGATGACCCGTCCGGGGCGTTCGATGCACATCGGATCAGCTCGCGACCGGAGTCGCAAGGTCGACGGCCAGCCGGCGGACCCGCTCGGCCGCGATCGGAACGGCAGCCGCCACCGGCCGGCTCAGGTCTTCGTCCATCGCGTCGACATCGTGCGGCTGGCAGCCCACCAGCCTGACGACCGGCGGCAACGCCCCGAGGGACCGGGCCATCAGGAAGATCCGGTATGGCTCGGCCAGGTGCAGGTTCTGGAACAGTCCGCGCCACTCGTCCCGGTCGAGCGAATCGGGTGCCGGCACGTCGGGCTCGAGTACCCAGACCGTGCCCGGGGCCTCGTCACGGTCGATCGCATCGACGACGATGAGCGCGTCGTAGCCATCCATCAGGCGCTGCACGATGGTCATCCCGCCGATCCCCGTCTCGATCAGGTCGACCCCATCCGGAAGCGGGACGGACTCGAGAACGCGGGCGACCGCCACACCGAAACCATCATCGTGACGCAGCACGTTGCCGACGCACGCGACCAGGACTCGCTGCGTCATGCGGCGGCTCGCGACAGGACGCCGATGCGCACCTCGTCGCCCTCGACGGAGATCGGCACCACCGTGAGACCGGGACCCTCCCCGAGGACCCTCCGGCCGCCGCGAAGGTCGAACTGGCAACCATGCCAGGGGCAGACGAGGGTAGCGTCGTCCACGCGCGACGACCCAAGGCTCAACGGACTCCCGGGGCAGAGGTCGCGGTAGGCGTAGTACTCCCCGGCGACGTTGGCCACGAGGACGGCCTCGCCCTCGACCTGCAGGGAGCGCAGCCCGCCGGGGTCCAGTGTGCTGGCAACCAGCGCGGGATGCCACGTGAGCCGTGGCGTCGCCGGGCGCAGGCTCTCGATGGGGATGAAGCCGGCCGGGAGCCCGGCCCGGGAACCGTGTCCGGCGCCGTGATCGTGACCCACAGCGCCGTGATCGTGACCCACGGCGCCGTGATCGTGGCCGGCCGCCTCCACCACCTCCATCCGAACGAAGTCCGGCAGGCCGTCGCGCAGGGCACCCTCGACCACGTGGCGGAGCGTGGCACTGGAGCCCTGGCATCCGGAGCACGCCCCGGACAGCTGGATGCTCACGACGCCGGCCTCGGCCTCGACGATGGACAGCTTCCCGCCGTGCGACTCGATGTACGGGGCGACCGACGCCAGGACGGCCTCCGCTCGCTGTCGATCGCCACCCTCGCCGAGATCGTAGAGGTCGAACAGCAGCTTCACCTCGGGGTCGTCGAGCGCCCGTGCCTGCAGGCCGGCAGCCTTGAGCAACTCGTCGAGGCGGCGAAGTCCGGCCCGGTGCACGAGATCGATCGAGCGCAGGAGGTCGACGATGCGGCCCTGCAGCGCCTCGTCCTCCTCGGCCTCGAAGCCGGCGACCAGGTCGGCGATCCGATCGACGGCCTCGCCGACTTCGGGTGGAAGCGGATCGGGCACGAGCGGATCGATCTCGGCGGTCTGCAGATCAGACGCCATGGACGTGGTCCCTCCCGCCGGGGCACGGATCGGCCGACCGCTTGGGATCCTGGCACCAGCAGCCCGGGCCACACTCTCCGTGACCGGCGCGCGTCAGCCCCTCGAACTCGTCACGGAAACTGCGTGCGCCATCGGCGGCGCCCGTCGAGGTGAGCTCGTAGCGCGCGAGCCGACCCGGGACGACATCGACGAACCCCTCCTCGGCCAGCTGCCTCAGGTGGCGGTGCACGGTCGCGGGGTCCGCCGCCAGGAATCTTGCCAGCTCGAGTGGATCGACGTCGGCCGCCAGGCGCTCGCCGCGCATCCAGTACATCGCCTGCAGGATCTCCGAGCGCCAGTACAGCGCCTCGAGCGCGCCGGTGCCGCGGATGGGCGCCGTCATGCGGCCGCCTCGGCGATCTGGTCGCGTACCAGCCGTTCGACGCCGGCCATCGCCGCACCCACGGGCGCGCTCAACTCGCCGCCCCAGTCCTCGTCCCGCGGCTCGATCTCGACGATCCGTGTGTCGGCCGGCAGGGCGCCGAAGTGATCGAGGACGGTGAGCAGCGTATCGAGGCCGATGATCCCGACGAGCGCCTCGGACACCCGCTCCTGGATCTCGTCGGTGGTCCGTGGCGCATGATCCCAGCGATACGACCGAACCGATCCCGGAGGGCCGCCTCTCCGAACGCCCGAGATCAGGATCGCCGCATGGTAGGGGCTCCGGCTCTGCAGGAGGTGGACTTCATGAACCGCCCCCGCGCTGAGGTCCTCGATGTCCACGCCAGGCGGCCACGGCGTCAGCCGCAGGCGCTCGACGAGCAGCGGACCGACCGACAGGTCGCGCAGGTTCGTGTACCCGACGCCTCCCACCAGGACGCGTCGGTTGCCGGGTGGCCCGTCGACCGTCCGGTCACTCGTCGAGTTCACAGGCACAGGTGGTCACCTCCTGCACGATCGTGCGGGAGCCGGCGTACACGTGCGTCGTGCACGGCATGCACGGGTCGAAACTGCGGATCGTGCGCAGGATGTCGATCGCCTTGAAGTCATCGGGCGAGTCGTACTGCTCGAGGATCGGGGTGTTCATCACCGCCTCCTCGTACGGCCCGGGCCTGCCGAAGGGATCGACCGGCGACGCATTCGTCGTGGACGGGGTGTTGATCTGGTAGTTCGTGATGACGCCCTTGTCCAGCGTCAGATGGTGGGCCAGGTAGCCCCGACCCGCGCCCCAAAAACCGACGCCGATGCGTTCGTCGCGGGGCACCTTGAACTCGGTGGAGACGCGCGTATCGCCCTTCTTCATGAGATCGTAGGCTGCAAGAAGGTTGTTGAGCGCGACCAGCGCGGAGTACGGCTGGGCGAACGCGCGGGCGCGGTTCCGCTCGATGGCGTTGTTGTCGGCCGGGACCTGCCATTCGAGGACCATCTCCGGAAGCGCTCCCTTGGGGAGGGTCAGGCGCATGCTCGTGCCGGTCGCCTCGATGAAGGGGTTCGCAGGCACCTTTCCGGCCACCGCCGTCAGCCACAGGCGGGCGTAGGCGCCGGCCTCGAGGACCTCGCGGTCCCAGCGTGGCGAGGTCGACCAGGTGTACTTCTCCTTCCAGCTACGCCCCTGGGGCGCGGGCAGGGTTTCCTTGTTCCAGGGGTGGTGGGGGCTGATCGGGTTGCCCAGCGGATCCGTGGCGAAGCGCGGCGTCCCGTTCGCCCACGGCTCGTAAAAGGAGTGCTCCACGAACTCTTCGAGTCCGAGATTGATCTGATGCAGGTCCGTCGTGCGCAGCTCGCCGTCCACCATCGCTCCGGGTGTTGCCCAGCGCCGTTCGCCCCATGTCCCGGCGTTGCGATAGTCGGCGTCGTAGGCCTCGTGGTGGTCCCAGATCCCCAGGTCGATCATGCTCTTCGGTCGCACCCCCACCTGGCGATACTCCGGTTTCGCGGCGTACATGAAGTCGCTGATGTCGTCCCAGATCAGGGCCATCCGCTTCGAATGGTCGAGCAGCGCGAACAGGCGGATCTGATACTCGTTCAGCGTCTGCGTCGTGACCGTCGTGCTGATACCTCCCGGCACGATCGTCTGCGGGTGCGGGTACTTGCCCCAGATCAGGGCGCACATCTCGCGGGCCTTGCGGGTGACCTCGAACGCCTCCAGGTACAGGCTGCCTGAGAGCGGGGTCATGGCGGTCATGATGTCGCTGACCCTGGCGAACCCGTGGATGGCGCCGTGCTTCGTCGTGGTCGTCTCGGCGAGGGCCCAGACCTCGGGGTTGGTCGCCCTGATGATCGGCTCCGAGTAGTCGGGTCCGGCGAGCAGGAACAGGTGGAGCGGGTGGTCATACAGGAACTCAGCGGCCTGACCGAGGTTGCGCACCACGATGCCCATCGGCGGCGGGGCGATCCCGAACGCCATCTCGATCGCCTCCGCGGCGCAGTTGGCATGGACGCCGCCGCACACGCCGCAGGCGCGACTCGAGATGTAGATGGCGTCCCGCGGGTCCCGGCCCTTGAGGATGACCTCGTAGCCGCGGAACAGGGTGGCCATCGAATGGGCATCGTGAACCGTCCGGTCCTCGAGGTCGACGACGCTGTGGAAGGCCAGGGCACCCGCGACCCGCGTGACCGGATCGATGCTGATTTCCTTGATGTGCCCGTTCCGCGCGAGGAGACCCTCGATCCGCTGCTGGCGCTCCTCTGCGGTCGGTGCCTGCTTGTACAGGTACGGGTCGGCCACGCCTTCGCGGAGGTGTGCCTTGCCTGCGTCGTCGAACACGACGGGGAGGTTCTTGAAACACATGCTCAGCTCTCCTGGGGGGCCAGCTGGGCCAGATGCCCATCAGCCGAGGCGAGGACGCCGGCGAGGGTCTCGGCCCCCTCGGTGATCTGGGTCAGGGCAGTTGCCGTGACGGGGATCTGGGCCGGCAGGATCGCGGTTTCGACCTCGATCGCCCGAACGCCCATGGCGATCTTGGAGAGCGAGACATTGATGCCGGCGAGCGCGCTGCGGATCCGGTTGAGGAACACGAGCAGGACCGCGAGGAAGGTGATGAGGGCGACGCCCGACAGGAACGTCAGCAGCAGTTCCATCAGGCCGGCCCCCCACCACTCAGCGAGCGGCGGACGGCGGCGACCCGGCGGGCGATGGAAGCCGAGGTGGCATCGATCGCGCCGGCGCCGGCAACCAGCCGACCGACGACCGGCAGCACGCCCTCCAGCGCGCCGATGACCGCGGTGTTCTCGACGATGCCGACGGCCGCGGGAAGCGTGACCTTGCCCAGGCGATCGATCTCGTGCGCGTGATGGACGATCCGGACGATCGTCGCGACGATCAGCACCGTCAGGACAAGGGCGATGATCAGGCTGATGGCCCAGACGAGGATGATCAGGGTTTCCACGCGTCCCTCCTAGGCCACGTTGCTGGCCGGCTGGCCGGCCACCGGTTCGCCCATCGCCATCGCCAGTTCATCGTCGGCGTCCGACAGGTGACCGGCGACCGAGGACAACCCGCTCGATACCGCGACCAACCCGCCATTGAGTGCGTCGACGTACCCGCCCAGGGGTGCGGTCTGCCGCTCGACAACCGTGAGGCCGCCGGAGATCTTGCCGAGCGTGGTCCCGATGCTCCAGAGCGCTCGACCGACGACGATGAGCGTGACCGCGACGACGACGACGAGGATGAGCGCATAGGCGATCGTGGCGACCGCAAGCAAGCCGATCACGCGCCGTCTCCCTTGAGAGCGGCCGGCAGCCGCTCGAGCCGATCGTCGATCGATAGCGCCACGCCGGCGATGGTCTGGGCGCCGGCAAGGATCTTGCCGGCAACCTCGTTTGTCTTGTGCAGGTGCCAGATCTGGACGGTATTGGCGGCAATCGACTTGCCTGCCCGCCAGATGTCGAGTGCGTGCGCGTCGATCCGCTCTGCGGCACGCGCGATCCACAGGAGCAGGGCGGCGACCACCAGGATCACCACGGCCGCGATCCCGAGCGTCAGCCACCACAGCTGGATAACATCCATCCTTGAGCCTCCTCCTCAGCGGTCTTTCGCGGCCGTGTCGCTGTGGCGTATCCGGTCGTACGCCCCTTGCACGATCTTGTCGACGAACGTGGGCGCGTTGCTCGCCCCCCAGCCGGTGGGCGGTTCGCTCGAGCGGTCCCAGCGCACCTCGCGGTTGCGGTCACGCTGGGTCATGCGCCGGAGGGGTCGGATGAAGGATCCAACGAGCCTCGATGACGTGCCTGACAGCACCGTTCCAGGCGGCGCCTTGTAGAACGGCGTGAACTTGTCCGGGAAACCCGGCATCGTGCAGCCGATGCAAATCCCACCGACGTTCATGCAACCGCCGACGTGGTTGATCGCGCCGCGGCTGGTGATGTTGCAGTTGACGACCGGACCCCAGCAGCCCACCTCGACGAGACATTCCTTGTCCCCGTACTCCTCGGCGAAGGTGCCCTCCTCGTAGTAGCCGGCGCGATTGCATTGGCGATGGACGGTCTCCCCGAACAGCCAGGCCGGTCGCCCCAGATCGTCGAACTCGGGGAGGGGTCCAACACCCTGGAGGAACAGCAGTATTGCCGCGACGGTTTCGGTGAAGTTGTCACCCACCGGCGAGCAGCCCGGGATGTTGACCACCGGCAGGCCGAGGGCGCTGCGGTAATCGGCGCCCAGGAAGTCGGTCAGGCTCATCGCCCCGGTCACGTTTCCGAAGGCGGCCGGGATCCCTCCCCAGGTCGCGCAGGTGCCGATCGCGATCGTCGCGGCGGCGCCCGGTGCGAGTCGCCGAGCCCACTCCGCGGACGGGATCTGGCGGCGGCCCTCCATCGGCCCGTCGCCCTCTTCGCCCACGGCCGACCAGTACCCGCCGGTCCCCGCCAGCGACTCGTCTGCCAGTGAGCCTTCGTAGACGATGACGTAGGGGGCCTCGAGCTCGCCGCGCCACGCCTTCCGCATCGGCTCCATGTAGGCCTCACCGGCCTCGAGCTGGACGGCCGTGTGGTGGAGGAACACGATCGGTACGCCGGGCAGCGAGCCGGTGAGCAGGCTCTCGACCGATGGCGCGGTCGCACCGAGCACGGCGATCGAACACCCGTCGCAGCTCATGCCGGCCAACCAGAAGACGTGGACCTGCTCGAATGCGCCGATCCTGGTGCGCGGACCGGCCTTGGCCGCGACCGCAGTTGCCCACTCCTCCTGGCTGATCCCGGCGACGTTGCCGACCTGCGACATGTGCCGTATTGCGGGAGCCTGTTCGGTCATCACCACCTGGGGACTCCTTCTCGTGACCGGTGGGTGTTTGCCTTACGTGTGGGTGTTTGCCTTACGTGGCCGCGACGGTGGCTGAAAGACGCTCAACCAGCACGTCGGCAAGCGCCCCGATCGCGGCGACGGCCGCGGCCTCCGGCGCGTGGTCGATGACGGCTCGTCCAAGCTGGTCGGCTTCGCCTACCAGTGGGTCGAACGGGATGGCGGCGACGATCTCGAAGCCGTGGCCGGCTCCGTACTGGAGAATCGCCTCCCTGTCGCGCGCGTCGCGAACCTTGTTGGCGACGACCCAGACTTCGGGCAGACCGAGATCCCTGGCCAGCGGGACGATCCGGCCGGCGGTCTCGAGGGAGCGGTAGTAGGGCTCAGTGACCACGAGCAGCGCGTCGACGTTCCGTACCGTCCCGCGCGACAGGTGCTCGATCGACGCCTCCGTGTCGAGGATGGTCACGTCGCGCGGCTCGCTCGACGCGAGCTGCTCCATGACGTCGCGGACGGCAGAGTGCTGGCCGCAGATGCAGCCCTTGCCGGCACCGAGCAGGCCGGTCATCGTCAGGACTCCGATCGCGTCTGGTCCGGTGACGCCGTACTCGGCCAGGACCTCCTCGAAGGGCCGCGACAGGTGCGCCGTCGTGCTGCCGTCGGCGTCGTGATGGTCGTTCAGGATCGCTTCGCGCGGGACGCGCCGCAGACGCGCGATGTCGTCCTCGGTGATCCCGATGGCCGTGGCCAGGTTGGGGTTGGGATCGCCATCGAGTGCGTTCACGCGGTACCCGCGTCGCGCGAACGTCCGCGCGAGCGTAGCCGCGACCGTGGTCTTGCCAGAGCCGCCCTTGCCCGTGAGCGCGATCCTCATCCGACACCTCGTCCACTGCCGACCAATTGACCGTCCAACGCATCGGTGCCCATGCGCTCGCCGGAGCCCTGGCCCGCGAAACGGGACAGGAATGCATCAAGCACGGCCCGATTCCGCTCCAGCGTATGTGCCCAGCTGGCCAGAAGGTCGCGTCCGTCCGACGTCAGCGCATAGATCCGGCGCGCCGGACCACGCTGGGGCAACTCCCAGTGGGAGGTCACGATCCCGTCGCGCTCCATCTGGCGGAGCACTTTGTAGACGCCGGCAGGATCGCCCACCTCGAAGCCGAACGGGCGCATCCGATCGATCAGCTCATAGCCGTGGGCCGATGCCTCGGACAGCAGCAACAGGAGGCACGGACGCGCGAAGTTCTTGGGTTGACCGCCATCGCAGCGGCAATGGTCGGCTGCGTCGGGCTCGGAATCGAGAACATGCACCGGGTGCAAGGTGCGACCGCCTGTTAGCCACGTGAGATGAGGTCCTCGCAACCATACTGGTCGCGTCCCGATAGGTGAACCATAGCCGTGCTGTCAACTCCCACGTGAGGTACCCCTGCACGACGCCGCCCGAGCCCTCCCGCCTGCGTCCGAGTCCTGCCTTCCCCCAGGCGACGCAGGCGTCAGCCGCCAGACCGGATCCGATCCGACAACCCATCCGCCAGGAGGTTGAGCCCGATGACGAGCCCGATCAGCGCGACTCCTGGAAAGAACCACATCCACCATGCGATTCGCAGGAACCGTTGCGCCTGGGCAGCCAGATAGCCGAGGCTGATCGCATTCGGGTCGCCAAGTCCCAGGAACCCGAGGCTTGCCTCAATGAGCATGACCTGGGCGACGAGGAGCGCGACATACACGATGACCGCGGGGAGCCCGTGCGGGACGATGTGTCGGACGAGAATTCGCGTCTCGCTGGCACCAAGTGCGCGCGCCGCCTCCACGAAGTCTCGTTCCCGGATGGTCATCGCCTCTGCCCGCGCGATCCGGGCGAGAAGCGCCCACGACGTCAGTCCCAGGACGAGCACGACCCGGTCCAGGCCCGGTCCGAACAGGGCGATCACCATCAGCACGAGGAAGAACCGGGGCAGGACCTGCCAGATCTCGCTGAAGCGCATCACGAGATCATCGATCCAGCCCCCTCGTGCGCCGGCCACGGATCCCAGCAGGAGACCCACCGGCAGCGCCAACATGACAACACCTGCGGCCACCATGACGGAGGTCCGGATCCCGTGGACGACCCCGCTGAACAGGTCGCGACCGAGATCGTCCGTCCCCAGCGGGTAGAGGGCCGACGGGGCCGAGAGGGCCGGCCCGGCGAATCCGAACGGGTCGCTCGAAGCGATGACATCGGCGAGCACGGCGACCGCCAGAAAGAAACACGACAGAACGATCCCGACGATGGCTCCCGGCGTGCGAAACGCGTCGGCGAGTCGCAGCCGTCGGCGCATCAGACCCACGAGCTGTGGAGCCTGCGGGTCGACGATCGCCTCAGCGGTAACGGATGCGGGGATCGAGTCGGACATACACGAGGTCGGTGATCACATTCGCGATGATGATCGTCAGCCCGATCACCAGCAACACGGCGAGAACGATCGGGATGTCCCGGGACTGGACGGATGACAGCAACAGACGGCCGATCCCCGGCCAGCCGAACACCGCCTCGACGAGCACCGCACCGGCGAGGAGATGCCCGACTCGGCCCCCGACCACCGTGGCGACGGGAATCAGCGCACAGCGGAGCGCATGACGCCGGAGAACCTGTGGCTCTTTCACGCCTTTCGCACGGGCGGTCCGGACGTAGTCCCTCGACAACTCATCCAGCAGCCCTGCCCTCGTGAGCCGCGCGACCGCGGCGATCTCCGTGGAAGCCAGGACGATCATCGGCAGGATCAGGTGGTGGGCGATATCGAGCATGAGGCCGAGTCCCGTTGCCGACGACCTCGGATTGGTCATCCCGCTCACCGGGAACCAGCCGGCCCAGAGGCTCAGCGTGAGGATGGCGAGCTGGGCGAGCCAGAACGACGGCGTGGCATGCAGGCCCAGGGCAGCGACGTTGATGGCCAGATCAGCCGGTCGGTGCGCCCTCGCGCCGGCGATCAGACCGAGCCAGATCCCGACGACGGTCGAGAACACGAGGGCCGCCCCCGTCAACAGCAGGGTTGACGGGATCCGCTCCAGTACGACATCGATCGCCGGGCGACCCTGGACGTAGGACACGCCGAGGTCGAACCGGAGGAGGTTTCCGACGAAGATGACGAGTTGCTCAGGGATCGGGCGGTCGAGGCCGAATGTTGCTCGCATCTCCGCGTAGTAGGCGGCGTCCCCGTTGTCGCCCGCGAGGGCGAGGATCGGATCGCCCGGCGCCAGATGGATGAGCAGGAAAGCGACAACGAGGATGCCGAGAACTGCCGGCGGTACCTGGAGGAGACGCCTGGCCAGGTACCGTCGATTCATGGCGCACAGGTAGCGGCCTGGGCGAATTGAGCGTAGGCCTGGAATCCGCTGCATGGCAGGCGGTAACCGCGGACGCTGGACGTCTCCACGATCCAGACGTACGGCTGTGCGGCGACGACCGCCTCCTGAATCTGTCGATAGATCGCTCCGCGGGCCGTCGTGTCAATCGTCTGTCGTGCCTGGTCGAACAGTGTGTCGACAGCCGGGTCACTGTACCCGGCGGCATTGGAGAACGGCACCGGGCCGATCTGGGCCGAGTCGAACATGCGGCGCACGCCGATCTCGGGATCTGGCCCATTGCAGTACGAGATGATGTTCGTGTCGAAGTCTCGCTTGGTGAACACGGTCTCCGCGAACACGGGCGGATCGAGCGGCTGCAGCCTCAATTCGATGCCGACCGCTGCGAGCTGCGTTCTGAACAGCTCTCCATACCGGCTGAAGGTTGGAAAGTGCAGGAAACTCAGCGACAGCGGCGTCCCGTCCCCGACTCCGGCCACACCGGAGGCGGTCCGGGTCCCGTCGCTGCCGGCAACCCACCCGGCGGCGTCGAGAAGCGTCGCGGCGGCAGACGAATCGAAGTTCGGCACCGACAGGCCCGGCGCATGCGCCCACGGAATCCCGCTTGAGATCGGGGCCTCGGCAACCCGACCCTGGCCGAACAGGATGTTGTCAACCACCTGCTGGCGATCGATCGCGTGGGCGATGGCCTGTCGGACGCGGAGATCCTTGAGGATCGGCCTGTCCAGGTTGAAGGAGACCGTCATGACGCAGTTCGAGCCGCCCGGATTGCGATCTGTCCGCAGGAATTCGATGTTCGTGTCCTGGTCGAGGCGACTCTCCTCGGGGCCCGGCACGTTCCACACCCAGTCGACTTCGCCGGCTTCGAGCGCGACGATCTGGCTACCGGTTTCGGGGATGATTCGCAGGACGACCTCGTCCAGATGCGGTAGCCCTTCGGCCCAGTACGCCTCGTTGCGCTTCAGGCGAATCTCGGAATCCGCGGCGTACGACACGAACGCGAACGGTCCGGTCCCCACGGGAGCGAGATTGACCGGGTTCTTGGCCGGATCGGAGCCTGCGTAGAGGTGCATCGGGATGATCGGCGCCTCGGTCACGTCGAGCTGCTGGAGAAGTGGCGCGTACGGCTGCTTGAAACGAAAGACGACGGTCAGCTCGTCCGGCGTATCGATGCTGTCGAGGGCCGGGCCCACCGACGACCGTGTCCTGGCATGGAGCTTGAGAAGGACCTCCTCGAACGTGAACTTGACGTCCGCGGACGTGAACTTCGTCCCATCGTGCCAGGTGACACCGGGACGAAGCTTGAAGGTGTATGTGGCGCCCTGGTCCTCGATCACCCAGCTTTCGGCAAGTTCGGGGACGGGAGCGCCGTTCTCATCGAGCCCAACCAGGCCGTTGTACATCAGTTCGGACGCCGTATGCGTCGCACCACTCGTTGTGATCGCCGGGTTCAGGTGGCCCGGGTCGGCACCGATCGCGACCGCCAGCGTTCCTCCGCCGCCGGCGATCGGCGCCGTTGACGGCACCGGGGTCGCCGCAGGCGTCGCGGTCACCAACGGCGATGGCGACGCGGATGGGGAACACGCCGTCGCCACAAGGACGACGATGCTGGCGACAAGTGGGAGACGAAGCACGATGGCCCTCCATGAACAGGGTGAACGCGGGTCTGGAGAAGCGCGATCGTACCGCGGGCACCCCCGGTCCGCTAAGTGGCGCCGGCCACTATCAGTCGAACGGACTTATCGTATTCGCTGTATCGATGGATTTGATAGATCGCATGTATTCGACGACATGACAAGATACCGACTATCCTGCCCGGCAGTCCGATTGGTCACGCGACATGGAGACGGCAGCTGGGCCGATCCACGCGGCTATCCCGATGCTGCGCCGGGGCGGGCCACAGGTCCCTCTTCCGTCGTTCGACCGATCGGACGATCCGCCGACACCTAGTCCGTCGTCACCGTCTCGCCGATGTCGTCGCGCCAGCGACCGTCGTCGACGAACGCCAGAAACGCCTCCGCCGCCCGGCTGAGCAGGTGGTTGCGCGGGTACACCAGATGCCACTGCCGGCGGAGCGGGAAGCCCGTCACGGGGAGCTCGACGACGAGGCCCAGCCTCAGCTCGAGGGTGACGGCATAACGCGACAGGATCGACACGCCGAGGCCGCGCGCCACGGCTCGCTTGATCGCACCGTTGCTCGCAAGCTCCATGAGGATCTGCGGTGGCCGCCCCGTCCGGGAGAGGGCCGCATCGGCCGTCGCGCGCGTCCCGGAACCGGGCTCGCGAGCAATGAACGGCTCGCCGGCCAGGCGGGCCACGGAGATCCTTTTCGCGCTCGCCAGCGGATGCCGCGGTGACGCGATGGCGACCAGCTCGTTGGGCAGGAAGGGCTGCGCAACCAGGGGAATCGCCGGATGATCCCAGAGGCGCCCGATCACGCCGAAGTCGGCGCTGTCCTTCGCAAGGCGGTCGAAGAGCTGGTCCCGGTTGCCGACGTCGAGCCGCACGTCGATGCCCGGATGCTTCTCCTTGAATGCGCCGAGGACGTCGGGCAGCACGTAGATCCCGACGGTGGTGTCCCCGAAGACCCGCAGCCGGCCACGGAGCAGCCCGTGCATCTCGTCGAAGGCACGGCCCGCCGCGCCGAATTCGGCAAGGATGCGTTCGGCATACTCATACAGCAGCTCACCGGCGGCCGTGGGTCGAGACTGGCGGCCGACCTCCTCGAAGAGGGGCGTCCCCAGCGCGAGACCCAGGCTCTTCATCTGGTGCGAGATCGCCGGCTGGCTCAGGTGCAATGCCTCGGCGGCTCGCGTGAAGCCGCGCTGATCCGCCACGGTCTTGAAGACGCGGAGCTGGTGGACGGTGACACGCGTCTCGAAGAGACCCTCGAGCGCCTCGTGTGGCGGGCGGGTCGCGGGCGATCTCGACATTCGATTCCTTGATGACAGCGGACCTGAGGATGCATGCTCGACCGAGTCCAATGTATCGCCCCGCGTCAACTCGGGGGCGCCACCGGTGGGGTAGGCTGGACCGACCCACGGGTGTCGAGAGGGAGGTTCCGATGTCGCCGCGTTGCCTGCTCCTGGTCGGGACGAAGAAGGGCGCCTTTATCCTCGAATCGGATGTTTCTCGGGACCGCTGGGAGGTTCGCGGACCGTTCATCGAGAACTGGGGGATCCATGACCTCAGTGTGGATCCCGGCAGCGGCGCGATCCTGGCCGGCGGTGCGAGCGCGTGGTACGGACCCGCGGTCTGGCAGAGCCCGGATCTCGGGGCGACCTGGAGCCACTCAAGCGAGGGTCTGACCTACGGGGATGACGGACCCAAGGTCACGACGGTCTGGAACGTGATCGGGGCGCACGGCGCGCTCTTCGCGGGGGTTGAGCCGGCGGGCCTGTTTCGGAGCGACGACGCGGGGGCGACCTGGAGCCACGTGGCCGGCCTGCGCGAGCACCCGAGTCGGCCCGAGTGGCAGCCCGGAAACGGCGGCCTGATCTGCCACACGATCATCGCCCACCCCACCGACGCCGACCGGATGTGGGTCGCGATGTCGGCCGTGGGCACGTTCGAGACGCGCGATGGCGGGGTCACGTGGGAACCGCGGAACAGGGGTGTCCGCGCCGACTTCCACCCGGACCCGGACCTTGTCTTCGGGCAGTGCGTGCACAAGCTCATCCGCGCGGCCGGCGAGGACGACGTGCTCCTGCAGCAGAATCACTGTGGCGTGTACCGCTCTGCCGATGGCGGTCTGACGTGGGATGAGATCACCGCCGGGCTGCCGTCGGAATTCGGATTCCCGATGGTCGGTCATCCGCGCGACGGGTCCACGGCCTGGGTGATCCCGCTCGATGGCGCCGACAAGCTGCGGATGATGCCGGGCGCCCGGGCGGCCGTCTGGCGGACCTCCGACGCGGGCGGGTCGTGGAGCCGCCTCGACCGAGGGCTTCCGAAGAGTGACGCCTACCTGGCCGTCCTCCGCGAAGCGATGGCCGTCGACCAGCTGGACCCGGTCGGCGTGTACTTCGGGACGAGCTCGGGCCGGATCTACGGAAGCGCCGACGAGGGCGCTTCGTGGTCCGTCGTGGCCGACAACCTCCCGCAGATCTGGTCTGTCGAAGCCCACGTCATCGAGGGCTGAGCCATCGTGGCAACGGTGGTTCTGCCGCGCTCGCTCGTGGCCATCCTGCCGGGCGCCGGGCGCCGGCTCGCCGTGTCGGAGGGTTCCGTCGCGACCGTGATCAACGAGCTCGAGACGCTCGTTCCGGGTGTGCGGAACCGCCTGTGCGACGCCGGCCCGACGCTTCGCCAGCACCTCAATGTGTTCGTCGATGGCCAGCGGGCGAGCCTCGAGACACGCGTTGAGGCGGAGTCCACCGTTCACGTCATTCCCGCGGTCTCCGGAGGGAGCCGAATGTGGGCCGGTCACGTCCCTAGAGTTGGTGTAACAGCGGGCGCCTTCCCGACCCGTGGATGTTCCCGACCATGGATGTTCCCGACCATGGATGTTCCCGACCGGGGCGTTCCCGACCATGGATGTACCCGACCGTGGACGCGATGTGCGCAGGAGGCAACCGTTCCCCCGATTCAGCCGCTCTCGCGTCGGCCGGCGAGCGTAGATGCCCCCGGTCAGCCCCACGTCAGCCCGCGATCCGCCCGATTGGTTGCGCCACATGCACCTTGCCGCCACGTGGCCACCTTGCCGCCACGTGCACCTTGCCGCCACATGCACCCTTGCCCGCGGCAGCGGGGCCCCGCCTCGGTCCAGATCAGCCCACCAGCGTCGCGAACGGGTCGTTGGAGTCGCGGCGTTCGGTGACCGCGTCCGCACCGAATCGACGGCGGTCCGGATCGTCGAACTCGCGGCCCAGGATCGACTGCCAGCCATCGCTCTGGAGCCCATCGAGTGCCCGGATCGCCGCGCGCACGGTCTCGTGCGCGTGGTCGAGGGCGACGCCGGCGAGGGCGGCCCCGGTCCGCGAGTGAGCGAGCGTGGCGCCGACGGCGAGTGCGGCGCGAGCGGACGAGGCGGCAACCGCACGGTCGCGTCCGGGCGCCGCCACGTGGAGGACGCGGGCATGGTCGTCGGCCGGGGCGATCCCGGCCGCAACCGCAAGCGCCGACACGCCGGCTTCGCCGGAGGTCGTGAGGACCGACAGCGAGAGCGGATGCTCCGGAAGCAGGCGACGGCGGATGACCACCTCCGCGAGGGCGAACGCCGGACCCAGTCGCTCCTCCACGAGCCACGTCGGGACCGCCCCGGCCACGATCTGATCGGCAGCGAGACCCGCGGCGCGCGCCATGTGGATTCCGAGCAGCTGGAGGGCAAGGGCCCGGCCTGATCGCGTCGCCGTGCTGGCCGGAATCCCGGCGGCAAGGTCCGGGCCGACGACGAGCGGGCCCGGGCCGACCAGGACCAGTGTCCCGGCACGGGCATGGATCGTCGCCGCGAACGCATGATCGGCCAGTGCTCGGTCGGGATCGACCCCGCTCGCAACGATTTCGGCCATGACGTCGGCAACGACGAGGTCGACTCGCTCGAACGCGGCGACCACCGCCTGTTCGGGCGCGGCCAATGGGGGCGCGGCACTGGCGAGCCGAACGTAGGCACGGCGATCGGCCGCGATCTCATCGATGGTCGAGCGGATGACGGCCAGGCCACGCTGGCTCCCGGACGGCGCAAGGTCCACCAATGGTGTGTCGACGATCTCGCGGCGTCCGCCGGCGCGACCGTCGCGGGCGGAAACCGGCCGGGGTCGCCAGCGCTCGATCTCGATCCCCGACTCCTCGAGAAGCCCGTGCAGTTCGCGACCCATCGGGACTTCGACGCGAATCACGTCGAAACCGGCCCGCACCAGGTCGCCGGCCTCGACGGCCGCGGCGCGCGCCTCCGGCTCCATCACTGCCGTGGAGATCCAGGGCCTGGGCGGATCGGAGAGAACGGCGATCAGCTCGTGACGCGCCGTCCGGTTGGCATCGATGCGGTCCATCGCCCGCTCCGCGAGGTCCGCCGCCGCCGCTTGGGCCGTGGCTCGATGCTTCGGTTCGGCCAGGAGTTCCGCCTCCATGGCCAGATCGACATGTCCGGCCGCCACGTCAATCGCAAGCTCCTGGACCGGTTCGTCGTACTCCACCAGGGCCATCGCGAAGGGCAGCGTGACGCCGCGCGCCAGGCGGTCGGGCGCACCGGCCACGTATCGATCGACGACGGCTCCCGCGAGGGGCAGGCCCGCGCGATCCAGGCCGCCGACACCGAAGAGACGCAGGATCGCCCGCTCGCGACCCAGCGTCGTCGCGGCGAGCGTTCGCGGCGCCCAGGCCGCCGCAACCCCCCGTGCCAGCTCGTCGAGGCGTGCCAGATCGGCCTCGAGTCCGGGGAGGGCCATGTCCAGTCCGGCTGTTCCTTGGGCGCCCATGTCCTGAGTATGAACCGGCTTCAGGCCGTCTCGTCGGGTGGTGGCCCCATCCGTGCCGGTGCCCCGATCCAGACGTGCCCATCCACGAACCGCTCCGCCTTCCAGATGGGAGCCCGCGCCTTGGTCTCCTCGATCGCGTACTCCGCCGCCCTGAACGCGGCTCCTCGATGGGCCGCACAGGCAACGATCACGATGCTCACGTCCCCGAGCGGTACGTCGCCCGTCCGATGGACGATCGCGAGCCGGGTGACCCCGAAGCGGTCCTCGATCTCGTCGGCAATCGTGCCGAGGACGCGAACGGCCATCGTCTCGTGCGCCTCGTAGTCGAGCGAATCGACGACCCGCCCCGCGTGGCCCGCAGCGGCCGCCTCCTGTCCCGGCGCCGGGGTCCCCGGCGTGATCCGGGTCCGTCCGACGAAGCCGACGACGGCACCGTCTTGGGGCGTGACGAGACGCCGGGTGAGATCGGCCACGAGGTTCTCCGGGAAGGGCTCGTCGCGGAGCTCGAGGATGCGTGTCGCACCGCGGGCCGGATCCCTCGATGCCCCACCGCTCACGGGCGGGATGAAGGCCAATTCATCGCCATCGGCGAGAACGGTCGAGGCGTCGGCGTACTCGCCGTTTCGAGCGAAGCGCACGCTCGGCCGACCGGGCGCCAGGACCGGGTGACGGGCGACGAGCGCGGACCACGCATCGTCGATCGTGGCCCCGACCGGCAGGTCCAGGGCCAGCTCGCGGGTCCCTGCCAGTTCGCGCTGGATCGCGAAGAGGCGGACCCTGACGTGAATCGCGGGGTCGACCGACGAAGCCATCGTTGCCGCCCTACACCAGCAGCCCGGCGCCGAAGTAGAGGCCCGCCGCGACGATGGTTCCCGAGGCGACGGTCCCGACGTTGATGTAGAGCAGGCCGGTGGCCGATTCCATCGACCTCGTGCGAGCGGTCTGGATGGCCGCCCACGAGACGATCAGGGGGAAGACGAGACCGACGATCAACCGCAGCCAGACGAAGAGTGCCCACTCGCCGGTCAGCGCCGCGAAGCCCGGGCGGCCGCCGGGCCCAGCCCCGATCCCCAGCCAGACGACGAACAGCACGATCTGGACGGCAAGGGCGACGGTGAGGATCCGGGCGAACAGGACGAGTGCCTGCTCGGGCAGCTTGGGCGTGACCAGGTACCAGTGACCGAGCACCATGGCGGCGAAGACCCCACCGGTGGCGACGCTCAGCGCGGCCAGCTGGACGAGGAGCGCGAGGGTCCCGAGGCCGCCGCCACCCCAACCGAGGGACCCGAACGCGAGGACGGCCAGGCCGGCCCCGGCCGCACCGAACTCGACAGCCGGCCAGTGACGGCCTCGGGCGATCGCCACGACCTCGACGATCGCCAGGACGCAGAACAGGGCGAGTGCCCAGCCGCGGGGCGCGTCGAACGAAGGGTCGAACGGGATGATGGTCGCGGTCAGGCCGGCCACGCTGTCGTTCCCGGTGGCGAGCGCGCCGTCCGAGAACCAGGCGAGGATCCCGAGCAGCGCGGCCGCCGCGGCGACAAAGCCCAGGTAGCCGCGCGTCGCTGCGGTTCGCAGGCGGGCGAGGACAACGGCCAGGTATGACCCGACGGCGAGACCGGTCAACACCGTCCAGTTGATGTAGGCGAGGTTCGCGGCGATGTCGAGCGCGGGCACGAATCGAGTGTAGCCGCCCCTCCTCCGGGTCGCGAACGGCGCTTGTCGCGTACGCCGCAGCCGCGAACGGCGCTACGATGCGCCCAAGGAGGTGGCGCGATGGCCCTGGATGGAGACACGACGTTCACCTGGTACGGCCATGCCTGCGTGCGCGTCGATACGCCGGGCGGCAAGGTCGTGCTCATCGACCCGTGGTTCGGCAACCCGCTGAGTCCGATCGGCGCCGACGCGGTCGATCGCTGCGATGTCCTGCTCGTCACCCACGGTCACAGCGATCACCTTGGGGATGCCGTCGCTCTCGCCAGCCGGCTGCGGCCTGTCTGGCCGTGCATCCACGAAATGAGCCTGTGGCTGGGACGCCGACTCCCCGGTGGCAGCGACGCCGTCATCGGCATGAACAAGGGCGGGACGGTCGAGGCCGCCGGCATCCGGGTCACCATGACCCGCGCCGACCATTCGTCCGGCGACTGGAACCCAGGGGCCGAGACGACGCTCTACCTGGGCGAGCCGGCCGGGTTCGTGGTCGAGGTCGAGAACGGGTTTCGGTTCTATCACGCCGGAGACACTGCGGTGTTCGGCGACATGGCACTGATCGGCGAGCTGTATCGACCGGAATTCGCCATCCTGCCGATCGGCGGGCACTACACGATGGGCCCGGGCGAGGCGGCCAAGGCGGTCGCACTCCTCGGCGTCCGCCACGTGATGCCGATCCACTACGGCACGTTCCCGATCCTCGCCGGTACGCCGGCCGAACTGCGCGAGGCGCTGGACGTTGCGGGATTGGCCGACGTTCAGATCCATGCGCCCGATCCGGGTGGTCGCGTGACCTGAGATCCGTCGCGTCCCGGGGCGCACGTGGAGCCGGCCCGAACCGTCGTCCAAGGCAGCTCGACCTTCGAGTGCCAGCAGCACGAGCCGCACATGAAGGCGAGGTGCCGACTTGATGCCGGCACCTCGCGCTCTTGTCCCGAGTACAGACGACCCTCGGGACTACTGGCTCACGACTTGTCTCTGACGACAGGGGCTCCGCCTCGTTACGGCAGGATGTCCCAGAACGGCTTGTCCGCGATCATCCGGGCGGTCTTGCTGTCAGCGGATGTCCCGGGGGTGAAGGCGCCGCTGTCGCCCGATTCGTTGAAGGAAGCCGCCTGTCCCTGGGCGGTCCTGATGGCACTGATGGTCGTGCCGCAGTACGCCGTCTCCCAGGCTGCGAACGAGCCGACGCTCGGCGAGCTGCCGAAGGCCGAGGCGTTCATCTCGGCAGCGATCAATTGCTGCAGGAGCTGCATCCTCGCCTGATCGAGCGGCGTCCGCTTGACGCCCGTCGTCTGCTTGGCAATGTTGCTCCAGAAGGCACCCATGACCTTTGGAAGCGTATCGATGTTGCGACCGCACAGGAGCGTATTGCCGATACCCGACACTCCCGCCACGCCGGGGAAGGTATGACCGAAGGCGGTCCCCCCGAACCAGGCGATGTTGGCAAGTTGCGGATGGGTGGACCAGAAACCCTGCGTGCGCGTGACTCCCTGGCCCGTATTTTCGAAGACGCAGGTTACGGTGTCGCCGTTCTTGAGGTCGATCGATGCCGTCATCGTGGCGAGGACACCAACGCCGGTGCTGCCACCGCTGCCGGTCACCGTGCAGTTGTACGGTGTGCTGGGATCTGTTGAGCCACCGATCCCCGTGAGGACCCACCCCAGGGGAACCAGCTCCGTGACGGAGTAGGTGCCGGCGGGGAGGGTTTGCGAGTTCGTCTCCTGGTCCAGGAGACTGAAGTCCGCGTATGTCCCTCCGATGGCATCGAAGCTGAAGCTTGTCGAGGCCCCTGCCGGAATGGTGACCTTCCTGATGATGATCGTGCCGGGCAGGTCGTCGTTCGTGATCGTGCAGGTCACGGCCGCGCCGAGGGCGACCGCGATCATGTCGGGGCTCACAAACGTTCCGCCGCCGGTGCAGCTCCAGATCCCGGTCGAGCTGTAGCCAGTGCCCGGGTTCGGGTTCTCGGTCAGGGTGTAAAAGACGCCGGCCGTCACGTCGTTGAACGAGGCATCGGCTGCGGCCGGGGTGAGTTCGGTGAAGGTGCGGCTGGTGCCGGTCGCGGTCAGATCCCAGTCGTTGGCCGCGGCCGTCCCGCCGTCGTTGTTGGTGACGACCTTGACCAGCTTGAGCGTCGGGGTGTCGTCGGTGTTGGTGATCGTGCAGGTCACGGCACCGCCCAGGGCGACCGTGACGTGGGTGGCGTCGGAGGCCGAGATGCCGGTGCCGGTGCAGGACCACGTGGTGCCGTTGGTGTAGCCGGTCGGGGCCGCCGTCTCGGTCAGGGTGTACTGGACACCGGCCGTCACGTCGTTGAACGAGGCATCGGCTGCGGCCGGGGTGAGTTCGGTGA
>CAKKPP010000018.1:0-37705 GCA_919901745.1 Chloroflexota bacterium | reverse complement strand
CCGGCCGTCACGTCGTTGAACGAGGCATCGGCTGCGGCCGGGGTGAGTTCGGTGAAGGTGCGGCTGGTGCCGGTCGCGGTCAGATCCCAGTCGTTGGCGACCGCCGATCCGCCGTCATCGTTGGTGACGAGCTTGACCAGCTTAAGCGTCGGGGTGTCGTCGATGTTGGTGATCGTGCAGGTGGCTTCCTCGCCGGAGGTGAGCGTGATGTTGCTGCCGTTCTGGGTACCGCCGACGCAGACCCACGCGCTGGCCGTGTAGCCGGCCGGGCTGATCTCAGAAAGCGCCCAGGTGTCGGCGATCAGCTCACCGACTGAGTCGACCGGGCTCGTGCCCGTCAGGTCGTTGGTGCTGGTGCCGTCGGCCGTCAGCGTGAAATCCGCCGCGGTCGCCGTGCCACCGTCGTTGTTGATGACGACCTTGCGCAAGTGGAGGATCGGCGGCTCGACGATCGCGCCGGCCTGCATCTGGTTGTCGCGCTCGCCCACTGCCGCCGAGTCGATCGCCTCGAGAGAGACGTGATATGGCGACCCCGGCACCGAGGTCGCACCGCCGGAGGTCCATTCACTCGTCAGTGCAATGTGCGCCCCGAACCAGAGCGCCACGGAGCAGGTCTCGGTGCCGGACTTCTCCACGCACGCGTCGGAATCGCTGCCGACGGTGAAGGTGATCGTGATAGCGGTCTCGCTGTCGCCGGCGTAGGTGCCACTGACAACCGCGGGGAACGTGGCAGCGGTCATGTCCCCGTTGCGCATCGTGAAGTTGCGGCCCGCAGGCTGCACGACATCAGGGTTCTCGGCGGTAAAAGCGGCATTCGGGTCATCGAGGATCTGCTGGGTGTCATCGGCGCCCCAGTCGGTGCAGGCACCACCGGCCGCATTCCCGTTGGCGTCGAGGTCCTGGCACAGGTCGGCGTCGGTGATCCAGCTCTCGGAGTAGTCCCACGTCGTCAGGTAGTCGTAGGCGTGCTTGCCGCCCTTTGTCGTCCCGTACTTGAGCGTGACGGTGTGCTCACTCCCGGGCGCGAGCCCATCCAGCCACAGCCGCTGGACAGTCGCATCCCCTTCAGCGTACGTGGAGTTGTTGGCGTTGAGGTTGCCCTGCGTCCAGCGACAGCCGTCGTCGCCGGCGGCGTACCCGTCGCCGTCGTCGTTCGAGCACTGGTCGTACGTTCCGATCGCCAGGTCGGTGAACGTCGTCGTGGCCGACCCGGAGATCGGTCCGGTCGCGGTCACGTCGTAGTTGGGGACGAAGTACGTGGGCAGGTCGAAGACGTCGGTGACGGTCCCCGTTTCGGTGGCCGTCACGGTGACATCGCGCTGCCAGGTCGCGCCGTACGTATCGTTGACCACGATTTGGACGGCCTCTCCGGACGCCCAGCCGGTCCCGGTCAGGGTGACCGTGGCGCCGGGCGCGTAGTCGGCCTGGTCGCTGGCGATCGTGGCGCCGGTCGGGCTGGGCTCCGCCCCGGCGCCGCCCGGGATCACCAGTGCAAAGATGAGCATCATCGACTGGAGCGCGGCCATCGTGCCCCAGCCGCGCCGCCGCTCCGAGCCGGGTCGCCGCTCCGAGGCGTCGTGTGGCACGGAGTCCCGCCGTGCGCTGGCGGCTGCGAGACGATCGACCAACTCGCGCTCGTACTCCCCGGGAGCGAGCGTTCGCCTGGTGGACGCCGCTGGCTGCAGTCTCTTGCCAATCATCGAACCGGCTCCCTTCCCCGCTTGGTCACTGCCTTGGCTGAGTCGTCGTCGAGGAGACACGACAACGTGGAGCCCCTGCGCTCAACGCAGGGGCTCCACGACCGGTCTCGGGGACCGCTTGTTGTGAGGAGGGGATCGGGCCAGGCGCGAGCCGTGAACCGGCGGGCGCCGATGTGGCGGGCGCGCCGAACGTCGAACGGATCGTCGCGGTTGCGGGCACTCGCCGCGTCACCCGATAGGACCTCAATTCCCCGGCTGGAATGTGAGGCGAAGACCCTGAGCGTCTGCTCCCAGGATCCTGGATCCTCTCGTCGGTCGGACGCTGCACGTAGCCCCCGCCGAGTGCATCCGACCGCACCTATCTTCCGCGCACCGACGCCGCACGTCAAGGGAAATCGGTGGTCGCGCGGTGTCATCGTGCCGACAGCAAGAGCGACCGCCCGATCCGGGGGGTCGCGCGGCCTAACGGACGATCAGGCTCCTCAACGCGCGCGATCCACCGTCAGTCGAACGCGACCGAGGCGATGAGCGGCGTGACAGAAGTGTCCTCTCGCCTGCGAACTCGGGCGCCCCTGACGGTCCGTCGTGCGGATCCCACCTGTCGGCCGAATCCCGTGTAGTGGAAGCCGGCCGCGTCGAGTGCCGCCGGGTCCAGTGCGTTCCGTCCATCCACGACCACATCGCCACGCATGACCGCACGCACATCGGACCAGTCGAGCGAGACGAACTCGGGCCACTCCGTGACGAGGCCGACACCGTCGGCGTCGGCGAGCGCCGCCCAGACATCGTCGACCACGGTCAGGGCCGGCATCATCCGCCGCGTGGCGGCGCGGGCGGTGGGCATGGGGTCGTAGGCCACGACGTCCGCGTCGCGCCCGAGCAGACTCAGCGCGATCGTCAGTGCCGGCGCGTCGCGCAGGTCGTCGGTGCCGGGCTTGAAGGTGAGACCGAGGAGGGCGATCCGGCGACCGGCGAGGGAGCCACCGAGGGCGGCCTCCATGCGGTCCACGAACGCGGTCCGCTGGTCGTGGTTCACCTGGTCGACGGCCTTCAGGAGCGGCGTGTCCATCGAGTACTGGGCCGCCGAGCGGATGGTCATCGAGACCTGGTGCGGCAGGCACGAGCCCCCGAAGCCAACACCGGCGCGCAGGAACGATGTTCCGATCCGGGCATCGCGACCCATCGCGTCGACGACCGAGGTCACATCGGCTCCGAACTGGTCGCACAGCGACGCAAGTTCGTTGGCGAAGCTGATCTTCGTGGCGAGGAACAGGTTGGCGCCCAGCTTGGTCAGCACGGCATCCGGGGCCGGCATCGCCAGGATCGGCGCGTCCACCGCGCGATAGACCATCCGCAGGGTGCGCTCACCTGAACCCGTGTCGTCGCGAACGACGCCGAGAACCACCCGGTCCGGGAACAGAAAGTCCTGGACGGCGCTGCCCTCCCGGGTGAATTCCGGATTGATCACGACCGGGATCTCGGGTCGACCTGATGCCGCGCGCAGGCCGTCGACGAGACCCGCCAGCGACGGCAGGAACTCGGGCGGCAGCGTCGAGCGGATGACCAGCGTGGCGTCGTCTGCCAGGCGCGGCACGATGTCGCCCAGGCACGCCCGGATCGTGTCCGTCTGCCAGCCGCCGTTGCCGTCATGCGTCCCAACGGCGACGATGGCGACCTCGACCGAAGCGATCTGACTGGTGGTTGCAGAGAAGATAATCCGACGGCCCGCGATATGCCGGGCGATAAGTCCATCCAAGCCGGGTTCGAAGATCGGCAACCGTCCGTCACGAAGGACGTCGAGCCGCTCCGGATTCGCTTCGATTCCCAGGACGTCGTGGCCCCATTCGGCCAGCCCGGCCGCGGTGACGAGACCGACGTACCCAAGTCCAACTACGGCTATGCGCATGCACTCCCTCCCTCCGTCGGACGCTCTCCCGACGTGTTCTTCCGCGGTTCCCCAAGACGCCCAGAACGATGCCTGCGCTGGTGCGACCCGACCCTCCGACGGGCACCTGACGAGGACTTTTCGGCCCGAACGGCCGCGCTCCGTTCCTGACCATTACCTTAGCCGAAAGAGTGGTTCCGGACCCCCCGAAAGTACCCCGGAATCGGCCTCTGGACGCCCAAAACCAAGAGTTCCGGTGCACCCGCGCACCACTCTGGGGGGTCGAGGCGGTCCGGGCGCTGGTGGCCCGGCACAGCGGCGAACCTCGCCTCAGTTCGACAGCGTCACCATGAGCTGGGCCGGGGTCGCACTCTCCCGGCTGCCGTAGTAGCCGCTCGTCGTGCTGGCGTTCGCAATGGCGAACGAGTACGTCCCGTCGGCCCCGATCGCCCCGGCACCGAGCGGGATGTCGATCCACGTCCCCGTCGTCGTCGGGCCGATCGCGGCAAGGGCAGCGCCACCGACCGGCGGCGCGGTATTCCAGTTGATCGCGCTCTCCGTCCAGTCGTTGCCGACGGCGTAGACGCTCCCTCCGTCGTTGGTCTTGGTGACCACGTACAGGCGCAATGTGACGGACGCGACGAGGCCGGAGACTCCGGTCACGTCGAACTTGAGGTAGGGACGATGCGTCGACGTCCCATCAACCGCTCCGTTGCGCACTCGGAGGGTCGCTAGGGTTCCGTAGTTGGAATTCGGGAAGGCCGAATTCACGTGGGAATCCGCGACCGCGCCGAAGGTCAGGGTGGAGCCCGGCGGCGGCGGAGCGGTGACTGTGATGTAGTCGGTCCGAGTCATCGTGCTCGACCCCATTCCGTTCGTCGCCGTCAGGCTCACCGTGTAGGTTCCCTCCGCCAGGTAGGTGTGGCTCGGGTTCTGGACATTGGACGTGCCGCCGTCGCCAAACGTCCAGGCCCAGCTCGTGGGTGCGCCGCTCGAGGCGTCACTGAAGGTGACCGGGAGCGCGGCCGCCCCGGAGGTCGGCGTGGCCGTGAAGTCGGCGGTCGGCCCGACGGCCGGACCACCGGACAGCGTCACGACGAGTTGCGCCGGGTTGGTCCCCTCGCGGCTGCTGTAGTAACCACTCGAGGTGATGGCATTGTGGATTGCGAATGCGTACGCGCCGTTCGCGGCGACGGCCCCGGCACCCAGGGGGATGTCAACCCACGTCCCGGTCGTCGTCTTGCCGATCGCGGCGAGCGCGGAGCTTCCGATCGGGGGAGCGTTGCTCCAGGTCAGTCCCGTTTCCGTCCAGCCGCTGCCGACGGCGTACACGCTGCCGCCGTCGTTCGTTCCCGTTGCGACGTACAGGCGCAGCGTGACGGAGGCGACGGAACCCGAGATCCCGGTCGCGTCGAACTTGATGTACGGCCGATACGTCGCCTTCCCATCGGCCGTTCCGTTGCGCACCCGAAGGGTCGCGAGGGTTCCGTAATTGGAGTTCACGAAGGAGGAATTCACGTGGGAATCGGCAACCGCAACGAACGTCAGGGTGGAGCCAGGCGGTGGCGGTTCGGTGACCGTGATGTAGTCGGTTCGAGTCTTGGCGTTCGACCCGGCCGCGTTGGACGCCGTGAGGCTCACCGTGTAGGTCCCGACCGCGGCGTAGGAGTGGCTCGGGTTCTGAGCGGTCGATGTGGCGCCGTCGCCGAACGTCCATGCCCAGCTCGTGGGAGCGTCGGTTGACGCATCGCCGAAGGTGACGGCCAACGGTGCCGGTCCCGAGGTTGGAGTGGCGCTGAAATCGGCGGTCGGGGCGATGGGCGGAGGCGGGCCTCCGCCGCCGAGCGGATCGTAGTTGTGCCAGTAGCGCTTGTTCGAGTTCTGCGCAGCCAGCACCACCAACCCGGTCGTGCTGCTGAGGTTCTGCTTCGTCGAGGTCGGGTTGTTCAGGCCGTCGACCGCGGCGTCCCGGATGAAGATGTCGCCCTTGCCCACCGGGAAGGAAATGTTGTTGAGCGGCGACCGTTTCGTGTAGATGATGCCGCTGCTCTCCGGCGCGGTCGCGAAGGCGCGGAGCTCCTGGTGCTCGGTGTCGATGAGGAGGATGGGCCGGGTCGTGCCGTCCGAAACCCGCCACACCGGATCGTTGGTCCAGGCACCGTCCGCCGTCCGGACGACGACCGCGATGATCGTCGCCGAGCCCGTTGTCTGTGACGTCTTCGTGATCGCGAAGACGCGGCCACTGCCGTCGGATTCGAGCGACTTCATGTTGATGTGATCGTCGGCGTTCTTGGCGCCCCCGAAGGCGGTCTCGCCGGTCCAGGTCGTGTCGGCGCTCCCGTCGGTGTGGACCGCGAAGTACATTGCGGGATTCGTCTGGTTGCTCCACATCAGGCCGATCTTGCCGGGGCCGAAGGAGATGATCGACGAGATGTCGTCGGCCTTGAGGTTGGCTGCCCCGTTGATCGCCGGGACGAACGGAGTCCCCCAGGTCAGGTCGTTTCCGACCGTCCGGTTGATCCAGACCTTGTTGCCCTCGGTCCACGTGGCCCACAACGTGCCGGTCCCATCCTTGGCGATGACCAGGGTCTCCGTCCGGTAGTCGTTGATGATCGACGGAAATCCCGCGTCGAGGGAGTAGGTCCCGGTGCCGGCGTTGTAGCTGTACCGATAGAGCCGCGCCGGATACCCCGAGGAGGGCGTCGTTGAGTAGCGATGCGACGCGACGTACAGCTTGGTGCCGTCCCATAGCGCGTCAGAGTGGGTCCCCGCCCGATCATCGATGAGGACGCCCGTCGTCTGCCAGCTCTGGGTCGCCGCGTCCAGACGATGGATCTGGAATTTCCTGGTGACCGTGTCGAACAGGCTGCCCCACCACGACCCGTCATTCCACCAGAGCTTGCTCTCCGGCTTGTGCTCGGTCGGGTGGGACGCCCCGGTGTAGACGGGGCCCTGGAACCCGACGTCGCCGGGTGTTGCAATGGCCGAGGAGGCGGGGGCTGAAAGGGAACCAATCACCAGGCACATCACGGCGAGTGACGCGCGCCGCAAGCGGCGGGTCCTGGACAGTTCCTGCATTAACGCCCCTCCGCGGGTCGCGTTCCGCCGCGACCTGCCTCCGGGGCCAGTGTAGCGTCCTTGTCGAGCCCGCGTGTCACGTTCTCGCTGGCCAGTTACGGGACCACGTCCTGGATGGCCTGGCGCAGAGAGACGTCGTCGATCCAGGTCGTCGCCGTCGAGCGTCCGAGCTCGATCTCGAGAACCGCCGAGGGATCGCCGATCGGTGCGCTGAACTGGAGTTCGTAGACGGTCCATGCGGCCGTCGCGACGACGACGCGGGCCCCGTACGTGACGCCGTCCAGCGAGGCGACCCGGAGCACGACTTCGCGCGGCCCGGACGCCGCGAGGGCTACCCGCATGACGTAGCTCGCCCCAGCCTCGATCGGCATTCCCGCCTGGCGCAGGGCGATGGCTCCCCGAGACGTCGTGGGCGTGGAGATCGAGATGCGAGCGGCGATGGGCGCGGACGCGAATCGGTCAGCGTCCGCGGCCAGCCGGGCGTTCACGCCTGGATCGAGGACAAGCATCCATGGGCTGCCGACACCGCCCTCGAACCCGCCGCCGGTGACGAGTTCCGGTCCACCCACGGGCGGCGTCGGGTCGGTCGTCGGTGTGGCGGGTGGCTGGTCCGAGGCGCTGGGGCCTGCGCTGGCCGACGGACTCGGGCTCGCGACCGGCGGCACGCTGGCCGGCGGGAGGAGCAGCAGCGCCTGCAGGTCGGCCTGCAAGCCCGGCAGTGCCTCGAGCGTCACGGCCAGCTCGGCTGCGGTGCGCCTGTAGGCCGCGGCATTCGTGACCGAGCCCTGGAGTCCGGCGGTCGCGGTTGTCCGGATCGCGTCGTAGAACGCGGACAGGCGATCGGCCAGCGGGATGGCGCCCGGCTGCCGTTCGAGCTGCGGGATCAGCTCGAGGGCCGAGCGCGCCGTCGCATTCAGCTCACGAATCAGCGTAGCGACGTCGGCCGTGGGAAACGGCACCACGCGCGCACGCTCCGCCAATCGTGCGCCGCCGGCCCCCAGCTGATCATTGACCGTCGCGAGGAGGTTCACGAGCTGCGCATCGACGATGTTGGGGGGCGCGGTGGAGGACGCCAACGACGGCGACGCCGACGGTCGCGGTGATGCGGTCGGGGGCGAGGCCGAGCCGAGGCTTCCTCCAATCAGAATGACCGCGACGACTGCCACGCTGACCAGCGCGCCCACAACCTCGGGCAGGCGGCTCATCAGCAAGCCAGCGAGTCGATCGCCACGACCGGCGGGGCCTGTCGGACGCGTCACGAGGACTCTGGTGCCGTGGCAGCGGCCGTGACATCCGCGAGCGCCTCCTCGAGCGCCCTCCCGCGAAGGCCCGCCGCTGAGATGAACGCCATCGCCAACCGATCGTGCGCCTCGGCCCGGGATGCCACCGTGACCCGATCCTCGATGGCCAGCAAGTCGATCGTCTCGATCGGGACGGCGAGCTGGACCTCGTTGGGTGTGCGATCCACGGGACCGAGGATGACCAGGCTGTGGCCGTCTCGACCGATCCCGTAGCGCGACCCGATCTCGAGTCGGGCGCTTCCGCCCGTGAAAATTCCGGTCGCGATCGTCTGGACGCCATGCTCCCCGGCGGGATCGGCATCGGCTCCACCTCCGGGTGGAACATCATGGGCCAACTCGCCGGCGGATCGCCTATCGGGAACCGCACCTTCGATTGATGAGCCGACCAGCCTGGGCCACAGGCCTGTCGCGCCAGCGTACACGCCGGCATGCACGCGGGACTCGCGCACCGGTGACGGCGGGGCAACCGCGGGCTCCCCGGCGCGTTGTCCGCGCGAACCGTCGCTCCGTGCTGGCGCTCTGTGAGCTGCGGGCGGTGTCACCAGGGTGGCCTCGATTGGCACGGCCTGCGCGTCAATCGTGTCCGCCACGGCGGCGGGCACCACGCTCCACCCGGCCGGTCGACCGCGAAAGCGCCACCCACACGTGGCGCACTCCATGGGCCATCCGACGACGGTCACGTCGCAACGTGGACAACGACCGGGCGGCGCGAGAAGGAGGACGCCGATGGCCAGCGGCCCACTGAGCGCCCCAAACATGAACCACGCGACGGCCGGTCGGTCACGACGGAACGCGAGCCACCCGCTCAGCGGAGCGCTGAGCGACAGCACCACGGCGGCGGCCACAGTCAGCCCATCGGGCACAGCATCAACCCAGGGACGGCGCGAATACGTCGATGCCCTCGACGTGGTGACCCGCGTCGAGATGCGTCTCCGCGCCGCTGACCGCGATCCTCACGGCTGACGCACCAGCGCGTCATCGAAGGCCAGCGTCGAACCGGCCGTGCCACCGGGCACCTGGACACACAGCGAGACGGCAGCCGGTTCGTCCGCGGACCTCCAGGCGAGACCGGCGGCCGATACCACCCGTCGACCGCTCGCTTCGTCGACGACCTGGATCGTCACCGAACGGCCGACCTGGTCCACGACGGCCCGGATGCGGTACCACGCGCCGGGCTGGTATGGAACGTCGGAGCGGACCTTGACCGCGCCGTCGTAGTAACTGAAGTCTCCGCCCTGGCCGAAGCGAAGCGACCCAAGTTCGCCGCCGATCCCGCGGACGGACAGGCCCACGACGTCGGAGGAGCCTTGGGGGCCCGCCTGCGCCGAGATCTCGATGGTCACCGGGCGGGTGTCGAGGGTCGTGAACGGCTTGCATACCCGCGCATCGACACGCTCGGCCACCGCGCCGAGGACGGCAACGTGTCCGTGAGTCGGGTCCGTGGCGATCGTCAATGTGCCCTCTCGTGGGTCGCGCAGCTCCCACCCGTTGCCGGGTGTGGCACCGGCCGCCCATGGTTCGAACGTATCCGAGAAGTACACGGTAGACGGAATCGTGCCATCGGATGGCCATGGAGATGCGGCCGGTGCCGTCGTTCCTCCGACCGTCGCATGGACATACCTCCCATTGGCCTTGTCGAAGGCAAGCACCACGAATCCCTCGGCCGCGTCGACCGGGTTCTTCGTCGACGTCGGATCGGCAATGGCGGCGCCGCCCTCGCCCACCATGAACGGCTCACCGAGTCCCGCCGGGAATTCGATCGCGTCGAGCGAGCTCCACTTCACATAGACGGTCCCGCCGATCGTCGGTGACGTCGCGAACATGTAGACAAGCCCCGCTCGATCGTCGATGAGGATCATCGGCCGGGTGTGGCGATCGCGGACCCGCCCGAACAGGTGACGCGCCCAGGTGCCGTCGAGATGCCGCTCCAGGAGGACCGTCAGTGCCGATTCTGGATTGGGTGTCTCGGGCTCGTCGAGCGATGTGTTCACAGCCACGAGAAGGGTCCCGTCGGCTGTGACCTTGGCATTCAGGTGGTCGTCGGCCAGATCCTGGCCGTTCAGGGCAACTTCCGGCTCGGTCCAGGTGTCCTCTGGGTCGCCGTCGCGGCGGGTCGTGAACAGGATCGACCCGATCCGCTGGTTGGTCCAGAGAACGCCGATCCGGCCCTCGCCGAAGGCGACGACCGAGGCGATGTCGTCCGGGGTCGTGAACGAGTCCGGCCAGGGGAGGGCGACGGGATGGCCCCACACGGCGTCGTTGTCGGTGGAGTGGTTGACGTAGACCTGGGCGTCCTTCATGTAGGCGACCCACAGGACGCCTGTCGAATCGCGCGCAACCACGATTCCCTCGACCCCGAGGTCGCTGATCCGCACGGGGAAGTCGGATTCCATGACGAAGCGCGCCGATCCCTCGTCGAACGCGAACCGGATGATCCGCGCCGCGCCCGACGCGCCCGATGTGTCCACGGCACTGGCGATGACCAGGTGCTCTCCATCCCACTGCGCATCGGCCTTGGCGTTCGTCCGTTCATCCACGAGGGTTTCGGTGTCGATCCACGTATCGCTGATCGGGTCCAGGCGATGGATCGTGATTGCCGGCCGCTCGGGAGCCGTCATGACCGCCCACCATGCGCCGTGCGCGAACCACAGCCTGGATTGGGCCTTGTGAGCCGCCGGATCGCGCGTTCCGGCGGGGACGGCCTGGTCAACGTGGATCCTGAAGGACGGGAACGACGGCGCAATGGGCGGGGTCGGGACCGCCGGAATCGATGGACCCGGAGTTGCGTCGGGAGCCGGCCGGCCGAACCCCAGCCCGACCGCGGCAAGCACGGCGATGATCATCGCGACCGCACTGACGGCGGCGAGAAGCCAAGGCCGCCGACTCATCAGTGAGCGATCGGAAGGAGGTGCCGTCCCCACTCGTACGATCCACGGGATCGACGGTCGGGCCGTATCATCTCCGTGTGCAGAACCTTCAGCTCGGGGTGCTGGTCGTCCTCGGGTTGACCATCGTCATGCGCAGCCTGGATCGGGGCGGCCATGCGGCCCACGAGCGCGGTTACGTGGCCATCATCGTGGTCGGCCTGGCGGCCGGTTTGATCGGTTCTGTCGTCGTGCTGACGCAACTCGGCGACCTCGTGCCTGACACGGTCGAGGGCACGCTCTCTCCGGTCTTCGTGATTGCCGCCACGGCGGTCCTCCTGTACCTGGTCTGGAAGCCGCGGCCTGAAGCGTAGCGGGCGCATCACCGGGCGGCCTCGATCGCGACGACGGCGTCGATCCCGACCGTTGGCCGAGCGGCGGGGGCGCCGCGGACCTCCAGCAGCACGGTGTGTTGTCCCGCCGACGACCACGAAACGGTGACCACCGGGGTCGCAGGATCGAACGTCGGCGCCCGGAGGTCGACGTCCCCCGCATCTGCGCCATCGATCGACACGCCGACCAGCCCGCGTGTGGCCCCCGCCGCACCAACAATCATCGCGGCATACGCGTCCACCGTCACGGTGGCCGTTGCACCGGCCGTCGACGATGAGGCGGCACTGCCGCCCACATAGTCGGCGAACCCCGCCGCCGACCATGCCCCGGCGAAGCTGAATGCGGGGTCGGTGTCGTCGTGGATCCGCACCACGACGGACGGCCCGTCGACCCACGCCATCGGCGTACCGCTCAGGTCGAGGACGGCAGCGCGCATCCGGACCGTCGGGCCGACGGGGAACACCACCACGACTTCCCGCCCGGCGGGCGTTGACGGGGCGACCGCTTCGAATGCCCCGCCGTCGGACGAAATCTCGATCCGGATGGCGATCTCGCCCGCTCCATCTGAACGTGCCAGCGGCCATGCCAGGCCGACCTCGACGCGCCCATCGATCGGGACCGATGCGAGACGCAACCGAGGATCGGACGCGACCTCGGGTGGCGGCGATGCCGATGGGGTCGGCCCGGGACTCGGCGACGAGATCGGCCCGGCGACGATCGTGGCCGGGATTCCATTGGTCAGCGTCGTCCAACGCAGCGCGGAGTGGCCGAGATCGCCATACGGTCGACGGGCGGTGACGATGGGGATCCAGGCCGGCTCCAGCCAGCGAGCGTAGGCGAGCTCCCAGACCGCACCGGGGCGCGGCACGACGATCTCGTCGGTGCCATACGGCCAGTCGCCGGGTGCGTACCAGTACCGTGCGAGCGTGTCCATTGCGGCACGAAGCGTGCCCCCGGCGGTGCCCTTGTAGGACCACAGATCGATCCCGCGACGCCCCGCGATCTCGGCGACGGCGACCTTGTACTGAAGCGCCTCCTGCGTGTACTGGAGGCCCAGCGATCCGCGGCGGACCTCCTCGGGAATCGACCCATCAGCCTGGACCAGGTCCATCAGTCCACGCCAGTGATTCAGCGCCCGCGCGAACCCCGCGTCGTCGCCCACATAGTCGGTGATCGCCACCCGGAGCAACGTCCCGGCATCTCCCCAGTTGTTGATCCGCTCCGAAGCGGCGGGAAGGATGATCCGCTGCAGCCAGTCGGCGAGCTCGGCGCGGTCGGCGGTCGTCCAGAACGATGCGTCGCCGAGGAGGTCCGCGGCGAAGACGAATGCGGCGCCGAGGCGGCTGACGATGAGGGTCGTGTGGCAGTCGCCTGAGTTCGGACACGTGTCGACGACCGCCGACACGCCGCCAACCCAGGCCCTGAGGATGTCGGCGGCATGGCGCCCGTACCGTTCCTCACCGCTGATCCGGAACGCGATGGCGAGCCCGTACGCAGCGGTCCCATCGGCCTCGAAGATCCCACCCTCATCCTCGATGAACAGCGGTTGAATCGGCTGGGCGACGTGATCAAGGAGGCGCTCGGCATCCACCATGAGGTCGGCGACCGCGTCGGCGTACGGCTGTTCACGGGCCCGTGCCAGATCGGCCCGGGCGAGCAGCTCCGGCACGGATACCAGGTATCCCTCTGCGAGCCGGGCGGGAGGCGTCGCGGGTGGCTGCGTCGGTGACAGCGCCGGATCGACGGTCGCGAACACCACGGCGATGCCCATCAGGATCGAGGCACCGACGATCAGTGGCCAGCGGGCGCCGACCCCGAACGGACCTCGACGCGGCGGTCTCCGGCTCGGAGTCAACGGCATCTCGGTTCCGTGCAACGGGGCGGGAGGGTGTGCCGAATCGACCATGGGTCGTGCAGTATAGGCGCGAGTCTGGCCGAATCCGTCAGATCCGCTCGCCGATTGGTGGTGTCAGGAAGCGCCGCGCGACGCCGGCGTAGTGCCGGTCAACGAGGGCATCGGGCATCCGTGTCAGGCGCCGTCCTGGAGCGGAACGGCGCTCCGCGAGGGCGGCCCAGCGATCCAGCAGGATCAGCACGGCATAGATCCGCACGGCGGCAGGATCGACCCCGTCCCGTCCAAAACCGGACAGGAGCGCGTCGCTCAGGGCGTCGCGCTGCGACGGTCTCAACGCGAGCCCGAACGTAGACGATTGGATCCGGGACGTCTCGATGGCAACGATCATCCGGGCGAGGTCGTCGTGGACCGGCATGCGCCACCGCCCGAGCGCGTCGATTGCCGTCATCGTCCCGGCAGGCCCGATGAGGAAGTTGCGAATGGCGAAATCGCCATGGTGCAGGCCGGTGGGGAAGGTGCTCGGGAGTACCTTGTCGGCCGCCGTCGTGAACCGTTCCACGATGTCGTGGACGACAGCCGGACGCGTCGTGGACCGGGCGACGAATTCGCCGATCTGACGGGCCAGATCGACCACGTCGGCGCGCGTATCGATGCGGACCGTCCGCTCGGTGGCGAGACCGAGTCCCTGGAATCGGCGCAGCCACGCGCCGGCGCTCCCCAGTGCGAGGCCGAGCTGAGCCGTGGCGCCGCTCCCTGCGCGACGACCCACGGAGCGGAAGAGGAGTCCAGCGAGCGGGACCCCATCGGCCTCGGTCATCACGATCGCCCCCAGGTCGTCGTACACGTCGATGACCCTGACCGAGCCGAACCTGGCGTCCGGGCCGGCCTGCAGGTCGGCATCGATCGCCCGAAGCGTGGCCGCCTCGAGACTGCTCTTCTCCCGGGCCGGAGTGTCGGGCACGATCCGGGGACGAAGCGACGGCGGACGTTCGGCGACGTGCGGGATCTTGATCACGAGGCGGATCGCCGCGGGCCCATCACCGACGGAGCAGCGGATCAGCGTCGAGCGCGGCCGCTCCCGAACCCGGTCGATCATGACCGACGGAGTCGCGCCCAGGTGCGGGAAGGCGCCGGCCGCGGAACGGCGGATGCGTGAGTCGAGTTCGGCGGGGATGGTCACGTGCGTCAGCCTACCCGGAGCGAGGCATCCCGGGCAGGCCGGGTTCGACGGAGGTCGGGGCGATGCCGCATCATCTCGGCCACTGTGAAGAGCCCCCCGTTCGCGAGGTCCGCGCGGCCCGACGAGTCGCTTGCACGACCACCGCGGCCACTCGCGTGGTGACCGAGCCGGACTCGCCACCCGACGGCTCGGAGGTCGCCCAGAGGACAGACGCGGATCGCCAGATCCGCGGGTCGAGTCTCCTGCTGGTCGGTCGCCTCATCGCGATCGGCCTGGACCTGGTGACCCAGGTCCTCATCGTGCGGTCCCTGTCCAAGGGCGACTTCGGGGCCTTCGCGTTCGCGCTGTCGATCGTTTCGCTCCTGGCGACGATCTCGGTCTTCGGGCTGGACAAGACCCTGCCTCGATTCGCGGCCATCTACGAAGAGAACCGCGATCGCGGACGGCTCGTGGGCTCGATCGCCCTCGGGGTCATGACCATCGCCGGGCTGGGGGTCGCGGGCGCCCTCGTCGCGATGGCGATCGGGGCCGGGATGGGTCCCGAATTCGTGGAGACCGAGGGGGCCCGCGAGCTCCTCCTGATCCTGGTCATCCTGGGGCCGATCCAGGCATTCGACACCCTGCTGATCGGCCTGCTGGCCGTATTCGCCGGGCCACGAGCGATCTTCCTCCGGAGGTACATCCTCGCCCCGGGCCTTCAACTCACGGTCGTCATCGTCATGACGCTCTCGAATCAGAGCGTGCAGTTCCTCGGAGCCGGGTACGTCGCGGCCGGGGCGTTCGGGGTCGCCGTCTATGGCATCTGGTTCGTCCGCCTGCTCCGCCGGCTGGGCCACCTCCGCGATGTGCGACGAGCGTTCCGACTGCCGGTTCGGGAGGTCTACGGGATCACGATCCCCTTCCTTTCAACCGACGTGGTTCTCACCGTGCGGACAACCCTGGTCATCATCCTGCTGCAGTTCGTCGCCACCTCGTCGGACGTCGCCGACTACCGAGCGGTCGTCCCGCTCGCACGCCAGAATCTGATCGTCCTCAATGTGTTCAGCGTGCTGTTCATCCCGGCCGCCTCGCGCCTGTTTGCGCGCGGAGCCCACACCGACCTCGATGTGCTCTACTGGCGCATGACCCACCTGATTGCCGTGGTCACCTTTCCGATCTTCATCGTGTCGTTCGCCTTCGCCGAACCGATCGCCGTCCTCTTCTTCGGTGAGCGCTACGCCTCGTCCGGGTCGATCCTGGCCTGGCTGGCGCTGGGCCAGTACGTCAGCGCCGCGCTGGGCTTCAACGCTCTCACCCTGCGCGTCTACGCCCAGGCGCGCTACACGGTGGCGGTGGACGTGATCACGATCCTCGCAAGCGCCATCGCCCTGATCGTGCTCGTCTCGCGGTTCGGGGCGCTGGGCGGAGCGGTCGCGACCTGCCTGACGCTCGTGCTCCAGAACACCCTGTACCAGGTCGGCCTGGCGCGCGGCACCGGCGTGCGCGCCATGCACGTTTCGGGCGCGCGGGTCTACGGAAGCATCGCTATTGTGACGGCCGTCGTCTTCGGGAGCGTGCAGGCTGTGGACCCGCCCTTGATCGTCGGCTTGATCTTCGCGGGTGTCGCTTCGGCTGTGGTGCTGGCCGCGAATCGCGATGCGCTGCGGCTTGCCGAGGCGTTCCCGGAACTGCTTCGGATCCCGTTCGCCCGCTACTTCATCGGGGCCTCCGAGCGGAGCGCCGGACCATGACCGATCGCCCGACGGTCGACTTCCGGCCCGGCGCTGCGGTGCTGGTACGAGTGCTGGACGGCGCCGCGGATGACGTCGCGACGGTCGTTCGCCAACTCGGCCCGGCTGGCGAGCCAGCGCCTCCAGCTGGCCGGTCCGGGGTCGACCCGCCATCGACCTCCGGCGAGCCCGATATCGCCATCCGCTTCGTGGACCGCCTGCCCGATACGGGACCGGTCCGCTCGATCGGGCTTGACGATGCCGCCGCGACCGATACCGAGTTCCTCATCCTCCGGGGCCGCCGGAAGAGCCGGGCCCGCGTTGCCATCCCGCTGGATCGGGCCGGTGGACCGCTGGAGATCGTGTGCGAGCGGCCAGTGCGCGCCGTGCCCCTCCTGGTGCCCCTGGTCAACATGGCCGCTCTGGCACGTGGAATCGTGCCGGTGCACGCGTCGGCGGTCCAGCTCGACGGCCAAGGGATCCTCATCGTGGGCTGGTCAAAGGGGGGCAAGACGGAGACGGTCCTCGCATTGATGGGAAACGGCGCCGAGTTCGTTGGTGACGAGTGGATCTATCTCCAGCCGGGGGGCCGCGCCACGGGCCTTGGCGAGCCGTGCCGGATCTGGGACTGGCAGCTAGCCCAGCTGCCGTGGCTCGCCGACGCCGTGGGCCCGTCGAGTCGGGCAGGGCTGCGCCTCACCTCGTTCCTGGCGGGAGCGGTCGGCGTCGCTCGAAAGATGCCGGGCATGGGCGCGACCGGGCTCGCGTCCGTCCTGGATCGCGCTGAGCCGATCGTCCGCCGCCAGCTGTCCGTGCAGGTCCCGCCAGAGCGGCTCTTTGGCGGCCGGATTCGGACCGAGACCACGATCGACACGATCGTCCTCGCCTCGTCGGTCGACACATCCGAGGTCACGATGTCGCCCATTCGCAGCGAGGAGGTGATCGAGGGGATCGTCCAGTCCGATCTCCATGAGCGGCTCGACCTGATCGCCGCTGCCGCCAAATTCAGGTTCGCCTTTCCCGATCGCACCACCCTGGCGATCGATCGGGCGCCCGATGTGGAGCGATCCCTGCTCCGGGCGGTGCTCGGCGAACGGCCGGCCTGGCGGCTCGACCATCCGTATCCGCCGGCCATCGAGCGCCTGGGCGATGTGGTCCTGAACGCGCTTCGGAGCCATCACCCGGGCGCCTGATCCGCGTTGCCCCCATGCACCGCATCGCGGGCCGGACGGGCGACGAGCCCGGCGGGACTCGATACACTTACCCCCACATCACCGGACTCGACCGGTGAATGCATGCCGGGAACCCGGGGGAGGAGCCTTTTGCCGCGGCCAGCTTGCGTGGCTCGCACCGGCCGCGCATCCGAGGCGGCCCGATGAACCGTCGACTTCGGACCGTCGCCGTCGTGGGGCCGGACGGCGCCGGGAAGTCGACGGTCGTCGCCGCGCTGCCGGCTGCGCTGCCGGTTTCGACGCGAACGGTGTATCTCGGGGTCAACCTCGAGGCCTCGCGGTCCATGCTTCCCACCACCCGACTGGCCCTCGAGATCAAGCGCCGTGGCCGTGGCCGCCCCGTCCTCACGGCACGGTTCGACGGCCCCGGGCATGGGCGCCGCGGGATCCTGGGCGGTGCCCGGCGAACGCTTCGCCTGGTCGCCTGGATGGCCGAGGAGTGGTACCGGGCAGTCGTGGTCCTGAACCACACGCGCAGCGGACATCTCGTCATCTGCGATCGTCATTTCCTGTGTGACTACCATGCAGAGGCCGTCGCGCCACGCGCGGGCCGGTCGATCCTCAGCCGGATCCACGGCTGGCAGCTGGGTCACCTCTATCCGCGCCCGGACCTCGTGGTCGTGCTCGACGCCCCGGCGGAGATCCTCCATGCACGCAAGAACGAGGACGATCTGGATTCGCTCGCGCGTCGGCGGCGCGAGTACCTGGCGCTGCAGGACGTGCTGCCCGCGGTCGTCGTGATCGACGCCACGCAGCCACTCGACGCGGTCGTGGCCGCGGTCGCGGCGGCGATCGTCGACCACCTGCCCGACACCGTCGGCGCAGGCGGGACGGCAGCGCCCTCGGAGGCCGGCTGATGCGGATCCTGGTCGCCAGCCCCATCGACCCGGCGACCCTTGCGGCCCTCCGTGCCGACCACGATGTCGTCGAACGACTCGGCGCGTCCGAGGACGGCCTCGCCGAGGTCGTCACCGATCGGCAGGTCGTCATCTTCCGGAGCGGCGTCTCGATCAGCCGCCGCGTCCTGGACGCCGCGCCCGCCCTGCGCGCGCTCGTTCGCGCCGGGTCAGGCCTGGACAACCTGGACCTCGATACCGTGCAGGCCCGTGGGATCAGCCTCCACCGCGTCCCGGGCCCGGGCGCCCAGGCGGTGGCCGAGTTGACGTTCGCACTCTTCCTGGGCCTCGCCCGGCGGGTTGTCGTCGCCGATCAGCTGCTCCGCCGTGGGCACTGGGCCAAATCGGAGCTCGTCGGCGTCAACCTCACCGAAAAGACGCTCGGGATCGTCGGCGTCGGGTCGATCGGCGGCCGCGTCGGCGCACTCGGACGCGCCTGGGGAATGAACGTGGTCGGCTGCGTCGATCATTGGTCGGAAGAGCGCCGGTTGCAGCTGGCGACCGACGGGATCGAGCTCGTCCCGGATTGCGCGACGGTGCTCGCCGCGGCCGACTTCGCGTCGATCCACGTCCCCCTGAACGACGCGACTCGGGGGATGATCGGAGACGCGGCGCTCGCACGGATGCGCCCGACGGCCTACCTCGTGAACATCGCCCGCGGCGGCGTCGTCGACGAGATGGCCCTCCATCGGGCACTCGTCGAGGAACGCCTCGCAGGGGCCGCCCTCGACGTCCACGTTCGCGAAGGCGAGGGCAAGATCTCGCCGCTTGCCGAGCTCCCGAACGTCATCCTCACGCCCCACATCGGGGCAGCCACCAGTGACGCCCAACGCCAGATCGGAGTACAGATCGTGGAGATCATCGCCGGGCTCGCCCGGGACCAGGAGCGAACCCAGGTGGTTCCGGCATGAACCGGGCCGACACGAAACGACGACACCTGCGCGCCGGCCTGGCCGCCGATCGGGCGGTCGTGGCGATCGGCGCACACGACGCCCTGACGGCCCGCATGGTGGGCTCCTATGGGTTCGACGCGGTCTGGGTCAGCGGACTCGGCGTGGCCACGATGGCTCACGCGATCCCCGACCTGAACCTCACGACGATGAGCGAGACGCTCGACGCGGCGATCCGCATCGACCGTGCGACCGACCTGCCGGTCATTGCCGATTGCGACAACGGCTTTGGCGGGCTGAACAACGTCGTCCGCACACTGGTCGAGTTCGAGGCTGCCGGGATCTCGGCGATCTCGATCGAGGACAACCTCTTTCCCAAGCGCAACAGCCTCTACCTGGGTGCGTCGAAGCGCGAGCTGATCCCGGTAGAGGAACAGGCCCGCCGACTGCGAGCGGCGAAGGCGGCCCAGGACAGCGACAACTTCGTGCTCATCGCCCGCGTCGAGTCCCTCATCGCCGGCCACGGCGTGGACGATGCCTGCCGTCGAGCCGACGCGTACGTGGAAGCGGGAGTGGACGCGATCCTCATCCATTCCCGGGACAAGACCCTCGGGGAGATCGACGGCTTCCTCGGGGCGTGGTCCGGGGTGGGGCAGATCCCGCTGGTGGCCGTACCCACCCTGTTCCCGACCTTCACCGACAATGAGCTGCGGGCGAAGGGCTTCAACCTGATCATCCTTGCCAACCAGCCAATGCGCGCCGCGGTCCAGGCGATCGAGGCGACCCTCGAGACGCTGTCCCGGGAGCGCCGAGCGTCGGCCGTCGATCCTGATATCGCCTCGGTGAACCACCTCTTCGAGCTCGTCGGGACCGCGGAGGCGATCGCGCTCGAAGACGAGATCGGTCCGGGGTAGGCCCATGGACCAGCGGCGACCCGACGACCGCCGCCCAGCCGCGGTGGTCGTCGGCCTCGATTGCATCACCGGTCTCCAGACGGCTCGGCTCCTCGCCGGCCGCGGGATTCCGGTGATCGGGATCGCCGCCAACCCACGCCATTTCTGCGCCCGGACGCGGGTCCCCAAGCGTGTCATAGCGGCGCCGACATCCGGACCCGGCCTGGTCGCGGCCCTGACGGCCCTGGCCTCGGACCTCCCACCACCAGGGTCGGCCTTCCTGGTGCCGTGCAGCGATGCGGCCGTCCTGACGATGTCCGAAGCTCGCGCCGATCTCCCGCCGGCGTATCGGTTCGTCCTGCCGGACCATGAGCTGCTGGCTCGCCTGGTGGACAAGGTCGCGTTCGCGGAACTTGCCGCCGAGCACGACCTGCCGATCCCCCCGACCGCTGTCATCCGCGACCTGCACGACGCCCATCGTGCGGCCGCCACGCTCGGCTTCCCCATCGTGGTCAAACCGCCGATCAAGACCGCGGGCTGGCAGGCCTCGGCAGGGGCCAAGGCCATCCGGGTCGAAGACCCGGCGGCCCTGCTTGCCCTGGTCGAGCAGGCGCTCGGGTGGAGCGACGTGCTCATCGCCCAGACGTGGATCGACGGCGGCGAGGACCGTCTGATCTCATGCAATGCCTACTTCGATCGCGAGGGGCGGCCACAGGCCACGTTCATGGCGCGCAAGCTCCGCCAGTGGCCTCTGGACACCGGAACGAGCTCGCTGGGCGAAGAGATCCGTGATGACGAGGCCCTCGAGGCGAGCGTCCGCCTGTTCAGCACGGTCGGCTATCGCGGCCTGGCCTACCTGGAGGTGAAGCGCGACGCGCAGACCGGTGCCCTCGGGATCATCGAACCGAATCTCGGACGACCCACCGGGCGTTCGGCGATCGCCGAACGTGGCGGCGTTGAGCTGCTGCTGACGGCCTATGCGGATGCGCTCGGGCTGCCGCTCCCGGTGAACCGGACGCAGGCCTATCGGGGCGCCAAGTGGATCTACTGGCGCCACGATCTCCAGGCCTCTGTGGTGCGCATCAGGCGAGGCGAACTCACGGTGCCCGGCTGGATCCGCTCCGTGGGCGGCCGGCCGATCGAGGCGGTCGGGTCGGTGCGCGATCCGCTTCCGTTCCTGCTCGACATCGCGGGGACCGTCCGGGCCCTCCTCGGAGCCGCGAGTCGGCGCCTGGGGCGGCCGCGCGGATCGCTCCCGGCGACGGCCGGCCGGTGAGCGCGGCCGTCCGGTGAGCGCCACCGATCGAGCGCGCTGCGCCGGCCGCAGGGTCGCCGGGCGGGTGATGGGTGGCGTGGCGAGCGTCGATCGTGGCCGTCGCGACCTGATCGGCGTCCTCACCTACCACCGGGTCGTCGAGGCGGACGACGACGCACCTCCGGGCTTCGGCTCGGCCCACCCGGACGAGTTCGTCCGACACATGACGATGCTCGCCCGCGCCTACCACCCGATCTCGCTGGCCGACCTCGCGCGCCGGGCCGGCGGAGGCCCGGCCCTCCCGCGGCGATCCGTTCTGGTGACGTTCGACGACGCGTACCGGGACTTCGCTACGCACGCCTGGCCCGTTCTCCAGGACCTCGGGATCCCGGTCGTCCTGTTCGTTCCGACCGCACTGCCCGACTCCGGGACGATGTTCTGGTGGGATCGATTGCACGCGGCCCTGTGCGCTGCCGAGGCACGACCGTCCTGGTCATCCCCGGTGGGTCTGCTCCCGCTGACGACCGCCACCGATCGCGCGAACACCTATCGCCTCCTGCGCACGCGGATCAAGGCCCTCTCGCACACCGCGGCCCTGGAACTCGTCCATGAGGTCGTGGTGGAGCTCGCGCCGAGCATGGACGCTCCGGAGTATTCGTCCGCGGTCACCGGCGTCCTCGGCTGGGCCGAACTTCGGGCGCTCGCTGACGACGGAGTCGACCTCGCAGCCCACTCGCGTACACACCCGCTGCTGACGCGTATCCCGGCCGCAAGCCTCGACGCTGAGATCGGCGGCTCGGTCGTCGACCTCGCCGAACACACCAATCGGCCGCCGATGGCGACCTTCGCGTACCCTTCGGGGGCACACTCGCCGATGGTGCGAGAGGCGGCTGAACGGAACGGCATCAAGATGGCGTTCACGACAGACCGGGGCCTCAACGACCTGCGTCGCTGTGACTGGCTCGCAATGCGACGCATCAACATCGGCCAACGAACGGATCGATCGTTGCTCCGGGCACAACTCAGCAGTCGGATGGGGCCGCTGGTGACAACGTTCGCGCGGCGGCGCGGATCGCGCCGGACGGGCAGCGGGACGATCGTGCCGGCTGCGCCGGGACGCGGCTGACGGGCCAAGGAGGCATCGTGGAACTCTCCGGATACATCGCCGTCGTTCGCCGCTGGTGGTGGACCCTCCTGGTCGCGGCATGGGTGGCCGGTCTCACCGGATTCCTCGTCGCCAGTCAGATCCCGCCGACGTACGAATCGCGGGTGTCGCTCCTGGTCGGGCCGATCAATACCGACGCGAACACGCTCAAGGCCTCCGGCCAGCTCGTCCAGACGTACGCCCAGCTGGTCACCACCGAACCGCTGCTCGACTCGGCGATCCAGGAGACGGGCCTGACGATCGCGGCAGCGGACCTGGTGCCGGCGATCCGCGCCACGGCCAACGACGTGACCCGGATCCTGTCGATCCGTGTCCAGGCCGGCGTTCCTGAAGATGCGGCGACGCTGGCCAATGCCATCGCCACCGAGCTGATCCAGCTCGCATCTCGCGGCATCGGTCGACCCGAGGGTCAGCTCCAGATCATCGAGGCGGCGAAGGTCGCCATCGCACCCGTGGCCCCGCAAGTCTCGATTCTCGTCCTGCTGGCGGCGGCGGCTGGCCTCATCGGTGCGCTCGTGATCGTCCTGCTGATCGAATACCTCAGCGACAGCATCCGCTCCCGCGAGGACCTCGTGCGGGCGTCCGGAGGGACCTCGCTGGGCATCGTGCGGACCGGCGGCACGGAGGTCGTCGCGATGGCCAGTGGTCGGGCCGGTCAGTCCCACCTCATGCTTGCGGCGAAGCTCATCCTCGGCAACGAGGCGAAGAACGCCAAGTCCATTCTCGTCCTCGACGCGACCACCACGCGGACCGCCGCGGTCGTCGCCGCGAACGTGACGGCAGCGATCGGGCGGCTCGGACGGCGAGCGGTCGTGGTTGACGGTGCCGCCCGACAGGAGGGCAGCCTGACCCACCTCTTCGGCCTTGATGGCCGCACCGGCGCCTCTGACTTTCTGGTGGGGGCCGCCGACAGCAACCTCGAGGTCACGATCGGCGGCATCACCGTTGTTCCCTCCGGAACCATCGACCTGCCCTCGATCGATGCGGATCGCTGCCGCACGCTCGTGGCCGCGCTGTCGAAATCCTACGATGTCGTGATCATCGCCACGGCACCGGTCACCGATTCGGCACTCGCGACCGTGTGGGCCCGCGCCTGCGATGGCGCACTGCTCATCGCGGAGCGTGACCACAGCCGGCGCGCGGACGTCGCCCTCGCGACCGAGAGCCTCGCCCTCGTCGAGCGTCCGCTCATCGGTGTGGTCCTCGCCGAGCGGGGTCGCAGTCTCGGCGCAAGGGTCGAACGACCCGCGGCAGCCGAGCTGCCCCGCCCGGCCGCGGTTCGCGTTCGGCCGCCGCAGGCTGTGCCCGAGAAACCGGTCGAGCGCGCCGCGGCGATCACGACGAAGCGTCGGGCGACGGCGCCTGTGACGCCCGCCACCCCGACGGCCGCGTCGCGTCGGCGCCAGGCCCGTCCGATCGCGGCGTCGTCGACCGATCTCCCGTCGGACTGAGGGGCATGCGAATCCTGGTCACCGGGGGAGCCGGGTACATCGGCTCGGCCACCGTTCGTCGACTGCTCGGCGGACCACACACCCCGATCGTCCTCGACACCCTCGAGCACGGCCACCGACCGTCGATCGAGGGAGCGCGGCTGGTGGTCGGTGATGTGCGCGACGTCGCCCTCGTTCGCGGACTCCTGGTCGATGAGGGGATCGAGGCGGTCATCCACTTCGCTGCGCTGAAGGCCGTCGACGAGTCGATGACCGATCCAATCCGCTACCTCGGGACGAACGTCGGGGGGACGCTCGCGCTGCTCGAGGCCATGAACGGCAGCGATGCGCGCGATATCGTCTTCTCGTCGACCTGCGCGGTCTACGGCACCCCGGCGCAGCTGCCCGTGCGCGAGACCGCCCCCCTGGCCCCGGAGAATCCGTACGGCGCGACCAAGCAGATCGCCGAGGATCTGCTGCGCTGGAGCCAGGCTGGTGGAATCCGGGCGATCGCGCTGCGCTACTTCAACGCGGCGGGGGCCGCCCCGGGTGGGCACCACGGCGAGGACTGGACGGCAGCCGCAAACCTCATCCCGCTGGTCCTTCGGGTCGCCCTCGGCCGATCGCCGACGCTGCGCATCTTCGGAACCGACTACCCCACCCCTGACGGGACCGCTGTCCGCGACTACGTCCACGTCGACGACCTCGCCGATGCCCACGTCCTCGCACTGGAGCACCTGGTCGGCGGCGGAACCACCGGCGTCCTCAATCTCGGGACAGGACGCGGAACCTCGGTGAGCGAGATCGTGGACCTGGCCCGCAGCGTCACCGGCCGCCCGATCGCAACGGAGAACGCGCCCCGCCGCCCCGGCGACCCGGCCGCCATCTGGGCCGACACATCGCTGGCGAACGACCGATTGGGCTGGACGGCCCGCCACGACCTGCGCGCCATCGTCGAGAGCGCCTGGGCCTGGCACTCCAGGCATCCCGACGGCTACGCCCAACACGCGGGAGACGGCCGCGGCGGGGCCGAAGGGGAAGCCGACGGTTCGCGATGACCGGCCCGACGGTTGCCTACGTCATGTCGCGCTTCCCCAAACTGACCGAGACGTTCATCCTGACCGAAATGCTGGCGGTCGAGGCTGCCGGGGCGCGGATCGAGCTCTATCCCCTTCTCCGCGAGCGAGAAACCACGATGCATCCTGAAGCTGCCCCATTCGTCGCACGGGCCCACTACCTGCCGTTCGTGTCGGCGGCGATCGTGCGCAGCCACGCGACGCTGTTCGCGGCGAGTCCCCGTCGCTACCTCGGCGCCCTGGCGGCGGTGCTGCGCGGCACATGGGGAAGCGCCAACCTCTTCCTCGGCGCCATCGGGATCTGGCCGAAGGTGGGCCACGCGGCCCAACTGATGCTGACGAGCGGCGTCGATCACGTCCATTGCCACTTCGCGACGCACCCGGCCCTGGCCGGGTTCATCATTCATCGCCTCGTCGGGATCCCGTTCAGCTTCACGGCCCATGGCTCGGACCTGCACGTCGATCGGCGGATGCTGTGCGAGAAAGTTCGCGAAGCGCGGTTCGTCGTCACGGTTTCCGAATCGAACCGCGAGGTCTTCATCGACGAGTGCGGAGGTCCGATCCCCACCCTCGAGGTCATCCGCTGCGGCATCGACACGGCCCTGTTCAGCACTCCCGGCGCGGCCACCCAGGGCGCCGCCGTCGCGGCGCCGGTGTCGGTCGCCGGGGACGAGTTCCGGATCCTGATGGTCGGCACCCTTCACGAGGTCAAAGGGCAGGTCCACCTCATCGCGGCGCTCGCCCGACTCTCTCATGAGGGACCGGCCGTTCGCTGCCGGATCGTCGGCGACGGACCGGATCGAGCGGCGCTCGAGCGAGCGGCCGCCGATCGCGGCGTCGCGGACCGGGTGGAGTTCCTCGGCCGGCGGACGCGTGCCGAAGTCGCCGCCCTGATGGCGGACAGCGACGTCCTGGTGGTGCCCAGTGTTCCCACCCGGGGCGGGAAACGTGAGGGATTGCCGGTCGTCATCGCCGAAGCCATGGGGATCGGGCTGCCCGTCGTCGCCAGCCGCCTGTCGGGGATCCCGGAGATCGTCATCGATGGCGAGACCGGCTACCTGACCCCGCCCGGCGATCCAACGGCCATCGCCGATGCGCTCGAGCGACTCCGCCGCGATCCGGCGACTCGCGCGGCGCTGGGCCGTGCCGGGCGGGCGCTCGTGGAGCGGGAGTACGACATGAACCGCAACGCGACCGAACTCGTCCGTCGTTTCGCGCCGGCAAGCGAGCGATGATCGAGGGTCTGTTCTGGGTGGCCGCCGCGTTCGTCGTCTGGACCTACGCCGGGTTCCCGATCGTCCTGTTCGTGCGCGCCGCACTCCGGCCCCGGCCGGTCCGGGAAGATGACATCACGCCGTCCGTCTCGGTCGTGCTGGCCGCCCACAACGAGGCATCGGCGATCGGCCCACGAATCGAGAACCTGCTCGCCAGCGACTACCCGCGGGAGCGGCTCGAGATCGTCGTGGTCTCGGACGGCTCGACCGACGGTACGGCGGCGATCGTTGCCTCCTTCGCCGACCGCGGCGTCCAGGCCCTCGATCTCGGACGGGTCGGCAAGGCGGCCGCTCTCGACGCCGCCGTCGCTCGCGCCCGCGGCGAGATCGTCGTCTTCACCGACGCGAACACCGCCTTCGACCCCGACGCCATTCGCCGGCTCGTGCGACCGCTCGCCGATCCATCCGTGGGCGGCGTGGCGGGCGACCAGCGGTACGTCCGCCCAGACCACGGGGATAGCTCCCAGGGGGAACGCAGCTACTGGAATCTGGATCGCCGCCTGAAGGTGGCCGAAAGTCGGGCCGGCAACGTCGTCTCGGCGACGGGCGCGATCTATGCCCTCCGGCGGGAGCTGGTGGAGCCCGTCCGAACCGGGGTCACCGACGACTTCTTCACGTCCACGGCCGTCATCGCGGCCGGGCGACGACTCGTCTTCGTGGACGACGCAATCGCGCGCGAGCCTGCGGCGCCGACGACCTCGCGCGAATTCGAGCGCAAGGTCCGGATCATGACTCGCGGCCTGCGCGGCGTGGCGGCAAGGCGAGAGCTCCTGGATCCGCGCCGGACCGGCTTCTACGCCCTCCAGCTCGTGTCGCACAAGGTGCTCCGCCGGACGGCCGTCGTCCCGCTGCTCGTCATGGCTGGAGCTGCCCCGCTGCTGATCGCAGAGGGAGCCTTCTACCGCCTGGCCACGCTCGGCGAGGTCGTGCTCCTCGCCGTCGGCGTCGCCGGGATCCTGGGCGCCGGACGATCATGGGCCCGGAACCGGCTCGTCGCCCTGCCGGCGTTCTTCATCATGGTCAACCTGGCCTCGCTGCGCGCCATCTCAAACCTCGTGCGGGGGGCCCGCATCGAACGGTGGGAGCCACGCCGGGATCCGCCACCGGAACGGATCCCATGAGTGCCGTCAGGCGTGCAACGGGACGGTCGGTGCCGAGGGCGGTCGCCGGCCTCGGAGCCGCGATCGTCGCCCTGAGCGTCGTCGCGGCCGCGCTTCTGGGCGGTGTCACCGCGGAGAGCCCGCTGGTGGCCTTCGCACTGCTCGTCGCCGTCCCAGTCTCCGTGCTCATTGCCATTCGACCGGAGACCGCGACGCTGGTCGTGACGTTTCTCATCTACACCAATGCCGCGGTCGTCGCCGTGATCTTCCACGGGGTCCCGGCGATCGCCGCGGTGGCCCTTCCCGGGGTTCTCGTGATCCCCCTGGCGTATGCCGTCCTCGTCCATCGCCAGCCGATCGTGATCACCCCGGCGCTGGGGTGGATCGTCGGCCTGCTGCTCATCCAGATCGTCGGCGTCCTCTTCGCCCGCGACACGAACGACGCGCTCGCGGAGCTGTCGTCGTTCGTGGTGGAGGGGCTGGGCCTGTATGTCCTGCTCACCAATGTCATCCGGACGACCACGGACCTGCGTCGGGTCATCTGGGTACTCCTGCTGGCCGCGCTGCTGATCGGCGGTCTCTCGCTGTTCCAGGAGCTGACCAAGACGTACCGCAACGACTACGCGGGATTTGCGCAGACCGACTCCGCGTTCGCGACGGTCGACCAGACCCTCGCCGGCGCCGATCGCATCCCCCGCCAGGCCGGCCCGATCGGCGAGAAGAACCGCTACGCACAGGTCATGCTCATGCTCGTCCCGCTGGGGCTGTTCCAGGCCCGGGCGGAACGACGGCGCAGCCTCAAGGCGCTGGCCCTGCTGGCCGCGGCACTGGCCCTGGTCGCAGTGGTCCTGACGTTTTCGCGGGGTGCGTTCGTGGGCTTCGGACTGGTCGTCGCGGCAATGGTCGCACTGCGCTACGTTCGCGTTTCCCAGCTCGCGTTTGTCGCCGTGGCCATCGGCGCCCTCCTGATCGTGGTCCCGCAGTTCGGGGAGCGCCTCTCGACCCTAGAGGCGCTGGGTGGTCTGTTCACCCAGGACCAGGGGCTGAGCGCGGCCGACACCTCGGTGCAGAGCCGGGCGGCGGAGAACCTCACGGCGATCGCCGTCTTCGCCGACCACCCGATCATCGGCGTGGGACCCGGTCAGTTCTCGTCGTACTACCGCGAGTACGCCGTCGGGGTGGGCGGCGTCATTCGCGCCCAGGACCGCGAGGCGCACAATCTCTACCTCGGGATCGCCGCCGATGCGGGTGTCCTTGGCCTGATCTGTCTCCTGGCGATCCTTGGCGTGACGCTGTTCGACCTGCGCCGAGCCCGCCGTCGCTGGCTATCGGTGCGCCCGGACCTGGCGGACATCGCCACCGGCCTGTCACTGGCCGTTTTGACCTACATGACGACCGGACTGTTCCTGCATCTGTCGTATGCCCGCTACTTCTGGTTGGTGCTGGCGATCGCGGGAGCCGGCGCCATGATCCTGCGCCGGCTCCCCGATCCCGACCCCGACCCCGACCCCGACCCTCAGGACGGGTACAGCCAGTCCGTGTAGCCAAAGTTCTTGCCCGTCCGGGCCGGCGCCGGACCGCGATACGAGGTGCCGTACCGGGCGTCGAGCAACCACGGTTGCCACTGGTCGTCACCGACGGCCGGCCAGCCTGCCCGGTCGTACAGGAAGCGGGCCGCCCGAAGCAGCGCCCGGTCCGACCAGGACCATGCGTCGTAGCCGTGACGGGCGAGGATCTCGGCCTGGAGCAGGGCCCCCTGGAGGCCCTCCCACGCGTAGTCGGTGGGGGTCGGCGGCCACATCAGCGCGCCGCCACGGCGCAGCTCTTCGGGCAGTGCCCCGTCGAGGGCGATCCCGTCTCGGGAACATCCCGTCGGGTTGATCCCGACCGGCTGGGCCGGATCACACTGCCAGGCGAGGTCGCCGTACTTGAATCCCGAGTACGCGGAGCGATCTCCGAGCCAGCCCCTGAACACGGTCGCGACGCGCGCCAGCTCGGTCGTGTCACCGAGGTAGGCCGCCAGGGTGGCACGCGCTGCGCCGGCGTGGGTCCCCCAGTTGTTCGGCCGGTCCTCGTGGGTCGAACGTAGCGTCCGACCATCGAGGTTCATCGTAAGGAGTGAACGCAGCCAGGGCCGGAACACGTTCTGGTCGAACGCCGGATCGAGCGTCCGCACCGAGATCAGGTCGGCGCCGATGACGTAGCCGGGCAGGTTGCGCCCCAGGGCCAGCGTTCGGCCCCCGAGCTCGGTGCCGACCGCGGCCTTGATCCCGGCCAGTGCCGACGCCTGGTACGAGGCGGTACCGGTCCGGGCGTAGACGAGCGCCTTGGCCAGGACGGTCAGATCGGTGTTGTCATCCTGATCCGAGAGGTTCGGGGTGCCGAGGCTGGCGTCCGCCCTGGCCGTGAGCCCCGACCAGGCCGCACCCGATGCCGGCAGTGCCGCCACTTGCGACGCACTGATCAGCACGGCGCCCGTCGCGGGAAGCGGCTGCGGGGTTGGCGTGGGCGCGGGCGTCGCGGTGGGAGGGGGTGGCGTTGCCACGGGTGAGGAGGTTGGCGCCACGGTCGGAGTCGAGGCGGGCGTGGACGTGGGCGTCGGCGTGGGAGTCGGGAGCGCCGGATCGCCGCCACTCGCCGTTGGAGTGGGCGTTGCTGCTGGCGCTCCCCCCGACGGAGGGGTGCTGGTCGGTTCCGCGGAGGGAGCCGACGAGGCCGAACCGCCGACATCGAGGGTCGCCGCTGCCAACACGCCGTCCAGGGTGCGCGCCGCCACCGAGTGGGCACCCGTGGATGCCGTGGTCGGGACGCTGAGCCGAACGCGGAAGGCACCCTTGGCATTGGCCGCGAAGGTGACGGTGGTCGTGACCGCGTCCCACTCGAGCGAGCCGGTGGCGCGGGCGGAAAAGCCGCTGCCAACCACTCTCAGCGTCGTTCCTGGAGTTGCCGGATCCGGCGTGACCGTCAGGCTCGGCCCGACGGCATCGGCCCCGGCGAAGGGCAGGATCAGGGCCGGGATCAACAGCAGGATCGGGACGGTCGCCAGCCAGTCTCGACGGCGGGGAGATTGTCTGGTTCTGACCAGCGGCGCGACCGCCGGGACGCGGTCCCGCGGATCGGCGATCCGGATGTTCCTCACGTGGCGCCTCCTTGGAGGCCCGGGGAGCGGAAGCACGGGATGCGACGCGGCCGAGGACGAGCCGGGTCCGGCTTGCGCGGACATGGCCCTGCTGCGGCGACTTCGGCAACCCGGCTACCTGCTCTCGCAGGCCCGTGGCTTTGCGGCCCCGCCTCACGACGAGTGTGCCCATTCGGTCTGGCGGACACCGGCGGGTGAGCCCTCGGCGTCCAGCTGCCGTCGGACGATGGCGCGGTGATGAACCACGTTCAGTGCCCGACGCTACCCGCCACGCTAGCCATGGCCGGCCGTGGATGCACTAGCCCGATCGCCGGAGGACGGGTGCGCGACCGCCGGTGTTTCCGGTCCGGGCGTCCAATCCGGTGAACAGCGGGTCGGTCCTGTGCGGTCTCTCGGTCGCGTCGCGCCGTACGAATGGGCCAGCGGCGCGCGAGCCCGTTCGTGGTGCCACGCTGCACCGAAGGGGGTGGTCGGTTGGTCCGAACGCCACTCGATGTGGCTGCCCCGGCCGACGGAGTCAGCGCAAGGTCAACGCCCAGATGTCCTCCACGGCGCCGGTGGCGTCCTTGCCGCCGAACAACAACAGGCGGCCGCGCCCAGGATCATCGATGAGCGCCGCGCCACCCCGGCCGGCGGGCCCAGCACCGGCGAGCGCGACGGCGTGGAACGCGGACGTGATCGGATCGACGACGTACACGTCGTCGAGGAACGTCTTGCCAAGTCCGCGCCCACCGACCACGACGACGGTGTCGCGGAATGGGCTGACGGCATAGAGGTTCCGATCGGGTGGTCGATCGATTGTCGCCTTTGCCCAGGTCCCGGGCGCATCGCCGGCGCCGGGGCTGAGGACCCACAGGTCGCCGAGCGAATCGATTCCCGTCGTCTGGCCGGCGTAGAGCACGAATCGCCCGTCGGGCGTCCACCAGCACGAGTGAAGGCAGCGCTCGACGGGTCCGACACCGGCCGGGGTCACGTCGGTCCAGAGGCCCGTCGTGAAGTCGTACGCCCTGGTGTCCGCGAAGCGAGTGCCGTCCTCGGTGAAGCCGTGGCTCATCCACAGCCGACCGTCCGGCCCGAGCGCGGCGCAACTGCCGTACCGGGCCTTGGGCAGAGCACCGGCTGCGGCGAGCGTCGTCCAGCGCAGCGTCCGCGGATCGAACTGCCAGAGGTCGCCGAAGAATGTCGTGGCGTTGGCCTGGCCGCCGAAGATGATGAGCCCGCGCCCCGGGACCCAGGTCGCGTCGTGGCCAAATCGGGCGGGTGGTGCGGGACCGATCGGCACGATCTGCGACCACGTGTCGGACGCGAGGTCGTAGGCCCACAGGTCGCCGTACGTCGTCCCACCGTTCCGACCGCCGAACAGCCAGGCCGTCCCCGCATCGGGGTCCACGGTCCAGGTCTGGTCCTCGCGCTTGGATGGGGCGTCGCCGGACGGCGCGAGCCGCGTCCATGCCCCCGTCGTGGGCAATGGCGCAGGCGTGGGCCCCGGCGCCGTCGCTTCGGGGGTCGGCGCGAGCGTGGGCACGCCTGACGGCGTTGCTGGCGACGCGCCCCGCGGCGATTCCGACGGCTCGGTGGTGGCGGGCCCGGGCGTGCTGCCCCCAGTACACGCGCCGATGACGAAGGCGACCCCGAGGAGTGTCGCCGTGGCGCGGAGCGCGATCGATCGATGCGAGCGGATCACCACGCGATGGTATCGACCCTCGCATGACGGCGCGATGACCGGACTCGAGCTTCGCCTCGGCGCCGACGATGGTCCGTTGCCGACGGTCGTGCGTCGCCGGTCAGGGCACGTAGTAGACGCTGACCGCCATGTACTCGAGCGTGAAGTCCCTGGCGTTGTTGCTGCTGACGTCGATGACCTGAACGCGGAAGTTGGTGTCCGAGAACTCGGCACCGGCCCAGGCCCGACCCCACGTGTCGACGGGACCACCGAGAACGTAGGTCGCGATCGAGGTCGTCAGGGCGGTGAGCCGTTTCGTCGCCGTCCACGTGACCCCACCGTCCCACGAGAGCCGCGCGCACATCCGGTTGGTGCCGGTCGCGTTGTTGACGGCAGCGTCGAGCCGGACCTCGATCCCGTTGATCGACGTGACGACGGCGGGGATCCCGAACGTGAAGTCCCAGAACCGGTGCCTGTCCTTCCCGGCATTGAGGCACCCGGTATTCGTGTTCGTGCCGGAGTTGACGTCGGTCGCTGCGGGCGAACCGGGGATGCATGCGTTGCCCGGCGTGCCCTCAAACCCGTTGTTGTCGCCCCCGGCGTTCGCACCGTTGCTCGCGCAAGTCTTCCAGTCGGTCGCGATGACGGTGGCCGACACGACCGCCGTGTAGGCACTGGTCCAGTTGTTGTAGTACGCGGCGAGGCGGTAGTAGAACGTGCCGACGCCGGGCAGATCGACAGATCCAGTTGCACTGGATGGGTTCACCGTGGCGATCATCGCGTACGGCCCGACGGCCGCCGGGGCGCGCTCAACGTAATAGCCCGAAGCGTAGGTGTCGGTCGTCGGCGTCCAGGACAAGACAACCGTCAGGCCACCGACGGCGCCCAGGCCGGTGGGCGGCGTCAGGGTGTCGGTCGTGGCCGTCGCCGATGCATCCACGGTGTCGGTGAGACGCGCCAGGGTGATGGGTACCACCGACGAGGCCCCGACGAGGAGTCCGGCCAGGAGGGCGAGCGCACGCATCGGACGCCTGGGTCGCATCGATTCAGGCCGAAACAGGTCCCGTGGGGGATCCCGCGTGGATCGGCGACCGCTGGCGCGATCGTGGTGAACTGAGCGATCGTGCCGGCTTGAGCGATCGTGGCGGCCCGGATTCTGCGTCCACGGGCGTGCGCACGACGGCATCCGCTGCATCTTCTTCGAGGGCCTCGAGCAACCACGCGATCGTAAACAGGGAACCGGCCAGCGCGACGGCGAACAGGACGCCGGTGGGCATCGAGAGGAGTGCGATCAGATAGCCGAGCCCGGGAATCGCGGTGTCCACCCGGCCGATCACGACCGTTGCGGGGAGGATCGACGGGTCGACCTGCGCATTGGCGTCGCCCTTCGTCTCGATCCAGATCGCCCCTTCGCGGTCGACGATCCGGACGATCCGATGGGTGAACACGGCCTGTGCCGGGCCGACTTTCATCGTGACGACATCTCCGACGCGCAGGGTCGCCGGGTCGACGGGCGTGGCCACGATGGCGGCGCCGACCGGAAGGGCGGGCACCATCGAGGGACCGCCGACGACGTACAGGGCCCCTCCAAATTGCGGGACCACCTGCCCGACGATGATCGTGCCGAGAACGCTCGCGACGAACACGACGAGGGCCAAGTCAAGAACCCGCCGCATCGCGGCGATCGCCCGGATCCTGCGGCTCCTCTTCATCGCCATGCCTCCCTGGAAAACGGCCCTCGGCCACGAATCGCCACCTGACCGGGCGAGTCGCGGCCGAGGGTGCAGCCGAAGCTGATTACGGGTTGTTGGCGGTCTGCTCGGCCGAGAACGTGAATGTGCTGGTGGTGGTTGCGTTCTGATAGGCATTGCCGGTCGCGAGCGCCAGGCTCCACATGAAGCAGAGGTTCTCCGAGGCGGCTGCGGCCAGCGTCCGGTCGTTGGCGTGGTTCCCCTGGGCCGGGTTGCCGAACAGCGCACCGTTGATCGCGGCCGGGCCGAAGATCGCGGCCGATCCGCTCGGGCAGGTTCCCGGCCGGATCTCGAGATTCAACTGGTCGCGGAGGTTCTTGGCGTCGGTGTTCGTCGACGACGAGGTCATCGCGTAGCGCAACGATGCGGTGCCGCCGTTGGTCACGGTCAGGGTCGCGCTGCCTGAGTCTCCGGGCACGATCCCGGTCAGCGTGAACAGTGTCGACGGGCTCGTCGCGATGTCGACGGTCCCGGTCGTGAAGGCGGCGCTGGCATTGTCGGTGTCCGTGAAGACCGCCAGCGAGAACGCGCCGCTGCCGATGCTGAGCACGGAGAGTGCCGCCAGAAGGGCGACGATCCCTCGTCGACGGCGGCGGCGGCGGACCGTCCGAGCCGTGTCGGTCATGGTTTCCATCGGTGAATGAACCCCTTTCCCCGTTTCCACGCCGTTTCGTGGTGCCCCCTCTCATGGATTGCGCCCATGAAACCCGACGGACACCGTAGGGGGATACAGGACGACGGGGTCAGTCGAGGGGGTACCTTCGTTCCCCGCGGGCGAGTGCCGGTGGGGGACGGGGAGGTCTGGAGAGGTTGCTGCACCGACCGTCCGGGCGGCGATGACGTTGAAGGTGCAACGACGCACCGACCGCGGACGACGCCGGCTGCCCCGGCGCCGGGACGGGGCGAGTCAGTCGGTCGCGCGGTCTCCGGCGTCGTGCCGACCCAGCTCTTCGTCGTAGCGCCGGTCACGCCAGGCGAGGGCGGCCTTCAGACCGTCGCGACGGACAATTTCGTCCCATTCGCGCTGCTCGGGCGTGTCCGCGGCGTTGATGATCGCTCCCAGATCGATGCCGGCTTCGACGGCGACGCGGAAACCGGCTGCGTCCATCGCCCGATTGAGCATCCGTTTCGTCAGTGCCATGACCTCGGGTGGGGTGCGGGCGAGGCGATCCGCGAGGGCGTTCACCTCAGCTGCCAGGCGCTCCACCGGGACGACACGATTGACCAGGCCCCACTGCTCGGCTGTCGAAGCGTCGATCAGGTCGCCGGTCAGGAGCAGTTCACGGGTCCGTTTCTGGCCGATGAGGTACGGCATCAGGAGCGTCACGGGCGCCGAGCCGTAGCGGATCTCGGGTTCGCCAAGGCGGGTCCCCTCGGCCGCAACGACGAGATCGCAGGCCATCGCCAGCTCGAGGCCACCGGCCAGTGCGTACCCGTGCAGCTGGGCGATCACCGGCTTTGGGCAATCCAGGACGCCGAGCGTGGCGGCGACATCGGCCGCCAGCAGTTCGCGCCACGCCACCGGCCCCTCGATCGCGTGCTCAACCTCCTCGGCCAGGTCGAATCCTGAGCAAAAGGCTCGCCCGGCGCCGGCGATCACCACGACGCGGATGTCTGCATTCCTGCCGGCCTCGGCGATCGCTCCGGACAACGCGTCGACCAGCTCGCCCGACAAGGCGTTCAGCTTCGCCGGCCGGTTGAGGATCAGCCGAACGCCCCACGGCGTCGTCTCGCGAAGGAGAACAGGCTCAGGATGGCGCATCGGCAGGCTCCTTCATGACGACGAGGGCGTCAACCGCGACGGCGCCCGTGGGGCCGGCGATCACGGGATTCAGATCCACCTCCATGATCTCCGGACGGGCGACCCCAACGGCTGCGAGCCCGACGATCAGGTCCACGATCGCGCTACGGTCGACGGGCGATCGGCCGCCGGCACCGCCCAGGAGCGCCGCACCGCGCAACTCGTCGAGCATCGCGGCCGCGTCGGCGGGACGCACCGGCGCGAGGCGGATCGCCACGTCGTCGAGCACCTCGGCGAAGATCCCTCCCAACCCGACCAGCACGACCGGCCCAAACAGCGGATCGCGGCGCATTCCGACGATGAGTTCCAGGCCCGGATGGGCCATCGGTTCGAGAAGGACCCCGCGAACGGCCAGTCCGCCCGCCCGGCCCTCCGCCAACAACCGCGCCGTGACGGCACGCACGTCGTCCTCCCCGGACACGCCGAGGACGACGGCACCGACCTCGTTCTTGTGCGCGAGGCCCAGCGCATCCAGCTTGATGGCGACGGCCCGCCCGCCGAACGCGACTGCGGCCGCCACGGCACCATCCGCGTCGGCGGCGGCGATGGCCGGGGTCACTGTCAGGCCGGCGTCGCGCAGGAGATCCAGGCTCTCGCGCTCGGGAAGCGCGAGAGCCCGCCCCGTCGAGGCCGCATCCGGGGACGCGCCCGCGGTCACGTCGAGCCCATACGAGGTTCGGTCTGCCGCAAGGGCGGGCCACGAGGGTCGCACGGGCCCGCTCGTGAGCCGACGAGTCCGCCGTCGCTCCCAGCGCGCCAGCGACGCGACGGCGGCGAACGCCTCGACCGTCCCGCGCAGCATCGGTGCCCCACAACCCTCCGCGTCGAGGACGGCCTTGGTCTCCGCGGTCGGCTCTCCGGATGTCAGGGAGATGTACACGGGGAGGATCCCGGGTCGGTCGGCGGTCGCGGCGAGGAGCGGACGCAGTACCGTGATCGCCGTCTCGACTTCCGAGCGCATCGAGCGATACGGGAAGTCGTGCACCAGCGCCAGCACGTCGTAGGCACCCGAAGCGGCCATCGCTTCGAACGCCACGCCGTACGCGGTGGCCGGCGCGTCGGAGCCCCACGGATCGAGGGGATTGGCGATGAACCCCATCGTCGGCAACCCGGCGCGAATCGCCGCCTCGGCATCCGGTGGCATCGGGGGCAGGTCGATCCCGGTGCGGGGTGCCAGATCCGTGATGAGCGAGGCTTCCCCCGTCGAGACGGTCACAACCCCGGTCCGCCCGCGGCCGACGCGCCGGCCGGTCCGACGCGTCCCGTCGACCAGTTCCGCGGCCTCGAGCAATTCGTCCAGGTCGGCGCACCTGATCACCCCAGCGGCCGCCAGCGCGGCGTCGGTGACCCGGTCCTCGCCGGCGAGGCTGCCCGAGTGAGCCAGCGCGGCCGCCTGGGCCTGCGCCGTCCGGCCGACCTTGACGACGAGAATCGGCTTGTCGAGTTCCAGCGCGCGATCGGCCAGGGCGAGGAAGCGCTCGGGTCGCCGAAAGCCCTCCAGGAAGAGCGCGACGGCGCGAGTCTCCGGATCGTCCAGGCAGTAGGCGAGATAGTCACAGGTGTCGAGGACAACCTCGGAACCGGACGAGATGATGCGACTGAACCCGATCCGATTGCCCGAGTGGATGAACGCATCGCTGACCGAACCCGACTGGGCGATCGCGGCCACGCCACCACGCGGCAGGTGTGGGTTGATGTCACCGATGTAGGTGGCGCTGTTCGTCGTGTGGTCGACGATCCCCATGCAGTTGGGCCCAAGCAACGCGATTCGATGACGGATCGCGATCTCGCGAACGTCACGCTGCATCTGCGCAGCCGCTTCGCCGCCCTCGACGACGCCGCCGCCGGGAATGATCACGGCCGGCACGCCGGCCAGCGCCGCCTCTTCCGTGAACTGGGCGGCACGGAGCGGGTTCAGGGCGATGACCACGATGTCCGGTCGTTCGGGCAGGGCATCAAGCGACGGAAACGACGGCGATCCCCAGACCTCCGCGTAGCGCGGATTGACGAAGTGGCAGCGCGTCTCGCTTCCCAGCGCGACCAGGTTGTCGCGAATGGTCAGCGCGATCGACGACCTCGGGGACGCTCCAACGACCGCCACGGACCGCGGGGCGAACAGCGGACGCAGGTCGATCGAGGCCGTGGTGGGCTCCGTGGCCATCGACATCCGCCTAG
>CAKKPP010000017.1:74076-104964 GCA_919901745.1 Chloroflexota bacterium | reverse complement strand
AGATGGGCGGCTCCTCTCGCTCGCGCGTACGCTTCCCACGCAGATAAAACAGGGTTCGCCCGCGCCACACGGATGCGAGCATGCGCACCGGCAGTCCACGGCGTCAGCCGTTCGTGGCGAGTGGGCCCTCCGCGACCTCGATGAGAATGCGACCGTGCTCGATGAGCACCGGGTAGCGGACCAGCGGTTCTTCGGCCGGGGGGTCCAGCGCCTCGCCGTCGGCGAGGTCGAAGCGCGACAGGTGCAGCGCGCAGGTCAGCGTGTCGCCGGTCAGGAAGCCCTTGTCGAGCTCGAAGTACTCGTGGCTGCAGATGCCCTGGAACGCCCGGAGGTCGCCGCCGGTGTTGATGACGATGACCATGTCGGTGCCGTCGACCCAGGCCATCTTCATCGTCCCGTCCGGCACCTCGTCGAGGGCCAGAAGGTCGATCCGTCTCATGCGGCGGGGGCACTCCCCACGGACACCGGAGCGGTCACGGCGGTCGAGGCGACGGACGTGGCCGTCGACGCGACCGCGCGGGCCAGGCCGGCCGCCCACTTGTCCTCGAGGAGCTGGCGCAGGCGATCCTGCGACTCCTCGAGAGGAACGCGCGCAACGACCGGCTCGAGGAAGCCCAGGACGATGAACTTGCGCGCCTCGTCGGGCGGGATGCCGCGGCTCTCGAGGTAGAACAGCTGGGTCTCGTCGATCGGGCCGACGGACGACGAGTGCATTGCGCGGCGGCAATCCGGCTGGTCGATCTCGAGCGACGGGATCGCGACGGCCCGCGCGGCTCGGCTCAGGTTCATCCCGAACTCGCCGAGGAAGCTGTCGGTGCCGATCGCGGTCTTCTCGATCGAGATGAGGCCCTTCATGTAGCTCCGGGCCTTGTCGAACAGGACACCCTTCGACAGAAGGCTGCCGGTGGTGTCGCGGCCGATGTGGCGGGTGTACGAGGTCAGGTCGAACAGCTGGTCTTCGGCGGCGAACACGATCTCGACCTGCTCCACAGTGCTCCGATCACCTTCGAGGCGGTTGTCGATCCGGCTCCGGACCAGCTTCCCGCCGAGCTGCGCCATCGCCCAGCGCAGGTTGGCACCGTCACCGATCGACGCCATCCGATGCTGGAACACAACAGCGCGTTCGCCGAGCTCCTGGAGGCTCGCGACCGCAAGATCCGCGCCCGAGCCGAGGTGGAGCTCCATGGATCCCGTGAACAGCGATTGCGGGACGCGCTCGCCCGCCGCACAGGCGATGTCCGGACCGGACGGTCGCAGTTCCTCGACCAGGGTGGCCGTCGCTCCCGCACCGAGTTCCACGATGGTCCTGGTGAGCAGTGCCCGATCCGGGTTGCCGGACAGCCAGCGGACGACGATCGGGCGGTCCAGCCGGACGCCGGCCGGCACGCGGATCGCGATGCCCTGGTTCCACCCGGCGCGAGTGAGCTGCGCGAGCCGGTCGTCGTCGGGGATCGAGGCGTGGTTGGTGAGCAGACGCTGGGCCGTCCTGGCATCGCGGGCGATGAGCGCTCCAAGGGTCTCCACCGTCACGCCCGCGGCCACGGTCGCCGCGCCGAGGGTCAGGACGGCGACACGGTCCTCGCGGAGTTCGATCACGGCCGCGGGGTCGCCGTCGGGAGCTCCCCCACCAGCGCCGGTCGCCCCACGGGTCGGTGGTGCCGGTTCGGTCGCCGTCGCCTCCCAGGCTCTCGTTTCGGTGAGGTCGGTCGTCCGCAGGTCGACGTAGGGCGTGTAGAGCCGGTTCGTCTCGATCGGCAGGGCGTCGAAACGCTCCGCCGCGGCGCGTCGGTCTGCGGTCAGCCAGTCGGGTTCGGTCGCCGACCAGCGATCGACGAGATCCCGATCGAGGACGAACGTCAGATCGGCGCGTTTTCGTTTGGCCGGCCCAGACGTCGCCGGCGGAGTGGCCGTCCTGGGCGTGGCAGTCGGAGCCTTCGCCGCTGACGGTTCGGTGGTCGCCTCGGTCACCCGAGCGAGCCTTCCATCTCGAGCTTCACCAGCCGGTTGAACTCGATGGCGTACTCCATCGGCAGTTCCTTGGTGAAGACCTCGAGGAAGCCCTGGACGATGAGGTTCTGCGCCTCGTTCTCGGTCAGGCCGCGGCTCATCAGGTAGAAGACCTGGTCCGCGGAGATCTTCCCGACGGTGGCCTCGTGGGTCATCGTCGTGTCGTCTTCCTGGATGTCGATGTAGGGGTAGGTGTCGCTGCGGCTCTGGTCATCGAGCATGAGCGCGTCGCAGCGCACGCTGGCGACCACGTTCGTGGCGCCCGGGCTGACCTTGAGCTGGCCTCGATAGGTCGCGCGACCGCCGTCCTTCGACACGGACTTGGAGACGATCCGGCTCTTCGTGTTCTTCGCGAGGTGCACGGCCTTGGCGCCGGTGTCCTGGTGCTGTCCACGCCCGGCGACGGCGACCGAGATGATGTCGGCGGTCGCGTTCTCGCCGCGCAGATAGATTGCCGGGTATTTCATCGTGAGGCGAGACCCGGTATTTGCGTCAATCCACTCCACGCGGGAGTTCTCGTACGCGTGGGCACGCTTCGTCACGAGGTTGTAGACGTCGTTCGACCAGTTCTGGATCGTCGTGTAGCGGACCTGCGAACCGGGCAGCGCGACGACCTCGACGACGGCCGCATGGAGCGAATCCGTGGCGTAGATCGGGGCCGTGCAGCCCTCGATGTAGTGGACCTTCGCGCCTTCCTCGACGACGATCAGGGTTCGCTCGAACTGGCCGGTGTTCTCACCGTTGATCCGGAAGTACGCCTGGAGCGGCAGCGGGACCTCGACGCCCTTCGGGACGTAGACGAACGATCCGCCCGACCAGACGGCGCTGTTGAGCGCGGCGAACTTGTTGTCCTCCGGTGGAACGACCGTGCCGAGGTACTTGCGCACGATCTCCGGGTACTCGATCAGGGCCTGGTCCGTACCCATGAACACGACGCCGATCTTGGTCAGCTCCTCGCGCACCGAGTGGTAGACCACCTCGGAGTCGTACTGGGCACCGACGCCGGCGAGGAACTTGCGCTCCGCCTCGGGGATGCCCAGGCGCTCGAACGTCTGCTTGATCTTGTCGGGAACGTCGTCCCAGGACTTCTCTTCGCGCTCGGAGGGCTTTCGGTAATAGACGATCTTGTCGAAGTCGATCTTCGTCAGGTCGCCGCCCCAGTTGGGCATCGCGCGCTTGAGGAAGTGGTCGTACGCGCGGAGCCGGAACTCGAGCATCCACTCGGGCTCGTTCTTGAACCCGCTGATCTCTCTCACCGTGTCCCGCGTCAGGCCGCGCTTGGTCTCCGCCAGGTAGACGATGTCGTCATGGAAGGCGTACTCATCGCGTCGGTCGCTGACGAGGTCTCGGGTGGTGGTCAATGGTTGCTCCCGTCCTGGGTGGTCCGGCGTATCGCGAGTTCCGTTTCGGGCGGATCGGCGGTCCGAAGATCCGGGCCGCCGGCGCCGCATCCGGGCGCCGGGCTAATCCCGAGTGCCATTATCGGAATTAACCGCCGGGCCGTCAATCGTGGGTACCTGCACCGTGCGATTCTGGGTCCCGCGGCGCGCAGCGGGTCCTGTGCGGGAAGTTGTCCCCCGGCCGCGAGATTCCGGCCCATGACCCGGTGCGTATCGCTCCCATGATTGCCGCGAGCGCAGCCCCGACGATTGCCCGCCTTCGGTCGCGCTCTTATCGACCCACCCCTGCCCCGGCATGCATGGGCACGATCGAGGGGCCGATAAGGGGGCCGTGACGAGTCCTTCGGGTCAGCAATACACACGCGGCAGCGATGGGAGCGATATGGATGGCGGCTGCGGCTCGAGCGCCGGGTAGGGGCGCGGGGCCTCGGCGCTGGCTGGGGGCGCGGGGCCTCGAGCGCTGGCTGGGAGCGCGGGGCCTCGAGCGCCGAGTAGGAGCGCGGGGCCTCGGCGCTGGCTCTCGGCTCGGCGTGACGAGCCTCGGCGCCCGCTCACGCCGTGCGTGTCGGTCACTCGGCGGCGAGGATCGCGGAGGTGTCGGCGAGCAGGATCCAGCCCCCGATCGCCACGGCAACCAACAGGCCGAGGCGCCCGACGATCGGCAACACCGGCGCCGGCATCGCCTCCACCTCGCCCGAGGTGATCCGACCGATCCACGAGAGCAGCGTCGCGACCCCCGCTGCGACGACCGCCAGCCCCATCAGCGCGAAGGCCTCCGGCCGGAGGTTCGATTGAAAGTAGGTGGCGAGCGTGATCGGCACGGCGAGGAGCCCACCCAGGCCCGCCACGATTCCGTAGACGACGATCGAGCGGATCGGGTGGGCCTCGGGTAGCGGCAGGCGCCGGTCCAGCCAGCCGTCCAGCGTCGCGACTGCGGCTCCGGCGACGCCAACAAGCCCGATCAGCATCGCGACGAGCGGCCCGTCCGGACCCAGAATGACGAAGTCGGGGTTCGACGCCTTCACGAGGACCGGGCCCCCAAGCGCGACGGCGATCGGCATCGTCACCACGACACGGCGCAGGCCAGATCCTGGGATCCACGGCCTGATGACGACCCACACGACGCCGGCCACGAGACCCGCAGCGAGCCCGCCGAACAGGATCAGTGCGAGGGTGCCGTTCGCGGTGATCGCTCCGACAATCTCCCCGTTCTCCGTCCGTAGACCAGTCGCATCGGGGTTTGCCAGGGCTGCGATGCGCATGACGATCCGACCGCCGATGCCGCCGACGATGAGCCCCCCAACGACACCCGCAAGCCCGCCGCGCGTGATCTCACGCAGGACATGGCCGATCCGAATCACGATGCCCATCCGCGCACAGTAGCGTCCCCGTCGGCCCGCTGGAAGCCCCCGCATGCTGCGCGTCGGCCCGCGGGCTGCGCGACGAGCGTTTCGTCAGGCCTCGGCGAACTCGTCCGGGAGTTCCGGATGGTCTTCCCCAGCTCCAAACCGGCGCCGCACCGCGACCTTGCCGCCGTCGACGAGCGAGTAGACCGCCGGCACGACCAGCAGGGTCAGGAACGTCGAGGACAGCAGCCCGCCGATCACGACCGTGCCCAGCTCGGCCGCGATGATCGAGCCCTCGTTGAGCCCGAGGGCCAGCGGGAACAGGGCCATGATCGTCGCCACGGCGGTCATGAGGATCGGTCGAACACGGGTACGACCAGCCTGCACGAGCGCGTCGTGGGTGCCCATCCCCTTGTGGCGCAGCTGTTCCACGAGGTCGAGCAACACGATCGCATTCGTCACCACGATCCCGATGAGCATCAGGAAGCCGATGAGGGCGCTGATCCCGATTGGCCGGCCGGTGATCGCGAGGGCCGGGAAGGCACCGATCGTCGCGAGCGGCAGGCTGAACATGATCACGAGCGGGTCGACGAGGGAGTTGAACACGAGGACCATCACGAGGTAGACGAGCAGGATCGCGACGGCCATCGCCGCGAAGAGCCCACCGAACGCCTCCGCCTGCTGGGCCGTGACGCCTCCGACGTTGACGTCCACTCCCTCGAGGCGCCCGGCGTCTCGCAGCTCCCGGATCCGCTCATCGACGATCGTCGCAACCCCGCCCTGATCCGCCGACCGGATCGCCCCGGACACGGTTGCCGCCGAGGCGCCGTCGACGCGGGTCACCCGCGTCTGCGCGTCCACTTGGACGACGTCGGCGATCGAGCCCAGCGGGGCCTGCCGGACGGTCCCCACCGGGATGGCCTCGAGTGCGTCGAGCGAGCCGAGGTCGTCGACGGCCAGCTGCATGTCGACCTGGATCGAGCGGCCATCGACGACGATGCGTCCTGCCGGTCCGCCCACGATGATGTTGCGCAGGTCGCCGGCCACCTGGGCGGTCGTCAGCCCGAGTCCGATCGCCCGGTTGGGATCGACCCGGACCTGGATCTCCGGGGACGACCTGATCAGGTCGCTCGTCACGTTGTCGAGTTCCGGGATGGTGGAGAGCGCTTCGAGGACCGCGTCGTTGGCCGCCGCGAGAAGATCCGCGTCGCTGCCCGTGATCACCGCACTGAGGGTGCTGCCACCGAACCCGGACTGCTCCTCGGCGGTGATCGAGAACCCATCGGACGCGAGCGCCGCCAGGCCGGCCTTGGCCTTGTCCACCTCCGCCTCGAGGTCGACGTCCTTGTGGAACCGGACGAAGATCCGGGCGGTGTTGGCTGGGCGTCCGGACTGGGCGGAGGCCAGGGTCTGGAAGCTCGTGTCGTCGGCGCTCGGAATCGTCGTGAGCGCCAACTCCACGTTGGGGGCCGCGATCAGGTACGCCTCGACGAGCTCGGCCCGAGCGATGACGTCGGCCGTGGACGTGCCGGCGGGCGGAATGACGGTGATGTACGAGATCTTCTCGGAACCGGAGTCGATGAACTGGGTGGGCAAGCCGGCCACGAGGCCGCTCGTGCCGACGAACAAGGCCGCGGCAAGACCGATCGTCGCCCATTTCGTGATCCGGCTGCGCAGTGCGAGCCGCAGCATCGGGTCGTAGATCCGCTGCCAGATCGTCTCGGGCAGCTCGCCGTCCGGGCCCACCGTGATCTTGACCGTGCGCAGCAGGAAGACCGCCAGCACCGGAACGACCGTCAGCGAGACGATGAGCGATGCAAGCAGGGCGAAGGTCACCGTCAACGCGAACGGCAGGAAGAACTGGCTGATCAGCCCGCCCACGAACCCGAGCGGCAGGAAGACCGCGACCGTCGTCAGCGTCGAGCTGGTGATCGCGCTGGCAACCTCGCGCGTCCCGTTGAGGACGGCGTCGCGCATCGAATCGCCGCGACCACGGTGTCGGTAGATGTTCTCGAGGACGACGATCGCGTCGTCGACCACGCGCCCGATGGCGACCGCCAGGCCGCCGAGGGTCATGATGTTGATCGAGATCCCGGCGACGAGCATGAACGCGAGGGCGGCCACGAGCGAGAGTGGAATGCTCACCGCGGCCACCAGCGTCGAGCGAACGTTGAGCAGGAACAGGAAGATGATCAGGACCGCGAACGCGCTCCCCAGGCCGCCCTCCTTGACGAGGCCGTCACGCGACTCCTTGATGAAGTCCGATGTGTCGATGAGGGTCGTCAGCGTGAGCCGGCCGGCGTACTGCTCCTGGAGCTCGTCGAGACGGGTCTGGACGTCCTCGGCGACCTGGACGGTGTTGCCGCCGGAGGCCTTCGTCACCGATAGCGTGATCGACGGGACGCCGTTGGTCCGCGAGTAGCCGGTGGGCTGGACCTCGATGGTGTCGATGGTGCCGAGGGCCCCGAGGCGGACCGGCACGGGAAGCGCCGAGGGCGGGTTCAGGGACGTGCCGATCGGCACGCCCGACGGCGTCTTGACGCCGACGATCAAGGCGCGCAGCTCGTCGACCGAACCGAACTGATGGAGGGCCGAAACGGAGACCTGCCCGTCGTCGATCCGGATCGTCCCGGTCGGGATCGTGAGGTCGTTGGCCTGGAGCACACCCTGGATCTGCTGGAGCGAGACGCCGGATTCGGCCAGCTTGGCCGGGTCGAGCGCGATCTTGACGCGCTCCTCAGCGCCGCCGGTCACGCTCACGGCCGACACGCCGGACACGCCGATCAGCTCGGGCACGATCTCGGTGCGGGCGATCCGCGCCGCGTCCTCGAGCGTGAGATCACCGGCCCCCTGGACCGAGGCCACGATGACCGCCTGGGAGTTGATGTCGGCGACGATGACCCGCGGCTGGACCCCGGTCGGGAGATTGAGGGCGTCGAGGTTCGCCTCGACGGTCGCCTTCGCCTCCTTGATGTCCGTCCCGAACTCGAACTGCGCCACGACGAAGGCCAGGCTGTTGGCCGAGGTCGCATTGAGCGATTCGAGGCCCGCGACACTGGTGATCGCCCGCTCGATGGGCTTCGTGACCTGCTCGGTGACGTCGCTCGAACCGGCGCCCGGGTAGGTCGAGACGATCGTCAGGATCGGGAAGTCGACGTCCGGCACGAGCTCCTGGCGGAGCTGGCCCCACGAGAAGATCCCGCCGGCGAACAGGCCGAGGGCGAGAAGGAGCGTGACGCTCCGCTTCGAGATCGCGAGCTGGGTCAATCGGGTCACGGAGCGTCCTTCCGGGGATGGGTGGCAGCCGGGTGGTCGGCTTCAGTGGCGGCGTCCGCGGCCATCGCCTCGACCGCGCCGTCAAGGATCCGGAATGCCCGGATGACGACCGGAAGATCGTCGTCGGGGACGTGCACGAGCAGCGCGTGGAGCATCTGGCGGTTGAGCTCGCGGAACTTGTCGATCAGCTCGAGGCCGGCCTGCGTGGTGGTGATGAGGACCTGGCGACGGTCGGTCGGATCGTCGCGACGAGCCAGCAGCCCCTGATCGACGAGTCGGTCGACGAGTCCGCTGATCGTCGAGGGCGTCGTCCCGACCCACGTAGCGAGCTCGCCGGCATGCAGGCCCTGCGCCGCGGCCACCGCGTGGAGCACCTTCACCTGGGCCATCGAGATCCCGATGTCGAGGATCGCCGGGGTGCGCTGCGTCTGGACTCGTTGCATGAACGCCTGGAACGCCGTGACGGCTTCGGCCCGCGAGGTGCCCCGGGGTTCGCCCGTGGGCCGTTGATCTGGTATCGTCAAATGATTCGTCCTGACCAAATACTTCGGTGTGACCGAACGATACGGGGGCAGGGACGGGCCGTCAACCGCGTGCTCCGTACAGAACCGCTACTGTCCGCGGGTGGTGGCACGAACCAGCGCGGGGATCCTGCTGTACCGGCTGCGTGACGGAGAACTCACCGTGCTCCTCGCCCACCCCGGAGGTCCGTTCTTCGCCCGGAGCGACCATGGCCACTGGACGATCCCCAAGGGCGAGGACGACGGTGACGGCGAGTCACTCGAGGACGTGGCGCGGCGCGAGTTTCGGGAAGAGACCGGCCACGACGTGCCGGCCGACATGCCACTGCTCGACCTCGGATCCATCGCCCAGAAGGGCGGCAAGACGGTGTTCGCCTGGGCGGTCGAGGGAGACCTGGATCCCGCGGACGCCGTGAGTCTCCCGTTCGAGATGGAGTGGCCGCCCGGCTCCGGGCGAACCGGCTCGTTCCCGGAGATCGATCGCGTCGCCTGGTTCGAGCCGGCCGAGGCCCGGGCCCGGATCAAGGCCAGCCAGGTCCCGTTCATCGACCGACTCGAGGCCGCGCTCACGAGCACCGGGTCCGGCCGGTGACCGGTGCTCGACCCGTGGAGCGGGGCGTCGCTCGGCGCTTCCTCGTCCTGCGCCATCTCCTGGCACCGCCACGGTCCCTGCCGGCCGAGCCGGAGAGCGTGATGCGGGTCATGAACCGCGTCGGGTCGCTCCAATTCGACCCGCTTGAGGTCGCCGGACGCAACCACGACCTGGTCCTGCTCGCCCGGATCGCCGGCTACCGGCGGGAGTGGACCGACCGCTGGCTCTACGCGGAGCGCGCCCTGTATGAGACGTACAACAAGATGTTGTCGATCGTGCCGACGGCCGAGCTGCCCTGGTACCGGCTGACCTGGGATCGCAACCGCGAGGAACACGATGGAGGCACATTCGACGAACACGCCCCGCTCGTCGAGGAACTCCTGTCGCGGGTCCGCGACCACGGTCCGCTGCTCCCCCGCGACGTCGGCCCGCGTGCGACGATCGACTGGTACTGGCGTCCGACCAACCGGGTCCGGGCAATCCTCGAGGCACTCGCCGAGGCCGGGATCCTCGGGATCGCCCGGCGTGAGCGGAACCTGCGCGTGTACGACCTCGTGGAGCGCCTGTTTCCGGCGGAGCTGCTCGCGACCCGCGTCCCCGAACGCGACCAGCGGATGCATCGACTGCTCTCGCGCTATCGCGCGCACGGACTGCTCGGGTCGGGCGGTCAGAGCGAGCTGTGGTACGGCACTGGTCGGAACGTGCGCGAGCGAGCCGAGCTGCGAGCCGAGCTCGTGGCGACCGGTCGCCTCGTGCCAGTCCAGGTCGAGGGCGTCAAGGGCGAGCGGTTCGTCGTCGGCGACGAGATCCCGATCCTCGAGCAGGCCGAACGCGAGCGCGCCGCAGGCGACCCGCCGGGCGGCGTCGAACCCGGTGTCGCCTTCCTGGCCCCGCTCGACTCGTTCTGCTGGGACCGCAATCTCCTGCGCAGCCTATTTGACTTCGACTACGTCTGGGAGGTCTACGTCCCCGCGGCCAAGCGGCGCTGGGGCTACTACGTCCTCCCGATCCTGTACGGCGACCGCCTCGTCGGCCGGATCGAGCCGCGGATCGATCGGAAGGCGAAGACGCTGCGGGTCGTCGGCCTGTGGTGGGAGCCAGGCTTCGATCCGCTCACCGACGGCTTCGCCCGGGGCGTCGCGGACGCGCTCGCCGCGCACCGGGACTTCGGGGGCCTCCGGACCGTCACCCTCCCCCGAACGAACGTCCATCGCCCGTTCGTTGCCGCGGTCCGCGCCGGGCTTTCGCGCCCCACGGGTCGATAGAGGCCGCGCTCGTCCGGGCGTACCATCACGAAGCAGCGTGAACCGCGGAGGAGGAACCATGGCCGAGACCCGACATGCGACAGCCACGTGGAGCGGCAACCTGGCCGAAGGCGGCGGGATGCTCCAGTACATCTCGAGCGGCGCCTTCTCGCGGATGCCGATCACGTGGAGTTCGCGCACCGCGGCCCACGAGGGCCGAACGAGCCCCGAGGAGCTCCTCGCCGCCGCGCACGCGAGCTGCTACTCCATGGCCTTCGCGAACGAGCTCGCCAAGAACGGCACCGTTGCCACGCGCGTGGACGTCCGGGTCGAGGTGACGGCCGACAAGCGTGAGGCCGGCTGGACGGTCATCTCGAGCCGGATCTCGACGAAGGCCGTCGTGCCCGGGATCGACGCGGCGACGTTCGCCGAGATCGCCGAGAAGGCCAGGGACGGCTGCCCGATCTCACGCGCCATCGCGGGAAACGTGGAGCTGAGCGTCGAGGCCGAGCTGGTCGCCGAGTAGGATCCGCGCGTGCCGGCCCGAGCCACACCATTCAGCGGCAATCCGCGGCTAGCCGATCGTCAGGATCCGGCGCGGGTTGGCGATCGTTATCGTCTCGATCTCCGCGTCGGACACGCCCGCGTCGCGGAGTCGGGGCAGGAACGACGTCGCGAGGTAGGCGTAGCCGTTCCCGCCGAAGCGGACCAGCTGAGCGTCGTGGCAGACGTCCTGGCTGAGCAGGATGCGGCCGACGTGGCCACGCGAGAGCAGCTCGCGCAGGAGGTCGACGACGCGCCTCTCGCCGTGGCGCTCCTGCGGCGTGAACGACATCCCGAGGAAGTCGAACTCGATGCTCGCGCCGCGACGGACGATCTCGAGGTAGTGATCCAGTGACGGGTACGAATCGGCGTGGCCGATCACGACCCGCGACAGGTCGGCCCCTTCCTCCTCGAAGATCGCGAGCTGGGCGAGCGCGACGTCGGACATGACGCCGTGCGTGGTGATCGTGAGGCCGGTCCTGCGCGACGCCCGTGCCGCCGCACGGTGGACACGCTCCTCCTGGGCCGACAGCCACGGCTTGTCCGTCCCGATCTCGCCGATGATCCCGGGCCGGACGGGCTCGCCACCATCGGCCGGGATGACGCCGCCGGCCGGGATGATGCCGCCGGCCTGCGCAACGCCGTCGGTCGCTTCCGCGACGAGTTCATCGGCGAGGACGTCCACGCTCCGTCGGTCGATCAGCGCCTCGGGCGGGTAATACGCGCCGCGGTACCAGCCGCAGCCCATCACGATGTTGAGCTGGGAGGCGCGCGACAGGTCGACCAGCCAGGCGGGGTCGCGGCCGACGCCCGGGAGCGTCAGATCAACGAGGGAGGCGCCGCCCGCGTCATGGAAGCGGGCCAGCTCGTCGAGCACCACCCCGCGATCGCGGGTCAGTTGCCAGTAGTCCCAACGGTCCGGGATCTGCCAGAGCGCGATCTGGGTGTGTTCGTGGGGCAGCGTGAAGCCGAGTCGCTCCGGTGCGAGGGGACCGAGGACCGTCTGGACATGGGCCATCGCCGGCGATGGTACGCGTTGGCCGATCGGTCGCGGTGGCGCGTTACGCGGTCGGCAGCTCGGGCCGTTCCGGGCTCGCAGCCAGAAGCAGTTCCAGCATCGCCCGCGCCCGCCGTTCGTTCTCGTCCGGGCGATAGCCGTCACCGGCCTCGATCCGCTGAAGCATCAGTCCGTCAAGAAGCGCGGTGAAACCGCGGGTCACGCCTTCGACGTCGATCCATGCCGGAACCTCGCCACGGGCGATCCCCTCGCGGATCAGCATCTGCGAGGCCGCGACAAGACGCTCGCGTCGCCGGACGAGCATCTCCCGCACACCCGGTTCCTGGTCCGCCTCGGCCCAGGCCTGGACGAGCGTGATCTGGCCGGGGGCGCCGTCATGCACATCGATCGTGTCGACGAAGAACCTGACCGCGATCGCGAGCTTGTGCGCCGTCGATCGGCCGCCGGCAAGCAGCGCGGCGAGGTCGGCAAGACCCTGTTCGGCGAGGCGGTCGCAGGTGACGAGGAACAGGTCGTCCTTGCCCTTGAAGTGCGTGTAGATGGCTCCGACGGACAGGCCACTCTCGTGGACCACATCCTGGACGGTGGCCCGTCGGTAGCCTCGCCGCGCGACCACGCGGAGGGCCGCGGCGGCGATCCGGGTCCGGACCTCCGCTTCATGGGCGGGCGTGATCTTGGGCACAGATGCCTCCCGGAGAATGCCTGTTCCTTACAGCATACTGTTCCGTCATGCACGACGCAAGCCAAAGAGCTTGACAAAACGAATGCTCGCTCTCTATGGTTCAGCGCGTCACGTGGCGCCGTGGCGCCGGTCGACGTTTCTTCGGCCATCCGTCATCGTTCCCATGGCGGTCGCACCGCCACTTTCGAGGAGAACAACCGATGTTCACGCGCTGGGGCGCACTCGTGTACCGGTTCCGCCGGATCGTGGTGATCCTGACCGTGCTGCTGGCCGTCGCCGGCGGCGTGCTCTCCTCGCAGACCGCTGGGGTCCTGTCCTCGGGTGGCTGGCTCGACGACGGGTCCGAATCGGCGGACGTCTCGGGTCGCATCGCCGACGAGTTCGGCGGCGGCAAGAGCAACCTGATCGCGGTCTTCCGCTCCACGACCGAAACGGACGCGACTTCGGCTGGATTCCAGGCGGCCGTGGCGGCCTCGCTCGCGCCGCTCGTCGCCGACGCGCGCGTCACCGGCCTCGCGGGATACGCGCAGACGAGCGACGCTCGCTTCATCAGCCGCGATGGCGACCGTGCCTACGTCCTCGTCCTCCTCGACCTGACCGACGAGGAGTCGGTCGACGAGTCGGACGCACTCAAGTCCCTCCTCACCCCGCCCCCCGGGATGGAGGTCCAGCTCACCGGGTTCGGCCCCCTGACGAAGGACTCCGCCGCGCAATCCGAAGCGGACCTCCAGCGCGCCGAGGTCGTCTCGCTGCCGATCGCCGCGATCATCCTCATCGCCGTCTTCGCCTCGCTCATCGCGGCAGGAATGCCGCTGCTCGTCGCGGGCCTGTCGATCCCGTCGGCGCTGGCGCTCGTGTGGGTGGTCGCGCAACAGGTCGAGATGAGCATCTATGTCCTGAACATCGCGACGATGCTGGGCCTCGCTCTGGCCATCGACTACTCGCTCTTCATCGTCAGCCGCTTCCGCGAGGAGCTGCGCAACGGACGGACGGTCGAACTGGCCGTCGAGCGCGCCGTCGCGACGGCGGGCAAGGCGGTCGCGTTCTCCGGGATTGCCGTGGCGATCGGCCTGTCGGGCCTCCTGTTCTTCACCGCGCCCGCGCTCTCATCCATCGGGATCGGCGGATCGATCGTGGTCCTCTGCTCCGTCTTCTACGCCCTCACGTTCCTGCCGGCGGTCCTGGGGATGCTCGGACCGCGGGTCAACGCCCTGAGTTTCTCGGGCTTGCTCGCCCGCATGGGACGGCCACGGAATCCGGACGGCCTTCGCCACTCCCGCTGGGAGCGCGTCGCCCATGCCGTGATGGCTCGCCCGGTCGCCGTCCTCGTCCCGGTCCTGGCCGTCCTGTTCATTGCCGGTTCGCCGTTCCTGCGGCTGCAGCAGGGCGTCCCGGACGCCAGCGTCTTTCCCGCCGGCCTCGAGAGCCGCGACGCCTACGTCACCCTCCAGACCGAGTTCAACCGCGGCGAGACCACGCCGATCGTGATCCTCCTGGACGTGTCCGGCAATGCGACCGACGCCACGACGATCGAGGCCGTCACCGACTTCAGCGCAGAACTCGAGGCGCTCGACGGCATCGATCGGGTCGAGGGCCCGTTCACCATCCGCGATCCGCAGACCGGGGTTCTCCTGCCAGCGGAACAGGTCGCCGCGCTCTATGCGCTACCGGCGGGCCAGCGGCCAGCGGGTCTCGACGCGCTGCTGGACGCGTATGTCCGCGACGGGACGATCCGTCTCGACGCGGTGAGCCCGATCGAACCGGCCCAGCCCGAGGGCACCGCGCTCGTGCCGGCCATCCGTGAGATGGCCGTTCCCGCCTGGATCCAGGGGATCCAGGTCGGTGGAGTCGCGGCCCAGAGCCACGATTTCCTGGAGAGCCAGAACCGGAGCATGCCCTGGGCCATTGGAGTGACCCTGATCGCGAGTGCCGTGATCCTGTTCCTGCTGTTCGGGTCCCTCGCGATCCCGATCAAGGGGGTCCTCATGACGCTCCTCTCGATCAGCGCCAGCTTCGGAGCGCTCGTCTGGATCTTCCAGGAAGGCAATCTTTCGGGGCTCCTCGCCTTTGAGCCTGTCGGCTACACGATCGCGGGCAACCCGATCATCATGTTCGCGGTCATCTTCGGGCTGTCGATGGACTACGAGGTCCTGCTGCTCTCCCGGATCCAGGAAGCCTACCGGCGCACCGGCGACAACCGCGCATCGGTCGCCGAGGGCCTCGCGAAGACCGCGGGCGTGATCACCGGTGCCGCCCTGATCATGGTGGCCGTCTTCTCGGCGTTTGCGCTGGCCGAGATCATCACGATCAAGAGCATTGGCGTCGGGATGGCCATTGCGGTCGCCGTCGATGCCACGATCATCCGGGTCCTGCTGGTTCCCGCAACGATGCGCCTGCTCGGTGACTGGAACTGGTGGGCTCCGGGCCCACTCGGACGCCTGGCCGACCGTCTCGGGTTCAGCCACGTCGAAGACGAGCCGGACGATCCGGCTCCCGGCCAGACCGACCCGGTGGTCAGCCCGGCGGGCTGAGTCTCGGAGCCTCGGCAGCCGGCGCTTCAGGCGAAGCGTCTCCCCCAGATGACGTACGAGCGGTCCGCCGGCGCAGGTGGTGCGTCGGCGATCCACTTCCGCACAACACCCCTCCAAACCCCTTGACATCCACCCATCGGCCCGACTAGCGTCCTGAGATCACGCGTCGACGTGCCCGTCGTCCGCGTGTTCGAGATGGCGACGACCGCGACGACCGGAGGGAGATCGCGGCGACCGCTCCGGGATCGTGCCTGCCGTGCAGGGGCGCCCGGCGCCGGAAAGGGAGGCGGCGATCATGGTGATGACGGCTGAGACGATCGCCTACCCGAGCGTCCTACTGGGTGACCCCGCCCCGTTCCGGCTGCGGCTCACGACGGAGTTCCAACTGATTGCCGGGGCAACGCCCGTCCGTCTGCCACATAGCGCGGAGCGAATCGTCTCGTTCCTCGCGGTCGCGCGCGGTCCCGTCACCCGCTCGACACTGGCCGGCGCGCTGTGGCCGGATGTCTCCGAGGAACGGGCCAACGGCGACCTGCGCTCCACCCTGTGGCGCCTCCGGCGCGTCGCGCCCATCGTGCCGCCATTTGACGATCGAATCTTCCTGATGAACAACGTCGCGATCGACCTGATCGATCTCACGAACCTCACCCGTCAGATCCTCGAGGGACCGTCCCCGTTCGCACTGGCCAGACTGCCCGACCTCATCGAGGGTGGCGGTGTCCTGCCGAGCTGGGACGAGGAGTGGCTGGTCGTCGAGCGAGAGCGCTACCGCGCGCTGCGGCTGCACGCCCTGGAGCATGCGGCGGCCGCACTCCTGGATTCCGGCGACATCCCCGGCGCGCTCCAGGCGACGCTCGCCGCGATCACGACGGAGCCGCTGCGCGAGAGCTCGCACCGCCTGCTCGTACGGATCCACCTGGCCGAGGGAAACCTGGCCGAGGCAGCCAGGGCCTATCGCTCCTACCGGTCATTGATGGAGGAGGAGCTCGGCATCGAGCCATCCAGCCTCATGGAGGATCTCGCCTCGCGCTTCCGGCGTGCGTCGCGGGTCGGCTGACCCGTTGACATGTCGTTGACGTCGCGGTGACGGGCGGTGCCCAGAATGCGTCCGATGGGCGCTCGAACGGATCGCGGTCTCGGGGTCCTGGTGGTCCGCGCCCTCACGGAACCGACCGGCGACCGGCCGATGGTGGTCGAGGTCCTCGAGGTGGACCCGTCCGGCAACGACCGCGTCCTGCTCGTGACGTCGTCATCGCGCTCGGCCACGCGTGCGGTCCGGGACTGGCTCGACGCCCAGGACCCGTCGGCGCCTGAGCGTCCTCCGGCGGTCGTCCGCGCTTCCAGGCGGAAGGGTGCGGAGCTCACCTAGAGACCTGTGACGGAGCGGTGACGCTCGCGTGGCGGTACGGTGCCGGGGTTGCCGCGAAACTCCGCGGACGCAGTCGAAGAACGGGGAGGGATCTCAGCAGTGATGCGTTCCATCGTCGGTACCGGTCTTCGGTTCCGGATGCTCGTTCTCGGCCTCGCAGCCACGATGATGATCTTCGGGGTCGTGCAGCTCGGCTCGATTCCAGTCGATGCGCTGCCCGAGTTCGCGCCCCCCTATGTCGAAGTCCAGACGGAGGCCCTCGGCCTGTCGGCCGAGGAGGTCGAGCAGCTGATCACCGTGCCCCTGGAGGCCGACCTCCTGCACGGCGTCGCGTGGCTCGACGAGATCACCTCGCAATCCGTTCCAGGTCTCTCCTCGATCGTCCTGCTGTTCGAGCCCGGAACGGACGTGTTGCGCGCCCGCCAGATGGTCGCCGAGCGGCTCACCCAGGCGCATGCGCTCCCCAATGTCTCGAAGCCGCCGACCATGCTCCAGCCCCTGTCGTCCTCCAGCCGGGTCATGCTCGTGGGCCTGTCCTCGCAGGAGGTGTCCCTCATCGACATGTCCGTCCTGGCGCGCTGGACGATGCGGCCGCGCCTGCTCGGCGTACCCGGCGTGGCCAACGTCGCCATCTGGGGCCTTCGCGAACGGCAACTCCAGGTCCTCGTCGACCCGGATCGCCTGCGCCACGAGCGAGTGCCCCTCCAGCAGGTGATCGAGACCGCGGGCAACGCTCTGTGGGTCTCGCCACTGACCTACATCGAAGCCGCGACGCCGGGCGCCGGTGGGTTCATCGACACTGCCAACCAGCGCATCGGCATCCAGCACACGCTGCCGATCCGCGGACCCGAGGACATGGCCCGCATCCCGATCGAGGAGAAGCCGGGCCTGGTCCTCGGCGACGTCGCGACGATCGTCGTGGACCATCAGCCGCTGATCGGCGATGCCGTCGTCAACGATGGAGCGGGCCTCTTCCTCGTCATCGAGAAGTTCCCCGACGCGAACACCCTCGCGGTGACCCGCGGTGTCGAGGAGGCGCTGGCCGCGTTGCAGCCCGGCCTGACCGGGATCACGGTGGACTCGAGCGTCTTCCGTCCCGCGGACTTCATCGAGACGGCCATGGGCAACATGCTGCTGGCGCTGGCGATCGGCCTGCTCCTCGTCGTTGTCGTCACCGGCCTGTTCATCGACTGGCGGGCCGGGATCACGAGCCTCGTCACCATCCCCGTTTCGCTCATGGCCGCGTTGCTGGTCCTCGCGGTCACGGGCGCGACGATCAACGTGATGATCGTGGCCGGCCTGGTGCTTGCGATCGGCGTCATGGTCGATGACGTCGTCATCGGGACGGGAAGTGTGCTCCGCCGCTTCGAGGAGAAGCGCGCCGAGGACCAGGCCCGGTCCTCCGTGGGGCTCGTCGTGGAGGCGATCCTCGAGGGTCGCAGTACCGTCGTCTACGCCACCCTGATCATCGCCCTCGTCGTCTTCCCGGTCGCCGTGGTTGCAGGATCCATCGCGGCGTTCCTGCCGCAGATCGCTGCCGCCTACGTCCTGGCGATCCTCGCCTCGCTCGTCGTCGCGCTGACCGTCGGGCCGGCGCTGGCTTCGCTCCTCGTCGCGCGACGACCGGGCGAGCGGCGCGAGTCGGCACTGAGCATCCGGTTGAGGGCCCGCTATGAAGCCATGCTTGGCGCGATCGTCAAGCGGGCTTCCGGCGCCATCGGGCTCGCCGGCGTCGTGACCGTCGCGGTCGTGATCGTCTTCGCTGCCGCCGCTCCGGGCCTCGGGCGGTCCCTCGTGCCGCAGCTCCAGGAGCGCGACATCCTCATCCGGATGGACGGCGCTCCGGGGACGTCGCGCGTCGAGATGAACCGGATCGTGGGACGAGCGGGCGCTGAGCTGCGAACGATCCCTGGAGTGCAGAACGTGGGTGCCCACGTCGGGCGGGCGATCACCTCCGACGAGCGCGGCGACACGAATGCCGCGGAGATCTGGGTCAACATCGATCCTGCGGCCGACTATCACGCCGCGATGGCGGCGATCAACGAGGTCGTCGACGGATACCCCGGCCTGGATCGGAACGTGACGACGTACTCGAGTGAGCGGATCGCCCAAGTCCTGGCCTCCCCCGACGAGGACTTCGCCGTGCGCCTCTATGGCCAGGACCCCGCCGTGCTTCGGGCTCAGGCAGAGCAGGTTCTCGAGGCCGTGTCCCGGGTCGACGGGGTCCGCGCTCCGGTCATCGACGGGGTGGCGGAACGACCGACGCTCGACGTCGAGGTCGATCTCGAGGCGGCCGCGCGCAACGGCCTCAAGCCGGGCGACATCCGACGCCAGGCCACCAGCCTCCTGTCCGGGATCGAGGTCGGCTTCCTGTTCGAGGACCAGCGGGTCTTCCAGGTGGTCGTGTGGAGCAAGCCCGAGGTCCGTCACAGCATCAGCAGCGTTGGCGATGTCCAGATCGACTCGCCCACCGGCACACCCGTGCGCCTCGCCGACGTCGCCCGGGTGTCGGTGACCGCCACCCCGAACGTCATCCGGCGCGAGGGCGTCATGCGCATCCTCGACGTCAAGGGTTTCGTCGACGGTCGTGACTTCGGAGCGGTGATGCGGGACGTCCAGGCGGGGCTCGACGCCATCCCGTTCCCGCTCGAATATCACGCCGAGGTGCGGACGGCCGCGGTGGATCGCCAGGCCGATCAGCTCCGGCTCCTGGCGGCGATGCTCGCCGCGGCGATCGGCGTGTTCCTGGTGCTCCAGGCGTCATTTGGCAGCTGGCGCCTCGCGGCGATGACGTTCGCCACGCTGCCGGCCGCGCTGATCGGCGGCCTGATCGCCGGCTACGTGGCCGGAGGAGCGAGCTTCACGCTCGGCGCCGTCGTGGGCCTGTTCACGGTCTTCGCCATCGCCGTGCGCAACGGGATCGCCCTGATCTCGCATTACCAGGATATCGACGACATTTCCGACGACAACACGCGGGTCGACCTCATCGTCCGCGGGGCGGGCGATCGGTTGATCCCGATCGTCGTCACCGCCCTGGCAACGGCGGCCGCGGCGGCACCGTTCGCGCTCATGGGTGGAGCGGCCGGCTTCGAACTCCTGGGGCCGCTGGCCGCCGTCATCCTGGGCGGTCTCGTCAGCTCGACCCTGGTGACCCTGTTCGTCCTTCCCTCCGTCTACCTCCGCTCGGGCCCGAGCGCCGAGCTCGAGTCCAGCCCCGAGCCCGTCGAGCGCCCGGCGCTGAGCCCGGCCTGATGACAACCCATCGCGCAGGAGACATATCGATGAAGCACAAAGCCACGTCGGCCCTGCTGTTCGTGGCGGGCCTGACGCTCGCTGCCTGCTCGCCGCCGGCGGCGAACAGCACGCCGACCCAGCCGCCACTCACGATCGAGGAGACGGATGGCTCCGAACTCAGCCGGCTGAGGCTGTCGGCCTCGGCCGTCGCTCGGCTCGGCATCGAGACGGTCGCCGTGGGGGTGAAGAACGTCGGCGGCGTGTCCCGCTCGGTGATCCCCTATGCGGCGCTGATCTACGACGCCGAGGGCTCGACGTGGGCATACACCAACCCGGAAGGCCTCGTGTACACCCGGGCCGAAGTCACCGTTGAGCGGATCGACGGCGAGGACGCCATCCTGACCGACGGTCCGGCGGCGGGAACGTTCGTCGTGACGGTCGGTGGTGCCGAGCTGTGGGGCGCCGAGCACGGCGTCGGCGGCGGGCACTAGGCCCGACGTGACGTTCGGCACGTAGGGGAACAACCAGCCATGCTGCGTCGGGTCGTCGCCGCCAGTCTGCGCTACCGCTTCATCGTCGTGGCTCTGGCCATCGGGATGATGCTCTTCGGCGCTTCCCAGATACCGGGCATGCCCGTCGACGTGTTTCCCGAGTTCGCGCCGCCGCGCGTCGAGATCCAGACGATCTCGCTCGGGATGACGTCCGAGGAGGTCGAGTCACTGGTCACGGTCCCGCTGGAGCAGGCGCTCGCAGGAGTCGAGGGACTCGACGTGATCCGATCGACGTCAGTCTCGGGCCTGTCATCGGTCGTGATGCTCTTCGAGCCCGGGACGGACCTGCTGACCGCCCGACAACACGTGGCGGAGCGCGTGGCCATCGTGACCCCGACCTTGCCGACCTGGGCCGCCCCACCGTTCATGATGCAGCCGCTTTCTGCGACCAGCCGCGTCATGAAGATCGGCATGACGTCCGACACGGTGTCGCTCATCGACATGTCGGCAATGTCCTACTGGACGATCCGCTCGCGCCTGCTCAGCGTTCCGGGCGTCGCCAACATCGCGATCTGGGGCGAGCGCCTGAAGCAGTTCCACGTCCAGGTCTATCCCGACCGCCTGGCTGCAGAGGGGATCTCGCTGCAGCAGGTCATGGAGACCACATCCGAGGCGCTGGATGGCGGGATCTTGTTCTTCTCCCAGGGACACGGCATCGGGACCGGCGGCGCGGTCGAATCGGCCAATCAGCAACTGCAGATCCGTCACGTGCCGTCGGTCCTGACCCCGAGCTCGCTCGAGGGCGTGATCCTCCGCGGAACCGGCGGTCGCGAGGTCCGGCTGGGCGACGTCGCCGAGCTCAAGTTGGACCACATTCAGCTGTGGGGCGATGCGGTCATCAACGACGGCCCCGGGCTGATGCTCATCGTCGAGAAGTTCCCGTGGGCGAATACGCTCGACGTGACGCGTGGCGTCGAGGAGGCGTTCGCCGAGTTGAAGCCGGGCATGACCGGCATCGAGGTCGACACGACGATCTTCCGCCCGGCAACGTTCATCGAGGTCGCGCTCTCGAATCTCACGAACGCGCTGCTGCTCGGCTCGCTGCTCGTCTTCGTGGTCCTGATCCTCTTCCTGTACGACGCACGGACGGCGCTGATCAGCCTGGTGGCGATCCCGTTGTCGCTCATGGCGGCCGCGCTGGTCCTCGATCTCGCCGGGGTCACCATCAACACGATGATCCTGGCCGGTCTCGTCATCTCGGTCGGAGTCGTCGTGGACGATGCGATCATCGACATCGAGAACATCGCCCGTCGCCTGCGGCTCGCGCGGCGGCAGGGAATCACCACGCCCACGGAGACGATCGTCCTCGATGCCTCGATCGAGGTTCGCGGTGCGGTCATCTACGCGACCCTGATCGACGTCGTCGCGATCCTGCCGGTCTTCTTCATCGTCGGCCTGTCCGGGGCGTTCTTCCAGCCACTGGCGATGGCCTACGTCCTGGCCGTCATGGCATCGCTCCTGGTCGCGTTGACGGTCACCCCGGCGCTGGCCCTGATCGTCCTGCGCAACGCCCCGATGGAGCGTCGCGAATCGCCGATCGCGCGCCGCCTGCAAGCGGCCTACACCGCGCTCCTCCACCGCATCGTGATCCGATCGCGGCCGGCGTTCGCCGCCGTCGGGGGCGTGTCGCTGGCCGGGCTCATCGTGTTCACGCAGCTTGGCCAGTCGCTCCTCCCCGACTTCAAGGAGCGCGACTTTCTGATGCACTGGGTGACGGCTCCGGGCACCTCCCACGAGGAGGAGGTCCGGGTCTCGACGGCCGCCTGCATCGAGCTTCGCACGATCCTCGGTGTCCGGAACTGCGGGTCGCACATCGGGCAGGCACTCCTCGCCGACGAGGTCGTGGGGATCGACTTCGGCGAGAACTGGATCAGCGTGGACCCGTCCGTCGACTACGACGAGACGCTGGCGGCGGTCCAGGAGGTCGTCGACGGCTACCCAGGCATCCGTCGGGACGTCCAGACCTATCTGAAGGAACGGATCCGCGAGGTGTTGACCGGATCCTCGGACGCGATCGTGATCCGCATCTTCGGACCCGACCTGGCCGTGCTCCGTGAGAAGGCGGACGAGGTCGAGGAGGCCATCTCGCAGATCCCCGGGATCGTCGACCTGCACCACGAGCTCCTCGTGGAGATCCCCAAGATCGGCGTCGAGGTGGACCTCGCCAAGGCCGCACCGTACGGGATCAAGCCCGGCGACGTTCGCCGCGCGACGTCTGCTCTCCTTGCCAGCGAGGAGGTCGGCGACGTCTTCTTCGGCGGGCAGGCCTACGACGTGCACGTCTGGAGCGTGCCCGAGGCGCGCGACAGTCTCACCGCGATCGAGCGCTTGCCGCTCGATACCGCAAAGGGTGGAACCGTCCCGCTCAGCGACATCGCACAGATCGGGATCGCGTCGACACCGAACAGCATCAAGCATGAAGGCCTGTTCCGAAAGATCGACGTGGACGCGAATGTCTCCGGTCGCGACCTCGGCTCGGTGGTCCGCGACGTCGAGGCCGCGCTGGCGGAGGTCGACTTCCCGCAGGGCTATCACCCGGAGATGCTCGGCGAGTTCGCCGAGCGGCAAGCCGCGCAAGATCGACTCCTCCTGTTCGCCTTCATCGCGATCGGCGGGATCCTTCTGCTCCTCCAGGCATCCTTCGGCAGCACTCGCCTGGCGATCATCGCGTTCCTGACCTTGCCCTCGGCCCTGGTCGGTGGCGTGCTCGCCGCCTCGCTGACCGGCGGGGTCCTGTCGCTTGGATCGCTCGTGGGCTTCTTCACCGTCCTCGGGATCGCCGCGCGCAACGGGATCATGATGATCAATCACTTCCAGCACCTCGAGCGCCACGAGGGTGAGACCTTCGGACCGGGCCTCGTCATCCGGGGCGCCCGCGAGCGGCTGTCGCCGATCCTCATGACGGCGCTCGCGACCGGACTTGCCCTCGTGCCCCTGGCCATCGCCGGGGACCTGCCCGGCCACGAGATCGAGCACCCGATGGCGATCGTCATCCTGGGTGGGCTCATCACGTCAACATTGCTCAACCTGTTCGTCACGCCGTCCCTGTACCTGCGCTTTGGGAGGGCTCGAGATACCGATCCAACCCCCGGCTCGACCGCCGCTGCGGCAACGGCCTGAGAGGAGGTGATTCCGTGATCAGAGGTGGCGCCTTCCTCGCGACCGTGCTCCTGGTGCTCGCCGCTTGCACGAGCTCGACGGATCCGTCCGGCTCGCCGCTCCAGCCGGGCGTGACACCCCAGGCGAGCGAGGGTGTCCTGCCGGTCGAGGCAACGCCGGCCCCCACACCGAGCGTTCCATCCGGGACGACCGGCCCGGAGGTCGACATTGAGCCGTTCGATCCAGGCAACTTCTCGAATCCGACGGCGATCAACAACCCGTGGATGCCGCTGGTCCCGGGCATGCAGTGGATCTTCGAGGGGTCGGCCACGATCGACGCCGTGAAGCAGGCACGGAGCGTTGTCCTCACTGTGACGGACCTGACGAAGGTGATCGGCGGCATCCGCGCCGTCGCCGGGTACGAGCTCGACTACACGGACGGCATCCTCTCCGAGGCGGAACTCGCCTTCTGGGCACAGGACGACGACGGAACGGTCTGGCGTCTCGGCGAGTACCCCGAGGTCTACGACCTGGGGCAGATCGTCGAGGCCCCGGCCTGGATGCACGGCCTGGATGACGCGGCAGCGGGGATCGCGATGCAGGCAAATCCCAGGATGTTCACGCCGAGCTACTCGCAGGGGTGGGGCCCCGAGGTGGGCTGGACCGATCGCGGCAGGGTGTTCGAGGTGAACTCGGAGACCTGCGTGCCCTTCGACTGCTACCTCGGCCTGCTCGTGATCACCGAGTTCAGCAATGACGATCCGGACGTCTACCAGCTCAAGTACTACGCCAAGGGGGTCGGCGGCGTGCGCGTCGGCTGGGCCGGAGCCAGAGAGGAGGAACAGGAAGTCCTGGAACTCGTCTCGTTCGTCCGGTTGAACGCGGCCGAGATGGAGGTGATTCGCGCCGGCGCGCTGGCCCAGGAGGCACGCGGCTACGACCTGAACGACGTCTACGCCCAAACGCCGCGGCTCGAGCGATCCGGGAACTGAGCCCGTGGAGGTGGCCACTCAGCCGATCCTGGTCGCCCAGGACCTGCAGCCACGCCCGAGCTCGAGGCGCCGGCAGGTTCCGAGATCAACGTGCAGCTGAACAACCTGACCGATCCGGCCGACGAGGTCGGTCACAACTGGGTCCTCGTGGCGCCCGGCCAGGAAGACAGCGTCCTGGCCAACGGGATCGCCGCCGGCGACGACGAGGACTGGCTCGACACGAGCGACCCCGGGATCATTGCGGCCACACGCCTCATCGAGGGCGCCGAGAAGGACCAGCTGAAGTTCACGGCGCCGGAGCCCGGGACGTACGTGTTCGTCTGCACGTTTCCGGAACACTACGCCGGCGGGATGAAGGGCACCCTCACGATCCGCTGATCCCCGTCCGGATCGAGGCCGCGACGACGTCGACGATCTGTCCCAGCTCGCCGTCGGTCACCACGAACGGCGGGCCCAGGAGGATCGAGTCCCCGTCCGTCCCGTTCGCGAGACCGGTTCCCGAGTACACCAGGACCCCGCGTTCCCGGCACTCGCGCACGATGGCCTCGGTCACCCGTTCGGCTCGCGGGAACGGCCGTTTGTCCTCCCGATCCTGGACGAGCTCGACACCCATGAGCAGCCCGCGACCGCGCACCTCGCCGACGTTCGGATCGTCCGACAGTCGGGTCGCGAGGAGCTCCCTCAGCGATCGACCCTGTGCGGCGCTCCGCGCGACCAGGTCCTCGTCGATGAGGATCCGGAGGACCTCGCGAGCGACGGCGGCCCCGACCGGCGCGTGAGAATAGGTGAACCCATGCGTGAACCCCGTCGCGCCCACGACCGTCTCATGGACCTCGGCCGATGCCGCGACGAAACCGAACGGCCAGTAGCCGGACGTCGCGCCCTTGGCCGCAACCAGGATGTCGGCACGAACGCCCCAGTGGTCGAGCCCGAACCAGGTTCCGGTGCGACCGAAGCCGGTCATGACCTCATCGGCGATGAGCAGCACGCCATGGCGCCGACAGACCTCGGCGACGGCCGGCCAGTAGCCATCGGGCGGCACGGCGGCAGCGAGCGTGGCGCCCACGATGGGTTCCGCCACGAACGCGGCCACCGTATCGGGTCCGGCGGCCTGGATCGCCCGCTCCAGCTCCGCGGCCAGTTCGACCGGATCGCCGAGCGCCTCGCTGCCGGGCTCGCCGGCTCGGTATGGATACGCCGCGCTGACGTGACGGAAGCGGCCCAGCCAACCCTCATAAGGCCGCCGGAGCGCCTTGCGGCCCGACAGGTCGAGGGCTCCGAGCGTATTTCCGTGGTAGCTCCCCCAGCGCGAGATCACGATCCATCGATCCGACTGGCCACGCGACAGGTGGTACGCACGGGCAAGCTTCAGCGCGGTTTCGATGGCCTCTGAACCGCCGCTCACGGGGTAGATCGCGGGACGATCGACGGGGAGGTACGGCCCGATCTCCGTTGCGTACGCCTCGACCGGCTCCGTCGTGAAGGCGCTGCCGTGGGCGTACGCCAGCCGCCCGGCCTGCGCGGCCATCGCGGCCGCAATGGACGCTCGACCGTGGCCGACGTTGACGACGATCGCTCCACCGGCAGCATCGAGATAGCTTCGACCGTCGGCAGCATGAATCGTCGACCCCTCGGCGCGCACGGCGACGGGTGGGGAAGGATCGGCGATGCGTCGGAAGACGCGGCCGGCTCGGGTCACGGGCGCACTCGACACGCGGCCGATTGTAGGCGCCAGGTCAGAGCGTGTTCGTGAAGAACGCGTAGGCGGAGGAGAACCACACGACGATGAACGCGATCACCGCGTAGCGACCCAGCCACGGCGCGACCCGATAGGCCACAGATGGCCGGAACCGGATGAGCAGCAGCTTGATGGCGATCGCGGCGAAGGCGGTCGATCCGAAAATGGCGTGGACGAAGCCGCGCACCGGCGTCGTCGGGGCCCCGATGTCGACGATGCAGAAATAGGCGACAACGACCGACAGGACGAGCGCGATCCGCCCGCCCCAGCGATGGCTACGCATGAGCTGGCGGATCTTGATGCCCGCCCGCGGGAGGTGCCCCATTGCGGATTCCATCGTGTACAGCTGGCTCAGCGCGAGAACGCCCACGACCGTGGCTCCCATGGCCTTGAGCAGCGCCTTGGCCTGGTCCGGATAGCCGGAGCCGGGTGTGGCGATCGCCACGACCGTGAGCACGATCAGGCCCACTCCCCACACGGCGAAGGTCGCCGTGATCAGCAGGAACGCGTCCGTCCACCGATCGGCCGGCCTGGTGGCCGGGTGCGATCCCGGGGTCCGGGCAGGTGATGCCATCCTCAGAACCTCCCTGCGCCCACGCCAGACACGTGCCTGCTGGATCGGCGCAGGACGATGATGACCCTGTGACAAGCGTCCGTCGAGGGCGAATCTGTCAGAGGGAGGGGTCCGGAACGACGAGCACCGGGCCGGCCGCCCGGCTGACCACGCCCGTCGAGACCGACCCGAGGAGGGCCGACGCGATCCGCCCGCGGCCACGGTTGCCCATGACGATGAGCGCATCGGGTTCGCCCGACGCGACATCCAGGATGACCTCGGCCGGCCGGCCGGCGATCCGCTCGATCTCGGGCTCCGGCCCACCCGACTCGCGAACCGCTCGTGCAGCCGCGTTCAGGGCATGATCGGCGTCGCGCAGTTCCTTGCGCAGGGCGTTCGAGTAGTTCGGTTCGCCGAGCTCCGAGTTCGGCTGATCGAACACGGTCAGCACCCGCACTCCCACCCCGAGCTGGCCGGCCAGGCGGCCGGCAACCCGGGCCGCCGCGAGCGACGCCTCGCTGCCGTCCACGGCGAGCAGGATTCGCTGGAACATGGGCGATCTCCTTTCGATCGGCCGGCCGCGACGAAGGTCAGACCCGGCCCTTCGGCACGGTGTGGAAGTACGTCTTGTTGAAGACGAGCTTGCCCAGGTGCCAGAGCTGGTTCGGCTTGGGTGGCCGCGGTGGATGGTCGTAGTCGAACTGGAGCAGCGTTCCCTTGTTGTCGCCGATCTCGAAGAAGCACATGACCTTGCCTTCGTACTCGGCGTGCTTCCCGGCCGGCTCGCGGCCCTCGACCGCGGCGACGATCCCCTCGACGACCACCGGGGCCTCGAAGTGGGCCGTGGAGCCGGCCTTCGACAGCGGCAGGTCGGTGGCGTCGCCGAGGGCGTAGACGTTCGGCCGCTCCCCAACCTTGAGGGTGTGGCGGTCGGTCGGCAGCCAACCTCCCGGTGCCGGGGCGAGCCCGGAGTCCATGAGGAACTGGGCGCCCTTGTGCGGCGGAACAAGGATCAACAGGTCGTACGCGAGTTCCTCGCCCTCGAGGCTCTCGATGACCTTCCGGTCCGGATGGATCATCTCGACGTTGAAGAACGTGTGGAGCTCGATCCCCTTTTCCTCGAGGATCGGGGTGGCCATCTCGGACACGGACTCGATCGTGAACGCCCGCCCGATGGGCGAGCAGTAGTGCAGCTTGGTCTTGTCCCTGAGGCCCCGCTCGCGAAGCTCGGACTCGATGAGGAAGCTGACCTCGAGCGGCGCCGGCGGGCACTTGTACGGCATCGACGCGATGCCGACGACGATCGTTCCGCCCTGGAATGCGTCCAGCGCGGCGCGCAGCCGGGCCGCACCCTCCGCGGAGTAGAAGTGATGGGCCTCGTCCTCGAAGTGCGCGATCGCCTCGGGCAGGATCCGCGAGCCGGTCGCGAGGACGAGCTGGTCGTAAGGGAGCACGGTCCCGTCGGTCAGGCCGACGGTCTGGACCATCTCGTCGACCCGATCGACCACGCCCGTGACGAGGGCGACCCGCTTGTCGAGCAATGCGCGCTCGCGCTTCTCGAGCTTCTCGGGACGCTCGCCACCCATCGCGATGTACATGAACCCGGGCTGATAGACGTGGTTACCCGTCGCGTCGACGACGGTCACCGTCGCCTCGCCGGCGTCGATGCGCCGTCGCAGCCGCCTGGCGAGGAGGTTGGCGGTCAGCGTCCCCCCGACGCCGCCACCGAGGATGAGGATCCGGTCGACCATCGTCCTACCGGACCTTCTCGACGACGATCTCGTCGAACCCGTCGCGCGTCTCGAGCGCGACCAGCCGGTGGCCGGCCTTCTCGATCCACTTGGGGATGTCGACGCGAGAGCCGCCGTCGGTGGAGCGCACGGCGAGCACATCGCCGACCTGGCCCTCGCGGATCGCGCGGATGAGTTCCATGAGCGGCCCCGGGCAGTAGCTGCCGCGGGCGTCGATGGTGCGGGTGATGGCCGTTCCGGCGGTGGTGGCGGCGGTCTCGATCATCGTGATCCTTCGTCTTTCGTCGTTGGTGGTCGGTTCAGATGAACAGCGAGGCATCCGCCCCGGTCATCAGTTCGATCGCGGTGGCAGCGCCGGCCGGCTCGGCCATGCCGTCGATGAGGTCGTCCTTGGTCAGGCCGAACATGTCCATCGACATCTGACACGGGATGAACTCCACGCCCAGGGCCTGGGCCGCCTCGAGCAGTTCGCGCGGGCTGGCCACGTTGTACTTGCGGCTGAGGGTGCCCATCATCCAGGGGCCCATCCCCAGAAAGTTCATCTTCGAGAGCTTCAGGTGATCGATCCCGGGTCGCTGCATGAACGACAGCATCCGCTGCATCGTGTTCTCGCCGGTGATCCGGACCCCGTCCTTCACGAACGGGAGCAGTCCCCAGAAGGTCACGAAGACCTTGCAGCCGACGCCGCTCGCGGCCGCGGTCGAGGACAGGATGAGCGTCGGCCAGACGCGGTCCAGCTCGCCGCTCCAGTTGACGATCACGAGTTCCTTCGTCTTGACCGCGGCCTCCCAATCGGTGGCCGGTGCGGGCGCGATGACGGGGGTCTGTGCGGGGCGCTCCAGCGTTGCGGTGGTCATGTCAGGGCTCACTTTCGACGGATGAGAAATCGATGGACGGGCCCATCGACAGACTGTGAGACGAGCTCGTTGCCGGTCGATCGGCTCCAGGCGGCAAAGTCCTTGACCGACCCGGGGTCGGTGGCGAGGACCTCGATGAGCGCTCCGGACGGGAGGCTCCTGACGGCCTGTGCCGTCTTCACAATCGGCATCGGGCACGACAGGCCGCGGGCGTCGACAGTGACGGTGACTGTTCCTTCGGCGATGGCCATGCGAATGCCTTCCTTTCGCGGGCGGGTGGTCCTGATGGTCTGTTCAGATGAAGACGATCTGGCCGTTGCCGGCGCTGATGTGGAAGGCGGTCACGCCTTCGACGCCGTCGACGATTGGATCGAGTGCCGTCTCGTCGATGCCCAGCAGGTCCATCGACAGCGAGCACGCCTGGATATCGACGCTGCCGATGTCCTTGGCCTGGCGGAGCGTTTCCGCCCAGGACGCCTGTCCGGCCTTCCGAAGCGCGTCGACCGCGGTGCGTCCGGCAGTTCCCGCCTCAGGCGCGAGGCCGTGGTCGGCATCGATCCGGTCGGCACGGAACGCGTCGAGCGCCCAGTACTGCAGGAAGACGTTCACCGGGCGACCGAGGGCGGCGGCACCCGCCGTGAGAATTGCGGCGGCCTGCAACTTGTCGTCGGTCCCCGAGAAGAGGACCAGGTTGAGGGGTTCGTCCATGAGGTTCTCCTTCACGCGAGGGCGTCGCGCGTACGGCCGGCATCGGCCGCGGGACCACGGGCGGACAGGCTCGCCAGGCGCGCCAGCCGGCGCTCCAGGACCTGCCGCATGATCCCGCACGCGGTCATGACATCGGGGTCGGAGATCCGATAGCGAACCTCCCGACCGTAGCGCTCGGCCTCGACCAACCCCGCCGCCCGCAGGACCGCGAGGTGCTGCGAGACGTTGGGCTGGCTGAGGTCGAGATCGGTGGCCAGGCTCGAAACCTCGCACGGCCCACGCTCGAGTCGATGGAGGATCTCCAGTCGGCGCGGACTCGCGAGGGCGCGGAGGGTGTCGGCCTGGAGTTCGACGATCGTGTCCATGGCCAGAGCATCGGGCAGATGCACATCTGCGCATGAGTGCCATCCAGCCCGTCCGGACGGGCCGTCGGCAGTCACCGCGTGTGACCTTCGGCCCTCAAGGCGTTCCGTGTCAGCGGGACGCTCTTCGCGAGCCCCTCCCTGCATTCCGGAACCACCCGCGGCCGACCGGTGTACCGGCTACGGTTGACCGTGGAGGGCCGTCCACTGGAAGACGCGGAGCACAGAGACGCCGAACTCATCGCAAGGGCACGACGGGGCGACGCGTTGGCCTACGAGCAGCTCGTCCGGACCTACTAGGACGTGGCCGTCCGAACGGCCTATGTCATCGCGCCATCGGGCGATGCCGAGGACGCGGCGCAGGAGGCGTTCATGAAGGCCTACGCCGCGCTGTCCCGCTTCCGGACCGGTGCCCCATTCCGTCCCTGGTTGCTCCGGATCGTGGCCAACGAGGCCCGAAATCGACGCCGGTCCGCCGGTCGTCGCGAGGGCCTCGCGCTGCGCAGCGCCGAGG